>JAJTGR010000055.1 GCA_021299375.1 Gemmatimonadota bacterium
CCTCCGTGGGAGGGGCCCGTGTCGTATCGACCAGGTCGCCGCCTCCCGTGTGGTGTCGGGAGGGGCGGCGGTGTGCGTCACATGCTGACGACGGTGCGGCCCTGCTCCCGGATGCTAAGTACGACAAGAATCGCCGTAACAAGAAGCGTTACGCCGAGGGGAAGCAGGCTAATGAGTCGCGCCGAGGCCAGCTGCATCGCGGTCATACGTAGGAGCATCGGCCGGCTCCCGCCGAAAATCAAGCGCCGGCACGCATTTTGTCGTCTTGTTGACTTAAAGAAGCGTCAGCATACTTCTTCCATGGCCATCAACATCAAGAGTGCCGAAGCCGAACGGCTGGTGCGCGAGCTCGCCGAGCTGACCAACGAAAGCATCACCGACGCCATCCACCACGCCGTGCGCGAACGGCTCACGCGGGAGCGTCTGCGGCGCATGGGCGCCGTGGAGCGGTCGTGGGCGCGGATCGAGCGCATTCAGGAGCGCATCCACGCCACCCCGCTGGTGGAGGGGCGCACCATGGAAGAATTGCTCGCCTACGACGAGCGGGGGGTGCCGAGATGATCCTGTCCACATCGGCGCTGGTGGCCCTGTGGCGCAATACGGCCGACGCGCCGCTGCTGCATGCCGCCATCGTTCGCGACCCGGTGCGGGCCATCTCGGCGGCGTCGGTGGTGGAGGCGGCCATGGTGCTGCTGGCCGAGCGACAGGGCGGGAGCGACCTCGAGCTGGATGCGCTGCTGCGCGAGCTCGAGGTGCTGGTGGTGCCGTTCGCGGAGTCGCAGGCGCACCGGGCACGCGAAGCCGCCCGCACCTACGGGCGCGGGCGGCATGTGGCGGCGCTGACGATGGGCGACTGCTTCGCCTATGCGCTGGCGAGCGAGATGGGGGAGCCGCTGCTCGCGGTCGGCGACCCGTTCACGCACACCGACATCGAACGGGTGGCCTACTGACGGAGCGGGTCACGACTCACTTCTTGGTCGTGATGACGATGGCGCCGTGGGCCCCCTTCGGGCCGTAGAGCTTCTCGGCGGCGGCGCCCTTGATGACCTCGATGCGTTCGATGCGGTCGGGCGGCAGCGTGCGCAAGACGCTTTCATCGGCGGGCACGCCGTCGAGCATCACGACACCCTCGAACTTCTGCTTCGCCGGCTCCCAGCGCACGCTGTCGCCGCCTCGCAGCAGCACGCGGGTGCTGTCGCCGGAGCCGTCCTGGCGCAGCATGACCACGTCGCGCATCCTCACCCGGACACCGGTGCTGTCGGTCCGCGCGGCCAGCCCCGCCGCCGTCGTGGCCACCCGCAGCGCGGTCGCGGTGCTGTCGATGCTCCGGATTTCCATCGAGACCACCGGGGGGCTGCCGGCCGGGGCCGCCGCGCTCTCATTCGTGGCCGTGCGTGTGCGCAGGCGGATAGCCTGCACCCCCCGCGGTTCCTTCACGATCTCGATCGCGGCCAGGCGCTCGGCAGGGAGCGCCTTGGCGTCGGACTCGCTCACGGCGCGCCCATCGATGAAGTAGCGCCGCTCGGTCGGTGTACCAATGCGCTCGAGCCGCTGCGTGGCTGCCGCCACGTCCATCCCTTCAAGCTCGGCGCTGGTGGGCAGTTCGCTGCCGCAAGCGGCCACGGCGGCCGCCGTGGCCACCACAAGAGCGAGGGTGCGACGGGGGCCGCGGAACATGGGCGGGCGAGCGGTCATGGTGTGCAATCTCCGTTCGAGGTGGGACGCGCGATAGGAAAACGCCGGGGCACTCTGCAGACGGCGGCGGAGCGGGGGAGCAGCAGACAATTCGATGAGCAACTGGCCATAGCGCCGCGGCGACGCCCCGCGGGCCAGCAGACGCGCGTCGCAGTCGAGTTCGATGGCGAGACGCAGGCGGGCCAGCATGAACCAGCTTGCGGGATTCCACGGCATAGCGGCCGCGGCCAGGCAGCCGGCCAGCAGCAGCAGCGGATCGCGCGCCTCTACATGCGCGCGTTCGTGCAGCACCACCAGACGCTGCTCCTCGTCGCTGCGGGCCAGCAGCCAGCGGGGCACGATGATCTGCGCGGAACGGGCCCCGATGACGAGCGGACCCAGGTCGTCGCTCACCCGCACGGACACGTCGTGTACCGTGCGCTGCTCGGCGCTGGCCACGAGGCGGCGATGCCGTCGATAGGTGGCGGCCAGCGCCAATCCCACCACGAGCATCGAGGTGGGCCAGAGCAGCACCAGGGCGAGTTGCACGGGCATCGGCGCCTGGCGCGCGAGGTCGGCGGTAAGGCGCGACGTGCGGTAGGTCAGCACACCCATTCCGTGGGTGGCCATCCCCGCGAAACCGGCGGCGCGCTCCCACCCCTCACGCCACGGCGCCGGGGTAGCCACCGGCGCCGCGAGCGTCGTGGCCGTCGCAACCGATGCGGCCACCGGCAACGAGGACGCTACGCGCCGCCATGGTTGGGTGAACGACAATCCCACAGCGAACAGGAGGGCCACGCTCCAGATCACGCGCACGGGAAACGTGCCCGACACCAGGCGCTGCACGAGCAGCGCAGCGGCAGCCAACAGCGCCGAGACGAGGGCGGCGGCCGCCATCCACGACGCAACCAGCGGCGCCAGTTCAGCGAGGCTGGGCATCAGCCGTTGCCTCCATGGTCGTCGCCGAGGCGCTCGGCGAGGAGGGCGCGCATGCGTTCGAGCTCGTCGCGACTCAGATCCCGGTCAGAAACGAGCTGGGCGAAGAGTCGCTCGGAGGACCCCTGGAAGATGGCGTCCCTGATACGGGAGATCGCGCTCCGGCCGGCCCGGTCGGCGGGCACGGTGGGGAAGTAGCGATAGGCCCGCCCCTCGGGTTCGTGGCGCACGTAGCCCTTGTCCTCGAGGAGCTGCAGCGCCGACAGCACCGAGGTGTAGGCGAGGTCTTCGTCGAGCTGTTCGCGCACCTCGGCGACCGTGGCCGACGAGAGGCGCCAGAGCACCGACATGACGGCCAGTTCGCGGGGCGGGAAGTGATAATCGGTCATGGCGGGCTCAAGTACGGAAAGGTCGGTACGGAAACATCAGTAGGATGCAGTGCGGTATGATTTTTGTCAACGGGTTTTTCAGTAGGACGCGGGCCCGCCTTGCGACACGGGGGCCGGGAGCCCCTCGGAATCGGTCGTCCAGCGCGACCCATCGCTGGCCGCCACCCCACGCCGGCGCCAGCCATCGGGCAGGGGTACCGGGAGGGCCAGGAGCGCATCCTGCGGACCGGTGAGCAGCGCAAAGTCGAGCGGGCGCTTGCCGGCGACCGTCGCGCGGCAGCGCCAGCCACCGTTCCAGCCCCGATGGAAGTCCAACGCCAGCTCCACCGGGCCGAGGCGCTCCTCGAAGGCCAAGCGAATGAGCTCGCGCAGCACCGGTTGGTGCCCCGCGAGCTCGGTCACTTCCGCAAACACGCGCCGGTCACACCGTGCAGGTAATCACCGCTTCGCGCAGCGAGGTCATGCCGTCGCGCTTGGGGATGAACTCGTGGGCGAACACGCCGCCGAACCCGGTGCCCGCGATGTACTCGGCGATGCCGCGATAGTTGAGCTCCTGCGCGCCGTCGATCTCGTTGCGCCCCGGGACACCCGCCGTGTGGAAGTGCGCGATCCACGGCAGGTTGGCCTTGATGGTGGCAAGGACATCGCCTTCCATGACTTGCATGTGGTAGATGTCGTACAGCAACCGGAAGTTCGGGCTGTTCACGCCCTTGGCCACCTCGACGGCCCACGCGGTGTGGTCGGCGTGATAGTCCTTGTGGTCGACCTTGCTGTTGAGCATTTCCATGCAGAGCACCACGCCGTGCTGCGCGGCCACCGGCATGAGTCGCGCCAGCCCGGTGATGCAGTTGGCGATGCCATCGCCATCGGAGAGCCCGGCGCGATTGCCGCTGAACACCACGATCTTCTTCACCCCGGCGGCGGCGGCCTTGGGGATGTAGGCCTGCCCATCGGCCACGAGCTTGTCGTGGTGATCGAGGCGGTTGAAGCCCACGGGAATGCTGCCCCAGCTGTTGCCCATGGTGCACGCGAGGCCGAACTGCGCCGGCACGGCCCACTCCTCGGGGCCCAGCAGGTCCACCCCCACGAGCCCCATGGGTTTCACGGCCGCGCACAGCTCGGCAATGGGGGTGCGCGCAAAGCACCAGCGTGCCACGGACTGCCGCAGACGGCCGGCATGCGGGGACACCGCTGCGGCGTCGGCCGCCTGTGGCAGTAGCATGGTGCCACTCGCTCCCGCGACCGTGGCCGCGCCCAACGACTTGACCGCATCGCGGCGGGTCATCCCTTTCGACCGTTCGTCACGTCGCATCTCGCCCGTCTCGACTTCGGGGTGGTGTACCGTGAGCCCAGCGCGTGCAGCCCACTATTGCAGTTGGATGTACAGCGGCACCGGCCAGAGCCGCAAGATGGACTCGCGCGACGTGGCCGGCTTGTCGTTCTTGGGCTTGGTGAACTGCTTCCAGCCGGCGAACTGTACGGGCTCCTTCTTGATGTAGCTGTAGTACGAGTCGCGCTTGAGCCACGGTGCGCCGAACCCGTCCATCTGCATCACGAACTGCACCCGGGGGTCGAGCCGGATGTCCTTGTAGTTCGTGACGCCCTTCTGCGTGAAGCGGTGCACGACCAGCACCTTGGGCGGCAGGTTGTGCTTCTCCACCAGATTGGCGAGGAACCGAATGGCGTAGTTGATGTCGGCGGCGTCGTACGAGCCCACCCGTTTGCCGGGAATGCCGCCGCTGCGCTTCATGGCGAACTCGGGGTCGATGCCGAGGTGCACATCGGGGCGCATGAGGAACTTCTCGATCCACGGCAGCTCCTCCTCGAGGGTGCTCTGCCCGATCTGCAGGTCCACGAAGAGCAGCGCGTTGCGGCTCTTCGCCCAGCCGTACACCTTTTCGATGAGGGTGCTGTCCATGCGCGTACGGTACTTGCCGCTGGGGCCCGGATGCGGGTTGGCCACCATGGCGATGAGGTGCAGCGCAGGCTGCACCGGATGCGCCGGATCGAGCCTGTTCCACTCCGCCACTTCGGCGTCGAGCTTGCGCAGCATCTCGCCGGTCTCGAACTCGCCAAGGATGCCCATGCGCGTGCTGAGCGGATTGCCGTAGAAGGCAATGATACGCTTCGCCGGCAGGATGGACCCGGGCAACGGCGCCGGCATCCTTGGGGGCCAGAGCGAGTCGAGGTCGCTGCCGGTGTTGCGGAAGGCGAGATGCCGATCGCCCGACTGCGACCCCAGGGCGCCCGCAGGGCGCGTGCGCGTCGTATCGGAGGGGCTCGCTTTGGCCGCCGGAGCACGCGCGGTGCCCCCGGTTTTCGGTTGGGCGGCCAGCGGAAGGGCAACGGTGGCAGTGAGCAGCGCAGTCGCTGCGGACAGCACGGAAAGACGCATCGGCATCGGAGACGAATTGGAAAGGCGCGCGACCGGCGCGCAGAGTACCGGAGTGTAACCAGCGGTCCGAAGCACACCAAGCGAAACGCGGCGCTGGTTGCCGCTCCCCTGGTACGGTAGGATAGCGGTATGCAGATCTCTTTCGACAACCGCGTGGCCATCGTGACTGGCGGCGCCAACGGTATTGGTCTGGCGACCGCCACACGACTCGCCGACAGCGGTGCACAGGTGGCCATCTGGGACCGCGTGCCCGCGGCGGGTGAACGCGCTGCCGCTGCACTTGCCGCGGCTGGTCATGATGTGCTGTTCGTGGTGACCGACGTTACTGATCGGGCGAGCGTTGATGCCGCCGTGGCGGCGACGCTGGCGCGGTTCGGGGGCATTGATATTCTCATCAACAACGCCGGAATCACGCGGGACGCCCAGCTGGTGAAGGTAAAGGATGGCGCCGTGGTGGGTGGCATGCGCGAGGCCGACTTCGACGCGGTCGTGGCTGTGAATCTCAAGGGCGTCTACACCTGCACGCAGGCCGTGGTGCCGCACCTGCTCACGCGCGGCGGCGGCCGCATCGTGAATGCGTCATCGGTGGTGGCACGCAACGGCAATTTCGGGCAGACCAATTACGTGGCCACCAAGGCGGGGGTCATTGGCATGACGCAGGTGTGGGCGCGCGAGTTGGGGCGCCGCGGTATTACCGTCAACGCCGTTGCGCCGGGGTTCATCGCCACCGACATGACGGCCAGCATGCCGGCGACGGTGCTCGACGCCATGAAAGCGCACACGCCGGTGGGACGATTGGGCTCGCCCGACGATGTCGCCAACGCGTACTGCTTTCTGGTGAGCGACGCGGCGGCCTTCATCAACGGTGCCATTCTGGCCGTGGACGGCGGGCTCGTGATCGGCACCTGAGATCGGGCCGCAGCATGCCGGCCTCCCCCGCACGGGCTGCCGTTGCTTCGTGTGGGTTCAGCCCGGGCGCTTGCGGCGGGTGGGTGCTGGTGGTTCGGTCCTGGGCGCGGGATACTGCATACGCTGCAGTACCGACGCCGCACGGCGGCTGGCGATGCTGCCGCGTGGTGACCACCGCCGCGGGGCGGGCAGGATCGCCGCCATGCGGGCCGCCTCGTCGCGCGTGAGTGTGGCCGCGCTCTTGCCGAAGTGCACCCGTGCGCCCGCCTCGGCGCCGAACTGGTTCGGCCCCCACTCGGCGAGGTTGAGGTACAGGTCGAGGATGCGTTCCTTGCTCAGGATGAGCTCCAGCCAGAGCGTGAGGTAGGCCTCGAGCCCCTTCCGTACGAAGGAGCGGCCGTTCCACAGGAAGATGTTCTTTGCCACCTGCTGGGTGAGTGTGCTGGCCCCACGCAACCGACCGCCGCGCCGGCGCCGTTCGAGCGCGTTCTCGATCTCCACGAAGTCGATGCCGTGGTGCAGGTAGAACCGGTCGTCCTCCGAGGCCAGCACCGCCCGGCGCAGGTTGGCTGACATCTGCGTGCGGGGCACGGGGTGATGCTCGGGCCAGATGGGCCGCTCACCCTTCACGAGCCGATCGGTGACCCGCGCGAGCATCACCGCCGTGACCGGCGGATTGACCAGGGAGAACAGGGCGATGAGGGGCACGGGGGCGAGCGCCGCGATGAGCCCCACGACGCCCACACGACGCACCCAGCGGCGCCACCCGGACGTCAGCGTCGGCCAGCGGAGGCGGCCCATCAGGGTTCGCCCAAGTGGGGGGGCGTGTCGGGTGGCTGACGCCGCCACCGGCGATGCTGCCAGAAGTACTGCTCCGGGTACCCCCGGATCTTGTCTTCGAGCATCTGGGTGAAGCGCAGCACGATGGCATCGATATCGGCCTCGCGATCACCCGTGCGCGCAACCACGACCGGTTCTACGTACACGGCGTAGCGGCCGCTCGGCTGGCGCACCACGGCGATGAACAGCACGGGGGCATCGAACCGCAGCGCGAACACGGCCGGCCCACGCGGCGTCTTGGCGGGGCGCCCGAAAAAAGGGACGAACGTGCTGGCCAGCCCGAGGGCATCATGATCGCTCACGAACGCCACCGCGCGATTGTCGCGCAGCGACCGCGGGGTGCGGCGCACCGCATCCCGATCGTGAATGACCTCCATGCCGATACGCTGCCGCGTCTCATTCACGTAGGCTTCGAAGATCGGATTGGCCATGCCGCGGGCCACCACGTCGAGCGGGACGCCGCGTGCGGCAAAATACGCACCGCCGAACTCCCAGTTGCCGAGGTGCCCCGTCACCAGGATCGTGCCCTTGCCCAGAGCCTGCGCGGCTTCGACATGCTCCCACCCCACCACGCGCTCCACCCGAGCAAGGATTTCCTCTCGCGAGGTGCCGGGGAGCACGGCCGTCTCGATGGACGTGCGCCCGAGGCTTTCGTACGACCGGCCGGCGAGGTCGCGGACGGTGTCGGGGGAAAGCGCTGGAAACGCGGCCGCGATCTGCCGTTCCACCACGCCTCGGCGGATGCCGAGCGGTTTGTACGCCAGGCGTGCGAGCCGCCCGCCGAGCCAGCTGGCGGCGCGCCACCCCACGAGGTGCAGTGCCGCCACGGCGGCGCGGGTGCCGTAGTACTCGAGCCGGTGCGAGAAAGTCGGAACGCGCGGGGCGGTGGCATCACTCATGCGAGCGGGAATGTAACCGGTCAAGGCACGGCGCTGCATATTTCACCTGATGACCACGTCGACCGCTCCGGTGTCTTCCTCAGCGTCCTCGCAGCGCCTGGCGCAGCTCGGGTTGGTGGTCAACGCGCTGCTGGCCGTCGTGAAGCTGGTGGCCGGACTACTGGGCAATGCCTACGCGCTGGTCGCCGACGCGATCGAGAGTTCGACCGACATGATCGGGTCGCTGGTGGTGTGGAGCGGCCTGCGCATTGCCAGTCGCGATCCCGACGAGCGGTATCCGTTTGGGTACGGGCGCGCCGAGGCACTGGCCGGGGCCGTGGTCGCGGCGCTGATGCTCGGGGCGGCAATCGGCATCGCCATCGAGGCGGCGCAGGAGATCCGTACGCCGCATCATGCACCGGCCCCATGGACGCTGGGCGTACTGGCGCTGGTGATCGTGGTCAAGGAGATCCTGGCCAAGCGAGTGCTGGCCGCCAGCGAGGCCTCGGGCAGCACGGCGGTGGCGGCCGATGCCTGGCATCATCGGGCGGACGCCATCACGTCGGCGGCGGCCTTCATCGGTATCGCGGTGGCCATCATCGGCGGGCCGGGCTGGGAGCCGGCCGACGACTGGGCGGCGCTGGTGGCGGCGGCGGTCATTGCGGTGAACGGCGGGCTCATTCTGCGCACCGCCGCGCACGACCTGATGGATCGCGCCCCCGGCACGGCGCTGCAGGATGCGGTGTCGTCGGCGGCGCTGGCAACCGCGGGGGTGCTGGCCATCGAAAAACTGAAGATCCGCAAGTCGGGGACGGCCTTCTACGTCGACCTGCACGTGCAGGCGGATCCCCAGCTGTCGCTGCTTGACGCGCACATTCTGTCGGGGCGCGTGAAGGGTGCCATCCGGAAGCGGGTGCCGGCCGCTGCCGGCGTCCTCATTCACATGGAACCGTACGAACCGTTGGAGGAGTCATGAGCACCATCCCCGTCTTCCGGGCGCTCGACCCTGCTGAATGTGAAGCGCTGCTCGTGTCGCAGCACGTCGGCCGGCTGGCGTTCACCTTCCGTGACCGGGTCGACATCGAACCCATTCACTACGTGTACCGGCACGGGTGCATCATCGGGCGCACGCAGCTTGGGACCAAGGTGAACGTGCTGGCCCACCATCCCTGGGTCGCGTTCGAGGTGGATCACGTCGAGGGGCTGTTCACGTGGCGCAGCGTGGTCGTTCATGGACGCATGGAGTTCCCCGATCCCGACGGGGCCCCGACCGATCGGGAACGCTTTGCCCGCGGGGTGGAGGCGTTCCGCACCCTCGTGCCCGGGGCGTTCACCAAGCAGGACCCCACGCCCGACCGTGACCTGGTGTTCATGCTGCCGGTGGCCGACATGCGTGGACGCGGTGCCCGTCAGGATCCGGGCTGATGGCCAACGGGTCGTGGGCGTCGCTGCGGCTCGAGCCGGTCGCTTCCGGAGACAAGGTCGCGCTGGGCAGCAAGGCCGCACGCCTCGATGGCCCACCGGAGAAGCGCGACGTGGAAGCGGCCACGCGGGTCCTGCTCGACAAGCTCGCCGACCTGCAGGATGCCTTTCATGCCGATGGCCGGCATGCCTTGCTGCTCGTGCTCCAGGGGCGCGATGCGTCGGGCAAGGATGGCGTGATCAAGACAGTGTACGGCGCCTTCAATCCGACCGGCGTACGGGTGGCGGCGTTCGGTCCGCCGACACCGCTCGAACTGCGGCACGATTTCCTGTGGCGCGTGCATCAGGTCGTGCCCCCGCGCGGGATGATCGGCGTCTTCAACCGCTCGCATTACGAGGACGTGCTGGCCGTGCGTGTGCGGGCCATCGCGCCGGAGAGTGTGTGGCGCCCGCGCTTCGCGCAGATCAACGCCTTCGAACAGATGCTGACGCAGAACGGCGTGGTGATCCGCAAGTGCCTCCTGCACGTCTCGCGCGAGGAGCAGCGGGAGCGCCTGCAGGCCCGGCTCGACGATCCGCGCAAGAACTGGAAGTTCCGCCTCGAGGATCTCGACGGCCGGGCCCTCTGGGACGCGTACACCGACGCCTATCGTGACGTCCTGACACACTGCAGCACGCCGGCCGCCCCCTGGTATGTGGTGCCGTCGGATGACAAGGCGGTGCGCAACTACCTCATTGCCCGCATGCTTGTCGAGACACTCGAGGCGCTACATCCGGCGTATCCGCCGATGCACCCCGATGTGCGTGACGCCGCCCGTGATTTTCGATAGGGCTGGACGCTGGCCCACATGGAAAGGGGGCCACTGGGCGGCGGTCATCGGCGGGGTGCTGGCGTCGGGGTGGCTGACCGCCGCACTGCCAGCCCAGTCGTCCATCGTACCGGATCTGTCCCAGGTCGCGCCGGCCGGTCACGTGCTGCAGACGCTCTCGGAGCGTCGCTTTGACGCGGCTGCGGGGCTGCGCGCGTCCACGGCGTTTGCCATGGTCTTCGATACGGCGGGCGTCCCGTGGATTGGCGGGGACGACGGCCTGTTCGTCTATGCCGGCGGGCAGTGGCGTCGCGATGCGCTTCCGCCGGAGTTCGAGAGTCAGGAAGTGCGTTCACTGCTGTTCACTGCCGACGGCACCCAGTGGATCGGCACTCGGCGCGGCCTGCTGCGGCGAGCCGGGGGCGACTCGCTGGTGGTCTTCCGCGACGGGGCAGGCCTCCTGGGGTCGGTGGTGTACAGCCTCAGCCTCACGACCGCCATCGACGGCACCGAGCGCGTCGTCGCTGGCACGGCGCGCGGCGTGTCGTATTTCGACGGGACGCGCATGGTGCCGCTCGTCATGCCGAGTGGCTTCGAACCGATCGGGGCCATGGTGGCGTCGGCGGAGGGGCCCGACGGGCAGGCCGAGCTGTGGGTGGCGAATTCGCTCGGTGGTGTCGGGCGATTCCAGCGCGGCCAGTGGACCGTGTTCGGCTCGGGGCGAGGGCTGCGGACGCCCGATGCGCAGTTCCTGCTGCCGGCGCCTGGTGATTCGCTCGGTCGCCTCTACGTGGCGGGGTCGGACGGGGTGTTCGTGCTGCGCCGTACCAACGGAGTGGACACGTTCGTGCGAGTCGCTGGAGCGCCGCGCAACGCCACCCGGCTGGCCTGGGTGCCACGCGCTGACGGCACCCGCGAGCTGTGGGTTGGTGGGCTCAGGGGCCGGGTGTCGCTCCTGCGCGGCGGGCAATGGCGCGAGGTTCGCACGGCCAGTGCCGTGCGACACGGCACGGTCACGCTGCTCACGACGGTCGCCGGCCATGGTGGCGGCGTGGCCGTCTATGTCTCCTCGCGCGGCGGGTACCTGTCGCGCCTGTCGTACAGCATTGCCGGTGCCCTGCCGCTGACCACGTCCGACGATCCCGGCTATGTCACGGCCCTGCATGCCGATCGCGGTGCATATGGGCGGGACGACCTATGGATCGCCACGCAGGAGCTCGGGCTCCGACACTTTGCTGCGAGCGGTGCCGTGTCCGTCTATCCGTTCGGTACGCGGTCGTCGAGCGGCCCCGTGTCGCAGCTGACGCGGGTCTCGCTCGCGCCGCCCACTCGCACGGATTCCCTGCGTGACGGCGAACTCGTGGTCGTTGCCAGGGGCGTGCCCTGGCGGTTCACCGGCGCAGGGTTCGCCCCTTTTGCCGACGGACTGGCGGGAGCCGACGTGCGCGAAGTACGGCGGCTGCCGTTGCCCGATGGATCCCACGCGCTGCTGGCGGCGACCGCGAGCGGACTGCGGCAGTGGGATGGCGAACGCTGGCGCCCGGCGTTCCCGACGGTCCGGGGTGACGTGACGGGGCTTGGCGCCGGAATCGAGCGCACCCGTCGGGTGTTGTACGCGGGGGGGCCGCATCAGGTGCTCGTCGTCGATACGGGGGCCGCACGGGTGGAACCGATCCCCGACATCGGCAGTGTCGGGGTGGGTACGGGGGTGGTGCGTCGTCTCTGCACGGTCGAGGCACCCGGTGGAGGGGTGGTGATCGCGCACGACAGTGAGCGGGGGCTCTTCTGGCGGCCGGCGGCCCCCGCGCAACGGTGGCAGCTGCTCCCGCCGCAGATCCGTCGCGACCTGCTGACCGCGGGCGTGACCGACATGGTGTGCCTGCCCAACGGACGCGTGGCCGTGAGCACCTTTTCGCGCATCCTCGTGGTCGAGGTGGGCGACGGGGCGCCTGCCTCCTGGCGTCTGGTCGCGCAGGTGTCCGACGCCGATGGTCTGCCGTCGAGTGTGACCGTGACGGTGGCCGAAAGTGGCACACCGGGGGTGCTCTGGGTCGGCACCGAACTCGGCGTCGGCGTGGTGAACGTGGCACAGGCGGTTACGTTGCCGCGCGCGCGACTGCTGCTGCGCGTGACCTCGGTTACCGGCTCACGACTCGTGCCGGACGGAACGATGCTCACGGCGAGGGAGAACGACCTGCAGGTGGACCCGCTGCTGCTGGCGTTTCACCGGGAAGAGGACACGCGCATCCGCCTGCGGCTGCGACCCACCGGCGGCTGGGGATTGGCAGCCGGTGTGTCCGATACCACGGGCAGTGAGTGGCTGGAAGGTTCCACCCGCATGTTCCGCAACCTGCAGCCGGGCGCGTACGTGGTGAGTGCGTGGGCCATCGACTGGGCGGGGCGCGAGTATGGGCCCGTGTACCAGGCCTTCTCCATTCGCACGCCGCTGTGGCGGACCCCGGGGGCACTGCTGGCCTACGTCGTGGGCATCGTCTTCGTGCTGACGGCGGCGTACCGGTGGCGTGTGCAACTCATTCGTGATGGCAACGAGCAGCGGCTGGCCATTGAACGCCGCGCCCGCGACAGCGAGCGACGTTTCCGGGCGATCTTCGAGCAGGCGCTGGATGGGCACCTGCTGCTGGAGGATGGCCGGGTGCAGGCAGCCAACGCGGTGGCGGCCCGGCTGTTCGGCGCTGATACCCCCGGCGCGCTGGAGCAGCGGCGCCTCGCCGAGTTGCTGGCGGTCGAGGGCAACGTGCCGTCGTCAATCACCCCGCGGGAGGCGAGCATTGCCCGCGCCGACGAGGCGATCCCCGTGCAGTACACGGTGACCGACGTCCCGTCGGCCTCGCGGATGCTGCAGCACGTGGTGGTGCGCGACCTGACCGAGGTGCGCAAGGCGGAGGCAGAGCGCGCCTGGTTCGAGGCCCAGGTGCGGGAGGCTCAGAAGCTCGAGTCGCTCGGTACGCTGGCCGGGGGGGTCGCTCACGACTTCAACAACCTGCTCGGGGTCATTCGCGGCAACGCGGAGCTGGCGCGCACGGCCGTGCGCCAAGGGCGCAGCAACGACGACAACCTGAGCGCCATTCTCGATGCCAGCGACCGGGCGCGCGACATCGTGCGGCAGATCCTGACGTTCAGTCGGCGGTCGACACCCACCCGCGAATACGTGAACCTGTCACGCCTCGTGCTCGACCTGCAGCCGCTGCTGCGCCGCATGGTGCCGCGCACCGTGCACCTGGTGGTCGAGGGGGCCGACCGGCAACAGCTGGTGATGGGCGACCCGACGCAGTTGCAGCAGTTGCTGCTCAACCTCGTGTCGAACGCCGAGTATGCGATGCGCTCGCGTACCGATGGGGTGCTGACCATTGCCGTGTCGGGGCGCACGGTGCCGACGTGGCAGGCGGCCCCCACGGGCGATGTGGTGGTGCTGCAGGTGCGCGATACCGGCGACGGCATGAGCGCCGATGTGCGGGCGCGCATCTTCGAGCCGTTCTTTACCACCAAGCCCACGGGGGAGGGCACCGGCCTCGGCATGGCGGTGGTGCATGGCATCGTGGTGTCGCATCAAGGGCGCGCCGAGGTGATGAGTGAGCCGGGGCAGGGCACCACGTTCGAGCTGCGTTTCCCTCGCGCGGTGATCGAGGGGTTGTGGGACGAGGATACCGATCCCACGGCGTTGCTCGAACCGGAGGATGCCGCGGCGGAAGTGGTGGCGGTGCGCGGGGCGCGCGAGTCCGTGGTGGCCGACGAGATGGCCCCTGCGATGCCCACCCATGCCGATGCGGGTGTGCGCACCGGTGGCGGAGGCGACGTGCGGCACCGCGGCGCGCCGGCAGCCGCGACCATCGTGGTGGTGGATGACGAGCCGGCGGTGGCGCGGGTGGTGGAGCGGGCCCTGCAGCACCACGGGTGTGTGGTGCGGGTATTCCTCAATCCCGAGCCGGCGCTGGCGTTCATTCGCGAGCAGCCCTCGGCGGTCGATCTGCTGATCACCGACCAGACCATGCCCGGGATGACGGGGGACATGCTGGCCGAGGCCGTGCATGCGCTGCGCGGGGACCTGCCGGTGTTGATCGTCACCGGGTTCAGTCATCGGCTCGCGCCCGAACGGGTGGCGGCGGCCCGGGCGCACCGGGTTCTGGTCAAGCCCGTGGAGCTGGAGACGCTGAAGCAGGCGGTCGATGAGGCACTGGCGTCGGCGGGTCGCCGCTAGGCACACGCGGCCCCGCCGCTCACGCTAGGCGGCGGGCGGCCATTTCTTCTTGATCAGCTTGTTCACGCCACCGTTGATCTTCTCCTTGGCCTTCTGCTCGGTGTTGCGGGAGGCGCGACGCTTGATCTCGTCGGCGGTGAGCTTGACGAAGGTGCTGTTGGGGTATTTGGCCACGACCGGCGCGATCTTGAGAGTGGCGGCGCCGTAGTCGCCCACGTCGGCGAGGTTCATGGCGTTGGAGAGCCGGACCATGGCCTCGAGTTCGTCGACGCGGTTGGATTGCTGCCGGGCCTCGAGCTTCGCCTCATCCTCCGGGGAGAGGGCGATATCGAGATCCTTCACGAGCTGGCGGGTGAGGCGTTTCTGAAGGTCGAAGAAGTCCTCCTGCTTGCCGGTGACCTTGGCCGACTTGACGATGGCACCGGTTTCGACGCGCACGATGCGGGTATCGATGCGGATCTGCGGATCGACGGCGGCAAGGGAACCGATGACGATGTACTGGGCGCCGGCGAGGCGGCCTACCCTCACGGCGGTGGTGGAGTCGAAGTAGCGCGAGCGCTGGGCGTCGATCTCCTTGGTGACATCGGCGAGGCGCTGGCGCTCGAGCAGCTGGATGTCGTCGACGGCGGCGAGGTCGGTCGTCATCATGGCCGCCATGCCCTGGCCGAGGTGGTCGTAGTCGGCCTTGCCGGTGTTGTTGTCGAAGTTGAGGACCGCGACGGTCTTCCTGGCCGGGGGGTCGGCGGCGCCGACGGCGCTCGGGACGAAGCCGAGGGCGGTCAGCCACAGCAGCAGAAGGGTGGGCATACCATCAAGGTGGGGGCGTGCAGGCGGTTGTCAAACGGGTTGGGGATGTGGTGCGAGGGGGCGATGCGGGGGGCTGGTACCGGGCGTGGCAGCGGGTTACGTTATTCGGTCTGTACGCGGCGCGTGTAGGCTGCGACGGGACGTAGCGCAGCCCGGTAGCGCACCTGAATGGGGTTCAGGGGGTCGCGGGTTCGAATCCCGCCGTCCCGACTAGTCATAAAGCTCGCAGAAAAAATAAGTTAGCGACTTCCTCCGGCCCCGAGGCGCCATGCGTTCTCGGGGCTGGGGTACGTTTGGGGGACGATCCTGAGCGTCCCCCAAGAAAGTGCGCGGCGTCGCTGCCCCGCCGATCTGCCGTGTCGACGGGTCACGGGCGGTTCGTAGCAGTGTGCCTGATGTTCTGTTATTGTATAGTTATCTGCAACTGTGCGTCCTTATCGCACAGAAATCTTCCTGAGCTCCGGTCACCGGCTCGCTAATGCCGAAAAATCGTCGTACGCCGCTGCCCGCATGGCCGACTGTCTTTCTGAGCTCGGCAGACATCAGTGCGCGCGTGCGCCGGGACGTGGCGGCCGGTCGGCTCCGTGAGATCGGCCTGCGCGTCTATACCACCAACATGGACGAACCGCTCGAGGCGGTTGTGCGCCGTCACCTGTGGCGCATCGTGAGTCTCCTCGCACCAAAGGCGACGATCAGTGCCCGCACGGCGCTCGAGGCTCGTCCAGCTGAGGATGGCAGCGTGTTCTTGACGGGCCCGGCACGCTACGAGCGGAACCTGCCGGGCCTTCGCATTCGCATGAGCAAGGGGCCGGCGGCTCAAGAAGATGACCGTCCTTTTGTGGACGGGTTGACGCTCGCGTCGGTACCGCGCGCCCTGCTCGAAGTATTGCTGCCGGGACGCAAACGGACATCATCCGTCCCTCGTGTCATGACGGACCAGGAGGTCGAGGAATGGCTGGAGAAATTCTGGCAGAGCGGAGGGGAGGCGGCCCTCAATCGCCTGCGGGACGACGCGCGCCGCTTGGCTCCCGCTCTTCTCGCTGAAGAAGCACTGAAGAAACTCGACCGACTGGTCGGCGTCATCCTTGGCTCGCGGGCGGGCACACCGACCGTTCCGACCGCCATCGCCCGCTTGGCCGGACGGCCCTACGATCACGACCGCGAACTGCTCTTCCACACGCTCTTTGCGGCGCTGCGCGGGCACGCTGCCGAATCACAAGAGTCGGTCGATCCCAATGCGTCGCCGACCGCGTTCCGCACCGTCGCGTTCTTCGATGCCTACTTCTCCAACTTCATCGAGGGAACAGAGTTCGAGGTCGACGAGGCACGTGAGATCGTCTTCAACGGCGTCATCCCCACGGCGCGCCCTGCTGACGCGCACGACGTTCTGGGGACCTTCGCCATCGTGGGGGACGCGACATGGATGCGTCATAGCACGCTGCAGCACGACGACTTTGCGAGTTTTCGCGAACGGCTGCGGGAGGCGCATGCGCGTATCCTTCGAGAACGCCCGGACAAGCGCCCTGGCCAATTCAAGCTGGTGGCGAATCGGGCCGGCGATACACGATTCGTCGAGCCGGATCTGGTCGAGGGGACCTTGCTACGTGGCTTCGAGATTGCCCGAGCCCTCGACACGCCGTTCCAACGGGCATCCATGCTCATGTTCATGCTGTCGGAGATCCACCCGTTCGATGACGGCAACGGGCGTGTGGCGAGGGCCTTCATGAATGCCGAGCTCGTGGCAGAGAACCAGACACGCATGATCATCCCATCTGTCTTTCGGGATGATTATCTGACGGGCCTGCGTGTGCTTTCCAGGCAGCATGAGCCCGCTCCCTTCCTTGCCACGCTCGCATTTGCGCAGCGGGTGGTAGCGAGAATTGACTGGTCGTCGTACAGCGCGGCGGAGTCTGCGCTACGCCGTGTGCACGCGTTCGAGCGTCCGGCGTCGGACATCAAACTTCGGTTGCCCGAGCAACGCGTCTGACCGAGTGTTGTGATAGTGCTCGGCTGAACTGCCCCAGGTTGGTGGAGAGTCCTCCTCGCGATGGGGAAACGCCACGCTCGGCGACACGCGCAGGATACTCGAGTCCGCTCACGCGGCTCGCGAATGTCGTCCACCGGTAAGGTCGTCCGCTCCGGTGGCATTGATACAGTATGATGACGCGTCCTGACCTCGGCCTTGGCTCCAACGTCGATTGCCTAACGTGATCGAAGGGTACGCCCCCACTGACGATGTCGCCCCGCGTCACGCGGACCGGCTTGAACGTCTCTACCGGGACTACGAGCCGCTGGTCCGACAGGTGGCCCGCCGGGGGACCGACTCCGAGGATGACGCCGACGATGTCGTGCAGGAAGTATTCCTCGCGCTGCCTGTCGCTCTCGGCAAGTACGAAGAGCACGGTCGCTTCGACGCGTGGCTTTCCCGACTGACCATGCGCGTGGCGCTGATGCGCCGTCGCGCCCACCTGCGCGCTGAACGACGTGTCGACGATACGGCGGCCCAGCAAGCGCCGCCCCACGACGCCGCGATCCTTGCGCGCCTGGCCCTCGCGAAGGCGCTTGAGGAGCTGCCGGAGCACGCGAGGGCGGTGGTACGTCTCCGCGAGATCGAAGGCCTGTCGCATGAGGAAATCGCCGGCCGACTCGGCATCTCGCGTAACGCCTCGGAAGTCCGCCTGCATCGGGCCATGAAGCAACTCCGTGACCTCCTTTCTGACTCTCGGTGACCCTATGAACAGCTCGATGGTGCACCCGTCCGTGACTGACCTGCTCGCCGTGGCTGAGGGGACGCCGATGCGAGATCGAACGTCGGTCCTCGATCACGCAGCCGAATGTGAAGGCTGCGGCGCCCTCCTCATCGCGCTCGCGCCTGACCCGAATGCGTTCGCCACCAACACAGGTCCCACGCCTTCACCGCGCGAGAAGACAACCCCGCAGCACCTCGCGACGTTCGACAGGTCGAGGAGCGCACGACGTCGTCGTGTCACTGCGTGGCTGGCTGCCGCGGCCTCCGTCGCGGCGATTGTCACGGCCGCAATCACCACGCGCCCCGTGAGCGCCACGACGGCGGTGGGGACATTGCAGTTTTCGCCGGCACAGCCCATTCCCGGAGAGCGGATTGAAGTGGTGTTTCGCGGGGGCCTGCTCGGGAGCCAGCCGCGGCTTCGTCTTCGGGCCGACATTCGGACGCGGGACGAAGACTATCCCGAATGGACACTGCCGAAGCGCGTCGTCGCAAACCTCGTGCGCCGATCTGACGGAACGTACCGCGGGGATTTCATCCTACCGCGCGATGCGCGATATGCCGTGTTCGTTGTGGAGGATACCATCGGGAGTGCGGTCGATGCCAACGGCGGTCGGTTGTGGGAGCTCTTCGCGTACGACTCCACTCGCACGCGCCCGACGCTGCAGGCGCTGCTCCAGAAGGCGCACGTGTTCTATGCTCGCAATCGTGCCGTTTCGCATGAGGCGGCGCGCCTGATGCGCACGCAGTACCCAGATTCGCCCAAGGCCCGCGAGACGGCGCTGTTGTACGAACAGGAACTGGTCGGTCCTGTTGGGCGGGATAGCGTGCAGGCGCTTGAACGATCCGCGTTTCGTACGCTCGATGTGCGTCTCAGGTCGGTGCGTGATGCAAGTGAAGACGTGGTGGCCGGCATGCTGCAATACGCTGAGACGGTCGACGACTCGCTCGCAGTCAAGTATTGGTCCACACGTCTTGAGAACGATCATCCCAAGTCACGCGTGCTCGCCATGGGGAGAATGTGGAAGGCGCTGCAGGGGACCAGCGAGCGCGATGAGCGGTTGCGTCGTCTCGACACCCTCTGGAACACCGACACCATCAACCGCGCTGCGCTGTCGCTCCAGGGCTTCGTGATCGCCAGTCAATCGCGGGACGCGAGCGCCTTGAAGACGTGGGGGGAGCGACTCCTGCCGTTTGGCCCACCCGGGTACTTTGAGTCGCCCATCGGTGGAGCATACGCGGAAACCCCGGCGCTGGCGGGTACAGGGGCAGCCATGATGCGGAATCAGTTGGCGCGGTTTGGCGTCGTGTCGGACAGTACCCGCCCACTTGGCCTGACGGTCGCGCAAGCCCAGCGTGAACACTCGCAGTTCGTGGCCAGTACACTGCTCTCGCTCGGACGCGCGCTGCGCAACGTCGGCCGCGAGGCCGCGGCCGCCGACACGCTGGCAGTGGCAACGCGAATGACCTGGCGAAGCGACCTGTATGGTGAGCTGAGCGACCTGCACCTTGCGATTGGCGACACCATCCAGTCGGCGCGGGCAGCCGCATTTGCCTCAGCCGACCCCTCGATTTCCGCCAAGCAACGTGACGGGTGGCGTGCTCGTTTCGCGCGCTTTGAGAAGAGCGGCGAGTGGGCCGTGTGGGAGCGGGCGGCGAGCGACAGCATGCGCGCCAGGCTGGCAGCGAACGGCGTCCGTCGGCACTTACCGGGCATTGTGCGGCTCGTCGACGCAGAAGGGAAGGAGCAGAGTCTCGAGTCCCTCGTTGGCGGCCAGCCCACCGTCTTTGCGTTCTGGTCGCGGTGGTGCGGAGGCTCCCTGCAGGAGCTCCCCGAACTGCAACGTGTCAGTGGAGAACTCGCCCGAATCGGCGTGCGTCTGGTGGCCGTGACCACGGACAACGTCGACGCCTCGCTGATGGCATGGATGCGCGAGCGCCGATATTCCTTTCCGGTTTTTCAGGACAAGCGGGGTGAGGCGGGGGCCGCCTTCCAGCCCTACGGCACGCCCGACCACATTCTGGTCGACGGAGCCGGCGTCGTACGCTTCGAGCGACTGAGGGCTCGGGAGCTTCCGGCGTATGGTGCACTGCTGGCGGGGGGACAGTGAGGTCCGTCGATGTCCTCCGCCTCGCGGTGGCATCCGCCCCACCGCCTTGAGGTTGGCGACCAGCCCGGCGCGGGGCTTGCCCTCGGCCTGCGAGCCTTCTCATGCTGAACAGTGTATGACGTCGCGTGCGACGTGGCGTACCGTCCACGCTGCGTTCATGCGCTGGCGACCCCCTGAATGCATCGTACAACGCTACTCAGGGGGCCGCTAACGCCCTCTGGCGCCGTGGTTTGCGCGCTGAACCTTGAGTAGGGGGGTCAGGGGGGCGCGGGTTCGAATCCCGCCGTCCCGATTGGAGATAGAGCAAGACAACACAAGTGGTCGTGTTCGGTCGCCGTATCCCGGATCTTCTTCCGGACATGGCGACCGTTTGCGTTTCGGTACCCACGGCAGTCCGACCCGGGCCCATGAATGCCGTCCCAGCGGCGTTTCGAGCGACCGCGGTCGCCGCTGTCCGCGGAAAGGCCGGGCCGTCGGCGTCGTCGCCACCGCAGGGCCCGTGGCCAGGCGGATATGGCCCGACGCACCCCGTTCCGGTCGGTCTCGTCCCGGGAACGGAACCGCCCGCAAGTCGGGACACGGCGAGGCGGGCCCCCGCCCGTGCTGTGAGCTGTCCGTCAGGATCCAGGCCCGAGATTGACCGGTGCATCGGCTGCAACCTGCCGCTCCCCACCTGCTCAACCCGCATGAACGCCAAGACACTGTTCGCCGGGCTCGCCGTCCTGCCCCTCCTGTCCGCATGCCGAAAGGCCGACTCGGGCGAGGCGGAATCCGCCCGCTTCCTCGCCACCACCCCCGTGGTGATCGACACCTCGTACGAGAAGCAGTATGTGGCGCAGATCCGCTCCATCCGGAACATCGAAATCCGGGCGCAGGAGAAGGGATTCCTCGAGGAGATACCGATCGATGAGGGGCGCACCGTCCGGGCCGGACAGCTGCTCTTCCGCATCATGCCCAAGGTCTATGGGGCCGAGCTGCAGAAGGCGGTGGTGCAGGCTACGCGCAACAGCCGAATATTCGCGTACGTCGACGTGTCCGAGTCCGAGTCCCTCGATAACAAGACCAACGTGGCGGGGCGTGGCAGTCCGCGGGTGCAGCACACCACGTATCGCGGGGGCTTGGGTGACATCACCGGCGCCGGGCTCGGACTTCCGATTGCCGCATGGATTGCCGATGCCCATGGCGGCACGTTGACGCTCGCGGCGAGCGGTCCAGACGGATCCACCTTCGAACTGGTGTTGCCGGGGGGATGACGCATCCCACCATGGGGGCGTCGGGCTGTTCCTGCCATCGCCGGCGCGACGGTCAGGCTGCGCCAGCGCGGATGATGGTCATCTCCACCGAGGCTGACCGCGCCCGTTCCACGGCGCGGTCCGCTCCGGCGTTTCACGACCCGATCTATCCCGAGCATTCCCCGGCTCCGGCGTGTGCGGCGGGTCGGGACGGCAGACGGCCGGGTGCTGCGACATGAAAGGCCGTTGGCGATCTTCGCCGACGGGCTTGCGGTCGGGGTAGATTGCCGCATGCGTCGCGACCGCCTCTGGTATGCTCACGTGCTGATCGGACTGCCCCTTTCGGCCTGCGGTGGCAGCGGCAACCCCACCGTCGCGCCACCCACGCCACCCACGACGCCGCCGGCTGCGTCGGCGCTGGCGTCGATCACCGTGTCGCTCGACCGCAGCACGCTCGTGGCCGGTCAGACGGCGCAGGCGTCGGCCACCGGGCGCGACCGCAACGGCCAGCCGATCGCGATCGGTACCGTTGCCTGGAGTTCGAGCGCCCCCGCAGTCGCCACGGTGGCGTCGTCCGGCCTCGTCACCGCGGTCGCGGCAGGCAGCGCCACGATCTCGGCCAGCGCGGGTGGCCTCACCGCGTCGGCGAGCCTTTCGGTCACCGCGGCGCCCGTACTCACGACGCTCTCGCTGCGGGTGGCCAATCCGTCGCTGGTGTCAGGCACCTCCATCACGGCGCAGGTGCATGGCATCGACCAGTTCGGGGCGCCGATCGCGACTGGCCCACTGACTTGGAATTCCTCGGCCCCCGCGGTGGCGCGGGTGTCGGAGAGCGGGGAGATCACGGGCATCCTTGCTGGTCCGGCCACCATCACGGCCCGTGCCGGCACGGGAGCGAACGTGGTACAGGGCACCGTGGCGCTCGTGGTGTCCCACGGGCCCGCTGTGCGCATCGCCATCACGCAGAACGCCGAGGGCGCGCTCAACGGCGGGGCGTTCACCACGCCGCCGGTGGTGCAGGTGCAGGACGCGGCGGGCAACACGGTCCTCAGCAACAGTTCCACCACGGTCACCGCATCGGTGTCGGGCGCGTCATTGCTGGGCGTGACGACACGCACCGTGACCGATGGCGTGGCCACCTTCGTGGGCCTGGGCGTACGCGGCACCACCGGCGCGAGCGCGACCTTGCTGTTCCGGGCAGGGAGCTTTCCGCCCTTCGCGCAGGTGGTCACGATCCAGCCCTTCACGTTCGGCAGCGGGACGCGCATGGTGAGCACCGACGTGCCGCCAGGGCGGTATCGCAGCGTCAACGCGGCCACCGGCTCGTGCTACTGGGCGCGACTCCGCAACACCGCCGGGACGGCGGCGTCGATCATCGCGAACGACATCGGCGCCGGGCCCCGTCTGGTGGAGATCGTGGCCAGCGACGTGGCGTTCGAGTCCAATCGCTGCGGCCCGTGGACCGAAGTCACCGGGCCGGTCACGACGAGCGTGACGGCGCCCTTCGGCGATGGCGTGTATCTCGTGGGCGTCGACATTCAGCCCGGCGTATGGCGTTCCGATGGTACCGGCACGAACTGCTATTGGGCGCGCCTGCGCAACGTGCGCGGTGAGGGGGACGTGATCGAGAACGTCACCGGGACGTCGCCAACCCTCGTCGCCATCGGCCCGTCCGACCTCGCATTCAAGGTGAGTCGCTGTGGCAACTGGACCCGTGTCCCCTAGCGCGGTGCCGCCGTCGGAGGGCCGGTCACCCGTCGCCCGCCCGCTGTTGGGCGCGTTCGCCGTGACCTTCACGGCAGCGTACGCCGCCTCGTTCGCGTCGCGCACCTCCGGCGCGTTCTACGCGGTGCTCGACAAGCCGGCGTGGGCGCCGCCGCCGTGGCTGTTCGCCCCGGCGTGGGGCACGCTGTACGTACTCATGGCGCTGGCGGCGTTCCGCGTCTGGCGCGCCACGGGCCTCACGGCGGCACGCGGGGCGCTGGCCCTCTATGGCGGTCAGCTGGTGCTCAACGCGCTGTGGACATGGTTGTTCTTCGTGTGGCGTGACGGCCCGTGGGCCACCGCCGAGGTGGTGGTGCTGTGGAGTGCGATCCTGGCCACGCTGGTCGCCTTCTGGCGACACGACCGCCTCGCGGGGCTCCTGCTCCTACCGTACCTCGGCTGGGTGTCGTTCGCGACCGCGCTGACCATCGCCGTATGGCAGCGCAATCCGACGCTGCTTTGAGCGTCAGCCCGGTCGCTTGACGCTGCGCAAGGCTGGGGCGGGCGGCAGGCCGGTCACCTCGAGAATCTCGCTGGCATCGAGTGTCTCGCGCGTGAGCAGCGCCGCGGCGAGCCTGTCGAGTGCCGGGCGATGTACCGTGAGCTGGTGTGTGGCCTCGGCGTGGCACTCGGCGATGATGCGCTGCACCTCGGCGTCGATGGCCTCGGCCGTCTGTTCGCTGTACGGGTGTGGCCCCGGGAACCCCGCCACCGTGCCCAGATAGGGATTTTCGCGTGGTGCGAGCTGCACCATGCCGAGCGCCGTGCTCATGCCCCAGCGCGTGACCATGTTGCGCGCGAGCTGGGTGACCTGTTCGATGTCGTTCTCGGCGCCGGTGGTCTTCGTGCCGTACACCAGCTCTTCAGCGGCCCGCCCCCCCAACGCCCCAATGATGCGGGCGCGCAGGTAGCCCTCGGGGTAGTTGTACCGATCGCTGTCGGGGCGCTGATAGGTGACGCCCAGCGCCTGTCCGCGTGGCACGATGGACACCCGCTGCACGGGGTCGGCGCCAGATACGACGAGGCCGAGGATGGCGTGACCACCCTCATGATAGGCGATGCGCTCACGGTCTTCGGGGCTCAGCAGCAACGGGCGTTCAGGGCCGAGGATGATCTTCTCGAGCGCGTCGAGAAAATCCTTCTGCGTGACATGATCCTGTTCGCGGCGCGCGGCGAGGAGCGCGGCTTCGTTGACCAGATTGCGGATGTCGGCGCCGGACAGGCCCGGGGTGTCGGCGGCGAGAGTGGCGAGCCGCACATCGGGGGCGAGGGGGACGCCGCGCGTGTGTACCGCCAGAATGGCTTCGCGCCCGGTCTTGTCGGGGAGGTTCACGACCACGCGTCGGTCGAAACGCCCCGGACGCAGCAATGCCTTGTCGAGCAGGTCGGGCTGGTTGGTGGCCGCCAGCACGATGATTCCCTGACGGCTGGAGAAGCCATCCATCTCGGTGAGGATCTGGTTGAGCGTCTGTTCCTGCTCGCTCGTGCCGCCAATGGAGAACTGCCCACGCGCGCGGCCTACGGTGTCCAGTTCGTCGATGAAAAGGATGGCGGGTGCATTCTCGCGCGCCTGTCTGAAGAGGTCGCGCACGCGCGCCGCGCCCACGCCCACGATCATTTCCACGAACTCGGCGGCACTCATGGAGAAGAAGGGAACACCAGCCTCCCCGGCGACAGCCTTGGCGAGCAACGTCTTGCCCGTACCCGGCGCACCGACGAGCAGGACACCCTTGGGCGCGGTGCCACCGAGTCGTGTGTACTTCCCGGGGTCGCGAAGGAAGTCGACGACCTCCTTGAGCTCGTTCTCCGCTTCGTCAATGCCGGCGACGTCGTCGAAGGTGACCTTGGTGTCGCTGGTGGTGTCAAAGCGGCGCGCCGTGCTGCGGCCGAAGCCCTGAAGGCCGGCGCCCATGTCCGGTTGTCGCGCGAGGCGGCGGAAGAACCAGAGATAGACGCCGATGAAGAGCAGCGTCGGCACCAGGCTGAACAGCATGCCGACGAAGGAGGTCTTTTCCTGCGTGGAGACGACGCGGATCTCCACGCCCTTGGCGGCGAGCAGCGCTTCGAGACCGGGGTCGGCGAAGGCGGGGACGGTGGTGGTGAAGGTGGTGACGCTGCGCGGTGTGGTGGCGGTGGTATCGCGCTGGTCCTTCCATTGCACTGGGCGTATGAAGCGGCCGGCGATGACGTCGCCGCGGGCGTCGATGGATGCGACGTTGCCGTTGGCGACCTCCTGGCGAAAGCGAGACCAGGGCAGCGTGGTGGCCTCGTCCTTCGGTGCGCAATACTGCACGAGCAGGATGTTCGCGACCACGACGCCGAGGAACAACAGCCACGCTCGGCGCGGGACCTTGGGGGTGTCGGGGGGCGGTGCCGTCGGTGCCATGCGGAGAAACTGGCGCGCGCTCACGGCGGGGCGCAATCAGTGAAACCCTTGTGTCCGGCGTCGGGCCGTCGAGAGGGGCCGGGGAGGGGTGAGTGAACGCGATTGGGCCGCGGGTCTGGCCGATGCAGCCGGAAACGATACGGATCCTGAACGACGCTCGGGGGCGTATCCGAGCCGTTTCCGTCCCGTGCTGGTCGATCCGTGGCCGCCTGCCATTCGTGAGGAGAGCGACCCGCCGGGATGGTATCGCGCGGTTCTCCTCCGTCCCCTCTCACTCTGGAGCGCTCCGTGCTTCGCCCGCTGACCATGGCCGCTGCGGCAGCCACGCTCGCGCCGCTGCCACTCACGACCCTGCACGCGCAGGCGAGACCCGCCGCGGCAACGGGTGCGGTCGTCACGAAGTCGTTCGGCGAGCGTGGAGCCGGGCCCCACGCGTCGCTGGTCGTTCGCAACGCCACGGTGATTCCCGGTCACGGCGGTCCGCCGGCCGGCCCCTACGACATCCGCATCGAAGGGAACATGATCACGTCGTTTCACCTGCGGCCGGCCAACACGGCAGTCACGCAGGCCGTCCGGGCCGCCGGCGCTGGCGTGACGATGATCGAGCATCACTACGGCTACGCGGAGTCGTCGCTGGACGGCCACACGCAGGACTTTCCGCCGACGTACGCGTACGACAACGAGAATGCCCGCTTCCGTGAGGCCGAGCGGGTCTGGACGTATGCCAACAAGGAGCGGCTGCTGAACGCCGTCGCCGACTCGCTCGTGAAGTGTGGCGTGACCATGCTGCCCACGCGGGTGGTGTACGAGGCCAATCGCGACCTGCTGCGCAGCACGTCGCTGCCGTGGACGGATCGATACACGCATCAGGTGCTCTGGAATTGGAATCTTCCCAATCCGGCCTTTCACGGCGCGTATCACGACGACTGGACCAGCGACGACGAGTACAACTGGACGTACGCCTACCGTCTGAAGGGCGATCTGACCTACGAGTTCAACAAGCGGGGCGGGTGGGTGGCCTTCGGGACCGACGACAACGACATCTGGGCGACGCCGGGCTTCTCCACCGTGCGCGAGCTGCAGCTGCAGCGCGAAACGGGCATGAGAACGCTCGACGTACTCATGTCGGCCACCTACAACTCGGCCCGTACCTTGGGCGAGCCGCTGCTGGGCCTGGTGCGCCCGGGGTACAAGGCCGACCCGCTGATCGTCGACGGGAACCCGGCGGCCAACCTCAAGGTCCTCTACTCGTTCGGGGACCTCACCCTCGACCGGAACGGCGCCATGATCCGCACCCGGGGTATCGTGCACACCAGCAAGGACGGGGTCGTGCTCGAGAACGCGAAGCTGATGCAGGAGGTGGAGCGTCTGGTGCAAGCATCGCGCAGACGGGCACCGGCTGCAGACCCGGTCCGCGATCCGTTCAAGGTGTCTGGCGGGCGGAACTCACGCCCGTCACGCCAGGAGATCTCGCGTCGCCTCGGCCGGGGCGCGCACCCCGGCCAGGGCAAACGCGAGGTCGATCTCGTCGCGCAGCAGCCCCAGCACGCGGCGCGCGCCCGTTTCGCCCTCCACCGCCAGCCCCCAGAGCAGCGGCCTGCCCAGCAGCACGGCGTGGGCACCCATGGCGAGCGCCTTGAGCACGTCGGTGCCACGGCGGATCCCGCCGTCCACGAGGAGCGTACCGCGACCCGCCATGGCGTCGGCCACCTCAGGGAGCGCGCGCGCGGTCGGCACCGCCGTGTCCAGCTGACGGCCCCCATGGTTGGAGACGATCACGCCACGGGCGCCGTGCTCGAGTGCCAGCCGGGCGTCGTCGCCGCGCACCACGCCCTTCACATAAATGGGCAACGTGGTGATGGACTGTAGCCACGCCAGGTCGCGCCATGCGATGCCGGCATCCCAGTGGTTGGCGATGAACGTCGCCAGCGCCGAGGCAGCGCTGTGCCGGCTGGCGAGCGCGTCGCGCATGTTCACGCCAAGGTTGGGCGCCTCGAACTCGGCGGGCACATGAAAACCGTTGAGGAGATCGCGCTCGCGCCGCCCGAGGATGGGGGTGTCCACCGTGAGCACCAGCCCGGTGCACCCTGCACGCTCGGCGCGCCGCACGAGGTCGGCCGTGATACCACGGTCGCGGTAGATGTACAACTGAAACCAGAGGAGCCCCGTGGTTGCTGCGCGCACAGCTTCGATGGTGCGGTTGGAGAGCGTGGACAGGATCATGCCGCAACCGCTGGCACACGTGGCTCGCGCCGTGGCCACTTCGCCCTCGGGGGTGGCCATCTGTTGAAAGGCCATCGGGGCGACGATCACCGGCCAATCCAGGGCGTGGCCAGCCACTTGCACGGACAGCGACCGGTCGGACACATCGCGAAGGACGCGGTAGCGCACCTGAATATCATCCCACGCGGTGCGCGAGGCACGGAGCAGGATCTCGTCGTTGGCGCCACCGGCGTAGTAGTCGTAGACCATGCGCGGCAGCCGTTCCGCCGCCGCGGCTTCGTAGGCCTGCAGATTGACCAGGGGCGTCATCACGGAACCCGTGTCCCGTGCGCAATGACCGTCGGGACGTCAGGTAACGTCCCGACGGGTCGGAGTGGGTTGGCCTGCACTGCGCTGAGGCCTTTCGTCTTCCTCGTCGACCCGGTGCCGACCTGATCGGTGTGCCCCATGGCGGGGGCGGGCCTGACGGTGGCAGCGCCCATGGTCTCCGTCGGGGCACTGCCGGACGGTCGCCCCCACGTGCGCATCGCCTCGGGGGTGGCGTAGCCGCGCAACCTGGCCGGCACACCGGTGTCGGTGCCGCGGCACTGCCGGGCACCGCTCCGGCGCTGCTTCCGAGACGTGGTCTGCAATGTGGTCTGCCGTGTGGTCTGCAACGTGGTCTGCCATGCGTTGGCGCGAACCGGCACCGTGCGGAGGGAGGGAGTCATCGGGATATCTTACGGTGCAACGAACCGCGCCGCGAAGGTGGCCATCGTCGCGCCTTGCTCACCGTCTGTCCGGTCTTCCCATGCTCACGCTGTCCCGCCTTCGTGACCGGTTCGTCGAGGATTCCCGCCCGGGCGGGCCCGGGGCGGCGCCGGCACTGGCCCGCGCGCTCGAGCTGATTGGCTGGGGCTCCGTACGCGAGCCATCGCCAGCGGAGCTGGCCGACCATCTCCTCCTGCTGCTCGACGACTGCGTACACGGTCACGGCGACGTGGCCGCCCTCGCACACGCCATCGCGCAGGCGCTGCGGGACACGGGGCCACTGCTCGACGGCGGGCTGCCGCCGGTGGACGCGTATGTGCCGGCAGCCGACGAACTGCTGCAGCGGTACATTGCCGACGAGGGGCGCCCGCGTCGGCCGCCTGCCTTCCTCCCCGATCTGTCCTGATCGCCACCATCCGTTTCCGCTTCAGCTTGGGAGCTCCGTCATGCGTCACGTCCGTCTCCTCGCGGCCCTCATGGCCGCGTCGCTCACTGGCGCCGGCACGGCGCTGGCAGCCCAGCCGGCCAGCGCGGTCTTCAAGGCGGGTCAGCTCACGCCGCACCAGCAGCTGGCGCGCGAGATCTACAAGGAGCTTGTCGAGATCAACACGGGTGTGGAGACGGGGAACATCACCACCGCCGCCCGCGCCATGGCGGCGCGCTTCAAGGCGGCGGGCGTCCCCGAGGCCGACATCTTCGTGGGCGGTCCGCAGCCTGCCAAGCACAACGTCGTGGCGCGCATCCGCGGCAAGGGCGGCGCCGGTACCCCGAAACCGCTGCTCCTGCTGGCGCACATCGATGTGGTCGAGGCGCTCAAGGCCGACTGGTCGCCCGACCTCGATCCGTTCGTGTTCACGGAAAAGGACGGCTACTACTACGGACGCGGCACCGCCGACGACAAGGCGATGGCGTCGATCTTCGTGGCCAACGTGTTCCGCATGAAGCAGGAAGGTTTTGTGCCCGATCGCGACATCATCATCGCGCTCACCGCGGACGAGGAAAGCGGTCCGTTCAACGGGGTGGACTGGCTGCTCAAGAACCATCGCGCGCTGGTCGATGCCGCGGTGGTGATCAATGAGGGGGGCGGCGGGACGTTGCGGAATGGCACGCCGCTGTTCAACGGCGTACAAGCCGCCGAGAAGATCACGACCAACATCACACTGCGCGTCACAAACGCCGGCGGGCATTCGTCAGTGCCGCGCCGTGACAACGCCATCACGTCCCTGGCCGACGCCCTGGCCAAGGTGGGGCGCCATCAGTTCACCGTGAAACTCAACGAGGTCACGCGGGCCTTCTTCACCGAGACGGCCAAGCTCGAGACGCCGGCGATGGGCAAGGCCATGGCTGCCCTCGTCGCCAACCCGGCCGACGTCGCGGCCATTGCCACCGTGACCGCCGATCCGCGCTACAACGCCATGCTGCGCACCACCTGCGTTGCCACGGAACTCAAGGGTGGCCACGCCACCAACGCCCTGCCGCAGCTTGCCGAGGCGAACGTGAACTGCCGCATTCTTCCCTCGGAGACGGCGACCGAGGTCCGGGACGCCCTGGCCGTGACCATCGGCGACACCACGGTGCAGGTGCTCATCCGCTCGCAGCGTCCATCCACGCCTGCCTCGGCGTTGCTCCCCGACGTGATGCAGCACGTCACGCGCATCACCGCCGAGCTGTGGGGAGCAATGCCGATCATTCCGACCATGAGCACCGGCGCCACCGACTCGCGGTTCTTCCGCGCGCTCGGTGTACCGGCGTTCGGCGTGTCGGGATTGTTCAGCGACCCGACGGTGGATGCCCGCGCGCACGGCCGAGACGAACGCATGGCGGTGAAGAGCTACTACGAGGGGCAGGAGTTCCTCTACCGGCTCACCAAGGCGCTGAGTACCACGCCGGTGCGGCAGTAGCACGACCTCGGACGGCCGCGGTTACTGCAGGGCGTCGAGCGCCTCGCGCGTGATGACGGGGATGGGCGTGGGCCGCCGTGTCTGCCGATCGACGTACACGTGCACGAAATGCCCGCTGGCGCTGGCCTCCACGTCCTCGTTGCGGAACACGCCGAGCTCATAGCGAACGCTGGACGTTCCGAGGCGTCCGACGCGCAAGCCGACGGTGACCCGATCGGGGAACGCGATCGGGGCGTGGTAGCAGCACCCGGTTTCCACCACCAGCGCGATGACGTCGCTTGTGGTGATGGCGAGCAGCCCCTGGTCGATGAGCCAGCGGTTGACCGCCGTGTCGAAGAAGCTGTAGTAGACCACGTTGTTGACGTGCCCGTACGCGTCGTTATCCATCCAGCGGGTGTCGAATGACTGGAGGTGACGGAACTGCGCGCGGGTTGCTCGGTCGGCAGGCGGCATCGGGAAATGTTACCGCGCAGGCGCTCTGCGTGCGCGCACTCGGCGCCACTTGCGCCCTCCCTCCCAGAGATTGGCGACGAGCAGCCCGCCGAGCAGGAAGTACACGGCGCCCACGCTCAGGTACAGCAGGAACCCGGCAAGGGCCGCGATGGCGCCGTAGTGCAGTTGCTCACGCGGGTGCGGCGGGGAGGTCGGTGGGTCGGTGGCCATGAAGCCGGCGAAGAACAGTGCCATGTGCACGTCCGGCGCCCGGTACAGCTCGGCCACTCGAGCGGGGTCACCGAGGTAGGCGGCCACCGTGGCCAGCGTGAAGTGCACACCGAGGAAGGCGAGTGCCAGGGTCAGCTTGTTCAGGCGCCACGTCATGAAGGCCGCGGTGACCAGCACGAGTGCGATCCAGGCGGTGGGCAACTCCGGCAGGGCGCCCCACCAGTTCTGGCCCGTGTCGAAAGCGAAGTAGCTGGCGACCAACCCGGCAGCGGCCGGATTGAGCACGTTCGCACGCTTCACGCGGAGCAGGTGCTTGGCCACGATGCCGAGCGCGCCCGTCGCGGCGGCCACGCGCCAGCCCACGTAGGGACTGAGGACCAGTCCGACAAGCCAACCGGTCAGCAGGGCACCATCCGGGAGGCTCCAGCTGCCGTCGCGCCAGCGCAGCAACGGGAGGTCGAGCAGCATGGCGACGAGGATGGCGGCGGCAAGCGGCGGCAGCACGAGGGCCCACCCGGCGACGTGCGCGGATGGTAGCGTGAGCAGCAGCAGGATGCCGGCGAACAGTCCCTTGGGCGAGCGTACCCAGCGCCGCAGGTGGGCGGCGTCAGGGCGAAACATGTGGTGCCACCTGGTAGGGCAGGAGCGCAGCGTCGTCCGTGATCCACTCCCACGTGCCATGTGACGAGCAGGCGGTGGTGTGCCGCGCGCCCGCGGCGTCGATGCAGAGCCCTTGGGCGTGCTCCCGGTCCAGCAGGGCCAGGCCCGCCCCGGGGCCAAGGACAAATGCCGCGGTGGCCAGCGCATCGGCCAATGCGGTCAGAGGGGCGAGGACAGTCACACTTGCCGCCGATTGCGCCGATCGACCGGTGCGCGGATCGAGCAGATGATGGCCACCGTCGGCGCGGCGCCGCTGGTCGGTACCGCTGGTGCAGACCGCGACGTTCGACACGGTCACCCGTGCAGCCAGGCATCCCGTGTTCAGGGGGTCACGAATGCCGATGCGCCAGGGGCTGCCCAGGGGGCTCTGGCCGCGGGCATACAGATCGCCGCCCGCATTGATCGTGAGGTGTGGGAGATCGGCGAGGTCCCGTGCGGCCAGGTCAATGGCGAAGCCCTTGGCGATACCGCCCAGATCGAGCGTGAGTGGGCACCTGAAAGCAACCGCGCGACGGTCGGGGTCGAGCACGAGGTCGCGCCACGTCCCGCCGTCTCGGGCTTCCGCAGCCCCAGGCGGCAGTCGTTCACCGGTGCGCCAGTGTCGGTCAAAGCCATGCGCCTGCAGCGCGGCACCGAGCGTGGGGTCGAAGGCCCCGTCGGTGGCCGCCGCGACCGCAATCGCCAGCTGCAGCAACTCGAAGAGCAGGGGACGTACCGGAATGAACGACGGCCAGGCCGAGGCGGTACGCGAGAGCCGCGCGAGCTCACTCGCAGGATCGAACCGGGAACAGGTGGCCTCGACTTCATCGAACCAACGAAAGGCGTGTCGCGCGCGGGACAACAGCGCGGCGTCGCTGACGGACGACGCCGTGGCCTCGGCAATCTGGATGGATACGGCCGTATCCATGGCCGCCGCGACGTGCTCGACGAATCGCAGGGGGGGGCGCGTCACTTCGCCTTCTTCAGGGCTTCGACCGCGGCATAGTAGAAGGCGTTGGCGCTCTCGGTCGCGCCGGAGACGTTGTCGACCTCGGCGCTCTGCCGGGCCACCACTTGGCCCTGCAAGTGGGCGATCCACGAGCACGAGTAGCGCGTGAGGCACTGGCTGATGGCCGCCGCGGTGATACGCCCTTTCTCGACGAGCACCGTCGCCTCGATGTCGCCGTGCCGCGAGGTGCCCCAGCCAGACCATGTGCCGTCACGCCATCCGGCGGGTGCCGCCGTGGCTTGGGCTTTCGCCGCCGCGCCGGCGGCGGCCGTGTCGGACGGGGGCAGCGCGGTCGGCGGGCTGGCGAGTGCGACGGGTGTGGTGGGGGGCGCCGCCGATGCGGCGGCGGCCGGGGCTGGCGTCAGGACTGGTGCGCTGACCGTTGGCGGCGTCGTGGCGACCGGTGGTGAGGTTGCGTCGGTGGCGGCAGGTCGCTCGGCGGCGCGAACGGACGGACGCTCCGTCGACACGGGTGTGACGCCAGTGGCCGCACGAGGCGTGGGTGGAGTGGCGGTGGAGTCCACCGCGCGGGGCGGCGGCGTGGTTTCCTTGGCCGCTCCGTCGGGCAGCGCCCCGGCCCGCCGACCACGCGGGACGTTTCGCGCGGCCGCGGCGTCGACGACCGCCCTGGTGCGCACGAACCCCGCCGTGTACGCGGCGAGCACGGCCGCCGCGCCAAGCGTGACGAGGCCCGGCAGCCGCCGAGCAGGGACGCTGGGCGCGGGCGTTGGACGATCAGAGGCGTCTGGCGGCGTCGGAGCCGATGGCGACACGAACCGGGAACAGTGAGGGGACGAGTACGGAGGCGGGCGTCGGTGCCGAACGGCCGCCGCGAATATGACGGGCGGCCGCCCCGTCCCGTTGAGGTCGGCCGAACTGGCCGGACAGCTGGGCCGCCGTGCCCGTCGGCGCCGTCGCCGAACAGGACTCACGCGGGTGAGGCCGTCGGAACCTGGCCGCCCCACGGCGTTGCCGCCTTCTTCGGCGCTTCCGCGTTTGGCGTGGGTTGGTCTGGCCACATCGCGGTCCCCTGGATATCAGGCCAGGCGGGCGCAACGAGGCGGGCGCCGTGATGCGGGCGCCGTGATGCGGGCGCCGCCTTCGGCGTCGCGATCAACAACGGGAGCACGGCAGGATCGCCCTGCGCAGCAGGCCACCCATGCGCGCTCCGCGGGTGGCGCACCCGGGGTGATCCGGTGGAGGGCCTCCCGTCGTGGATCGCCCCCCGCCGGGGGGCAGGACGCCATCGCGCCGGGCACGCACCACCGGGCGCGATTCGCACCGCGCGTGATGCCAGGGTGGCGCCTGACGCTCCCGACCGCCGGCGGGCGCGCGATTCCGGCCGCCGCCCAACTGTACGCCACCCCACGCGAAACCCCGAAGAGCCCCTCTTTCTACCTGACGCCCTTCGCCCTGATGCCTTGGGGGGAACGGCAGCCTGCCTCGGCGAGCCTCATTGCAGCCGGAAGAGATAACTCAGCTTGGCAAAGAACACGTCGCTCGCGCGCTGCAGCGTACGTGAGCCATTGGGCTGATCGGCGCGCAGCTGGTCGCCATAGCCGACGAACACCACCGTCCCGGGCGTCGGGAGATACGAGAACAGCACGTCCAGCCGCACGCGTGTGCGCTCGAAGGCGGCGGCGCGCCGGAGGCTGCCGTCGCGCTGCCTCAGGTAGATGGGGAGCTCGGTGCGGGAGTCGTCGCGCAGGGAGTCCTGCTGCACGATCGAGTACTCGCCGATGACGCGAATGAACATCTGGCGGTTGAGCTGGTACTCCGAGCGAAGGCGGGGGGTGTTGCGCAGGAGTACGCGTGAGCCGTCGGTCTTGCGGTTGAATTGGTCGTAGGCCCACGTTCCCGACAGACGCAGCTGCGCCGTGGGGCGAAGCGTGAGCGTCAGGCTCGCGATGATGATGTCGGCCGAGCTCCACTCCTGGAAGTTCTCATCCTGCCCCCACGCCACGAACGTGGAGGCGCTGAAGCGCTTGAACTCCGGGGTGCCGATGGACGCCACCCAGTCGTAGTTCGGCAGCCGCGGTGTACCGGTGTAGGACGCGGTGTCCACGCGCCCCCCGCCGGCCGGCTTGAGCAGCACGTAGTTGGCGTAGAGGTCGCGATCGTAGCCGAACTCCTCGCGCAGCCACTGGCCACCCACCTGCCAGCCGCCGCGCAACCGGGCGTTCAGGCGCAGGTGCAGCTTGACGTCCTGGGCCGCACGGCGATTGACCAGATCGTCATAGCGGTAGCGCGCGTCGGTGTAGAGCTCGGGGCTGACGACCTCGACGAGCGAGCCGGGTGTCGCGAAGCGGTTCCATCGATGTGTCGCCGAGAGTTGGGACACGCCCGTGCGGGCGATGAAGCCGCTTTGTGCATCGAAACCGGGCGCAATGCCGTTGAACACGTAGCGCGAGTAGAAGGCCCGACCATTGCGCGCCAGCTGCACGTCCCACAGCGGGGCGCGCTGCACCGTGCCATCGCGCTGGGTGAAGCTGCTCGCTCCCTGCGCCTGCAGGCTGTACACCCCGCGCACGAGGCGGCCGTCCAGCCCCAGCACACGATTCCAGTCGGCTCCTTCGGCCTTGTCGGTGTAGACCAGCCCAAGGCGGCTCTGGGTGCCGAGGTCGCGCTGCAGGCGCAGGATGTTGAAGATCGGCGTCTGCGTACCGCTCGCCGAGGCTTCGCGGTTGTCGATGGCCGACAGCACACCGATGTCGAACCCCTGATACTTGCCCGTGAGCTTGGTGGCGAACTGCGGCTGCGAGATGCGCCGAGTATAGATCAGGCGATTGGGGGTGGTGAACTGCTCCTGACTCTCGAGAAAGAACGGGCGCCGTTCGGGAAAGAACACCGCGTTGCGCGGATCGGCGGCGAACTGCGTGGCGTCCGCTTCGACCTGCGAGAAATCCGGATTGACCGTGCCCGAGAGCGTGAGGTTGCTGGTGATGCCCCAGCGGGCGCTGCCGCCGACATCCGGACGCTGGGTGGTGTAGCGCCAGTCGGGTGTCGCGGCGTTCGGCGCGCCGGTGGCACTCGACGTGAGGGTGGGAATGAGGTCGACGGTGAGGCCGCGCTTCAGCTCGCGCAGGCCACCGAGGGTCCCCGATTGCGCGAGAAAGCTCGCGCTGGCGCGCTTGGCTGGCGTCCACGTCTGTTCGTGACCGGTCGCTTGCACCGTGCGCACGACGTTGAATTGCCAGGTTTGCACGTCACCCGCGCGGTAGCGCAGGCTCTTGAAGGGAATGGCAAGCTCGACCTCGTAGCCGGTCTCGGTGAGGCGTCCCTTCGATTGCCAGACATAGTCCGGTGCAAGGTCGGCACTTTCCCTCGCGCGCGCGGTGCCGCCGGAAAAACCGCCACCCTGGGCGGCGCCCGTCTCGGTGAGCACACCATCGCTCTGAATGCCGAAGGGGTTGACGGCAAACACCATGGCCTGCCGGCTGTCGTTGTACGTGCCAAGAAAGAGCTGGATGTTGTCGTCCTGACTGATGCGGTCGCGATCGGCCAGCGTCGCGCGCACGGAACCCGGTGGGGCGAAGGCCCGGATCCCGACGTGGAGTGCCGTGCCGCTGTACCATACCAGCACTTCCGTACTGTCCTGGGCGGTCACGCCATCGGTGGGGAAGAACTGCGAGAATCCCGTCAACACGGCCGCGCTGCGCCAGGTGGGCTCCTCGAGCCGACCATCCACGGTGGGCGCGTCCTCAGCCCGAGGCAGGGCAACCGCCAGACTCCCACCGCGTCCATCGTAAACGCCGGATCGTGTCGGCGCGGCCGATCGCGCGCCCGCTCCGGAAGCGGTGGGGATGGGGCGCACGGGTTGCAGCAGCGCCAGGAGTAACAGGGAGGTCACCACAGCAGCGGGGGTGAGGGGGAATGCGTACCTTACGCGCGCGGGGTGCCGGCCGCTGATCGGGAGGTCCCCACGGCCGCGCCACCTTGGCTAGGGCCGCTTGCTCGCTGTCACGTAGCGTGAACCTCTCCCCATGGCCACGTTACGGATCGAAGTGTCAACCGTCACAAAGTGGAGCGGTTCAGCATTTCACGTCCACCGGCCGACCTGCGTATGGCCTACCTTCGTTGCACTGAGTGCGGATCCAAGGCGCTCATCGCGGCTTCCCAGTGCCCGCGGTGTGCGCACCCCTTTGCGTTGCATGATGCGCGCGGCAACCGGGTGAAGCTCACGCGTTGCCGCGGCTGCGGCATCATGCATCGTTTCGACGCGTCGTGCCACTGGTGTGGGCCGCTGGCGCCACGATTCCGGGTGTCGCCGCAGCTGGTGCGCGGCGCGGCGGTACTGGCGCTGGTCGCCGGCGCGGCCGCCGGTGTCTGGCGCACGGGCCCTGCGCTGGAGTCGGCTGCTGACGGCATCGCCAGGGAGTGGTCGACCGCCAGCACACTGCCGATGGCGGTGGCCCAGCGCGACGTGGCAGGGAGTGCCCCACGCTCGGCGACTGTGGCCGATGCGCCGACGGCGTCAGACACCCTGAGCTACGCCGCCGCTGCGAACGGAGCGTTGATTGCATCCAGCGACAGTATCGAGTGGACTCCGGCCGTGGCACGCACGTGGGTGAACGTACGCGCGGATGCGAGCCGGGGCGGGGAAGTGGTCGGTGTCATCAAGCCGGCATCACGCGCCATGCTGGGCACCGACCGGGCCGGCTGGCGTCAGGTCCGTTCTACCGACGTGAGTGGCTGGGTCGATCCGCGCCTCTTCGAGCCGGACAGCCTGCGTACGCGCGGTGAGTGAGCGGCCCCGTGGCGCATCGCGCCGGGGGTTCACGCTGCTCGAGGTACTCGTGGTGATCGTGGTCATCGCGGTGCTGGCGACCTTCGTCGCGCCGAATCTCTTCCGGAACGTTGACGACGCCAAGGTGGCGACCGCGCGGGCGCAGATCGAGAGCCTCGCCACGGCGCTCGATACCTACCGTCTCGACAACGGGCGGTACCCCACGACCGCGCAGGGACTCGGCGCCCTGTGGCAGAAGCCGATGATCGACCCGCCGGCCAATTGGACCGAGCCCTACGTGCGGAAGGCCGTCCCGGACGACCCGTGGGGACGTCCCTATGTGTACGAAGCCCCCGGGCGGGTGAATCCGACCGGCTTTGACCTGCTGTCCTACGGGGCCGACGGGAAACCAGGCGGGGAGGGCGACAATGCGGATATCCTCAGCTGGAAGTAGGCGGACCGGGGATCCCGTCAGGGATCACCGGACGTTATTGTAGGGAGCGGAGGATCGAACTCCGCGGGTTTCCCGATGTCGATCGTGAAACCTACCAGCAAATGTCTGTGTAGTATGCGGGAAATCTCTTGTACGCTTGCCTGACCTGCCATGATTTCTGCGACTGCCGAACACGCCTTGCGTGCTGTGTTGTTTCTTGCTCGTCATGAGAGCACCCATGCCCTGTCGGCCGATGCCATCGCCGCAGAACTCGGGGCCCCGCGCAACTACCTCGCCAAGACGCTGAACGCGCTCGCCAAGGCCGGCATTGTGTACAGCGCGCGTGGTGCCGCCGGTGGCTTCACGCTGGCCATCGCACCCGACACGCTGACGCTCGCACGCGTCATCAGCCCATTCCGCGATCACGCGCGGGCGCCGGCGTGCCTCCTGAAGAGCCGCCCCTGCGATCTGGTCAACCCGTGTGCCGTGCATCGGCGCTGGACGTCCATCGTGGGGCATGCGTCCTCGAAGTTCGAGACGACGACGGTGGCCGACCTGCTGCATGAGGTGCCGGTCGAACGGCATCCGCCCTCGGTGATGCTGCCCACGGGGCAGGACGACGGCACGGCTCCTCGGCCACCGCGCTTCGCCTAGCGGCGCGTCGCCGCCTGTTGAAGCGCGCGATGCGGGCGGCTAGCGTCCGGCATGGCTGCAAGGTCCGATTGGCGCTCCCGGATGGTTGAGGGCCTTCCGCACGATGGCTGGCGCACCCGATTCGCGCCAGCCCCGACGGGCTTTCTGCATCTCGGACATCTGGTGAATGCGCTGCACGTCTGGGGGATCGCCCGGGCCTATGGTGGTCAGGTGGTCCTGCGCCTTGAAGATCATGACCGGACGCGCTGGCGCCCCGAGTACGAGGCGGCTCTGCTCGAGGATCTGGACTGGCTCGGTCTCGTCCCGGACATGTGGCCGACTCCGTCGTTCCGCGCCGATGCGGTGGGCCATCCGGCGCGCCAGTCCAATCAAACGGCCCGCTATGCGGCGGCCCTCGTCTCGCTCGAGACGCGGGCCGCGGTGTATGCCTGCCGTTGCACCCGGCGCGACATCGCGATGGCGGTGCCGCATGCCCCCGGCGTGGAGCCGCGCTACCCGGGCACGTGTCGGACCGCCAACGTACCGCCGGGGGACACCTTCGCGCGCCGCGTGACGCTGGCCCCGGCATCGTTCACGTTCACCGATCTGCGCCTCGGGCCCCTGACGCAGGCGCCGTGGCAGCAGTGTGGCGATGTACTGGTGCGCGATCGGCACGACCAGTGGACCTACCAGTTCGCGGTGGTCGTCGACGACATGACACACGGCATCGATCTGGTCATCCGCGGCGAGGATCTGCTCGCCAGCACCGGGCGGCAGCTGCAGCTCGGGTCGCTGCTCGGGCGCGAGGTGCCGCCGACGTTCCTGCATCACATGCTGCTCGTGCACGCCGATGGCAGCAAGCTGAGCAAGGCCCGGCACGACACCGCCATTCGCGAGTTGCGGGCGGCTGGAGCGACGGCCTCCGAGCTGTTCGGTGTCGCGGCGGCGAGGGCCGGGCTGCATGAAACGCCCCGACCCTTGCCGGTCGAGGCGCTGCCCGAACTGTTCCGGTAGCCGACTACTTCACGCCGAGCAGGCCAAGGACCACCAGCAGCACATATTGCGGGCCCTTGAAGCCGTCGGTGCGGTCGTCGTAGCTCTCGTCGAGTGAGTGGGCGCCGCGCCCCACGCCACCGCCATCGAGCGTCACAGCAGGCCGGCCCAGGTTCATGGGCACGTTGGCGTCGGTGCTCGAGGTGGTGAGCGGGGTGTAGATGTTCATCGTGCGGGCTGCCGCGAGCGACGTGCGCACGATGAGGGCCGTGTCCGGCGTGGCGCCGGCGGGGCGGATGCCGATCGTGTCGATCACGACATTGAGCGCGGCATTGCTCTTCGGCCAGCGCGCCTTCTCCTCCTGGACAGCCTCCCGCAGCGCCTTCTGCAGGCGGACATCGATCTCGGCCAGCGCTGCGGCGGACTCGCTGCGCAGGTCGATTTCCATGGTCGCCTCGAAGGGGATGGAGTTGACCGAGGTGCCCCCGGACACCACGCCGACGTTGAACGTCACCTTCGGCTTGGTACTGGCTTCGAGGTCGGCGATCTTCGCGATGGCACGCCCCATGGCGTGCATCGGGTTGGGCATGCCGAAGGCGCCGTAGCTGTGTCCGCCGGGCCCCTTGTAGTGCACACGATAGCGGTTGCTGCCAACGCCGCCGTTGGTGATGCCGTACCCCGTGCCATCGACCGAGATGAACAGGTCGATGGAATCCTTGAGCGGACCGCTGAACAGCGCGCGCGTTCCGCGCAGGTTGCCGGGGCCTTCCTCGCCGACGTTGCCCACCACCAGCAGCCGGCCGGCAAACGGCACCTTGTGCGTGATGACCTGCTTCGCGACGGCCAGGACCACGGCCAGGCCGCGGCAGTCGTCGCCGATGCCGGGGCCGATGAGCTTCGTGCCGTCCCGCTTCACGGAAACATCGGTGCCTTCGGGAAAGACCGTGTCGAGGTGTCCGGCCAGCAGCAGCGTGGGACCAGGGCGCACCCCCTTGATCTCACCGATGACGTTGCCTTCGCCATCGAGGCGCACATGCTGCACACCGAGGGCCCTGAGCCTCTCCCGGTATGCGGCGGCGCGGGCCTGCTCCTTGAACGGCGGCGCCGGGATCTGACAGAGCCCCACCTGCTGGTCGAGCGTCCACGCATTGTCCTGCTGCAGGGCGGCGAAGGCCGCCTTCACGGCGGGGTGTGTCGCCAGCCGGTCGACCGAGGCTTCGAGGGGGGTCGGCCTGCCGGTGGACCGGGGCGCTTGCTGGGCGCCCACACCGACAGGCAGGAAAGGGGCTGCGCACAGGGCCGCGAGTCCCGGGATCGCCATCGCGGCCCGGTGGACGAGTACTGCAGAACGCATGGCGGTCAGGTGGAGATCGTGATGGTGCCGGCAGACGCGTTTGAACTCACCGTGAGTTCGAACAGCCTCGAGGTGCGCTCACCGCCGGTCCAGGCACCCGTGCCGTTGAACGTTGCACCATGATTGGGACAACGGAAGCCCGAGCCGCTAATCGCGATGACGGTACCCTGGTGCGGACAGATCATCGAGAAGGCGCGATACGAACTCTCGGTGGCCCGCACCAGGGCGACGGGAGCCGAGATGCCTTGCACCCGGGCAATGCCGCCCACGACAGCAAGGGCCAGATAGTCCCCCGGGCGCACCGTGACGTTCACCTGACCGAGGCCGGTCGGTTCGCTGCTGTCCGACCCGCAGGCGGCGAGGAACGAGGAGACGGCCGCCAGGGAGCCGAGGGCCAGGAACTGGCGGCGGGTGCAGTCGAGACAGCCAGAAGGTGTCGAGGTCATGTGAGGGTAACCTTGGCGGCAGCCCACCCCGCCGGATCGGTGTCACTTTCGAAGGCCACGGCCGGATCGACCACCAGCACGTCGCCTTCACGTACGATCTGCAGCCGGTCCATGTTGCGCGTGGCCCGCCCACTCACGAAGGTCCCGTTGGGCTGGTACTTGGACTTATGGCGCGGACACTGGAAGCCGGCGTTCTTCGGCATCACCCGCAGGGCCGTGTTCTGATGCGGACAGGAGAGGGCGAAGGCGAACACGCTGCCGGCCGCCCGGCACAGGATCACTTCGTTCCTGCTGTCGATCGAGACGCCATCGGCGGCGGGCAGCGGATAGCGAATGGTCCGCCCACCGGCGGGTGATTCCAGCGCCGCCAGCAGCTGGGCCGGCGCTGCCACGGAGAGGCCGGCGATGGCGGACGCGGCGACCACCGCCTGACGCAGGAAGTCGCGACGGGCAGAGCACCCCGTGCAGGCGGGCTCGCGGTCGGGGGTCATGGATGTCATGGGAAACCCTGGAGTGGCAGGAGAAGCATCAGCTGTTCGCGACCAGCACACCGAGCAGCATGATCACGAACCACCCGGCCAGACTGCCCCACGCCCCTCGACGCAGGGTGTTCCACGCCGTCGTCATGGCCGGTGTGACGGCTGGTGGCCGTTCGGGTGTGTCGGTGACGGGCTGTACCATGGCGAGGACACGGGACTCGGTACGGCGCATCACGCTGCCATTGGCCAGCAGGCCAGCGAACGCCGCCATCTTCACCCAGAACACCGGTTGCGTACTGAAGGTCCCGAGATCGGCTGCCGCCAACGCCAGTCCGCTGACGACGATGACCGCCAGCGAGCCGATCACGACCCCATGAGCGCCGCGCAGTTGGTCGGCCGTCGCGAGCAGGGCCTGCGGATCGGCGATCGTGGTGCGCAGCACTTGCCGATCGGTGCCAATGGCAATCCCGCCGCCGCCCAGGATCGCGAGCAGATGCATGGCGATCGTCGCGGTCGGCAGCACACCGCTGGCGGCGTAGTAGTCGGCCCACGGTTGCAGCAGGGTGGTGAGAGTGTCGAGCATGGGCGCTCAGTTGCCGATGAGCATGATGAGCCAGCTTGCTGTCGACACGCCCATCGAGGCCAGCGCGAGATTGCGGTGATCACGGCGCTTGGCCGCCGACTCTTCGGCCTCGTCTGCAAGCCTCGTGCCGGCGTAGGCGAAGCCACCGCTCGCGGCCGTGAACAGGACGCTGTGGATGATGCGGCGCGTCCGCCCGCTGGGATCCTTGCGGCCCTCCCACAGGTTCCAGCCGCCGGTGAAGGCATTGGCCCCGAAGAGGACGGCGGCCCCGGTGGCGGCTACAGGATGCACCGATTTGGCCCACTGCGGCGCTGCGTCGTTCTTCGAGAGCAACTGGTCGCCGGACACGTACGACGCCGCGAAGAGCGGCAGCATGGCCCAGCTGAGCGCCTTGTGCAGCGCGAGCCGCTTGTAGTACCCGTCGCTGTACTCGACGGCCTTGGCGCGCCGGCGGGCCACGGTATCCTGCGGCGTCGAGTCGGGCCTGACCAGGCGCATCAGGGCCACTGGACGGACGGTGGGGCCTGCATCCGGCGGTGCCATGCGCCCACTGTCACCGACCACGGCGATCGGCGCCGTGTCCGGACGCAACGGTGGCGTTGCCGTCGGCGACGCGGCGACGAGGGACTGCCAGCTGATCAACACACTGGCCGCAGCGGCGGACAGCATCGACATGGGCGACTCCGAGTGGCGAGAAAGCAACGCAACTGCGCCGTAATGTACGCGGCGATCATGAACGGTGGATGACGCGTGGAATTAGATTGCCGGAAATGCTCGGTTCCGCCCCGGTCCTGGTTCGTTATCGGTACGTCGTCCTGCTGCTGTCGGTCGTGCTGGCCGCCACGCGGGCCGGCGCGCAGCGGGCCACCCGGTGCGACGCGTCGGAGCGTATCCGCCGCGTGCACGTGCAGGGGAGTCCGGCGTTCGACGCCCTGACGCTGTCCGCCAGCATCGTGACCCATGAGCCGGGGGTGGTCACGCGCCTTTTTCGCATGGGGCGCGCGCCCTGCGTCGATTCGCTCGAAGTGCGGCGCGATGCGCTGCGGTTGGCGGTCCTGCACCGCCAGGCCGGGTGGTTTCAAGCCGCCGTCACGCCCCGGATCGAGCGAAAGCCGCACGGCGTCACGGTGGTGTTCGTGATCGCCCCCGGGCCCGAGGCCGTGCTCGACACCGTGCGGATTTCCGGGCTTCCGGCGGCGGCCCCCGGTGGGAGACCGTACGCGGAGGCCCTGTACGCGCTGGAGGGGGAGCGGTTCGATCGAACGCGTCTGGACACGACCCTCGCCGCCGTGGTCACCCGCCTCCGCGATGCGAGTTACGCGCGGGCCGGCATGCCGCAGAGCCGGGTTGTCATCGACAGTGCCACCGGGCAGGTGACGCTCGACCTCGCGTTCGCCCCCGGCCCGTCGATGCGCATCGGTTCCGTGGCCATCGACATCCGCCCGCTGCGTGCCGGCGATCCGCAGGTCCGTCGCGCCGAGGTGGTACGCCTGGTCGCAATCGACTCGGGCGATCGGTTTCGCGCCAGCGCCATGCTCGACGCCCAACGCGCGCTCTACCGCTCCGAGGCGTTCCGGCTGGTCGTCATCGACACCGTCACCCGCGCTGGCGCTGCCCGCGACAGTGTGCTCGATCTCCGCATTGCGGTGGCCGAAGCCCGCACACGCAGTGCGCGCGCCGGGCTTGGGTGGGCCACGCAGGACTGCATCCGCGCCCAGGGACGGATTACCGATCGGGGCTTCCTCGGCGTGGGGCGGCGCGTGGAACTGTCCGTGCGGGCCTCGAAGCTGGGGGTGGGCGCCCCGACGGACTTCGCGCCCGCGCTGTGCAGCGGTGCCCTGCGGCAGGACCCCTTCAGCGAGCGGCTCAACTACTATGTCGGGGCGACCCTGTCCAACTCACGGTTCTTCGGGCTCCCGCTTGCGCCTGCCGTCTCACTGTACAGCGAACGGCGCGGCGAACCGTTCGCCTACCTGCGTGAGACCACCATCGGCGCGCTGGCCGAAGTGTCCCGTCAGTTCACGCCGCGCACCACCGGCACGGCGGGGTTCCAGTACGAAAATGGCCGCACGGACACCGATCCGGTGGTCTCCTGCACGCGTTTCGGCCAGTGCCGCCCAGAGGAGGTCATCCTGTCGCTCTTCGGCCGCGGCGTCGGCATCCTGAGCACCTCGGGCACCTATGACCGCACGAATGATGTGGCCAATCCCTCTCGCGGATTTCGGGTGCGCGGTGAGGTGCGTGCCGGCGCGACGTATTCGGAACTCGTGTCGTCGCTGCGGTTCTACCGCAGCACGGGTGAAGTCGCCACGTTCGGACGGGCGTTTGGCGGGGTGATCGGCGCGCGCCTCCAGGCCGCCGGTGCCTTCGCGCCCGGAGCCGAACTGGTGGGGGGCACGCCGCTGCTGCCTCAGCAGGAGCGGCTGTTCGTGGGGGGACAGAACTCGGTGCGCGGCTATCAGCAGAATCTGCTCGGCCCCATCGTGTACGTGGTGTCCAACGTGCGGGAGTTCACCAACGACGCCGGCGACCGCGAAGTCGAGGTGGTGCCGGGCGCTGGCTTCACTCGTGCCGTGCCGCGCGGCGGGACCGCGCTGCTGGTCGGCAACCTCGAATGGCGCCGCCCCATGCGATTCCTGTCTGAGCAGGTGCAGGTGGCGGCCTTCATCGATGCCGGCACACTCTGGGAGACGAGTTCCGACCGCTTTCGCTGGAGCGACCTGCGGGCGACGCCCGGTGTCGGTCTGCGCGTGATCACGCCGCTCGGGCCCTTCCGCGTGGACATGGGCTATCGCCCGTACGGACTGCGCTCGGGGCCGGCGCTGTATTTCTCGCCGGCGAGCAGCGACGGTGGCTCCACGATCTTCTGTGCCAGCCCTCGCACCACCCGCCTCGAGGCCGACTTCGGTGACGTGATCAACTGCCCGTCCACCTTTGCCCCGCCGTCGGCACGCGGGGTCCTGTCGCGGATCGTGTTTCACTTCGGCCTCGGGCAGGCGTTCTGATGACTGCCATGTCGCCCCGGCAACGCCGCTTCTGGTGGGTGGCCGCCATCCTCCTGGGCATGGGGGCGGGGCTCGGTCTGGGCGTCTTCGCCCTGACCCGCACCGAAGCCGGGCGACGAAGGCTTGCCGCGACGCTCGCCGCGCAGGCCACCGGCGTCTTCAACGGGCGCGGGTCGCTGCGCATCGGCGTGCTGCGCGAAATCGGCATGGGGCGCGTCGTGGCCGAGGAGGTCGCGCTGCTGGACACCGCCGGCGTACCCGTGGTGACGGCTGCACGCGTGGAAGGCACCCTCGACGTGCGTGGCCTGTTCAACCGGGCCATTCACATCCGCTCCCTTGCCCTGCAGGGGCTGGTCCTCGACCTGCGGCAGGACGTGGCTGGCAGGCCGTGGAACATCGCGTACCTCATCGCGGGGGACACTACGCCGTCGGCCCCGCGCACCCAACCCGGCTTCGGGGACGATGTGCGGATCGACACGATCGTGCTGACCGACGGCGTCGTGACGACCCGCGCGCCGTGGGCGCCGCATCCCGTATTCACCGGCCGCGCGCGTGACAGCGTGATCGCCGTGCGGGACAGCCTGCACGATCTCGTGCAAAGCGCCGATGGCAGCTGGTTCGAGCGTCGGCGCATCACGCTTGGCCGAGTGCGCGCCCGCGACGCGGTCATCGTCGATCGACGCCAGCGCCCCTCCGCCCTGGTGCTCGATACCGTCGTGGGCGTGATCTCCGATCCGCCGATCGCGCTCCGGCACGCAGAAGGCCGCGTCACCTGGACCCCCGACTCGCTCCGGCTCGACCTGCCGCTGGTGCGGCTGCCATCCTCCACCGCGAGCGCCGTCGGCGCCATCACGTGGCGCGAACCTGGCCCGGTGCGCTACGACGTGTTGGTCAAGGCGGACGCCGGGTTGTCCGATCTGACCTGGATGTGGGATGTCCTCCCGGCCGTGGGGCGTGGGACCGCCACGGTGCGCCTGCGCACACTGGCCGATGCAGACGATGCCGAGTACGCGCTGTCGCGCCTCGATGTGCAGAGCGGACGATCACGGATTCGTGGAGCGATCACGGTCACGGTGCGGCCGGCCGAGCTGCTCCTGCACGATGTCGACCTCACCTTTGCGCCGCTGCGCAGCGAGGTGCTGCGGCGGATCAGCTACGGGGCGCTGCCGCCTGAGATCGACGGTACACTCACCGGGCGCCTGCTGGCGAAGACGGGGGGGCCGCTCACGCGCTTCAGGCTCGACCGGCTCGATGCCCGCTTCGTGGACGACGCCGTGCGCGGCGGCGAGGCCGTTTCCGCCGTGCAGGTGCGCGGGATGCTGGCACTGGGTGCCGCGCCGCGGGCGTGGCGACTCGCCGCCGACGGTATCCGCCTCGACCTGCGCACGGTGCGGGCGCTGAGCCCGACGGCGCCCGTGGTGGATGGTATCGTGACCGGGTCGCTCACGGTGCGCGAGGCCGATCTGGACGCGGTCGACCTCTCCGACGTCGCGCTGACATGGACCGACGCGGCGGGGAACGCATCCACGGTCCGCGGCGAGGTACGCGCGCGCTATGCGGCTGAGCCATTGGCAATGCAGGCCGCGCTGACGTTCGACCCGCTGTCGCTGGCGGCGCTCGCGCGTGTGGACACGACGTTCACCCTCCGCTCGCGGCTGGCCGGGCGGGTGACCATCAACGGGGCCCTCGACTCGCTCGACTGGACGGCTCGGTTGCGGGCGCTGGAGGCGCGCGCGGTGCCGCTGGGGACGGCCGCCGATGCGCTGCCGGATGCGGCGCTGGAGCTGACGGGGACGGCGGTGGTGCAGGCCCGCGCGTGGCGTGCAACCGCCGCCGGCGCGCTCCGGGCGTTCGACCTGCGCACGTGGCTCGGCCGGGAGGACGTGCCCGCTACCGACCTGCAGGGCACGCTGCGACTGGCGGGCGCCGGACCGCTCAACCCGTCGACCGTGTCCCGCACCGACACGGCGGCCGCGCCAGCGTTCACCAGTGGGGGCGTGGTCGATCTCCGGCAGGTGGCAGGTGACGAGCGGCCGGCGTTCGCGCTGCTCGGCGAGGCGAGGCTGGACGCGCAGCGGCTGGTGGTGGACTCGGCACTGCTGTCCTTCGGCGGTGTGCGCGCCGAAGTGCGCGGTGCACTGGCGCGCGACTCGCTGGGCGTCGACACGCTGCAGGTGGCGGTGCGGACCGACACCCTCGACCTCCTGCGCCCCCAGCTTGAGCGCCTCGCAGGCATGCTGCAACCGATGGACAGTACCCTGGCGGCGTCGCTGCGCTCGGTCGCGGCCGACACCTTGCGCGGTGATGCGACGGCATCCGGCTACCTGTACGGCAGCCTCACCCACCTCGACGCCACGGCCGCCGTGGGCGCGCGCGACCTGCAGGTGGGCGCGATTCGCGCCGACCGCCTGTTCGGTTCGGTCCGGGCGCGCGACGTGTTGCGTGCGCCCACATTCGAGGGGGCCGCCAACGCCGACGAGGTCACCGGCCTCGGCGCGGTCCGTGTCCAGGCGGCCTCGTTTCGCGTGAGCGACGCCAGCCCGGACAGCGGGCGACTGGTGCTGGATGTCAGCACCGACGACAATGCCCATCTGGTCGTGCGCGGTGGCTACGCGGCCGAGGGGGCCACCACGCGCGTCCTGCTCGATTCGCTCCGCCTGTCGTACGATGGCGTCGCCTGGCGCACCGATTCGCTCATCGAGGTGGTGCGCGACACGATCGGCGCACGGCTCGCGCCGTTCACGTTGCGGTCGAGCGTCGGCGGCCTACTCCGCGGGGAGGCGGATGTGCCACGCACCGGACCGGTGCGCGGTGGGGTGCGGCTCGAACGCTTCCCGGTGGGTGAGCTCAGTGCGCTGCTGGCGGGTACGCCCCCGCTGACTGGTACCCTCACCGGCCGCGCCGACCTCGGCGGGTCGCGCGCGGCCCCGCGTATCGCATGGGACATTGCCGGGGACTCGCTCGGCATGGGGGGGCTCCGCCTGCCGCAGGTGACGTCCACCGGTGACTATGCCGACCGGCGGCTGGTGGCGCGGGCGCAGCTGCGCGATTCACTGGGCGGTATGCTGCGCGCCGAGGGGCGGGTCCCGCTGGACCTCGCCATCGCGACGGTGGATACGCGGTTGCTCAGCGATCGGATGGAAGGCGAAATCGTGGCGGATTCGCTGCGTCTCGATGCCCTCCCGATCGCCATTGACGGCGTGCGTCGCTTGCGCGGCCGTCTGGCCGGGCAGCTCGCTCTCGACGGGACGGTCGACCGTCCGACGGCCCGCGGTATCATGGTGCTGGAGGAGGCTGGCGCCCGCCTCGACGATCTCGGGATCGAACCCTCCGAGGGGCGTCTCGTGCTGCGCGCCGCCGCCGACTCGCTGATCCTCGAGTCGCTCCGGGTGCGAAGCGGCAGCCGCACGGATACCCTCGGCGCTCGTGGTACGCTGCACTTCGCGGCCGGCGACTCGGCCCGGGTGGCCGTGCAGGTTTCGGCCCACAACTTCGAGGTCTCCCGCCAGCGCAACGGTACCGATCTCGACATCGGTGGGGTGGTGTCGGTTCGGGGGGCGGTGCGCCGGCCGGTCGTGAGCGGCAACCTCCTCATCCCGCTGGCGAACCTCGTCGTCGACCCGCTGGGCGCTCGGGCCGCGCTTGACCTGTCCTCGGCCGGTGCGCGCGAACTGCTCGGGGCCGAGGAGGTGCCGGTGGCGGAGACGGCGGCCCAGTCGCTCGCGGCGCTCGGCCGCGTCCTCACCGTCACGAACGCGCGGGTGGAGCTGGGCAACGAAGTGTGGGTCCAGACGCCCGAGGCTCGCGTGAAGCTTTCCGGTGGCCTCGACGTGACCAGGCGCGGCGACGAATTGGCCCTCGACGGCGAGATTCTCGCCAATCGCGGGCAGTACCGGCTCGATCTCGGCGTGGTCAATCGCAGCTTCAGCGTGGACTCGGGCCGGGTGCGCTTCTTCGCGAACGCCAAGATCCCGCCAACGCTCGACATCAGTGCCACCAATGTCGTACGCGTCCTGGGTGGCGCGCAGATCCCGGTGCGCGTGCACATTGGCGGCAACTACGAGGTGCCGGTGCTGACGCTGTCGAGCAGTGATCCCCTGTACGCCAGTGCGCCGGAATCCGAGATCATCTCGCTGCTGATCTTCGGCGCTCCCACGTTCGCGCTCGATGGCCAGCGCCAGAGCACGGTGCGCGCGGTCACCGGTGTGCTGTTGCCGACGGTCGGCGGCGCCATGGAGGGCGCGCTGCAACGGCTGCTGCCGGGCCTCAGTACCCTGCAGGTCACCACGGCGGGTGGGCAAACGCAGGGCAACCTCAATGCCTTCTCGCTGCTCGACAACCTGAGCATCTCGGCCGGCAAGCAGGTGGGGGAGCGCACGTTCCTGCGCCTCAATACGGGAGTGTGCCGCGGGGCAGGGCAGGCCGACCAGCGCGGCGCGTCGCTGTGGTACGGGATCGCGGCGGAGTACCGCGTCGCCCGCAACTGGATGGGGCAGGTGGGCATGGACCCCGGGGCCTCGCCATGCACACGGCTCGGCGGCGACGTGCTGCCGCGCATGCAGTTCGGTTTCGACCTGTTCCGTGAGTGGATCTGGTGACGGTGGCGGCGGCGGGGCCGTGCGTCGCGCTACGACATGCCACGGCCGGGCTCGGTGGTGGCCACGGATGCGCCGAGTGATTGCCAACGTCGTTTCACAAAGGCGACGGCGGTGCCGGTGAGCGCACCGAGCGTTGCCGCCATGGTCACGAGCGGTTCCCGCTTGCCGTCGTCGCCGAGGAGGGCCGAGAGCAGTTCGCCGCGCAGCCGGAGCATGACCGGCGAGGCCACGCGAATGCTGTTGAAGCGGCGGTCGTAGCGGGCGCCGATGCCTTCGATGAGGGCGGCGGTGCGGGCGAAGTACACCAGTTCGCCGGGGAGCACGATCGGCCAGTTGTAGAGCTCACGAATGACGCGATCGGCCACCACCCGCGCCCGTTCCACGGTGGTGTCCTCGCTGTAGGCGATTCCGAGCAGCACGGCAACGAGATCCCGCATGGTCTCCGGCGGCGTGCCGGGTGCCACCATGCCGAGCGTGGAGAACCCCTGCGCGGTGCCCGCCGCGTCGCGGCGGATGGCGGCGAGGATGGTGTCGAACAGCGCCTTCCGCGTGGCCACCGGCACGTCGATGACCATGCCGAAGTCGAGCAGGATGATGCGCCCCTGCGCGTCGACCAGCAGGTTGCCGGGGTGCGGGTCGGCATGAAACACGCCGTCACGCAGCATCATGCGGGCGTAGGTCTCGATGAGCGTCTCGGCGAGCACGTGCGGGCGCACGAGTCCGCGGGCGATCTGGGCGTCGAGCTGGTCGATGCGTGTCCCCTCGAGGAACTCGAGCACCAGCACGTCGCGGCGCGTGAGGGCCGTCTCGACCCGCGGAATGCGCAGCCGCGGCTCGTCGGCAAAGCGCTCGCGCATGCGTAGGCACTGCATCGCCTCGCGCTCGAAGTCCATCTCTTCGCGCACGTGGCGGTCGAACTCGTCGAGTACCACCCGGAACCCCAGCACGTGATGGTGCGGCCAGCGCGCGTACAGCGCGTTCACGATCGCCCGCGAGAGCCGCACATCGCGGGTGACGATGGCGTCCACGTGCGGCCGCAGCACCTTGACCACCACGTCGCGCCCCTCGTAGCGGGCGCGATGCACCTGCCCGAGCGACCCGGCGGCCAGCGGCACGGGGTCGAGCGCCTGCACGATGGTGTCAGGGTCGGCCTGCCACGCCGCAGCGAGTGTACGGCGAATGGTGGGCCATGGTACCGGCGGGACCCGGTCGGTGAGGGTAGCGAGCGCACCGAGGTACGGCTCGGGGATAAGGTCCGCGCGGCTGGCGAAGATCTGCGCCAGCTTCACGAACGTCGGGCCAAGGGTCGCGATCTGGTGCACGATGGCCCGGGCACGACGCTCGTGAAATGCTGCCGAACGCGGCACGGGCGCGCCCCAGCGAATCCAGCGCCGCTGGTCGCGGAAGAACGACAGCACCAGCGGTACCACGCGCCAGAGAATGACCGCGAGCCGCGGCAGGTCAGGCCACGGCATGAGTCTTCAGGGCGGCGGCAATCGTGGCATCGGCGTCGACCCGGGCCAGCGCGTTGCTCTCGCGCCAGAGGCGCTCGGCGCGTTCGTCGTCCCGGGCGAGGCGGGAGGGCGTGACCTCGCGGCGCCGCACCCAGTAGCGGGCGTTCCGGCGGGCCGCGTCGGGGGCGGTGGCCAGCCACACCAGCGTGTCGGCGCCCTGCTCGGGGGTGACGGAGACCACGTCCATGAGCCGCCGCTGCAGGCGCCCCATCCAGCCGTTGTTGGTGGCAAAGCGGGTGCTGACGACTCCTGGGTGCATGGCCTGCACGATCAGGCGCGACGGGTCCATGCGTCGCGCCAGCGCCCGCGTGAACCAGAGGTTATACAGCTTGGAGTTGCAGTAGGCCCGCCAGCCGCCGTAGCCGTGCACCAGCTGCAGGTCGTCGAGGTCTACCCGGGCGTTCTGGTGGGCGCGGCTGGATACATTGATGACGCGGGCCGGTGCCTCGGGGGTACTGGCCGCCAGGAGGGCGGGGAGCAACTCGATCGTGAGAGTGAAGTACGCGAGGTGATTGAGGGCGAAGGTCTGCTCGAGGCCGTCGATTGTCTCCGCGCGTTCGAGGAACAGGGCCCCGGCGTTGTTGGCGAGCACGTCGATGCGGGGGTGGGCTTCCCGCAACCGTGCGCCAAGCGCCTGCACGGCGTCCTGCCGTGACAGATCGGCGATCTCCCAGTGGACCGTCCGGCGCCCGGTCTCGCTCATGATGCGGCGCGCGGCGGCCGCCGTCTTGGCTTCGTTGCGCCCCACCATCACCACCGTCGCGCCCGCCTCAGTCCACGAGCGCGCCGCGGCGCGGCCGATGCCGTCGCTGGCGCCGGTCACGACCATCGTACGCTGCGCGGACGCGGCCGCATCGGCACGGAGAGAATGGTGGAGGCTCATGGCGAACAACTAGCGGTCGGGCAGGATACGGAGAAGGGGAGGCGGCGCCGCGTGGTGGCGGCGTGCCTCCCCTCCGTCGGCGCCGCGCGCGGACGGTGCCGTGCCAGGACCCGCGTGGTCCGGTCAGTTCCCGACGGCGGTGATGGTGATCGGGCCCACCGATCCCGAGGTGGCCGTCGCTGTCTGCAGGCCAAGTTGCGGACCCAGCGTCCAGCGCACGGTGACCTCGCCCAGGGCGTTGGTCACCGCCGACTGCGGGGACAAGCTGCCGCCGCCCGATGCGATGGTCATGGCGACCGTCTGGCCGGGGATCGGCACGTTGTTGCCGCCGATCACCCGGATGACCAGGGGCACCGTCAGGGCCGCGCCGACCTTGGCGGTCTGGTTGTTCCCCTGGGCCACGATCATGTCGTTGGGCAGCACACCGAGCGCGCTCAAGGTCACCGGCTCCACGCCGGGGGCGCTGCCAACCATGGTCTGGACCTGCGAGGCCGGCCCGAGGGTCCAGCGGGCCTTCACCTCGCCGTTGGCATCACTGATGGCCGTCGCCGGATCGACGCTGCCGCCGCCCGCCAGCACGCTGAAGCTGATCGGGATTTTCGGCATGGGGGTGCCGTCGGTGGCCAGCACGCGGAGCACGATGGCGGTCGGCAGGACGACGCCGGCGGGCGCCATCTGCAGGTGGCCCTGCACGATGGTCAGGCGCGATGCCGCCGGCGCTTCCGTGGGCTTGGTGCACCCGGGAAACGCGAGCAGGGTCGGAATCGCCGCAAACAGCGCGGCCAGCAGACTGAAGGGGCGAGCGGAACGCATAGGTCGATCGGTCAGGGTACTCCTCTCCATGCGTCCAGTATCGGCCGCATGGCCCGCTGGGTTGAGCAGGGCGTGCGCCCCTCTTCTAGATTTCCCGGTCCATGTCAGTCACCCCCTTGCACGCTGCCCGGCCGGTCCGCCCCCAGGACGGGGATGGACTCGAGGCCGTCCGCTGGCCCTCCGGGCTCGACCCCGAGCAGCCGCCGGTCCGGAATCCCGGTACGGCGCTCGATCTGGCGCTGGTCCGCGGCACCCGGGTCAACCGCAGCGCGGTCGAGCGGCGCGTTGCCTCGCTGCCGGCCCGCCGCACGGTCAAGAAGGAGTGGCAGGCCGCTTGGCTGCTCCGCGCCATCAGCTGCATGGACCTCACCACCTTGGCCGGTGACGACACCCCCGGCAACGTGCGCCGGCTGTGCGCCAAGGCCCGCCACCCGCTACGCACCGACCTGGTGGAGGCGCTCGGGATCGGCGACCTGCACCTCACCGTCGGCGCCGTCTGCGTGTACCACCAGTACGTGGCCACGGCGGTGGAGGCACTGCGCGGCTCGGGCATCCCGGTCGCGGCGGTGAGCACGGGCTTTCCGGCCGGCCTGTCGCCCTTCGCTCAGCGTCTGGCGGAGATCCACGCCAGCGTGGCGGCGGGCGCCACGGAAATCGATGTCGTCATCACGCGCGCCCACGTGCTCACCGGCAACTGGGCCGCGCTGTACGATGAGGTCCGCGCCTTCCGCGACGCCTGCGGCGACGCGCACCTCAAGACCATCCTCGGCGTCGGTGAACTCGCCACACTCACCAACGTGGCGCGGGCGAGCCTGGTCGCCATGATGGCGGGCTCGGACTTCATCAAGACCAGCACCGGCAAGGAAGCGTCGAATGCCACGCTCCCAGTGGGGCTCGTGATGGCCCGCATGATCCGCGACTACGGTGAACGCACTGGGCACGAAGTCGGCTTCAAGCCGGCCGGGGGCATTCGCACGGCCAAGCAGGCCCTGGATTGGCTGATCCTCATGAAGGAAGAGCTTGGCGACCGCTGGTTGCGCCGACACCTGTTCCGCTTCGGGGCCAGCGGGCTGCTGACCGACGTCGAACGCCAGCTCGAGCATTTCGTAACGGGGCGCTACGCCGCGGCCTACCGCCAACCGATGGTCTGAGGAGCTGATCACATGACCATGACCACGCCTCCCGCCACCGGCATGTCGGTCCGCGAGCTGTTCGACACCATGGGCTACGGCCCCGCGCCAGAGGGCGATGCGCCCGTGCGCCAGTGGATCGCGCAGCACGGCGGGCGCTTCGGGCATTACATCGGTGGCCAGTGGATCGCCGCCACAGAGCTGTTCGAGGTGACCGAACCCGCCACCGGTGCCCCGCTGGCCCGCGTCGCACAGGGGACGGCGGCCGACATCGACGCCGCCGTGGTCGCCGCCCGGGCTGCCTTGCCAGCGTGGCAGGCGCTCGACGATCACGCCCGGGCACGGTGGCTGTACGCCATCGCGCGCGGCATCCAGAAGCATGCGCGCGCGTTCGCGGTGCTGGAGTCGCTCGACAATGGCAAGCCCATCCGCGAGACGCGGGACATCGACATCCCCCTCGTGGTGCGGCACTTCTACCACCACGCGGGGTGGGCGCAGCTGCTCGAGCGCGAGTTCCCCGGCCACCATGCGTACGGGGTGGTAGGGCAGGTGATTCCGTGGAACTTCCCGCTGCTCATGCTGGCGTGGAAGGTGGCGCCGGCGCTGGCCGCCGGGAACACGGTGGTGCTCAAGCCGGCCGAGTTCACGCCGCTCACCGCCATCCGGTTCGCCGAGCTGGTGCACGAGATCGGCCTGCCGCCGGGCGTGTTCAATCTGGTCACCGGCGACGGGCGCACCGGCGCCGCGCTGGTGGCGCATGAGGACGTGGACAAGATCGCCTTCACCGGCAGCACCGAGGTCGGGCGGGCCATTCGCGTGGCCACCGCCGGCAGCGGCAAGGGGCTGTCGCTTGAGCTGGGCGGCAAGAGTCCGTTCATGGTCTTCGAGGATGCCGATCTGGACAGCGTCGTCGAAGGGGTCGTGGACGCCATCTGGTTCAACCAGGGGCAGGTGTGCTGCGCCGGCGCCCGGCTACTCATCCAAGAAGGGGTCGCCGATCGCCTGCTCGACAAGCTGCGCGACCGCATGGAGCAGCTGCGCGTGGGCGCGCCCCTCGACAAAGGGGTGGACATGGGCGCCATCGTGGCACCGGTCCAGCTGGAGCGTATTCGCCAGCTGTGTGCCACCGGCGTGGCTGAGGGGGCGACCTGCTGGCAACCGTCGTGGTGTGTGCCCGCGCACGGGTCATTCCATCCACCCACGCTGTTCACGAACGTCGCGCCGTCGGCCACCATCGCCCAGGTCGAGATCTTCGGCCCGGTCCTGGTGAGCATGACGTTCCGCACCCCGGAGGAGGCGGTCGCGCTGGCCAACAATACGCCGTTCGGCCTCGCCGCGAGTGTGTGGAGCGAGAACATCAACCTCGCGCTCGACGTCGCGCCGAAGCTCAAGTGCGGTGTGGTGTGGATCAACAGCACGAACCTGTTCGACGCGGCGGCGGGGTTCGGCGGTTACCGCGAATCGGGGTTCGGCCGGGAGGGCGGGCGCGAGGGGATGTGGGAGTACCTCCAGCCCGTGCGCGCGCATGAAGCCGCGCCACTCCCGGTGATCGGTGAGGGCGCCATGCCGGATGCCGGCAGTGACGCCGAGAGAGATGACCCGTCGGCGCCGGCGATGCCGCCCATTGACCGTACCGCGAAGTTGTTCATCGGCGGCAAGCAGGCCCGCCCCGATTCGGGTTATTCCCGCACCGTGCGGTCACTGCGCGGTGTCGCCGTGGGTGAGGTCGGGGAGGGCAATCGCAAGGACCTCCGCAATGCCGTCGAGGCCGCGCAGGCGGCGGCCGGCTGGTCGACGCTGACGGGGCATCAGCGGGCGCAGATCCTGTACTACATCGCCGAGAACCTCTCGGCGCGGGCTGACGAGTTCGCGATGCGAATCGTGAGCATGACCGGGGACGCTCGTGCGGCGGGGGAGATCGAGGTCGCCGCCGCCATCTCGCGGCTCTTCTCCTACGCGGCGTGGGCGGACAAGCACGATGGGGCGGTGCACGATGTCCCACTGCGCGGCGTGGCGCTGGCCATGCACGAGCCGATCGGTGTGGTGGGCGTGGCCTGCCCGGATCCGTACCCGCTGCTTGGCCTGGTCTCGCTCCTCGGGCCGCTGCTCGCCACCGGCAACCGGGTGGTGGCGGTCCCCTCGGAGCGCTTCCCCTTGGCGGCCACGGATTTCTACAGCGTCCTCGAAACCTCGGACCTGCCGGGGGGCGTGGTGAACCTCGTGACGGGCAGTCGCGATGCCCTGATTCGCACGCTCGCCGACCACGATGGCGTCGAGGCGGTCTGGTACTTCGGCTCGCACACTGGCGCGACGGCCGTGGAAACGGCGTCGGCGGCCAACCTCAAGCGGACGTGGACCGAATGGTCGGGACGCGAGTGGCTCGACCCCCGTACCGGCGAGGGGCGCGAGTTCCTGCGTCGTGCCGTGCAGGTCAAGAACATCTGGATTCCGTACGGCGAGTAACACTGGGGCGAACCAAATGACGCCTTGGAGACGCCGCTTCCGATTCTCTATGTCATGACTCAACACCTCCTGCCTCCGATGATCGACCTCCCCGCCTCGCCCGAGGCTTTCCGCGATGCGGTGTGGGAAGACGTGCTTCCTTACTACGAGGCGCTTGCCGCCGCACCGCTCGACCCGCCGGACACCACGGTCGAGCCGTGGCTGGCCACGTGGTCACGCCTCGATACCCTCGTTGGGGAGGCGGGCACACTGGCCATGATCGCCTATACCGGGAATACCGCCGACACCGCCGCCGAGCAGGCGTACCTGCGTTTTTCCATGGAGATCTCGCCGCGGCTCGAGGAGCAGCAGGTGCGCCTCGCGCGCCGGTTGCTCGACCTCGGGTGGAGTCGCCCGGATCTCGAGACCACGCTCCGCCGGTTCCGGACCGACATCGAAATCTTCCGCGAGGCCAACGTCGCGCGCTTTGCCCAGATCGAGGAGCTGTCGGCCGGCTACCAGAAGATCAGCGGCGGGCTGAGTGTGGACTGGGACGGTGAAGCCAAGACCATTCCGCAGCTGCAGCCGTACCTCAAGGCGGCTGAACGCGCCGTGCGGGAACGCGCCTTCCGGCTCGGCGCGCAGGCCTATCTCGCCAAGCGCGACGAACTGGCCGATATCTTCGACCGGATGTATGCGCTGCGGGTGGCCGTGGCCCGGGAGGCCGGGTTCGCCGACTACCAGCAGTACTGCTTCGCCACGAAGCATCGCTTCGACTACACGCCGAGCGATACGGCCCGTTTTCACGAGGCCGTGCAGCAGACGGTCACCCCCGCCGTCGAACGGCTCATGGCGCATCGCCGGCAGGCGCTCGGGCTCGACGTGCTGCGGCCGTGGGACGTCAGCGTTGATCTGGGTACCTCGACGCCGCTCAAGCCGTTCGCCGATGTCGGTACGTTCGTTAACCGTGCCCAGTCCATCTTCACGCGGGTCGATCCCGAGCTCGGCGGCCAGTTCGGATTGATGGCCACCGAACAGCTGCTCGACCTCGAAAGCCGCCCCGGCAAGGCGCCGGGTGGCTACTGCACCGACCTCGCGTTTCGCGGACGGCCCTTCATCTTCATGAATGCCGTCGGGGTGCCGGACGACGTGAACACGCTCGTGCATGAGGCGGGGCACTGTTTCCATGATTTCGCCACGCACGCCCTGCCGTTCACGTGGCAGCGACGCACGGGGCACGAGGCGGCCGAGCTGGCGTCCATGAGCATGGAACTGCTGGCCATGCCGTATCTCGTGCAGCCCGACGGCTACTACGCTCCCGAGGAGGCTCGCGTCGCCTGGCTGGAGCATCTCGAGGATGTGCTGGGGGCCCTGGTGCACATCGCGAGCGTGGATGCCTTTCAGGCCTGGATCTACACCGACCCGGCCGGCGCTGATCGGGACGCCCGCGACGCGAAGTGGCTGGCGCTGCGCGACCAGTTCGAGCGCGGCGTCGACTGGAACGGCCTCGAACCGGAGCGTCTGGCGCGCTGGTATCGCCAGCTGCACATCTTCGAGCTGCCGTTCTACTACATCGAGTACGGCATCGCGCAGCTCGGGGCGTTGCAGGTGTTCCGTAACGCCGTGCACGACGCCGGCAGTGCCGTGGCGGCCTACAAGCGCTTTCTGGCGCTCGGCGGTACCCGCCCGCTCCCCGAGCTGTACGCGGCGGCGGGAGCGAAGCTGATCTTCGATGCCGAGGCCATGGCCGAACTCGTGGCCTTCACCGAGGAGCGCATCGAGGCCTTGCGGGCGGGGGCCGAGGCGCCGTTCCGAGGCGTCATTCCGGTCTGATCGGACGGGTACACCGTCGAGACGAGGCGGTGTCTGAAACCGGGCATCGCCTCGTGCCGTACACGAGGGCATTCCCTCACTCATGGAGAGACGATGCGTTCGGTTTCGGTGATGATGACACGCGCGGCCACCGCCGCGGTGCTGATGGTCGGTGCGCTGCGGTTGGAGGCGCAAGTGCCGACGGTGCAGCAGGTGTACGACAAGTACGCGACCGCCGTGGGCGGGCGCGACGCATGGGCCAAGGTCTCGGGCCGGACGGAGAAGGGCACCACCGACGTGACCTTCGCCGGGATCTCCGGCTCCTACGAACGGCACTCGGCCCTGCCCAACAAGATGCGCATGATCATCGATCTCGGCGTCGTGAAGATCGATCAGGGCTTCGATGGCGAAAAGGGGTGGGCCGACCAGGGTCAGGGGCTCCAGCGTATGCCCGCCGATCAGGAACAGCGGCTGGCCGAAGGGGGGCAGCTGGGTGACGCCTTCCTCGACCCATCACGCCTCGCCAAGGCTGCCGTCGAGGGCAAGGAGACGTTCGACGGCTCGGAGGCGTACAAGCTGTCGGTGACCACCAAGGGCGGACAGGAGAGCGTCGAATACTTCGATGTGGCCACCGGGCTGCGCCTCGGCAGCATCGTAAAGTCGCCGACGGGCGAGCAGAAGGTCACGTATCGCGACTACAAGGATTTCGAGGGCAAGAAGATCGCTACCAAAGTCATCCAGACGAACGCGCAGGGTGATATCGTGATCAATATCCAGATCGTGGAGTTCAAGGTTCCCGACGCGTCCCTGTTCAAGGCGCCGGCCGGCTTGCCCTAGGCGGTCCAGCGCCGACGAGTTCCCGAGGCCCGGCGTTCGCTCTGCGTCGCCGGGCCTCGTTCGTCGCAGGGCGCAGCGAACTCAGCGCCGCGTACTCAGCGCGGCGTACTCAGCCGGCCAGTATGCGCCCTGCGAGCGCCACGCCGCTCAGCCATGCGGCTTCGACGTCGGCGTGTGCACCCTCGGGGCCCTGGGCAAAGTCCCCGGCGGCGCCCAGCCCAGCGTCTCGATCGAACAGACAGGACACCGACAGGCCCCGAGCCACGCGCGCGTAACGCCATCGGTGTGCGGTGGCATGCACGATGGCACCAGCCACCTGCAGCCGGGCCCGCAAGGCCTCGGCGATCTCCGCGGCGACCGACGACGCGTCGCGCTCCAGCTGTGCCTCACTCCACTCGGCGGCCGACTGGACAACCCACGCCTCGCCGCTCGGGCGTCCCGGGCGCGCATTCTGCCGCCAGCCGCTGGCGAGTCGGGGCTCGTTGGCGGCGGTGAGGTGCCCGAAGGTGAGCGCGTCGGTCACGGCAACCGGAGGCGGCCCATCAAACACCACCATGGTGCTCCAGCAGGGGGCCATGCGCACCGCGCACAACGTCTCGGACATCGCGGCAATCCCACCCGCCGACGAGCGCACGGCGGAAAGGAGTGCGCCAGCCTGCGGCGCGGGCATGGCCAACAGCACGATGTCGGCCTGATGCCGCCCCCCGTTACCGTCGGTCGCCTGCCAGCCGGTACCTGATCGTTCGAGCGCAACCACCTGCACCCCGCTCTGGACCGACAGGTCACGCGCCAGATGGCGGGCCAGCCCGTTTATCCCCTCGCGGCCGATGAACGCATCACCGACCGCCTGCACGATGCCGTCGTGTGCCCACGAGTCGATGTACCGCCCCAGCCGGGCATCCCGCCACGCAAACAGCGGGGCGCCGTGATCGAAGCGCCATGCCCCCTCGCGCCGCGTGCTGGTGCGCCCGCCCACGCCGCGGCTCTTGTCCAGCACGGTCACGGCGAGGCCGTGGTCGTGCAGGGTCCGTGCGCAGGCGAGGCCCGCGATGCCGGCCCCGATCACCAGCACCCGCGGTGCCGGCGACAGGGCCGGGCGTTCCACCTGCCGCGCATAGCGCGCCAGGTCGAGCCGCCTGGCATGTTCCGCCGTGGGGCGCGGACGCACGGTGCCAAGAACGCGCACCGGCGGCGTGAATGGCCGATCGAACTGCCCCAGACACCAGAGCAGTCCGCCGTACGAGGCCGGGTCGCGCCCGTCGAGGGCGTAGCGGTGATTGAGGTCGACGAGTCGGTCCCATGCCTGGGCGGCGTCGTCGGACCAGAGCGGAATGGCCTTGCCCCACGTCATGCGCACGTTGTTGTGCAGCTCACCGTGGCGCTGCAGCGACGTCTGCGTGGCGTCCCACAGCGTGTCGCCGCTCCGAGCCCGGGCCAGCGTCTCCCACGACAGGACGGAGCGATGGTCGCGCTCGTGTGCCGCCAGCGTCTCGCGCGCCCACGCCGGCACGGCCTCGAGGGTGGTGGGCGAGGGATGCCAGTAGCAGAACGCGTAGGCCAACTCGCGCCATACCAGCAGTTCGTCGAGATACTTCTCGGGGCCCTCACCCGGCAGTGTGGCGCACTCGCGCGCCAGTCGCAGCGGCGACACCATGCCGTAGTGCAGGTAGGCCGACATCCGGCTCACGCCGTCGATGGTGGCGTCGTTGCGCTTGGCCGCGTAGCGGGCGATCCGGCCGCCTTGCGTGAAGGCCTCCCAGCGCGCGTACCCGGCAGTCGTGCCGCCCTCGGTGTGCGGCACGGGCCCCACGCCGTGGTCGATCTCGCACTCGGCCACCAGCGAGGGAATGTCGGCGTCGATGAGGCGCACCGGTTCGTAGGGCAGGTCGCTTGGCGTGAACGCGGGTCCGGCAGGCGATGCCTCGCGCCACGGTCGCCGCAACCGTTCCTCACGAAGGCGCGCGGTGGCATCGCGGAAAGCAAAGGCCCGCGTGTGGGCCTTCTCCACCAGCGGCATCGGCACCACGCACGCCGTGTCCACGCTCCAGACGGGGCAGGGGGCGTTGTCGGCCAGACCGTCGGTGAGCCAGTCCAGCGGCGGCACCGGCATCGTCTCGGTGACCACCAGAGCGGCCCGCTGCGTGAGCGCCTTGAGCGCCTTCTGGCGGTGCCCCGGGCGCTCGAGGTGGAAGGCGTACCCGATGCTGCGCGCCGCACACTCGGCCTCGACGTCGCGGGCGCCCTCGAGGATGAACGTATGATGCCGGTCGGAGGCGTAGGGATAGCGCTCAGAGAGCGCATGGTGCACGAACACGGGTAGCCCCAGAGCCCGTCCGGCCTCCAGCGCCACGTCGAGCGCCGGGTTCTCGTGCGCGCGCACCGCGGTACGCATCCAGTACAGCACGAACTCGCCGCGGGCGGTGATGCGCGGGTCGGCCGAGTGCGCGGTGATGCGCTCGGCGAGATGGTCGGAAAACGATTCGGGTCGGAGCACGCTGGAAAACGCGCGCCGACCCGATCGTGTGCCACACCCGTGGGGCTCAGCTCTTCCGCGTCTTCGCGTGCGGCGGCTCGGGCGGTTCCAACGGCCCGACGCCGTCGGGGTCGAAGTGCTTCTTGTCGGCGAGCAGGGTCTTGAAGGACCAGACCGTGAGGCTCAGGACACCGATCCAGCTCACGGCCATGAACGCAATGGCGCCACCGGACATGTCAGACCTCCGCGCGGTTGGTGGGCAGTTCCACGAAGCCCTTGCGGTCATCGTACCCGTTCCGTTTCCAGGCGGTCCGGATGATGAACAGGAACACGATCACGAACGCCACGAGAATGCCCCGGGAGATCGTGATGTACGGCATGTCGATGTCGGAGACCGGGTTGCTGCTCCCCGCCGAACGCTGGTTGAGCAGGATCGGGATGGCCTCGTCCTTGCCCCACCACGTCAGGATGATGAACAGGTAGAGCGGCGTGACGTACGTCATGATGAACTTGAAGATCTTCGGGATGTTGATGTCCGCGCCCATGTGGATGGACTTCCACGCGTTGTCGGGCTTGAAGATCCAGATGAAGACCACCGTCTCCAGCACGGCCACCAGCACGAGGCCGAAGGTGCCGACCCAGTAGTCCCACTCGTCGAGGAACCCGTGGCCCAGCCACGTGACGTGCATCATGCCGATGGCCAGGGCGAGCCCGCCGAGCGACCAGGCGACGGTTTCGCGCTTGAACCCGAACTCCTCGCGGAAGAACGCCGTGATCGGCGTAAGCATGGCCACCGACGAGGTGATGCCGGCAAAGAACAGGAGGCCGAACCACATCACGCCCAGCAGGTTGCCAATGGGCAGCGTCTTGTCGATCTGCTGGAACACCACCGGCATGGTCGCGAACCCCAGATCGAACGACCCGCCCTGCGCGATCTGCATGGCGCCGGCCACGCCGAAGAACGTGACGGCCGCCGGGATGGCGATCGAGCCGCCCAGCACCACCTCTGCCGTCTCGTTGGTCGAGGCGGTGGCGATGCCATTGAGGGCGATGTCGTCCTTGGTGGAGAGGTATGACGCGTACGCCTGCAGTGAGCCCATGCCCACCGAAAGCGTGAAGAAGATCTGTCCGGCTGCGGCCAGCCAGATGCCCGGCTCACCAAGGCGTGAGAGGTCGGGCTTGTAGATGAACTCCAGCCCCTGCAGCGGCGTGGCCCCGATGCCCTCCTGCGGCGGCAGCGTCAGCACGACGCCCGCCAGGATGATGGCGAAGATGAACAGGATCGGCATGCCGATCTTGGCCAGCTTCTCGATGCCGCCCGAGATGCCCCGCGAGAGGATGTAGATGTTGACGGCCAGCGTGAACGTGAAGAAGGCGTACGGCGTCCACGACGCGTGGTACGTCGTACCGCCCTCGGGCGTCAGCCCCTGGAACGACCGCAGGTAGCCGATCATCCCCTCCTGGGTCGTCTGGCCCCAGTAGTCCTTGGTGGCCGAGAAGATCGCGAACGCGAGCGTCCAGCTTTCGATGTAGGTGTAGTAGATCATCACGCCGAGCGGCACGACCATGCCCACCACGCCACAATACTTGGCCAGCGGGTGCTTCCAGATGGCCGCGAACATGCCGGGCAGGTGCCCCTTGCGATACCGGCCGCCGTTGCGGCCGACGCCCCACTCGATCCACATGAGGGGGATGCCAAGCAGCAGCAGGGCGATGAAGTACGCGATCATGTACGACCCACCGCCGTTGGCGGCGGCCTGTCGCGGGAAGCGCAGGAAGTTGCCGAGGCCGACCGCATTGCCCGCCATGGCGAGAATGAGGCCGATGCGACTACCCCATGCTTCGTTCGAGCCGGAGTTGGACGTGGACAAGCAGGCTCCTGTGGGCCAGGGAAGGGGGGGGCGGGCGCCCACCCGAGCGACGGGGCTCGAGCGGGCAGGCGGGAAGTCTCCCGCGCCGCGCCCCCGATGTCCAGTGCCTCGACGCAGTCCCGTGGTCGCCGCGGCGCCCCGTCAACGGCGGACGATGGTCCCGCCTTTCATCACCAGCCTGACGTGCCGCAGGGCACCGATGGTGTGGAGCGGGTTCCCCTCCACCGCCACCAGGTCGGCCAGCAGCCCCGGGGCGATGCGCCCGAAGTCGGCGTCACGGTGCAGGAGGCGCGCGTTGACGCTGGTGGCGGCCTTGAGCGCGGCCACCGGCGCCATGCCGTACTCCACCATCAGCTCGAGCTCGAGGGCGTTGGTGCCATGCGAGAACACGCCCACATCACTGCCGTTGCAGATGGTCACGCCCGACGCGAGGGCGGCCCTGAACATGGCCTTTTTCTGGGTGATGCCTGCCGGCTCGGAATCGACGCCCTTTTTCCAGCCGCGGTAGCGCGTGGTGCTTTCGGTTGCCGAGAGGGTGGGGCAGAAGGCCACGCTCCGTTCCTTCATAAGCGCGAAGACCTCCGGCGTGGCGGCATCCCCGTGCTCGATGGTCTCCACGCCGGCCAGGATGGCCCGCCGCATCCCCTCCACGGTGCTGGCGTGGGCCACCACCGGGCGGCCACTCGACGTCGCGGTGGCCACGATCGCCTGCCACTCCGCCGCCGTGAACGTGGGGCGGGCCTCGCCGCGCGGCCCCCAGCGGTAGTCGGCGTAGATCTTGATCCAGTCGGCGCCATGGCCGATCTGGTCACGCACGACGCGCGTGACCCCCTCGACTCCGTCCGCCTCCTCAGCCCCCTGCGGCACCCCGATCTCGGTGCCGAAGCCCTTGGGGCCGTACGACCCGGTCGCCACGATGGCTTTGGTCGTGACGAAGAGCCGCGGCCCAGGAATGATCCCCTGATCCACCGCTTCCTTGAGCCCCACGTCGGCGTAGTCGGCACCCTCGGTGCCCAGGTCCCGCAGCACCGTGAAGCCGGCGTCGAGAGTGGCCTTGAGGTGGTTGACAGCCCGCGCGGTGCGCAGCGCCAGCGACTCGCGCAGCACCTGGTCGTTCCACGGCGTTTCGTCGTAGGGGTGCAGCAGCACGTGGCTGTGCAGGTCGCTGAGGCCGGGGAGGAGCGTCGTGCCCGGCAGGGCCACGCGCTCCGCGCTGGCCGGCACACTGAGGGAGGTAACCGGCCCCACGGCGGCAATGCGCTGGCCGGTGACCAGCACGGCCCAGCCGCGCTGCGCCTGATCGCTGACCCCGTCGAAGACGGCGTCGGGGATGAGCAGCAGCGATCGGGGCGCGGCTCCTGCCGGCGCGGTCTGAGCGGCGGCCGGTGAGAGAGGCAGGAGGGCCCCGAGCAGCGCCAGGGTGAGCGTACGCACCGAACGGGTCATCGGAGAGGTCCGAGTGAAGCGTATTCGCCCGTGGACAGTGCCGCGGGCACGATACCGGCGACGCCGCCGGAGACCACAAACGCCATGGCGTCGGCACTGGTCACGTCCAGTGGCTGGACCTGCGACGCCGACACCACGTACAGCTGGCCGGAAAAGTTGTAGGAGTGCGGGCAGTAGACCGTCACCTGATCAGCCAGCCCGAGGTGATGCAGCGATTCCTGCGTCAGGAAGCCCATGAGCTTCACCGAACCATCCGGCACCACGCTCACCAGCACCGGCTTGTCGAACCGGCGCTTCTCGCCGACGAACGCGTTGAGCAGGTCCTTGGTGGACCCGTACAGCAGGCGCACGAACGGCAATCGCCCCAGCAGGCCCTCCAGCGCCGACACCATCGACCGCGTGAGCAGGTTGCTGCCCAGGAAACCAACCAGCGTGATCAGCACGAGGGTTGCCACGAAACCCGCCCCGGGGATGGGGAGGCCGAGCCAGCCGTCCACGTTGGTGAACACGATCCAGCAGATCCAGACCGTCACGGCCAGGGGCGCCAGCAGAACGAGGCCGCGCGCGAAATAGCCGAGTATCCGTCTCATCGAAGTCCTCACGCGACCGCAATCGCGCCGTTAGTCTAGAGGGTTGGGGATCACCCCGTCCCAAGTTGGGGCCGCGGGCTTTCCCCGACCAGCCCACTCCACGTCTCGCACCTGCCCCCCATGCGATCGTCTGTGACGCGCCACACCTCGGCCAGCACGGTTCTGGCCGCCTTCCTCGCGTCCGCCAGTGCCGCACCGCTCGCGGCCCAGCCGGCTCCGGCCGCCGCCAACGGCTTCACCAGCGTATCGCGCTGGACCCCGCCCCCGCCGCCGGCCGGCAAGAAGCCCATCACGCAGGAGACCTACGACCTGTGGCGCACCATCTCCGGTGCGGCGCTGTCGAACGACGGCCGCTGGGCCGCCTACACGCTGAGCCCCGTCGTCGGTGAGGGGGAGCTGATCGTACGCGCCACGGCCTCCGCGACCGAGTACAAGGCGCCGCGCGGCTTCACCGGGCGCCCGCAACTCATGCCCGCGGCCGACTCGTCGGCGCAATTCAACGCCCAGCCTGCCCAGTTCAGCGCCGACTCGCGATTCGTGGCGTTCCTCATCTACCCGCCGCGTGGGGAGGTGGAGCGGGCGCGGGCCCGCCGCGGCACCCCGGCCCCTCGAAACAGCCTCGGATTGATGAGCGTCGCCGACGGCGGCCTCACGCGTGTGGCCAACGTGCGGTCGTTCCGGCTGGCGCGGAACGGCGGGCGCTTCCTCGCCTACCAGCTGGAGGACACGGCCGCCGCGCGTCCCGCCAATGGGGCAGGGCAGCCGCCCGCCGCGCCGGTGGGACCGCGGCGTGACTACGGCACCACCCTCGTGCTGCGCGAACTCGCCACCGGCACCGAGACCCGCATCGACGGCGTCACCGGGTATGCCTTCGACGAGAACGAGCAGTGGCTCGGCTACACCGTCACCACGCGCGATGGCGTGAACAACGGCGCCTTCGTGCGCTCGCTGGCGAGCGGGACGGTGACCACGCTGGTGGCCGGGCCGGCCACGTACCGCGGGATGAACTTCGACCGCAAGGGCGGGCAGGTGGTGTTCGTTTCCGATGTCGGCGACAGCACCGCGCGGCCGCGCTTTGCGCTGTATCATGCCGCGCTGACACCGGCCAAGGGCAAGCCGATCACGGCCCGCCGGCTCGTCGCACCAGGCGACGTACCGGCAGGCCTGCTGGTGGCTGATCGGGGGCAGGTCGGATTCACGCGCGAAGGCAACGCCATTGTCTTCGCACTCGGGAATGTTCCAGCGGACTCGATCCCGGCCGATTCACTCACCGACAAGGCCGTGTACGACCTGTGGCACTGGAAGGACGCCCAGATCATGCCGCAGCAGAAGGTCAACGCGGCCCGCGATCGGAATCGCAGCTACACCGCGCTGTATACGCTGGCCAGCAACCGGTGGACCCAACTGGCCAACGACAGCCTGCGCGTAGTGGTAAGCAACGACGGCACGCGTGTGCTCGGGCTCAACAGCCTCGCGTACGCCATTCCGCAGTTCTGGGGCGAAGGCGCCACCGACGTGTACCTCCTCGATCCGCTCACCGGGGCGCGTACATTGGTGGCGAGGCAGGTCGATGGGACCCCGCAGCTGTCGCCGGGGGGCAACTACGTGGTCTGGTTCGAAAACGGCCACTGGGTGGCGTACGCCGCCGCGGTTGGCCGCAGGGTCGTGCTCACCGACAAGCTGCCGGTAAAGTTCCAGGACGAGGAGTTCGATTCCCCCGACATTCCGCCGCCCTATGGCCTCGGCGGCTGGACCACCGGGGACAGGCGTGTGCTGGTGTACGACCGGTTCGACGTGTGGGAGGTCGATCCCGCCGGCATCGCCCCCCCGAAGAACCTGACCGACGGGGCCGGGCGCCGGGCCGGGATGACCTTCCGCGTGGTGGACCTCGAACGCGATGAGCCATTTCTCGATCCCGCCAAACCCGTGCTGCTGCGGGCCGTGGACACGCTCACCAAGGCCAGCGGCTTCTGGCAGGATCGCCTCGGTACCGAGGCGGCCCCCGAGCGACTGGTCATGGCCGATCGCAGCCTCGGCGGCCTGCAAAAGGCGCGAAATGCCGAGCAGTACCTGCTCACGCAGAGCACCTTCAACGAGTTCCCCGACCTGTGGACCGGCACCAGCATCGCCGCCACCACGAAGATCTCCAATGCCAATCCGCAGGACGCGGAGTATCCGCGCGGCTCGGTGGAACTGGTCTCCTGGCTCAACGGTGATGGCATCCCGTTGCGTGGCCTGCTCTACAAACCGGAGAACTTCGAGGCGTCGAAGCCGTGGCCGATGATCGTGTACTATTACGAGAAGCTCACGGACGGCCTGCATACCTATCAGGCCCCGAGTGGCCGCAACACGATCAACCCGGTGGTCTACAACAGCCTCGGCTACCTCGTGTTCATGCCCGACATCGTCTACACCGACGGGCAGCCCGGGCCGAGTGCGGCGAAGGCCATCATCCCCGGTGTGCAGTCGCTCATCCAGCGGGGCTTCGTCGACCCGAAGCGCATCGGCATCACCGGGCAGTCGTGGGGCGGTTACCAGACCAACTACCTCATTACGGTGACCAACATGTTTGCCGCCGCGGTGCCGAACGCCACCGTCGTGAACATGACGAGCGCCTATGGCGGCATCCGCTGGCAGTCCGGACTCGCCCGCACTTTCCAGTACGAGCATACCCAGAGCCGCATCGGCGGGTCGCTGTGGCAGTTCCCGGAGCGCTTCATCGAGAACTCGCCGCTCTTCCGGCTGGACCGCGTGACCACGCCGGTGCTGTTCATGGCCAATGACAACGACGGCGCCGTCCCCTGGTATCAGGGCATCGAGTTCTACGTGGCCATGCGTCGCCTGCAGAAGGAGGCGTATATGGTCGTGTACAACGGCGACGAGCACAACCCGACCAAGCGCGCCAACCAGAAGGACATCGACCGCAAGATGCAGGAGTTCTTCGCGGTGAAACTCCAGGGGGCCGACCCCCCGTCATGGATGGTGCGCGGCATCCCCTTTCTCGAGAAGGGGCGTGATCAGGTGCGAATGACCACCCCAACCGGCTCGGCGCCGGGGCAACCTTCCGGAGGCAAGTGATGGCAGCGGACGAGATCGACTATCAGATCATCGGTGACGACATGCAGGCGGTGATCGTGACCCTCGACCCCGGTGAAGCGGTGTTTGCCGAGGCCGGCGCGATGATGTTCATGCGCGAGGGGATCACGATGGCGACGACGCTCGACCCCAACGCGCGCGCGGGCGGCCTGTTCGACAAGCTGGTGGGGGCGGGCAAGCGTGTACTGTCCGGCGACTCGTTCTTCGTCACGCTGTTCGGCAACAGCGGCGCCCGGCGTGCCGACGTCGCCTTCGCCGCGCCCTATCCGGGCCGCATCGTGCCGCTCAATCTCCGCGACTGGGGCGGCACCGTGCTGGCGCAGAAGGACAGCTTCCTCTGCGCGGCGCGCGGCATCGACGTGTCGGTGGCGTTTACGCGCAAGATCGGCGCCGGGTTCTTCGGCGGGGAAGGCTTCATCCTGCAGAAGCTGCAGGGCGACGGCCTGGCGTTCCTCCACGCCTCGGGATCGCTGCACGCCATCGACCTGGCACCAGGCGAAACGCTGCGTGTGGACACGGGGTGCCTGGTCGCCTTCCAGCCGTCGGTGGACTACGACATCCAGCGGGTGCCGGGTATCAAGACGGCACTGTTCGGCGGCGAAGGATTGTTCTTCGTGCAACTCACGGGCCCCGGACGCGTCATTCTGCAGACGTTGCCGTTTTCCCGTCTCGCCGACCGCATTGTCGCGTCGGCACCCAGCCTCGGCGGCCAACGCCGCGGCGAGGGCTCGGTGCTGGGCGGACTTGGCGGCCTGCTCGACGGCGACAACTGACCACCGGGGCGCCGCATGGGCGCCCTCCGCCTGTCACCATCCGGACGGTTCGCGACCGCGGCTCCCTCCGCCGCCGCGAACCGTCTAGCTTTCCGCCCCTATGGCCACTCGCATCCAGCCCATCGCCGAGCCGGCACCCGCCGTGCCGTGGACTCTCGACGCCGCCCGTGCCCTGTACAACGTGGAGGGCTGGGGCGCCGGCTATTTCGACATCAATGAGCGGGGCCACGTGATCGTGCGCCCCGATCCGGAGCATCCGCACCGCACGCTCGACCTGCGTGACCTCGCGACCGACCTCGAGGGGCAGGGCGTCCAGTTGCCGGTGCTGCTCCGCTTCTCGGACATCCTGCGCTCCCGCATCGAGACGCTCAGTGAGCGGTTCGACAGCGCGATGCGCGAATTCGAGTACACGGGCGACTACACGACCGTGTACCCGATCAAGGTCAATCAGCAGCGGCACGTCGTCGAGGAAATCGTCCGGTTCGGCAAGACGCACGGTGTCGGGCTCGAGTGCGGCTCCAAGCCTGAACTGCAGGCCGTGCTGGGGCTCAGCGAAAGCACCGAGCACCTCATCGTGTGCAATGGCTACAAGGACCACGAGTTCATGCGACTGGCGCTCATGGGCCAGAAGCTCGGACACACGGTGTTCATCGTGCTCGAGCAGGTCAGTGAGCTCGACGTCCTGATCGAGGTGGCCGATGAACTCGGGGTGCAGCCCACGTGCGGCGTGCGCATCAAGCTGGCCAGCGAGGGCGCAGGCCGCTGGGCTCAGAGCGGTGGCGAGAAGAGCAAGTTCGGGCTCAGCTCGGCGGAGCTGGTCAAGCTCATCGACCGACTGCAGGCGCACGGGCGACTCGACATCCTCAAGCTGATCCACTTCCATCTGGGCAGCCAGATCACCGACATCCGGTTCATCAAGTCCGGGCTGGCCGAGGTCGCGCGCTTCTATCTCGAACTGCGGGCCATGGGCGTCGACATCACGCACGTGGATGTGGGCGGCGGGCTGGGCATCGACTACGACGGGACCAACTCGACGAACAACGCGAGCGTGAACTACACGCTGCAGGAATACGCGAACGACGTGATCTACACGATCGCCGAGGCGTGCCGCGAGGCCGAGCTGCCGATGCCGCACATCATCAGCGAGTCGGGGCGTGCGCTCACGGCGCACCATGCGCTGTTGCTCCTCAAGGTCATCGACGTGGAGTCGCAGGCCGAGCAGCCCATCCCCACGCTCGACGACGATGATCACTCCCTGCTGCACGAGATGTACGAGGACTGGCGCACCCTCACCGAGCGCGGCGCCAAGCCACGCAAGGTCCTCGAGGTGTTCCACGATGCCTCGTTCGACAAGGAACGGGCCCGTCAGTACTTCAACTCGGGTGTGCTCAACTTGCGCGGGCTGGCCAAGGCCGAGGTGCTCTGGCTGGCCACCATGAACGCCATCTACCGCATCGCCAAGGCCGACTCGCCCATCTACGAGGACATCCTCCCCGAACTCGAGTCGGCGCTGGTCGATCGGTACTTCTGCAACTTCTCGCTCTTCCAGTCGCTGCCGGACAGCTGGGCCATCGATCAGCTGTTTCCGATCATGCCCATTCACCGGTTGAACGAGGAGCCGGTGCGCCGCGGCACCCTGCAGGACGTGACCTGCGACTCCGACGGCAAGATCGACCGGTTCGTGGGGGACAAGGCGGGGCGTCCCAGCCTCGAGCTGCACGAGTTCCGTGACGGCGAGGACTACATCCTCGGCATCTTCCTCACCGGGGCCTATCAGGAGATCCTCGGCGACCTGCACAACCTGTTCGGCGACACCAATGCGGTCCACGTTCGGCTCAACGAGCAGGGCGCATACGAAATCACCGACCTCGTTGAGGGCGACACCGTCACCGAGGTGCTGAACTACGTGCAGTTCGGCGCCTCGCAACTACTTGCCACTTTCCGCCGGAAGGTGAATGCTGCTACCGGACTGGCCCGCGGGGAGGCGAACACCTTCATCGCAGACTATGTGGCCGGTCTCGAGGGATACACCTATCTCGAAGGAGAAGCGGCACGATGACGGAATCGACCAGCGGCAGCGCGAAGCAGGGGAGCCTCTTCGAGGACATCCTCGAGGTGAACTGGGCGCCCGGCGCCGTGTTCGAACGTGCGCGGGACAGCGGCGCCGGCAAGTACATCCTCGTGCTCACGGTGGTGTGCCTCGTCATCGTCGTCGCGACGAAGGGGCTGGTGCAGCCGTACATCGATGCGAACTTCGACCTGCAGATGCAGCTGATGGCCCGGCGGGGGCAGGCGATGCCCCCGGAGGCCATCGAGACGGCGCGTCGGTTCGGCGCGTATGGCTACCTTGGCACTGCCGTTCTGCTGGTGCCGATGAGCGCCCTGTTCGGTGGGGGCATACTGTGGCTCAGCGCGAAGCTGGTGACGGCCCCGGTGCGCTTCGGGCAGGCGGCCCTGATTGCGACCTTCGGGGCGATTCCGCGCATCGTGAGCTTCCTCGCGACGGCGGCCCAGGGTGCGCTGGTCGATGCGGCGAGCATCCGATCGCTGACCGACGCCTCGCTTGGGCCGGCACGCTTCTTCGACCCGGTCACCACGTCGCCGGCGGTCATGGGCCTGCTGGCCAACGCCGATGTGTTCAGCATCTGGCAACTGGTGATCTTCGGCGTCGGGGTGAGCGTCATCGCCAAGGTCGCGCGCAGCACGGGCTTTGTGGCCGCCGGCATCGCATGGGGAATCAGCGCGGCGCTCATGCTCATTCCTGCTGTCCTGACCGGTTGACGGTCAGGCGAGGATCCGTGGTTCGCTGGAGACGCCGAAGGGCCCGCGCACGGCGCGGGCCCTTCGGGCATGCGGCCAGCAGCCCGGGGCTCAGCCCTGGTAGCGCTTGGCCACTGCGTCCCAGTTCACCACGTTCCACCACGCCCCCAGATAGTCGGCGCGGCGGTTCTGGTACTTCAGGTAATACGCGTGTTCCCACACGTCGACGCCGAGAAGGGCGTGCTTGCCTTCCATCAGCGGGTTGTCCTGGTTCGGCGTGCTCATGATGGACAGGGCGCCCTCCGTGGAGATCAGCCACGCCCACCCCGAGCCGAAGCGACCCATACCGGCGGCCTGGAGCTGCTCCTTGAACGCGGCGAAAGAACCGAACGCAGTGGTCATCGCCGCGCCGAGGGCGCCCGTGGGCTCACCGCCGGCGTTCGGGGCCATGAGCTCCCAGAACAGGGTGTGGTTCCAATGCCCGCCACCGTTGTTGCGCACGGCCGTCCGCACCGCCTCCGGCACGTCGTTGATGCGGCGGCATAGATCGTCCAGGGACCACGAGGCGAGTTCGGGGGCCTTGTCGATCGCGGCATTGAGGTTGGTCACGTACGCCTGATGGTGCTTGCCATGGTGGATCGTCATGGTCTGCGCATCGATGTGCGGCTCGAGCGCCTCGGGGGCGTACGGCAGGGGAGCGAGGGTGTGCGCCATGGATCAGTCTCCGGCTGGGGGGCGGTCAAAGGTACGTCGCGGTGAGGCCGCGGAACCCGGATCAGGCTGCGGCCGCCTTGGCCTTGGCCTTGCGATCACGGAGCCAGGCGATGATGCCGGGCAGGATGGACAGGAAGACGACAACGAGAATGACCTTCTCCACGTGCTTCGCGACGCCGGGGACGGTGCGCGCCAGGATGAAGCCCGTGAGCAGCATGCTCCAGATCCAGAGCACACCGCCGACCACGTTGTACATGAGGAACGCGCGGTACTCCATGCGGCCGACCCCGGCAACCACGGGCGCAAAGGTGCGCACGATCGGCATGAATCGGGCGATGATGATGGTCTTGCCACCGTGCTTCTCGTAGAACGCCTGCGCCCTGAGCAGGTGGTCTTTGTGAAACAGCAGCGAATCCTCGCGGGTGAAAATGCGTGGGCCCGTGGCCTTGCCGACGTTGTAACCCACGGTGTCCCCAACGATCGCGGCCACGGTCAGGATTCCGCCCAGCAGCCAGACGTCGAGCCCGAACGCCGGGTCGGCGGCCAGCAGCCCTGCCGTCACCAGCAGCGAGTCTCCGGGGAGGAAAAAGCCGACCAGGAGCCCCGTCTCGGCGAAAATGATAAGCGTCAGGCCGACGTACCCCGCCCATTGCACCAGGGCGGGGAGATCGCGCAGTCGCTCGAAGAACTGAGTGAGGAATTCCAAATCGGGGGCCGGCAGGTCGTGTTGGCGAGAAGACGGGCGGAGTGCCGGGAGGAAAGCTCAATGGCCTTGCCGTCGGGGTCAACCGCACGCGAGGTTCTTCGCGGTGTCTTCGTCCAAGCGAGCGTTCCCCATGACCCAGCCCCTCGTCGTGTGCGTCGTTCCGCACACGCACTGGGATCGCGAGTGGTACCACCTGGCGCCCCGCTTCCGGCAGGCGCTGGTGGCGCTGGTCGACGCCCTCCTCGATGCGTCGGCGTCAATGGGCGGCGACGGTCACGCGAGACCTGGCCCCTTCCTGCTCGATGGGCAGGCGATCACCCTGCGTGACTACCTCGCGGTTCGTCCCACCCAGCAGGCGCCCCTGCGCGATGCGGTGCAGCGCGGGATCATCGAAGCCGGCCCCTGGTTCGTACTCGCGGACAACCTCATGCCATCGGGTGAGGCGATCGTACGGAACCTCGAGGCGGGGCGTCGCGTCCTGGCCGAGTTGGGCGCCACGGCGCCTCCGGTGGCCTACTGCCCCGATACCTTCGGCCATCCGGCGGCACTCCCGGTGCTGGCCCGGGGGTTCGGCCTGCACGTCGCGGTGGTCTGGCGGGGGGCGGGCGGCACGGCGCACCCGCGTGGCGATGCGTTCTGGTGGGAGGGGCCCGACGGATCGCGTGTGCTCACCCACCACTTGCCCCCCGACGGGTACGAGTTCGGCAGTGCCCTGCCGGCAAGTCCGGAGGCCGCCCGACTTCGGTGGGAACGCCTCGCCGAGCTCTGGCGGGCGCGCAACCGGACGGGTGTGGCGCTGCTGCTCAACGGTGCCGATCACCATGCGCGGCAACCCGACTTCGCCCAGGCGCTGCAGGCGCTCGCGGTCGCCGCCGGCGATGCGGCCGCAGTGCGGCACACCTCGCTCGCCGCATGGGCGGAACGCTTCGGCGCACAGGCGGTCGATGTCCCCCTTCCGGTGGTCACTGGTGAGCTGCGCGATTCCTATGGCTATACCTGGACCCTTGGCGGGACACTCGCGACGCGGGCGTCCCAGAAGCGACGCAACGCCCGGCTCGAACGTGGCCTGCTGCGCGATGTGGAGCCGTGGCTGGCGTTGGTGCGCCTGCACGATCGGTCTGCCCAGACGTCGGTCGTAAGCCCGGCCGCCCGTGTCACCATGGCGCAGCTCCCGGCACTGCTGGCCCGTGCCTGGGAGGACCTGCTGACCACGCACCCGCACGACACCTTGTGCGGGTGCTCGATCGACGCGGTGGCCCGCGCCATGGATGTCCAGCAGGACGCCGTGGCCGCCCAGGGCGTCGGCCTGCGTGAGGCGGCGCTGCAGCTCGCGCTCGGGCATGATCCAGTCGCAGCGCGGGCGCACCAGCACTTCGACGCGCGTCGGGTGGTCGTCCGCAATCGGGCGCCGCGCGTACGGGCGGGGCTTGCCGTCCTGCGCTTGCAGGAGACGGTGGGCGACGTGCCGGTCGGCCCCGCAAGCGCGGAGGCCTCGCCGCGAGCGCAGGAGGTGCTGCGGGGGGCCACACGGTCCACCGGCGCCTGGGTCTCACAGCGGCTCGGTGTTCGCCAGGTGTTCGCCCGACGCGAGTCGCCCCAGCACTACCCCGACAATGACCTGGTGCAGGAACAGCGCTGGCTCGTCTGGGTGCCAGCGGTGCCGGCCGCCGGGGTGACGGTGCACGATCACCGGTCCTTTGGTGTGCACACGGCGGCGCCATCGTGGCCGGTGACCGTGCAGGAACAGGCGAACGACGTGACCGTCGACAACGGGCGGCTGCGTCTGCGGCTGACCCGGCACCCGGAGCCCAGGCTCTCCCTGCAGGTGGACGATAGGGTGTTGCCGGACGTACTCGCCCTCGAGACACAAGCCGATGTTGGCGACAGCTACACGCCGGCGCTGCGCGGACCCGTGGAAAGGCTTCGGTGTGTGCGGGCGCGCGTGGTGCACCGGGGACCGCTGCGGGCCACGCTGCGGCTCCGCTGGTGCGCCACCCCCACCGGGGCGCGGCACGGTCCGCGCGGCCCCATCGCGGTAGTCACCGACATCTCGCTCGATGCCGAGGCGTCCGCGCTCCACTGCGCCATTCGCGGTATGGTTCTCCGCACCGACCAGCGCCTGCAGCTGGTGTGGCGCACCGATGTGCACGCGGGCATGGTCTGGGCCGATGCGGCCTTCGGACCGGTTCGGCGCGAGGTGGCCGTGGCTCCCGCCGAGTCACGCGAGTCGGTGGTGCCGACCATGCCCATGCACCGCTGGGCCATGCAGGCCAACGCGATGTTCGGGGCCACCATGATCGCCGATGGCCTCGCGGAAGCCGAGGTGCGGGACCAGCGGCTGGCCCTGACCCTGGTGCGCGGGGTGGGTGAACTCTCGCGTGCCACGCTCGCGGAACGTCCCGGTCATGCGGGATGGCCGACTCCCACACCGGAGGCCCAGTCGCTTGGGCCGTTCGTCGCACGTACGGCGCTGTATCTGCACGGCCCGATGAGCGATGACACGCTGGCCCGCGTGCGCGACGTCTGTGACGATGTGCTGCTGCCGCTGGTGGGCGAGACGTGGCGCGATCTGCACACTGCATCCGCGCCGCCGTCGTTGGGGGGCGCGTCGCTGCAGGGCGAGGCCTTCGAGAGTTCGGCGATGACCGTGTCGCAGGGCGACGAGCGGGCGGTCGTCCTGCGCGCCCACAACCTGACGCCGCGGCCCGCGAACGGGGCGTGGCACCTGCCCGATGAGGGCCCGTGGGAGGTCACGCGCTGCCGGCTCGATGAGACGCCGGTGGCCGAGACCATCGTCACCGGCTCGGTGGTGCCGCTCGCGGCGGGACCACGCGAGGTGATCACGGTGCGGGTGCGCCGCGCTCCCTGACGGTACGCGTCGCGGAGGGGGCGGGCCCAGAACCCCGCAACGACTCGCCCAGCACCGTCGCCGCCGCCACCGTCACGATCAGCGCGAGCCCCGGCAGTAAGGCGATCCACGGCGCGACCAGCAGCCAGTCCCGGCCGCCAGCGATCATGTTGCCCCAGCTCGCGGTGGGGGGTTGCACACCGAGTCCGAGAAACGACAGGCCACTCTCGAGGGTGATGGCGTTGCCGATGCCCAACGTAATGGCCACCGTGGCACTCCCGAGGGCGTTGGGCAGGACATGCCCCCGCAGTAGGCGCCCCGCCGGTATGCCCAGCGCCCGCGCCCCCTCCACGTACGGCAGCAGCCGCACCCCCTGTACCTCCGCGCGCACAAGGCGCATCACCGACATCCACCCGGTGAGCCCAAGCACGATGATCACCATGCCCAGCCCCGGGCCCCAGAGCGCGGCGATCACCAGCAGCAGCACCAGGCGCGGCACGGCGAGCAACGCATCGCCGAGCGCCGTGATGACGCGATCCATGGTGCCGCCCCACCACCCGGCGGCGGCACCCAACGCCACGCCGAGGGCCCCCGACAACGCCGACCCCGCGACCCCCACCAGCAGGGAAATGCGGGCGCCGACCCACAGCCGCACCGCCAGGTCGCGGCCAAACGCATCCGTGCCGAGCAGGTGCCAGCGACCAAGCGGATCGCGTGAGAGGGGTGGCACGAGGCGCATGGCCAGCACGTCGCCGATGCTGTGCGCCTGCTCCGTGGCGAACCACGGGACGATGAGGGCCGCCACCGCCATGAACAGCAGCACCAGCGTCGCCGCATGGCGCCACGCCGCGCCCCGGGTCATCGCCGCCGCCGGGGATCGAGCCACCACAGGAGCACGTCAGCCAGTAGATTCGCCGCGATGACGGTGGATGCGTACACGAGCGTGAGGCCGAGCACGACGGGATAGTCGCGGCCCGCGATCGCCCCCAGCATGGCGCGCCCCAGTCCGGGCCACGCAAAGACCTGTTCAACGAACACGGAGCCGGCAATCACCCCCGGCAGCATGAGCCCGAACAGCACCACGAGGGGCGTGAGGGCGGTGCGCAAGACGTAGCGCGTCTCGATGCGCCCGCGGGAGAGGCCGCGCGCCCGCGCGCTGACCACGTGCGGCGCCGCCGCCGCCTCGGCCGCGGACTGACGGGCGTAGCGCATGACGCCGGCGATACCCGGCAACGCCAGCACCAGCAGCGGCAGCACGGCGTGTCGCCACCGATCGCCCCACACGAGCGCCGCCGGGGCGAGTGCCGGATCCTGCATGCCGAACGCCGGCAGGCGCATCCACGCCGGGAGCCCAAGCCACACGGCGCCGCTCGTGAACAGGGTGACCAGCGCCAGCGCAAGCCAGAAGCTGGGGGCAGCGAGCAGGACGGTGCCAAGCAGCGTCATCACCCGCTCGGTGCGGCCACCCGCGCGCAACGCCTGCCACAGGCCGAACCACGCGCCGACCGCGAAACTGGCCAGCAGCGACACGCCACCGAGAAACAGCGAGACCGGTACGGCCTCACCGATGACGGTGGCCACCGGCTGCGCACGGGTCAGGCTCATGCCAAGATCCCCCCGCAGCACACCGCTCATCCAGTGCACATATTGCACCGGCAGCGGGGCATCGAGCCCGAGCGCCATACGCAGCCGCGCGGCGTCGTCGGCCGACGCCGTCGGGGCAATCAGCAACGTCGCCGGGTCCCCCGGCGCCAGATGAATCAGCGCGAAGGTAAGGGTCGTGACGAGCCAGAGCAGGATGAGCGCGTCGAGCACGCGCAACGAAAGACGGCGCACCGCCGGATGATGCCTCCGGGGACGGCGACGTCAACCCGCCGCGCCACCGGACGCCCTCACCGCGTCGGACAGGCCGCCGTGGGGCTGGTCATGGCCTGCCTCGGATGCGCCGCTCCCTCGCGTCCGCCCGGCACCGCCGTCATGGCCTCCGGCACCGATCTCGAGTCGGGGAACCCGCTGGTTACCGTGCACCCCCTCTCCCGCCAGGTGCAGCGGCACGCCCTGTTCGTCACCCTGGTGCGCCTCGATCCGGCGCTGCAGCCGGTGCCGTACTTCGCGCGGGCGTGGGTGTGGCGCGACGATCACCGCGCCGTCACGTTCCATCTCGACTCGACCGTACGCTGGCACGATGGGACGCCCACCACCGCCGAGGACGTGGCCTTCACGTTCGCGGCGGCGGCCGACTCGGCACTGGGGTCACCGCGGCGCGGCGACGTGGCTGTCGTGAGCCAGGTGCAGGTACTCGACCGCCACACCGTGCGGCTCGCGTTCAGCGAGGCGCGCGCCACGCTCCCCCCGATCCTCGCCGAGCTCCCGCTCGTACCACGCCACCTGCTCGACACCGTGCCGCGCAGCCGCTGGCGCAGCCATCCCTTCGCCACCGCGCCCGTCGGAAACGGCCCCTTCCGCTTTGCTGCACGCACCGCCGGCCGACAGTGGCGCTTTGTGCGGAACGCCGACTTCCCCATGGCCCTCGGCGGTCCGCCGCAGCTCGAGCAGCTGGTCGTGGCCGTCGTCGACGAAGCCGCCACCAAATTCGCCGGGCTGGTGAGCGGTGAGCTCGATCTCGCCGGGGTCTCGCCGACCATGGCCCCGCTGGTTCGGAGGGACCCGGCGCTGGAGCTCCTTACGCCGCCAGCGCTCTTTTCCACGGTCCTCGCGTTCAACACCACTCGCGCGCCATTCGACGACGTCCGCGTACGCCGCGCCTTTTCACTCGCCATCGACCGGCAGCGCGTGGTCGCGGCGGCCGTCGCCGGCTTTGGAACCCCGGCGACCAGTGCGATTCCACCCGGGTTGCCGGTCACGCCGGCAGCAGGCAGCCGCATCGCGCCGGCGCAACGCGAGGCAGCGCGGCATGAGGCCGACCGGCTCCTCGACGCAGCGGGCTGGACCCGTTCCTCCGCCCGCCGCGTACGGATGCGCGCGGGCACCCCGCTGCGGGTCACGCTGCTCACGGTCGGCAGCGGCGAGATGGCCATCGAGCAACTGGTGCAGGCCGATCTGGCCGAACGCGGGATCGAGGTGACCATCCGGGTGCTCGAACTGGCCACGTTGCTCGCGACCGTACGCCGCGTCGACAAGGACTACGACCTGGTGCTCACCGGCATCCCTGGAGACGTCGCGCTCGGGCATCTCTCGGCCCTGTTCGCCAGTACCCAGCGGGGGGGCGCCCTCGACTACACCGGCTTTCACGCCCCCGCGCTCGATTCCGCGCTGGCCCGGGCGCGCGACGCGGCACCCTCGGAGGCGAGGGACGCCTGGGGCGCGGTCGACCGGCAGCTCGCCCTCGACATGCCCGTGGCGTGGCTGTATCACGCGCGCGGTGTACAGGCGCGCGCCCGCCGTCTCGCGAACGTGGACATGGACCTGCGCGGCGAATTGGTGAGCGTGGCGCGCTGGGTCCGGCGGGACAGCTGGTGATGCTCGGCGCTCCCACTCCCCGCTCGATGCCCGCGTGACGCAGCTCCTGCCCCTCGACCTCGCCGCGCGGCGCGCCGCCACGGCGTCCGGGACGTCGCTGGGTGCGCTTGCCGATGCGCTCGCCGCGGAGCTGGCTCCCCTGCTCGAGCGCTCGCTGCCCATCCCAACGCAGAAGGCGCGCCTCACGCGCATCGGCGGTCGTTGCCCCGACCACGGTCTGCTGCTCGAGTTCGACCCCTGGGCTCCGCACGACCATCGCTGCCCGCGCTGCGACATGGTGTACCGCGGCCGCGAACACGACGACTGGTGGGCGATGGGCGCACAGCTCTGGGTCGTGGAGCGGGCCGTGCACGCGGCCGCGCTCTTCGCGCTCCGCGGTGATCCCGCTCACAGCCGCCTCGCCTCCCGCATCCTCCGCGAACTCGCGATGCGCTACCCGACGTGGCCGAACCGCGACAACGTGCTTGGCCCCACGCGCCCGTTCTTCAGCACGTATCTCGAGTCCATCTGGCTGCTCAACGCCTGCCACGCGCTCGCGCTGCTGGAGTCCGCCGGGGTGTCGGACGTGGGCGGGATGGTGCGCGACCAGCTGCTGGCGCCGAGCGGCACGCTGATCGCGTCCTACCCCGAGGGGCGATCGAATCGGCAGGTATGGAACGAGGTGGCCGTGCTGTCGGCCTTGCACCTGCTCGGCGACACGCGGGCCTGCGAGCGGAGGCTCGAGGGCAACGGCTCGCTGCCCTGGTTGCTCGCGGAGGGACTGCTTGCCGACGGGAGCTGGTACGAAGGCGAGAACTATCACCAGTTCGCGCACCGGGGGCTCTGGTACGGGGTATACCTGCTGCGCGCACTGGGGCGGCCGCTCGTCCCCGCGCTCGACGCGCGTTTCCATGCGGGGTTCCTCACGCCCTTCGCGGGACTGCTGCCGGACGACACGCTTCCCTCACGGCGCGACTCCCCGTACGCCGTGTCGGTGCGCCAATGGCGCTACGCCGAATGGTGCGAGCTGGGGCATGCCCACCGGGCTGATCGGCGGCTCGCCGGGCTGCTGGCCCGATTGTATGACGGCACGGGCGGTCCGCCCAGCGACGCGCGCCGTCGCTCCACGGCCGACGCGGAACGCAATGTCGCCTCGTCCATGCTGACGCGGGCTGACTGCTCGTGGCGGGCGTTGCTCATGGCATCGCCGGACCCCGTGCCGGCTGGTCAGTGGACCCCCGGGAGCGTCGTGCAGGCGCAGCAGGGGCTGGCGGTGTTGCGCCGCGAGTCGGGACGGATCTACGTGGCCCTCGAGGGGGGCATTGCGGGCGGAGGACACGGGCACCCCGACCGCCTGGCGCTCACGCTGCAGGCCGACGCGGAGCGCTGGTTGGACGACCCGGGTGCCGGCAGCTACGTGGAACGCACACTGCACTGGTATCGCAGTACACTCGCCCATCATGCGCCGCTGGTGAACGGGGCATCGCAACCACCGGAACCGGCGCGCCTCCTCGCGTTCGAGGATCGGGGCGGGGCAGGCTGGGTGCGCAAGCGCGTCGATGAGCTCGCCCCCGGCGTGTCGGCGACCCGGACGGTCGTCGTCTGTGACGGCTACCTCGTCGACGTCCTCGATTGGGAGAGCGAAGCGGAGGTCACGTTGACGCTGCCGCTCGCCGGCCCGGCGGTCGTGCACGACATCGGGACCTGGCGGTCCGGCGAACGCGATGGGGCGGGGGGGCTCGAGGACGGGTACGACTTCGTGGACGATGTCGAGGAGGCGGTCCTCCCGCCGTCCTCGGACGTGGCGGTGTTCACCTTCGATGCGATCGCCCACGGGGGTGCGGGGGCCCCGCCGCCGCCGTCCGGGCGTCGCATGCGCGCCTGGTACGCCACGCACGGCGCGAGCACCCTCTGGCGTGCCTCGACCCCGGGTGTCCCCGGAACGCGCTCGACGCTCCGCCATCTGCTCGATCAACAGGGGCGCCGCGGCTGCATCGTCGGGGTGTGGAGCTGGTCACGCGCTGGCGCGGAGGATCTGGAGGTGGCCCGGGTGCACCTCACGCCGCAGGCGACGCCGCTGGTGCAGATCACCACGCGCGATGGCACCGTCGCCTCGCATGAGCCGGCGCCGCACGGCTGGCACATCGGCCTGCTCGCCCGGCATGCACGCAGTAGTATCGATCTCGAAGGGTTGGTCGCCGATGCGGCGGTCGCTGGTGAGAACGACCGGCGCGACGAGGAGCGCCTGGCGCGTGGTGCCGTGCCGGTCGTGCGCGTCCCCCGGGTGCCCGTCAGCGCGGTGGACGGACCGCTCACGACGGCGCTGACTGGTGCGCACCACGTTCGACTTGGCCACGAGGCCTACGTGCCCACCGAGGAGCCCTGGGGTGATGCCAACGCCCCCGCCGCCAGCGTGTGGCTGGCCCATACCGAGTCGGCGTTGATTGTGCGGGTAGCCATGGAGTCGGGGCACGGCATCGTCACGCCGGGCGGCTCGGTCGCGTCCATGCCCGACAATCCGCTGGACAACGAGCGCGCCGACGTGAACGCCGACGGACTGCAATGCTACGTCCGTGGCGCGGCCGACCGTGCCTGGCGCGCAGCCGTACTCGTGGTCCCTGTGGTCGGGCACGCCGCGCCGCCGGCGGCGCGCGTGACCTCGCTGGTAACCAACGGTGCCATTCCCACATGCGCCGCGGCATCGCGCAGCGATGGTCGTGGGTGGTGGATGCAGCTGGCGTGGCCGCTGGAAGCACTCCCCGATCGTGAAACCGTGCACGTCGACCTGGTGCTCAACGAGCGGCCACCGGACCGGGCACGGCGCCGCGGACAGCTGGTGCTCAGCGGGGGCGGGGGATTCGGTTACCTGCGCGGCGACCGCCATCCGCCGTCGCACGGGTGGGTGCTGCACCTCGCGTGAGTGCCGTGCGACACCGGGCACGTGCACCGGCGCTATCTTTCGCCCATGGCTGACTCCCTTCTCGCCGCCGTCACGGTGGTGCTGTACGAATCGCAGGATCCCATCAACATCGGCGCGGTCGTCCGCGCCATGAAGAACATGGGGGTGAGCGACCTGCGGCTCATTCGTCCGTGCGCCTACGACCCGAATCGCATCGAGCAGGTGGCCCACGATACTCGCGATCTCGTGGAGCGTATCCGCCACGTTGATACCATCGACGAGGCGCTGGCCGACTGCACGTATGTGGTGGGCTTCTCCGGCCGTCGTCAGGCGGCCCGGTGGCCGCGGCACACGCCGCGCTCTGCCGCCGTCGATCTGCTCGAACATGCGCAGGCGGGGCGCGTCGCCATCATGTTCGGGCGCGAGGATCATGGGTTGCCCAACGAGGCGCTCGATCGTTCGCACGCCATCTGCACGATCCCCACCACCGAACACTTCTCGCTCAACGTGGCACAGGCGTGCCTGCTGGGGCTGTACGAACTGCACCTGCTCGCCGGCGATGCCACCAAGAAGATCCCCGCCCCGCGGCATGCCAAGGGGACGCCGACCAAGGAAGAGTACGAGCGCACGTTCGACGACATGCGCAACGCGCTCGAGGCGATCGCGTACTTCAAGACGCGCAACGAAGAGCTGATGATGCGCACGTTCCGTTCGCTGGTGTTCCGGGCCAACCCCGACCAGCGCGAGCTGCTGATCCTGCGCACGGCGAGCATCGAAGTCCTGCGCACCATCGAGCGCGAATCCCGCCGTGCCGTCCAGCGTGCGCTCGCCGACGCAGGCAGGCAGGGTGCCGAGGTGGAGCAGGACGCGTGAGTCGCGCCGTGGCGTTTGGCGATGCGCCCGACGATTGGCGTACGCGCGCGGTGGACGCCATTCCCGGCGGCTGCTCCACCGGCAGCAAACGGCCCATCGCCCTGTATGGGACACGCGCGGCCGACCCCGGAGTCCCCTCGCACTACGACCGAGCCGAGGGGTGCCGCGTGTGGTCGACCGATGGGCGGCGGTTCGTGGACTGCGGCATGGCGCTTGGTGCGGTCGGCATTGGCTATGCGGATCCCGCCGTCACGCGGGCGGTGCAGGAGGCGGCCGCACAGGGCAACGTCTCGTCGCTGCCGCACCGACTCGAAGTGGAGGTCGCCGAGGCCCTGATCGAGGTCATCCCGAGCGCCGAGCAGGTCCGCTTCCTGCGCACGGGGGCCGAAGCCACCGCGGCCGCGGTACGCATCGCGCGCGCGGTCACTGGCCGGGAGCGCCTCATCGCCTGCGGCTACTTCGGATGGTTCGACTGGAGCAGCGATGCTGTCGGGGTGCCGGCGTCCGTGCGCGAGGCCGTGACCTGGGTGCCGTTCAACGATGTCCCCGCCCTCGAGGCGGCCCTCGATGCGGGTGAGCTGCCGGCGGCGATCATCATCGAGCCGCTGGTCCACGAGGTCGCCGGTGACGCCTGGCTGACAGCCGCGCGCCGCGGAGCTGACCGGGTGGGTGCGGTACTGATCTTCGACGAGATCAAGACGGCGTTCCGTGTACGCACGGGCGGCGTGCAGGCGCTCACCGGCATCGTTCCCGATCTGTCGACCATCGGCAAGGCGCTGGCCAACGGGTATCCACTGGCTGCGGTCGTCGGGCGCGCCGCCGTCATGGATGCGGCGACGCAGACCTGGATCTCCTCCACGGCGGCCGCTGAAACCACCGGACTGGCAGCCGCCCGCGCGGTGCTCGCGTGGCACGATCAGGTCGACGTCTGCGGACGCATGGCGGCGTCCGGGGCACAACTCCGGACGATCATCGGGGCCGCGCTGGTCGATGCGCCGTGGGTGGGTGTATGCGCGGAGGGACCTCCCGTCATGTGGCGCCTCACCGCGGACCTGCCGGAGCGGCTCGATGCCCTCGTCGCGGCGGCGGCGCGGCACGGTATACTGCTCAAGCGCGGCGCATACCAGTTCGGAGCCGTCGCGCACGACGAGGCCGCGTTCGCCGACATCGCTCAGGCCTTGCCCGTCGTTGTGGACGCACTGCGGCCGGAACTTCAACGCATGGGGGACCCGTGACGGCGATGACTGCGGTAGACGTTCCGCTCGGCGGCCCTGAGCCGCTCATCGACCCCCACGCGCACTTTCTCACACCGCACACCAATCGTGGTGACTGGGCGCGCTACAATCGCTCGCGGCTCGACAGCGGCGAGCGGATGGGGGTCCGCTGCCACGTCGCATCCATTCTCGGGTCGTGGGGGTACACGTCGCCCACCTACTTCGCGTCGCCCCGCGATCAGAGTGTCGCCAACGACTTCATGTACGACCTCGTCGACGCCGAGGGGCCGCGGGTGCGGGCGTGGGTCGCGGTGAACCCGAACTTCACCGATCATGCACTTGCCGAGATCGAACGGGGCCTGGCGCGTGGTGCCGTCGGCATCAAGCTCGCGGCCGGGCGCCGCACCACCGACTTCGCGGTGCTCGATGCCATCGCCCAGGCCGCGGCAGACCATCGGATTCCGGTGCTGCAGCACATCTGGCAGCATCGCCGCCGCGACTGGCCCAATCAGGATGCGTCCGACGGCGTGGAGCTCGCGCGCCTGGCGGCTCGGCACCCGACGGTCACCTTCCTGCTGGCGCACATTGGCGGTGGTGGCGACTGGGCGCACACCAATCCGGCCGTCCTCGATACGCCCAACATCGTCATGGACCTCTCGGGAAGCGGCATCGATCGCGGCATGATCGATGAGGCGTTGCGCTGGGTCGGGGCCTCGCGGCTGCTCTGGGCGGCCGACCTCACGTTGTGCACCGGGCTCACCAAGCTGCGGGCGCTGGCCCACACCGGGGCGAGCGCCGACGACCTCGCCGACATGCGATGGCGCAATGCCGTGCGGATCTTCCCGCCGGGGACCTTCGACGCGGCGCTGGCCGCCACCCGGGCAGGTCTCCCATGACGGACATCGGGGGGCGCCCCATCGACGTGTCGGCGTGGATCGGCGGGTATCCGTTTCGGCACGTGCCGCATCCCGACCCGGACGTGTTGGTTCGGGTGCTCGCGCGCGAAGGATTCGCTGGCGCCTGGGTCGGGCATCTGCCCGGGGCCTTCCACCGTGATCCCGTCCCCAGCAACCGGGCGCTGTTGGCGCTGCTGGCCCCGTTCCGCACGGTGCTCCACCCGACCCCGATCGTGCGTCCCGACTGGCCTCGATGGGAGCGGATGCTGAGCGAGGCGGTGGCCGAAGGTGCGCCCGCGGTTCGGGCGTACCCGACCCTGTGGGGGATGGGGCCGGGCCACCCGGCAATGGCCGAATTGGCGGTGGCCTGCGGCGAAGCCGGGGTGGCGCTGCATCTCACGGTCCGGTTCGAGGACCTCCGCCAGCGCCATGCCCTCGATGCGGCGGGGGACCTGTCGGCCGCGGCGGTGCGGCATCTGGCACGGCTGCCACGCTCGTGTGCCCAGCTGGTGGTGGCCGGGGCAGGGCGCGAGTTCATCGAGGAGGTGCACTGGGGCCTCACCGCCCACGAGCAGCAGCGGGTGTGGTACGACTGGCACTGGCTCTGGGGGCCCCCGGAGGACCACTTCGCTCACCTCGTGCAGACGATCGGTGCCGAGCGGCTGGCGTGGAGCAGTTGGTGGCCCCTCCGGCTGACCCAGCAGGCGCAGGCGCTGGTCGATCTGCTGCCAACTGGGCCGGTGAACGAAAGCCCACGGGCCTCCTTCGCCGATGGCCGGCGCATCGCCGAGGCGGCCCGCTCCGCCGCCGCCGTCGCCCGCTCCCCCGGGTGAATGGCGCGCGATTCCTGCCGGGACGAACGTGGGAACCGGTCGCGCGGCCACCCGTTCTCCACATGAGCGTTTGATGTCGGGAGACTCCCGCGCATTTGCACGCACAGGGCAGACGGAGGGCTTCGTCCCGCACTTGCGTACAAATACGGCCCCGGTCATACTACGCGCTTGCAAAAATTTTGGTGACAGCGACTTACACGGCTGACTCGGCTTTCCTCGGTCGGTACCGCCGTGTCGTCCTCGGACCGCATGACCACGTCTCTGCCTTGCACCGCGGCAAGGGAGGTCGAGTGTCATGCATGTCGTATGTCGGCCTCCACCTACGCCTTCACCGGCACACCTTACCGGCACGATTCGATGACGGTCAAGAAGAAGTGGACAGTGATCCCCGGGTTCCTTGCCCTTGCTGCGGCCGCCACGTTGCTGTCGGCGTACAGTGGGGCCTCGACGTCGCAGGGTGCGATCGTCGAGCAGCCCGTCAAATTCGTCCACGCGCCGCACGTGCAGAAAGCGGGCATGAACTGCCTCTACTGCCATAGCGCCGCCAACAAGGCGCCCGATCCGGGCAACGCCTCGGTCTCCACCTGCATGGGCTGCCACACGCTGGTCAAGCCGCAGTCCGCCGAAATCAAGAAGATCGCGGCGTACTACCAGAAGGGGCAGCCCATCCCGTGGAACCGCGTGCACAAGGTGCCGGACTACGTGCAGTTCCCGCACATGCGTCACGTGAACGCCGGCGTGACCTGCCAGACGTGCCACGGTCAGATCCAGAACCAGGGCGCGCAGGGGCCGGACACCAACTATGTCCCCGTGCAGCAGGTGAACTCGCTCAACATGGGCTGGTGCATCAACTGCCACGTGCAGGGCTACAAGCCCGCCGAAGGGGCACGTCTGGCTGGCCAGAAGGTGACGCCCGAGCTGGAAGCGATGCCCGCCAAGAAGGCGCGCTACGATTGCGCCGTCTGCCACTACTGATCATCCGCTGACCCCTCGATCACGATGAGCACAGAAGCGGGGACCGGCGTCAAGCGCCGCGAATTCCTCAAGATCCTGGGCGCCACCGGCGCCACGACGGCCGTGGTGGGTTGCTCCTCCGAAAAGGTGGGCAAGCTCATCCCGTACGTTGCGTCTCCAGACAACACCGTGCCCGGTGTGTCGCAGTACTACGCCACCACCTGCCGCGAGTGCGCGGCGGCGTGCGGTGTGCTGGCCGAGGTGCGTGACGGCCGTCCGATCAAGCTCGAGGGCAACCCCGAGCACCCGATGAACCGCGGCGCGATCTGCGCGACCGGGCTGTCGGCGGTGCAGGGGCTCTACAACCCGGACCGCTACCGTTCGCCCATGGTGCGCGACGGCAACGCCCTCAAACCCACCACGTGGGATAAGGCCTACGAACTGCTCGCGCAGAAGCTCGGCGAGGTGAAGTCCAAGGGGCAGGCCGGCAACGCGGTGTTCATCAACCAGCACGAGTCGGGCACCTTCCCGGGGTTCCTCGATCAGTGGCTCTCGGCGAACGGCATGCCGAACCACCTCTCGGTGGACAGCACGGCGCCGATCGCGACCATTGCCGGCAACCAGAAGGCGTACGGCACCGCCTGGCCCGCCCTCGACTTCGCCGCGGCCAAGCTGGTCGTGAGCTTCGGCGCCGACTTCCTCGACGGCTGGGGCCACAGCGTGCCGCAGCAGCTCGATTGGGCCGATGCCCGGGCCAAGCTCGAAGGCGCGCCGCGCCTCGTGTACATCGGCGCCCGTCGCTCGCTCACCGGTCTCAACGCCGACCAGTGGATTCCGGCCAAGCCCGGCAGCGAAATGGCGCTCTGCGCCGCGCTGACGGGCGCGGGCACCGCTGCCGCCGCCGCCGAGGCGTCGGGTGTGCCGGCGGCCACCATCGAAGCGCTGGCCAAGGCGATCGCGGACGCCGGCAACGGCGTGATGGCGATCTGCGGTGTCACGGGCGCCGACGCGGTCGAATGTGCCACCATGGTCGCCGACATCAACAAGAAGGCGGGCGCGGTCGGCACAACGATCAAGCCGGGCAATGCGCATGCCGGCTACGCGGGGCTCGCCTCGTACGCCGACCTCGCTGCGGCTGTGCAGACGATGGGCGCCGGCACTGTCCCGATCGCCTTCGTGCGTGGCGCCAATCCGGCGCACAGCATGCCGAAGTCGGCCGGGTTCGCCGCCGCCTTCGCCAAGGTCGGGTTCAAGGTCTCGTTCTCGGCCATGCCCGACGAAACCACGCAGCTGTGCGACCTCGTGCTTCCCGACAACCACTGGCTCGAGAGCTGGGGCGATGCGGCGGGCGCGAACGGGCAGCTTGGCCTGCAGCAGCCCACGCTCGAGCCGGTGTTCGACACCAGGTCGACGGCCGACGTGCTCATCGAGCTTGCCAAGAAGGACCAGGCGCTGGCGGCCCGCTACAACGTCGCCGACTACCGCACGTGGTACATCAGCAAGTTCCCCGGCGGTGGCGCGGCGTTCACGACGGCGCTCACCAAGGCGCAGGTCAACGCGTCGCCGCTGGTGGCCACCAGCAGCCGTTCGCTGGCCGCCACGGCGCAGGCGCCGGCGGCGGGCACCGGTGACTTCTTCGTGCACGTCTTCCCGTCGCCCACCCGCGGCGACGGCGCGGGCGCGAACAAGCCGTGGCTGCAGGAACTTCCGGACCCGGTCAGCAAGATCGCCTGGCAGTCGTGGGTCGAGGTGCACCCCTCCACCGCCAAGAAGCTCGGCATCAAGGAGGGCACCCACCTCACCGTCGAGACGGCAGCCGGCAAGGTCACCGCGCCCGCGTACGTCTACATGGGGGTGCGCCCGGACACCGTCGCCATTGCCCTCGGGCAGGGACACACGGCGTATGGGCGCTTCGCGCAGAACATCGGCGTCAACGCCTACGACCTCGTGTCGTCGGGCTGGGACAGCGCCGGCGGTCTGGCCATCGGCAATCTCAAGGGCAAGGTCACCATCACGACCGACAGCTCGCCGCTGGTCACCACCGAAGGGTCGGCGCGTCAGCATGGTCGCGGCATCGGTCAGGCCATGACGCTGGCGGCGCTCCTCGGACAGGAGCCGGAGGACGAGAAGCACCACCACGACATTCCCGGCCTGCCGTCGCAGGACTTCAAGAGCGGCCTCAAGTCGCCCATCGCCGCGGATGCCCAGGGTGAGTACGCCAACCCGCAGGGCGCTCAGAAGGGCATGTACGACCCCGAGCATTCCAGCAAGGCCGAGAAGCGCCGCTGGGCGATGACCATCGACCTCGCGCGCTGCACGGGCTGCTCGGCGTGCGTCACGGCCTGCTACAGCGAGAACAACATCCCGACGGTCGGTGCGCCGTATCAGGGCCGCGCGCTGAGCCCGGCCACGTGGGATGAGCGTCCGGGGGCGAACATCATCAAGGGCCGCGAGATGGCCTGGATTCGCCTCGAACGCTACTACGAAGGCAACGACAACACCGAGAACGAATTCTCGCCGGACTTCGACACGCGGTTCGTGCCGATGATGTGCCAGCACTGCGGCAACGCGCCGTGCGAGCCCGTCTGCCCGGTGTACGCCACGTACCACTCGCCGGACGGCCTGAACGTGCAGGTGTACAACCGCTGCGTCGGTACGCGCTACTGCAGCAACAACTGCCCGTACAAGGTCCGCTACTTCAACTGGTTCGGCTACGGTGAGCCGGAGCGTCGCCAGTACGCCTGGCCCGAGCCCATGCACTGGTCGCTCAACCCCGACGTCACCGTGCGTGGCAAGGGTGTCATGGAGAAGTGCACGTTCTGCGTGCAGCGCATCCGTGAAGCCGAGCATCGCGCGAAGGCCGAAGGGCGTGAGGTCAACGCCGACGAATTCACCACGGCGTGCGCGCAGGCCTGCCCGTCGCGTGCAATCGTCTTCGGTGATGCGGCCGACGAAAACTGGACCGTTGCGAAACTCGCCTACGACCGGCGTGCCTACCACGTGTTCGAGGAGCTGAACACGTACACGGCCGTGGTCTATCTCAAGAAGGTCAACTATCCGGCGCCGGCCTCCCCGGCGAAGGCCTGAGGACATCGCGCATGGCGACACTCGCGCAACCGACACGTGGCACGGGGATTCGTGGGCCGAACATCGCGTCGGCCGACGTCCAACTCCCGGCGGTCGAGAACTACGAGCAGGTCGATCGCGATATCATCGCGACCCTCGGCTTCACCAAGAAGTGGTTCCTGGGGCTCAGCGCCGCCATCGTGGCGATGCTCATCGGCGCCTCGGCGTGGATCTACCAGATCTACTGGGGCCTTGGCCAGGCGGGCTACGAACCGCCGGTGATGTGGGGCAACTACATCATCACGTTCGTGTTCTGGGTTGGTATCGGTCACGCCGGCACGCTCATCTCGGCCATCCTGTTCCTCTTCCGCGCCGGCTTCCGCACCTCGATCTATCGAGCGGCCGAAGCCATGACGGTGTTCGCCGTCATGACGGCCGGGTTGTTCCCGATCATTCACATCGGGCGCCCGTGGAAGTTCTTCTGGCTGATTCCGTATCCGAACTGGCGCCTCCTGTGGCCGAACTTCAAGTCGCCGCTGGTGTGGGACGTCTTCGCCATCTCGACGTACCTCACCATCTCGACCACGTTCCTCTTCATCGGCCTCATTCCCGACTTCGCGGTGCTCCGCGACAAGGAAACCAACCCGATGCGCAAGCGGATCTACGCGATCCTCTCGCTCGGGTGGCGCAATAGCGACCGCGAATGGCGTCACTTCGCGAAGGCGTACCTGTTCCTCGCCGCCTTCTCCACGCCGCTCGTGCTCTCCGTGCACTCGGTCGTTTCCTTCGACTTCGCCATGGCGCTCACGCCGGGCTGGCACGCCTCGATCTTCCCGCCGTACTTCGTCGCCGGTGCCATCTTCTCCGGCTTCGCGATGGTGTGGACGATCGCCATCCCCATGCGCAAGTGGTTCCGCCTCGAGCACTACATCACGCTCAACCACCTCGACGCGACCGCCAAGGTCGTGCTCTTCACCTCGATGGTGGTCGGCTGCGCGTACCTGATCGAGTTCTTCATCGCCTGGTACAGCGGCGTGCGTCCGGAGCAGGAGTTCTTCTGGAACCGCGTGTTCGGCCAGTGGTGGTGGGCGGCCTGGATCATGCTCCTCTGCAACATGGCGCTGCCCATGTCGCTGTGGTCGCAGAAGCTCCGCCGCAATCCGGCCTGGCTGTTCATCCTGTCGCTGTTCATCAACCTCGGCATGTGGTTCGAGCGCTTCGTCATCGTCGTGCCGTCGCTCTCGCATGAGTTCGAGCCGTGGCAGTGGGGCAGCTACACCCCAAGCTGGATCGACATGGCCTTCCTGATCGGCTCGTTCGGCTGGTTCTTCATGTGGTTCCTGCTGTTCGTCAAGCAGATGCCGGTCATGGCGATCATGGAGCTCAAGGAAATCGTGACCCCGCGCTTCAAGAATGAGCACGGGCACGGAGGGCATCACTGATGCAGGGCGTGCTTGGGGTGTTTCATCATCTCGATACGACCGTCTCGGCGATCGAGGAACTCAAGAAGAAGAAGCTGGGCGATGTGACCGTGTACTCGCCCACCATCCGGCATGAGCTGGAGCATGCCATCGACGGCCCCAACAGCGTGGTGCGTCGCTTCACGCTCATTGGCGGCCTGCTCGGGGTGAGCTTCGGCTACTGGGTGGCCATCTGGTCGTCCAACTACTGGCCGCTCGTCACCGGCGGCAAGGCGATCGCCTCGTGGATCCCGTACACGATCATCGGCTTCGAGGTCATGGTGCTCGTGGGCGCGCTGTCCACGGTAGCCGGCATGTTCATCAATTCGCGCATCCCCCGGCTCACCACCACGGTGGGCTACGACGATCGTTTCTCGGCCGGGCACTTCGGGGTGTTCGTCGCCTGCGACGCCAACAAGGCGAGCCAGGCCGAAGACCTCCTGCGCCACGCCGGTGCGGAGGAGGTGCGGCGTGAAGCCTGAGACTTCCAACGTGATGCCTTCTGTTGCCGGACGTGCTTTGCGCGTGTCGGTGGCGATCGTGCTGCCGCTGTCGCTGGGCGCCTGCACGTGGTTCACCGACTTCAAGAATCAGCCGCGCATCGAACCCTGGGAGCCGTTCTCCCAGAACGAGGCCGACTCGCTCATCGCCCCCCGTGGCCAGCCCGCGTACAGTGTACCGGTGCAGGGCACGACGGTGGCCGCGTGGCAGATCGGTTACCAGCCGCTGCTGCCGGTGATCGATTCGTTCACGCCCATTCCGAACCCGACGCCCGTGTCGGAGGCGTCACTTGCGAATGGCCGGAAGCAGTATCAGATCAACTGCGCGGTGTGCCATGGCAACGCCGGCGATGGCAACGGTGGCCTCAAGAAGGTCAACCCGGCCTACGGCTTCAGCCCGAGCCTGATGACCCCATCGGCCATGGGCCGTTCCGAAGGGTACATCTACGGGATGATTCGCAACGGGCGCGGCATCATGCCGAGCTACAACCGGATCGAGGAGAAGGATCGCTGGGATGTGGTGAACTACGTCCGGGCGCTCCAGGGCAAGACCACCATGGCCGCCGACACCACCTCCATCGGGTACCCCGGCCAGAACGGCACCACGGTGCCGGGCCCGTCGTTCACGGCGCCCACCAGGCCGGCCCCGTTCGTGAAGCCCACGCAGCAGCCAACCCCGGGTTCGCCGAACATCAATGCGGCCACCTTCAAGGGCAACAACGAGAACGACACCATGCGCAAGCTGCACCTGGGCCCGCCGTCGGCCGCGGGTGAGGGCAAGGAGAAGCACGAGTGAGCCAGCACTATCACTACCCGACGCGTGAGGAATTCGCGCGGCGCTTCAGCGGGGTGACGGTTCCCGCCGGCCTCAAGACGGGTGCGCTCATCGCGGCCCTGGTCGGCATTGGCGTCTTCGTCATGGGGCTGTTCACCAACCCCGATCGCGCCTGGCAGGCGGTGCAGTACAACTGGACGTACTTCGCGGTGCTCTCCACCGCCGGGACCGCCTTCGCGGCCGTCCAGCGCATCGTCACCGCCCGGTGGTCACGTCCCATCATCCGCTTCACCGAGGGCTTCTACGCCTTCGTGCCGATCGCCTTCGTCATCCTGATCGGGCTGCTCTTCTTCAGCGGTGAGCACGTCTACACCTTCCGCGGCCGCGAGGCGGTGTCCATCGCCGAAAAGGCGGCGTATCTCGACAACAACTTCTTCCTGCTCCGCGGCTTGTTCTTCTTCGGCGCCATCACCGTCATCCAGGGGCTGTTCATCTGGAACTCGGTGAAGATGGACGTCGCCGTGATGCCGGAGTCGGGTGCCAAGTGGGCCGCCGGACTGCGCGCCAGGATGCGCGCCGCCTGGACCGGGGATGAGCGTCGCGAGCTGCACACGCAGCACAGTGCGCAGGGCAAGCTGGGCGTGGCCGTGGCCATGAGCTTCGTAATCGGCTGGTGCTTCATGGCGTGGGATTACTCCATGACCATCTCGCTGCACTTCCAGCAGACCATGTACGCCTGGATCGTGTTCATGACCGGCTGGGTCAACATGGTCATGCTCACGTCGCTGCTCGCCATGTGGTGGCGCAATCACCTCAAGGCGCACGACCTGGTCACCATCAATCACTTCTGGGACCTGGGCAAGCTCGGCTTCGCCTTCACGGCCTTCGTGGGCTACATCAGCTTCTCGCAGTATCTGGTCATCTGGTACGGCAACATGCCGGAAGAGACGCACTTCTACCGGCTGCGCCTCTCGGGCGTGTGGAAGCCCGTCACGCAGCTCATCCCGATCTTCGGCTTCGTGCTGCCGTTCTTCGGCCTCATCTCCAAGGCCGCGAAGGTGTACCTCCCGACCTTCGTGCTCTTCGCGGTGTGCAGCCTGATCGGTGTGTACCTTCACCGGTACATCGAGATCTATCCGAGCATCTACGGCGAGGCCACCAGCCTGCCCTTCGGGCTCCAGGAAATCGGCACCACCATCGGCTTCATCGGCCTGTGGGCGTTCAGCTACTTCAGCTTCATGGAAGCCTTCCCCGTCATGCGCGTGTTCATGATGACCACGCCATTCAAGGACGAGGTGCAGGTTCCGGTCGACGTCAAGACCATGGAGCCGCTGCCGGCGCACGAGTAACCGTCGGCGGCCAATGAATCGAGGGGCGGACACCATGCGGTGTTCGCCCCTCTGTTGTTCCCCCGAACGGCGATCCGCGGCCGCCACCACCGCACGGCCGCCCTGTGCACGGTGAGCAACGCGGAGTCGGTCACCCAGGAGCAGGCGCACCTGCACGAACAGGCGGCCCACGGCAGCTCGCGAGCCCACGATCAGGACGGACACGAAGGCGGGACGGGCGGTCGCAGTGCCCGGCGGTGATTCACTCCAGGCAGACAGCGTGCCCGGGCACACCCGGCGAGTACGTCACGGCCGGGCTCCGGAATGCGACGGGGGGCCCGTGCGGTACGCCACGCGAACTCAAGCCGATTTGCCGCCGGAGTCACCAGCCGCCCTGTGCACACCGCGCCACAGGAACAGCAGCCCCAGCGCCATGAACCACAGCTGGATGCCGGTCGTGGACAGCACGATGGACACCGGCGGCGCAATGCCGACCAGTTCGAGACTGGGGAAGGCGACGAGTCCACCGGCTATGAGCCCCGTCACGCCCGCCCACACCGGGAGCCGCCGATCACGCAGGATCAGAAGGCTGGTGCTGACGGCCCAGAGTGAAGCGAAGATGGCCACGCCAAGCGCCTCGCCGATGGCACCGCCCCAGGCATTGATGGCCGCCTGCATCATCTCGATGGCCGCGCGTCCTTCTGCCGAGAGGCCGGCAGCGGCATGGGCCTCGGCCAGGGTCACACTGCCCGTCAGCCAGCGCAGAATGCCAATCGACCGCGCGAGCGCAGATGCCGCAGCCGCCCCGATGGCAACCAGCGCCAGCGATCCCAGCGGGCCAGGGCGAGCTGCCAGCCGAACGGTCAGGGCGCCGGTGACCAGGAAGAGCACGGAGTAGCCAAGGTACAGCCCGTAGCCCAGCCGGACGGCGCTCAGCTGGTCGCGCAGGAGCGGGAGCATGTGCGCCGGCGGAAAATCGAGACTGTCCGGCCACCGGATCGCCCCGCCCAGCACGGCCATAGGGGCGAAGATGCTCAGGCCCTGCACCATCAGGACCAGTCCGGCGGCCAGGTACCGGCGCTGCGGCGGTGGGCTGTCGTCAGGCAGGAAATCGCTGAGTGGCATGGGCATCTCCGTTTGGGTGGAGCCGGGGGCACCGGCAATCACGCCGGTCGAGTCGACCTGACGCGAGGCTTGACAATAATAGTTAACGGTGTAATCTAAAAGACCATGGTTATCGAAGAGACGCAGGACAGCCTACTTTCCCGAGCTGAACGTCTCCGCCATCGCTCTGCGGCGAGGCGCGAGGCGCAGCGCGGGCGGCTGCGGGAGTTGCTGCTGACGGTCGCCGAGGAGCACCTGCTCGAGAAGGGGTATGGCGCCTTCTCGCTACGGGAAGTCGCGGAGGCCACCCAGTACACGCCAACCACCATCTACCGCCACTTCCGCGATCGCGAGGCCCTGATCGCGGCGGTCCTGGAGAAGTGGTTCCTGCTGTTCGCTCGCGCGCTCGACGAGGCGGATCTGCCAGACGCTGCCCCCGGCGAGCGCATCCTTGCCATGGGCGATGCCTACCTGCGCTTCGCGCTGGCACAGCCGGCACGGTACCGGGTCATGTTCGTCGACCGCCCGGACATCGGCATTCTCCCTGACGGAACGGCGGCCCTCCACGACGATCCGGCGTTCGGGTTGCTCATCCGGGTCTGCGAGGCCTTGTGTGCGGCAGGTGAGGCCGGATCGTACCAGCCCCTCGAGGTGGCCATGATGATTTGGCTTGGTTTGCATGGGACCGCCGCCATGGGGGCATGTTCGCAGATCGTGGATGCACACGCGGCGCAGGAGTTGGGGATGGGTATTGCCCACCTGCTACTGCGAGGGCTCCGTTCGTCCGCCTGAGCGTGTTTTTTTTTCGTGATCAGTTAACACCCATCTTTTTTCTACCCTTTCACACAGGAGTGCTTATGTTCCCTTTGCGTACCATTCGGGTGGCCACATCTGCCGCCGCGCTGCTCATGGCGGCGACTCCACCACTGCTTGGTGCGCAGGGGGCGCGCCCGGCAAACACCGCGTCGGCGCAGCCGGCCAGGACGGGTACCATCCAAGGGCGCGTGCTCGACCGCGATACGCAGCAGCCCATTGCCGAGGCCCAGCTGCAGCTGGTGGGAAGCACCATCGGGACCCTGTCCGACAGTGAGGGCCGGTTCACGCTCGTCGGCGCGCCGGTCGGCACTCAGGCCATCCGGGTCCTGCGCATTGGCTATCGCCCCACCACGGTGAGTGACCTGCTCATCAACCCGGGGCGCCCCACGCAGGTGGAGGTGCAGCTCGAATCGGCGGCGGCCACGCTTGCGGCCACGCGCGTCGTGGCCGGGAATGCGTCGTTCGTTGCGCCGCGCAATGTACCCTCCTCGCGCATCACCATGAGCTACGAGGAGATCCGCCGCGCTCCCGGCGCCATTGGTGACGTGAGCCGCCTGGTGCAATCACTGCCCGGTGTGCTCACCGGCAACGATACCCGCAACGACATCATCTCGCGCGGCGGCAGCCCCATGGAGAATCTGTTCCTCGTGGATGGCATCGAGGTGCCGAACATCAACCACTTCGCGGGGCAGGGGAGCACCGGCGGGCCCATCGGCATGATCAACAATGAGCTCGTGCGCGACGTGGCCTTCTACGCCGGTGCGTTCGGTCCGCGCTTCGGCAACCGGCTCTCGAGCGTGCTTGACATCTCGTTGCGTGAGGGGAGCAGCGACGGCCGCCGCACCGAGTTCGACATGAGTAACGCCGGGGCCGGCATCGTCACCGAGGGGCCCCTCGGCTCCCGCGCGACCTACATTCTGTCGGGTCGGCAGAGCTATCTCGATCTCGTCGCGCCGCTCATCGGCCTGACGGCCGTGCCGTACACCACCAACTTCCAGGCGAAGCTGGCGTGGCGTCCGGGGGCCCGCGACGTGGTCAAGCTCGTGGGCATCGGTGGCTTCGATCGGATCGACTTCACGAGCACGACGACGGACACCGAGGATCCGGATCCACCGGGCACGACGCGTTTTCGCGGCGATCGCTGGACCGGCGGCGTCTCGTGGCAGCGCCTGCTGGGGGCACGCGGCGTGGGCACGCTTGTCGCGAGCGCCAGCACCGGCGCCAATGACGTGCGTGTGCGCGAAGATCGGTTCGGCGCCACCCCCGTGTGGTCCAACGATGCCCGCGAGAACGAGTACATCCTGCGCTACGACGCCACCTTCAACTTCCCACGCTTCGCCGATGTGAACGTCGGGGCCACGGCACGGCGCCTGACCATCAATTCCGCGCTCGCCTCGCCGTTCGGTGTGAACAACCCCTTCTCGGCCGCCCCGACGCGCGTCGACACGGTGGCCGTTGATCAGTCGGACGATGTGGACATCGCGGGGGCGTATCTCGAACTCGTTCGCACGGTCGGGGCCGTCGACCTCACGGCGAGCGTGCGCGGCGACCGCTTCGGGCAGTCAGAGGCGTCCCGTCTCGCGCCGCGGGCAGCGGTCACCTGGCGCCCAACCGGCAAGCTGAGCGTCTCCGGAACCTGGGGACGCTATCACCAGCAGGTGCCCATCGTGTTTACGGCGAACATCGCCGACAACGCCTCACTCTCCCCCATGCAGGCCGATCACGGCGTGCTCGGCGCTCGCTGGACCCCGCGCGACAATCTGCTGCTGAGCGTGGAGGCGTTCGACCGCCAGTATCGCGACTATCCGGTGGCGCGCGCCTATTCGCAGCTGTCGCTCGCCAACACCGGTGACCAGAACGGGGTGTCGGACCTGCTCTTCCCCATGACCAGCGAGGGCACCGGCCGGTCGCGCGGTCTCGAACTCTTCCTGCAGCAGAAGTTCACCGGCGCCACCTATGGCCAGATCAGCTACACCCGGTCACGGGTCGAGCATCGCGCGCGCGACGGCCAGTGGCGTCCGGGCGGCTACGATGCACCGAACTTCTTCACGGCGATCTTCGGGGTGAAGCGCGGGAGCAACTGGGAGTTCTCCACGCGCGCCAGCTACTCCAGCGGTCGCCCGCTGACGCCGCTGAACACGGTTGCCGCCGCGGCGCAGAACCGGCTCGTGTATGACCTGCAGCGGATCAACAGCGACCGGACCCCGGCCTATGCCCGGCTGGATGTCCGCATCGACCGGCGCTTCCTCGTGCGTGGATCGTGGCTCTCCACCTACATCGACCTGCAGAACATCACCGCTCGTGAGAACCGCTCGGTGCAGCAGTGGAACAGCAAGACGAACAGCGTGGAGTGGCGCGAGCAGATCGCGTTCTTCCCGGTGCTCGGCATCAACTGGAAGTTCTGAGACCGGCAGGACCGTCGCCGCGCCGGCGACCTGAATGCCCCATTTCCCGCCAGGCGCTGAACGGGGCTGATGCCCGGAGACTCCGCGTGGTACTTCGCCGGAGCCTCCGGGCCACGCCCCGGACCCCGCCGCCCGCGGTACCCCGCCGTGCCGGCGGCCGACCGTTCGCCCCCTGTATTCCGGCAAACGCCCGTGGTACAATGTGGGAGCGGCGCAGCCGCGAACCCCGGGGCGTTAGCTCAGCTGGGAGAGCACCTGCTTTGCAAGCAGGGGGTCATCGGTTCGATCCCGATACGCTCCACTCGACACACCGAACGCGCCGCGATCTCCGAATCGCGGCGCGTTCGTCGCTTGAACATGCCCGCGC
>JAJTGR010000085.1 GCA_021299375.1 Gemmatimonadota bacterium
GCCGCGGCGCTCGCCCGGCTGCTGCTGTACGTCGGTGCCCTGATCGCCATCGGTCGGGGCACCGTCACGTTTCTCGATCCCGAATGGGCGGCCGACGGTCGTGCGGTGCACGACGCGAGCGCACCACGGTGGGTGGCGCGAGTCGGGTCGATGCTGCTGGTGTTGGCGCCGGCACTGCTGCTGTACCTACAACTCGGGGCACTCGAGATGACCACCGCCGACCTACCCGCGCTGCTCGGTGAGACGGCGTGGGGGCGCGGATGGACGCAGCTCACAATGGCCAGCGTCATCGCGTCGGTCGCCCTCCTGCTCGGCACCGGGCGCACCAGTTCGCTGCTGCTCATCATGAGCGCGCTCGGTGTGGCGGTGGCCATGGGTGGCCTCGGTCACGCGGCGGCCGACGCGCAGTGGCCGCTTGGTGCGCGCCTCCTCGATGCCATGCACGTGGCCGCGATGGGCGCCTGGATCGGCGGGCTGCTGTCCACTGTGCTCATCACGCGAGTGCCGGCGTTCGAGGCCCGCGACGTCGCCTGGCGCCAGTTCTCGCGCACCGCCACCGTCATGGCGCCGGTCACCGTGCTCACCGGAATCGGGAGTAGTGCCCGATTGCTGCTCGGCACCCCATTCGGGGCCATCGCGGCGAGCGAATACGGACGACTGCTGCTGCTCAAGACCGTGCTCGTGCTGGCTGTGTTGCTCATCGGCGCGCGGCAGCGAGCGCGCATTCAGCGAGAGCAACATCCTGCCTCGCGCGCCGTGCGCCTCGAACTGGGCATCGCCGGCGCGGTGTTCCTGGTGACGGCGCTACTCACCGGCAGCGAACCGCCGTCGACGGACTGACGGGGGCACGGAGAACGCACTTGGGAGTCCCCGTGCCTCCGTCCTCCGTGATCTCCGCCCGGCTGTCGAGGGCCTGGCTGACCGGAGCGAAATGTGGATCAACAGCCGAGCCCTTGACATAGCTCGGCGGCCAATCGTACAACAGCCCATCGGAGTTCACGGAGGACGGGGGCACGGAGAACGCGCTCGGGAGTCCCCGTGCCTCCGTCCTCCGTGATCCCTGACAGGCTGTTCACGCCGACGGGGGTATGACGGTGTGGAGCACCCATCTTCGCGGAGGTCGCCCGTGTCCGTGCTGTTCATCGTCGCCCAGGTGGTCGCCGTGTGGCTCGTCACCGACTTCCTCTCGGGGCTGTTCCATTGGATCGAGGATGCGTACGGTGACCCGTCGTGGCCCATCGTCGGCCGCCACGTCACCAAGCCGAACATCCTGCATCACTACGCGCCGCGCGCGTTCGTGACCAACTCGTGGTTCCTCAGTTCGCGGCTGCTGCTTGCCATCTGCGCCACCATCACCGTCATCACGCTGGCGTTCGGCGTGTTCAACTGGATGATCGCGTTGTCGATGGTGCTCGGGCTCAATGCGAATCAGGTGCACAAGTGGAGCCACCGGTCGCGGCGCGAGAATGGTCCGATCGTGGGGCTGCTGCAGCGGCTGCACCTCATCCAGTCGCCGTCGCATCACCATCGGCATCACGTGCAGGGGAAGGACTCGCACTACTGCGTCCTCACCGACTTTCTCAATCCCGTGCTCGACGGCCTCGGCTTCTGGCGCGGGCTCGAGCGGGGCATCGCCCGAGTATTCGGAGTGCAGCGGCGTGATGACCAGACCATGGCGGAAATGGTGCTGGTGCGGGACCCGGGCATCTTCGGGCCGCACCTGGAAGCGGTGCGGCAGCAGGTCGAGCGTCAGGCCCGCGTCCGTACGCAGGCTCAGCCCCAGGAATGCAAAACCGCCCCGGACATGGTCCGGGGCGGTGCGTTCGACGCCGAGGCTCAGCGGCCGTAGCGCTTCTTGAACTTGTCGACGCGCCCCTGCGTGTCGATGAGTCGCTGCGTGCCCGTGTAGAACGGGTGCGAGTCGCTCGTGATTTCGAGCAGGACCAGCGGGTACTCGTTGCCATCGTCCAGCTTGATGGTCTGATCGCTCGTCATGGTCGAGCGCGTCAGGACGAGGGCGCCCGTGGACGCGTCCTTGAAGACCACCGGGTGGTACGGCGGATGAATGCCTTCCTTAGCCATCTGGATGCTCCAGCTTGCGCCACCATTTCCGGCGGTGAACGCGTTCTTGAAATGGATCCCGGAGTGGGGGCCGCCATGGGCCTCCGGTCGGGTCGCCGGTTCTCGGCGAGCCTGAATAAATTGTCGGTTTCGGCCAGTCCGTCAACTCCGGCAGCGAATCCGGCCGGGTTGCCGAAACCGGTTCCCGGCCGGAACGTAGGACGGGAACACCGCCTGCTTCTTCTGCCCCCCCGTCTGCATGCAACCGACGCCTCCCGCCCCGCCTACTCCGCCGGTCGAGTTCCCGGTGGTCATCAATACGCCAGAGGCCCCGTCGGCGCAGGCGGTGTACGAGGCGCAGGTGGCGCTGCGCAAGGAGCTGCGCAGCCAGGTGGAGCGGTTGGAGGAGCAGCGTGGCGACCTTGCCAACTCCCTCCGATCCGAAGAAGCGACCGCGACCGAACGCGCCGGCCTCGAATCGCGCCTCAGGGAGACGGACGCCCGCCTTTCCTCGCTCGAACAACAGCTCGCTCAGGCCGACCTCAGCGTGGCCAAGGCAGCGGCGGTACCGGGGGCGGTGGTCGAGCCCCCGCCCGTGAAGCGCGATGGACCGCCGGAAGAGGTGTTCATGATTCCCATCGTGTTCACGATCTTCGTGCTGGCGCCCATCGCCATTGCCTACGCCCGTCGGATCTGGAAGCGCGGGGCGACCGTCATCGCGCCCATTCCGCGCGAGGTCACCGACCGGCTTGACGCCATGGGGCAGGCGGTCGAGTCCATCGCGGTGGAGGTCGAGCGTATCGGCGAGGGGCAGCGGTTCCTCACCCGCGTCATGTCCGACCCGGGGCGCCAGCTCGGGCAGGGGGCAGCCCAGCCGATTCCGGTGGGCCAGGCGGCGGCGCAGGCGGTCGGGCAGCCGGAACACCGCTAGCCAAGCGGCGCGAGCGAACTACGCGAGCGCCCCCTCGCTCGCGCCCCCCCCGCTCGCGCCCCCCCGCTCGCGCCCCCTCGCTCGCGCCCCCTCGCTCGCGCCCCCCCGCTCGCGCCCCCTCGCTCGCGCCCCCCCGCTCGCGCTGTTGCGCCGTTGCGCCGTTGCGCCGTTCCACGCAACCCTTTCCCCTCGCGTGCTGTCCTTCAGGTGCACATGCATGCGCACCGACACGACGACAGCACGCCGCCACCCCTGGCCTCGCTGACTGACGCCGAGCTGCTCGACCGCCTCCGGATGGGCGACCCCGCAGCCGAACGGCAGTTCTACGAGCGTCATGTGGATCGGGTGTACCGGCTCATCCTCCGGATGTGCGGGCGCCCCGAACTCGCTCAGGAGTGGACGCAGGACACCTTCCTGCGCGCCTTCAACCGCCTCGACCAGTTCCGGGGCGACTCGGCGCTCGCGAGCTGGCTGCATGCCATCGCCGTGTCGGTCACGCGCAACGGACTGCGCACCCACAAACGCCGCGAGGCGTTTGCCGCGCCGCTCGATGAGGCCACCACGGTGGCCGCGCGTACTGCCGGCGACAGCGATCCCGACCTGAAGACCCGTCTCAAGGCCGCGATCGCCGCCCTCCCCGAGGGCACCCGGCGCGTGTTCGTGATGCATGACGTGGAAGGGTTCACGCACGAGGAGATCAGCGACGCCCTGGGGTGCGCCATCGGCACCAGCAAGTCGCAGCTCTTCCGTGCCCGCGAGAAACTGCGCGCGGCGTTGGCGGCCTTTGCGCCCGCGCGGCTCGGCAAGGAGTCGACATGACACGCGTTCCCCCGTACGAGACGAACGATCCCGACGACCAGCCGGAGGTGCCCGCGACCGGCGACGAGCAGCCGCTCGAGCCGTGGATGCTGGCGATGGCCCGCGAAGCGGTCGATGAGCTCGACGCCGAGGTGGTGGTCCCCCGCGAGATGATGTGGGCGCGCATCCAGCGGGCCCGCAGCGAGGGGCACGACACCAGCATGGCGCACGGCGGCACGACGCCCATGGCCCCACGGGCCGGCCGTCGCTGGTCGCGGTGGCTGAGGCAGGTCGCGGCCGTTGCGGCGGTGCTGGTGGGTGGCATCGCGATTGGCCGCTACGTGATGCCCACGCGCGGCGTCGCGCCGGGCGTCGCCCGTGACACCGGCGCCACGGCCACCGGGCTCGGTCCCGATGCGCTCGCTGCCATGGCCACGAGCACCGATCCGGTACGAGTGGCGATGCAGGAGCATCTCGTGCGCACGGTCGCGCTGCTCACCACCGTGCGGGACGACGACCCCGCGCTGGGACCGGAGGCGGACATCACCCGGGCGGCGCGTGAGTTGCTCACCACCACGCGCCTGCTGCTCGATCAACCGCAGCTGCGCGACGACCCGACGCGGCGGCTGCTGCAGGACCTCGAACTGGTGCTCGTGCAGGTCATTCAGGCGCGCGGCAGTGCGCCGGAGACGCAGCGGGCGCCCAAGGAAACACTGCAGGACACCAACCTGCTCACCCGCGTTCGTGCGATCGTCACCGCCTCCTCGGGCGGCGACGATCTCATCCACGGAGGAGACTGATGTCGCACATGATGTTCGGCACGATCGTGCCGGTTCGACGGCTGCGGTGGCTGGGCGTTGTGCTGGTGTGCGCGGCGGCCCCACTGGCCGCGCAGGCCACGGGACGCGCCCCGCGGCTGCCACGTCCCGCACCGGCGCCGCTGCCCGCTCCGGCGTCGTCGCCTGTGCCGGCTCCATGGCCGGCGCCCGCCCCGCTGCCGGACCTGGAACTCGCCCGGGCCGGCGCCGACATGGCCCGGAGCGTGGCCGAAGCCGCGGCCAGCGCCGCGTTCGACACCGATGCATTGCGCGCACTGAGCGCGGCGCGCGTGGTGATGCAGATCGATCGCGGAGCGCTGCAGGCCATGGCGCGGGCCTCGGCCCCGACGCTGGCAGCGATTGCGGCGGAGGGGCAGGCGATGGCCCCGTCGCTGGCGCCACTCGCTGGCGGGTGGGACGAGCACTCCGCGCGTACGCGCGGGTTCCGCACCGACGCCCTGGAACCATGGGATGCCCAGGCTCCCGCCGACTCCTTGTATCGCGAAGGCCGCAAGGCGCTGTCCGGTGACGCCTATCAGCGAGCGGTGATGCTGTTCCGTTTGATCCGCGAGCGCTACCCGAAGAGCAGCTACGCGCCCGACGCGCCCTATTGGGAGGCTTTCGCGCTGCAGCGCCTGGGCGGCGACGCCAACCTGCGCGCGGCACGTGAAGCCTTGGCGGCGCAGCAGCGTGACTATCCGAAGGCCGCCACGCGCGGGGATGCCGCGTCGCTCAGTGCGCGCATCGACGGCATGCTGGGGCGCCGCGACGCCGCCGTGGGCACCACGCTGGTGGGGCGCGCCCGCCGCGCGGCTGACGACGGTTGCTCCGAGGACGACGAGCGTATCGATGCCTTGAACGCCGTCACGCAGATGGACCCCGAGAAGGCGATGCCCATCCTGAAGAAGGTGCTGGCGCGGCGCGAACCGTGCACGCAGCAGCTGCGCCGCACCGCCGTGTGGCTGGTGGCCTCGCGCAAGCAGCCCGAGGCAGCGAGCCTTCTGATGGAGGTCGCGAAGAACGATCCCGATCGCGAGGTGCGCGAGCAAGCCGTGTTCTGGATGGCGAACGTGCCCAGCGACGAAGCGACCACCATGCTGGTGGATCTCGCCCGGCGCGGCGACGATCTCGACCTGCGCAAGCGGGCGATGTACGCGCTGTCGCGCTCCAAGTCGCCGAAGGCGGCGGCCACATTGCGCGAGATCGCACTCGATGCCACGGAGTCCGAGGATCTGCGGGGCGATGCGCTGACGTGGTACCTCGCTAGTGGAGCCCTCGGAACGGGCGACGAGTCGCTCCCCTTCCTGAAGGAGGTCTATGGCCGCGCCGAGACGGCGGACTTCAAGCAACGAGTGCTGTCGGTCATCGCGTCGCGGCGATCGGACGAAGCCCGCACGTTTCTCCTGAACGTGGCCCTCAACGAGCGCGAGGCGCTCGACGTGCGGCGGACGGCGGTGGCCATGATCGGCAGTCGCGGCACGAGTCTGCGGGTCGATGGGCGTCAGACGGCGAACGTGCAGTTGGCCACCGAGCAGGCCGATGCCGGCGTCAGGGCGCTCGTGACCATCTACGACCGTGCCACCGATCTCGACATGCGTCGCACAGCGCTGCTGGCCCTGGCGGCCTCGCGCAACGACGCCGGCCTTGACAAGCTGATCGACGTGGCGCGCAACGAGAGGCAAACGGAACTCCGCAAGGCGGCCATCAGGTCGCTGTCCCGCAGCAAGGACCCGCGGGCGCTGGCCGTGCTGCAGGAGATCATCGACAAGTGAGTCGACGGGCGCCGCGTACCATGTCCGGCGTGCGACCTCCTGCTGCACACGATCCGGTCGAGACCGCGAGTCGCGAAGAGTCCGCGTCGGCACACAGGCGGTTGAGCACCGCACGCAGGTCGGTGGCGACGGACGGGGTGCGGGTCCGTGGGGCCTCGACGCCGATCTGCCCCTGATATCGCAGTTCGTCGGTCCACACGGTCCGGTCGGTGGCCGCTCCGTGCGAGAGCTCCGCAGGTTATCGAGTCCGGCGAGTGATTGACTGCGCGCGTCCGTGAGCAACGGGCTGAGGGCCAGGCGCCACGTCGGCAATGGCTATGCCCATGGCGCTGGCATGCTTGCGGAATCCGGTTCGGGAGCGAAGTTGGGCCGACGCTCCGCCAAACCTCAGTCCTCCTCGTCCATGCGACCTCTCCTGCTTGCCGCCGCCGCCGGCGTCCTCGCGATCTCCAGCCTCGCCGCCCAGCCCCCGGCCGAACCCGCCAAAGTCCGCTGGGAGCGCCTTTGCCAGATCCGCCGCGACAAGTTCGACCGCATTCTGCCCGCCGCGATGCGCGACAATCGCGTGGACATGTGGATCACGATGCAGAAGGAGAATCAGTTCGACCCCATGTACGAGGACTTCGGGCGCGGGTACGTGGGGAGCGTGGGCTACTACATCTTCACCGACCGGGGCGGCGAGCGCATCGAACGCGTGGCTATCGGCGCCAGCGGCGGCATGCTGGAGGGGTGCAAGGTGTACGACCGGGTGCTGGGCCTGGCCAACCTCAAGGCATTCATCGCCGAGCGCAATCCGAAGCGCATCGCGATCAACATGTCCGATGAGGTCGGCGCCGCCGATGGGCTCTCCAAGACGAGCTACGACCGCTTGGTGAAGGAGATCGGCCCCGAGTGGGCGTCGAAGCTGGTGAGCAGCGAGAAGGTGGTGAGCGACTATCGCTCGGGCTTTCCCATCTCGCAGATCGTGGCGCTGGGCGAAGCGGGGGAGATTTCGCGGCGCATTGCCGAGCGGGCGCTCAGCAATGAAGTGATCACGCCCGGTGTGACGACGCTGGAGGATGTGGCGTGGTGGATGGCCGACCAGCTGCAGCAGCGTGCGCTGGGGTCGAGCTTCGACATGCCGAGCGTCTACATCACCGGGCCCAAGGGCATCGAGGCCACGAGCAACGGGCGTATCATCCAGCGTGGTGACCTCGTGATCATCGACTGGGGCGTGGGCTACCTCAACACGTGGACCGATGTGAAGCGCATGGCCTACGTGCTCAAGCCCGGCGAGACCGCGGCGCCCAAAGGTATTCAGACGGCGTTCGACAACGCGCTCAAGGTGCGCGAGATCATCCATCGCACCATCAGGCCCGGCCCGACGGCGGGGGCGATGGTGGAGCAGCTGAAGGCCGAGATCGAGAAGGGCGGCTTCCGCATGCAGGGCACCTTCAACGAGGTGGGCACGGACAGCGCGATCGAGGTGAACATCGGCTGCCACAGCGTGGGTGACCGCGGGCACGGGAGCGGCCCCAGCATCGCGTGGTTCAACCCGCGGCAGATGACGTTCCAGATCAAGCCGTTCAATCCGTTTTCGATTGAGCTGTTTGCGTGGACGCCGAACCCCGAGTGGGGCGGGGCGAAGGTGCGCATTCCGCTGGAGGACGACGCGATGGTGACCGAGCGCGGGGTGGAGTGGCTGTACCCGGTGAATCAGCGGATCTGGTTGATCAAGTAGCCTGCCCAAGCACCGTAGACGCCGGGATGACGCAGAGGCGGCAATGCCTTGCCGGCTGGCGTTCCGCCGCACGTCGGTGCCACGCTCACCAGCGGGTGTCGGGATATCGTTCCGCGAGGCGCCGATCACGCGAGATCAACGGCGCCCCGAGGACCCGCGCATGGGCGACGATAAGGCGGTCGAAGGGGTCGCGCGTCCAATCCTCGCCAAGCGCCGCGATCACCACGTGCTCGAAACTGTCCTGCGCCACCCGCACGTCGAGGGCCTGCTGCAGGATGGACAGCGCGGTGAGGGCAGGGGCGCTGACCCGGCCGATCTCGTAGAGGTATTGCAGTTCCAGCACGACCGCCGGCGAGATGACGAGGTCGGCGCCGTCGATCAGCGCCCGCGCTTCGTCACCGAGTTTTTCTGCCTGGCCCCCGACGAGCCAGACGACGACGTGGGTGTCGAGGAAGACGCGCGGAGTTCTGACCATTCGTGGGACCAGTCGAGTTCAACAAGGGCGTCCGGGTCGCCGACGATGTAGTCCGGGGCGGCCTCGATCCGTTCCAGCCGCGGCTCGGCCGCTACGGGCTGGAGGCGCACGATGCGCCCGCGGCGCTCGATCTCGACCGTCTCACCGGTGGCCAGGACCTGATCGAGGATCGCGTAGATGTTGGCGCGAAGCTGCGTGGCGGTGACCTTCATGCGTTCAGCATAACTCGCGGAACGTACGTACGCAACAGTACGTACGTTCCCCATCACGCGCGCAGAGGGGTGCGGGCGCCGTCCACGCCCAGCATCCAGAACGCTGTCGGCCGGCTGTCATCACGGGACACGAAAAAGGCCCATCGATCAGCGATGGGCCTTTGGGTACGCCTAGATCGCGTCGAGCCCTCACGCCCCGTTGAGCTCCAACGTCCACGTAATCGGCATCTTCGCATCCAGCGAATCCCGCACCGAGCAGTACTTCGTCACCGCCAACTCGATCGCCCGCTCCGCGTGTTGCCGTTCCACCTCGGCCCCGATGATGCGATAGCTGAGCTGGATCGCCGTCACGCGTCCGGGTACACCGGCGAAGCGCTCACCCACCACATCCACCGACAGCGCCTGCACTGGCGTCCGCCGCTTGGCGAGGATGTCCACCACGTCCACGCCGGTGCAGCCGGCCAGGGCACACAGCAACGTGTCCACGGGACTCGGTCCCGTCTGGCCGCTCGCATCCATGCGGATGGCAGGGCCGCCGCTCTGACGTTGGCCGTCGAAGCGATGATCGCCCGACCACGTCACCGTGACCCTGCTGGGCGGCTTCCCCTGCACGGGGATCATGGCCGAGGTGTGCTTCAACGATTCCTCACTCATGGTGCGATCCTCATGGGGTGATCTTCATGGCTGCTCTCCCTTGCGAATGGGCGCGCGGACGGCGTTGCCCCACTCTGTCCACGACCCGTCGTAATTGCGCACGTTGCTGAACCCCAGCAGATACGTCAGCACGAACCAGGTGTGGCTCGACCGCTCGCCGATGCGGCAGTACGTCACCACGGCCTGATCCTTGCGCAGCCCCAGCTCGCCCTCGTACAGTGCCCGCAGTGCCTCGGCGCTCTTGAACGTACCGTCGGCCTCAGCCGCCTTCGCCCACGGCATGCTGCGCGCGCCGGGAATGTGCCCACCACGCAGCGTGCCTTCCTGCGGATAGTCGGGCATGTGCAGCTTCTCGCCGGTGTACTCCTGCGGCGAGCGCACGTCCACCAGCGGCAGCCCGCCCAGCATGTGTGTGCTCGTGTCGTCCAGAAACGCGCGAATGCGCTCGTCGTCGCGGTCACGGGCCACGTACTGCGTGGGCGCGAAGCTCGGCTTCTCCTCGGTGGTCGGGCGCCCCTCGGCCAGCCACTTCGCCCGCCCGCCGTCGAGTACCACCGCGTTGTCGAAGCCGAAGAGCTGGAACACCCAGAAGGCGTACGTGGCCCACCAGTTGTTCTTGTCGCCGTAGAATACCACGGTGGTGTGGTTGTCCACCCCGAGGCGGCGCAGCAGCTGCTCGAACGCGGCCTTCGCGATGTAATCGCGCTCGGTCTGGTCATTGAGGTCGATGTGCCAGTCCAGCTTCTGGGCGCCGGGGATGTGCTCCACGTCGTAGAGCAGCACGTCCTCGTTGCACTCGAGCAGGCGCAGCGACGGGTTGGGCAGGTGGTCGGCCAGCCACGCCGTACTGACGAGCCGCTCGGGGTGGGCGTAGCCCTTGGCCACGATGGCCGGGTCGGGGAGGCCGGGCAGTGCGGAGTTCGGTGACATGACATAACGTTACCACGCATGGATCTCGCCGTCACCGGCTCCGCCATCGTCTATCGGCTGTTCGATGTGGGCTATGCCATCGATCTCGACCGGGCGCTCGACCTGCTGGCCACCAGCGGTCCGGAGCGGGTGCGGCCCGTGCGCGGCGAGGCGCAGGCGCTGCAGATCAGGAATCCGCCCATCACGGTGCTGTTGGGCACCGAGGTGCTGCTGGTGGGCGGCGCGTCGCACGACGTGGAGCTGTCAGCGCGCATTTTCGATTTCGGCGTGGTCTCGCTGCGCGCGCGAGTGCGGGCGCCGGCGGCGTGCCGGTGGGGCATGTTCACCGAATTCGGCCAGCGGCTCCACCAGCTCCCCGCCATTGCGGCGCTCATCGGCGATCACCTCCGCCTGCTCACCGCGCGCATCGCGCCCGCGATGGAGCGGCCGGCCATTGCCGACGTGTACGAGGAGTACACGGTCTTCCGGCTCAGCCGCGTGACGGATGTCGGCGGGGCGCCGGTCACCGCCGAGTCGCTGGCCGCGCTCGATGTGGTGCCGCTGCTGCTCAACGAAACGCGCCCGTTGAGCGCCGAGGCACGGCGCGAACTGCTGCCGCATCGCTTCCGGTACTACGACGACGATCTCGCCGTGCTGACCTGGGAGAGCGCCTTGGTCATCGAGCCGGGAGAGCAGGACACCGACCTGCAGTACATCCTGGAGTTCGCCAATGCCCAGCTGCTGGAGCTGCGTTACTACGACGCCCTGCTCGATGCCGAGCTGCCGCGGTTGTACGACGACATCGAGGCGGCGCGCGCCCGGCGCGGCGTCTTTCCCGGTCGACGCTTCGCGGCGCTGCTGGCGCGGCTGCAGCAGCAGGTGGCCGACTCCACCGAACTGGTGGAGCGCGTGGAGAACGCGCTCAAGGTCACCGACGACGTGTACCTGGCGCGCGTGTACTCGGCGGCGCTGGAGCTCTTTCGCGGCCAGGCGTGGCGCGCCGGCATCGACCGCAAGCTGGCCATTCTGCGGGATACCTACGCCATGCTCAACGGCGAGGCACAGGCCAGCCGCAGCGAGACCCTGGAGATCGCGATCGTGGCGCTGATCGTGGTGGAAGTGGCGATGGGCTTCATCAAGTGGTGACGCCCACCCCATCACGCCGTTCGTCGTGACACCGCCGTGTACCGCCGTGAGTGTGCCGCCGTTCGTCGTCCCGCCCCACCCACCCGCGTAACCCACTACGTTTACCTGAACGCGTCTGCCCACCCACCCCGCGCCCTCCCCATGGATCTCGACCGCGACACCGTCGCTTCCGCCCTCGTCGGTACCGGAGGCGTCTGGCTGCTGGGCACGGCCGCCTTGCAGGCCCAGAGCGGCAAGTGGAACCGTACACAGCAGAAGGGGCTGATCTATTCCGGCGCCGGATTCCTGCTGAGTGCCGCCGCGTCGCACTTCCTTCGGGACATGGGCCCCCGGGGAGTGGGGATCTCTCTGGTGGGGACCCTGTTTGCCATGCGCGGCATGTATCTGCTGGTGCGCGAGCGGGCGGCGGCGCGCACCGCGCGTGGTGGTGCCGGCGCCCCCCGTCCACCGGAGTAGACAGGAGCACCACACGTTGGCAGCCCATCCGGAAATGGAGCCCTACACGCGCCACGTGCTGGTGTGCACGGGTGGGTTCTGCTCTCACGATCGTGGTGGCCGCGCCATCTACGCGCGCCTGGCATCCCTGCTGCAGCGTCACGGCCTGCTGTTCGGTCCCACGCGGGTGAAGCGCTCCGAAACCCCCTGTCTCGGCGTCTGCGCTGGCGGTCCGATTGTGGCCGTCTACCCCGAGGGTGTCTGGTACGCCGGGGTCACCCCCGAACTCCTCGACCGCATCGTGGTCGAGCACCTCAAGGAGGGGCGGGTGGTCGAGGAGGCCGTGTTCCACCGTCTGGGGGCTGGCGGCGGCTGACGTTCAGTGGCGGTCCCGGGCTGCGCGCCGGTCATGCACCCGCGTCACCCCGCCAGCGCCCGCAGCGCCGCCACACGCTCGTCGGTGGGCGGGTGGGTGCTGAACCACTTGCTGACGCCCCGCATGCTGAAGGCGGCGAGCGGGTTCACGATGGCCAGCGGGGCCGCGTTGGGCGAGACCTGCATGGGGATGCGCCGCGCCCCGGACTCGAGGCGGAGTAGGGCGTTGGCCAGCGAAATCGGCCGGCCGCAGATCTCGGCGCCCACGGCGTCGGCCTTGAACTCGCGCTGGCGGCTGATCGCGAATTGGATGACCATGCCGATGATCGGGCCGATGATCATCAGGGCGATGGCCACCGCCGGATTCGCCCCCTCGTCGTCGTCGCCGCGCCCCCCGAAGAAGAGCGCGAACTGGGCGATGTTGCCGATGGCGCCGGCCATGGTCGCGGCGATCGTCTGCAGCAGCATGTCCCGGTTCTTGATGTGCGCCAGCTCGTGAGCCACCACGCCTTCCAGCTCATCCGTGCTGAGCATGCGCATGAGCCCCTCGGTCACGCACACCACGGAGTGCTCCGGATTGCGGCCGGTGGCGAAGGCGTTGGGCTGGTCGTGCGGCGCGATGGCCACGGTGGGCATGGGTAGTCCCGCGCGCTGGCGCAGCCGGTCGACCATGGCGTACAGCTCCGGCGCCTCACGCTCGGTCACCACCTGCGCGTTGTACGAGCGCAGCACCATGCTCGAGGAGCCCCAGTACATGAACAGGTTCATGCCGGCCGCCATGAGCAGCCCCATGATTGCGCCGGAGCCGCCACCGACCGCCTGGCCGATGGCTACCACGAGGCCGGTCAGGCCGGCCATGAGAACGAAGACCTTGATGTTGTTCATAACGCGTGCTCGGGATGTGTGTGGCCGGATGGACCGGCGCTTGGGAACACAAAAAAGGCGAGCCTTCGCACGAACGACCACCGGCGCCGGAACGAGGCGGGTGGCGTAGCGTGTGAAGGTCTCGCCTGGTGCGATTGGCACCCGACCGGACCGTGCCGCGAGGTCGCGACAGTCTTGACGATCCGGCCGCACGGCACGCCGCCCGAAAGCGGCGACCGCGTGGCTACTCCCCTTCCGACTCCGAACTGTTGGTGCTGCGGACCTGCGACTGCAGAACGCTAGCGATGGCCTCGGAGCTGCGCAGCCCCCGGATCCCCTCCACGAGCTCCGTTGGGGCCACCACTACGCCCCGGCGCGCAAGCTCCTCGGCCACTGCTCGCAAGTGTCGTGGCCATACGTACCGCGCCAGCGCAAAGAAGTTCCGCCGGGCCTCCGGTTCGGCCGCCAGGAAGGTGGCCAGCGAGCGGCCCCCCTTCTTCGTGTTGCACCCCCTGCAGGCCGTTACTAGGTTGCCCCCAGACCCGTCCCCCCCGCGCATCCGCGGCTGGACGTGGTCGACGCTCAGGGCGTCCGGTTCCTGCACGAGCCCGCAGTACACACAGCGGTTGCCGTCGCGGGCAAAGAGTTCCGAGCGCTTCACCGCGTCTGTCTGCCTCCCGTCTGCCTGTGAACCTCCCCGATCGTGGTCGCCGCCTGCTGCTCGAGCGGCTGACGAAGTTCCTCGATCCGGAGGAGAGTGTGGAGACGGTGGACGATGCCCCGCCCCGCCTGACCTTCAACGCCCTCGAGGCCCTGCGTATGTCGCGTTCCCGTGAGCGGATCCTGAACAATCTCGAAGAGATGTATCGCGAAGCCTTCGAACGCGCCAAGGAGACCGGTGACCCGGCGCAGATGGCCGCGCTCGACTTCTCGTACCGCCGCGAGCAGCTCTACTTCGAGATCCTGCTGGATGTGCGGGACGCGATGGAGAAGCGGTAGGGGGGCTCACGGGGCGGCGGCGCTAGTAGCGCACGCTGACGGCCACCCCACCCCACCAGCCGCGCACGGCGTCGGCGAAGCCGCTGGTGTTGGTGAAATTCACCACGCGTCCGCGTCGCCCCAGCACACGTCCCGTGGTCTCGGCCAGCGTCGAGCTCACCGTGCCCCCCACGGCGCCGACCTCCGGCGACAGCGTGATCGCGCTGCTGAACGGGATGTCGACGCTCAGGCTGCCGGCGACGGTCCACGCACGACTGCTGAGGGCCGTTCTCGAGAGTAGGCCGCCTTGCTGAGCCGCCAGCGAGGCCGTGCTCGCCTCCCGCATCACTGAGATGGCCGGCGTCCAGGTGAGCGCGCCGGATTCGAGCAGCAGCAGGCCGCTCACCCCGCCGAAGCTGCCCTGAGGAATGAGGCGCGTGGGCTGATCGTTGCGATCGTTGCCGAACGGCCGGACGTAGAACGCGTCGCCGGCGAACCAGCGGGTGCCGTCCTCGTCGAGGGCGCCGCTGGTCGAGGCCGAGAGGGTCACCGCCCCGCCCCCGGGAAACTGGTTCCGCCCGCCGAGTGAGTCGGCGCGACTCGTGCTGAGGTCGACGCTGGCGACCACGGTCTGCTCGCTCACGAAACCCGTGACGCTTGCGCCTCCGCGCAGCGTGGTCCCCTGCCAGTACACCACGCCCGTCGCCGAGGGCGGCAGGTCCCGTTCGGCGGCGGCAGACAGCCCCAGCACCACGTTGCCGACGGGGAACGACCATCGGCCGCGCATACCGACCTGCGGCGCAACACCGAGCGTCAGGCTCGACAGGTCGAGCACCGCGGTGCCGGCGGCGCCCACGGCCAGAGCCTGCGTGCTGTCGAGCGTGCGGGGGCCGCTGCCGCTGCGCGCGTACACGCTGAGCGTATCGCCCGCCCGTGGGACGACATCGATCCGGGCGCGGATTGGTGTCGTCCCCCGCACGGTGATGCCCGTGGCTTCGAGGGACAGCGGGGTGCCGCTCAGGCGCGCCGCCACGTGCGGCGAGACCAGTCGCCAGGCCAGCGGCGACGCCTCCTCGCCGACGGTCGTGGTGCCAACCCGATACCGACGGATGGTGCCCGACATCGTGAGCGTCTGCCGTGTGCGAGCCGCCAACCCGTCATCGGTTCGGACCAGCGCCCGGCGCAGCGTATCGGTCGACGCCGCTCGCGGCGCCTGGGCAATCGCGGGCCGGGCCCCGGGCAGGCCGAGCCCGGCGGCCAGCACCAACGTGACCGGAAAGCCCGCCCGGGGCCGCACGCAACGACGCGCGACGGACCGGAGTCCATCGCGCGTCAGCATGTGCGCGAGCACGGAGAGGGGCACGCGGCTCAGAGGCCGCTGCCACCCTTCGGGCGCGGATTGGCCTCGCGCCATGCCTTGAGCTGCGCCGCAGCCGACTCGCGCGTGACCGTCCCCCCCTTGACCCCCTCCTGGATGCGCTTGGCCTCGGCGGCCATCGACTGCGCCCAGGCCCGCTGTTCGGGGGTGAGGTTCTCGAGGCGCTCCTCCCGACGCTCCCCGCGACGGTCCTTGGCCTGCTCCAGCGCGGCCTTCCGCTCCTCCGGGGTCATGCTCTTGAGCTTCTCGGCCATCTTTTCGCGCGCTTCGGCGCGACGCTCCTGCGCACCAGCGCGGGGGCCGGCGCCGGCGGCGGCCTGAGCCCGAGCGCTGGGGGCGGCGAGCAGGGCCGCCGCAGCGAGTACCGTGGACAGGGTCAGTGCACGCATCGTTTTCTCCTGAGTGGCGAAGTCGGATCGGTGGCTGCGCGGTTCGGGGGCCGACCCGCGCGCTTCCTCGGGGTAGACGAATTGGGTCGACGCTCGTTAAGCCGGTAGCCGAAGCATAGCCATGCCACGCCCTCGCCCTCAACAGACGGCTCGCCCAGTCCGAGCCCTGATCGGGCTCGGAGTTTGGTGAGTCGGACGTTGCGCGAACGCGTCCACCTCGCCAACCGCGCCGGGGCTTCGTAGAGGGGACGCACGGGCATGGCCGACGCGGGCAGCGCCCCCACTGGCAGCCCGATGAGCACCGCGCCCATCCCGAACGCCTGCCCGGGCTCCGGGTTGCTCGACTGGCCATCCATCACCAGCATGGTCACGCCGCCGACGAGCATCCCCAGCGGGATGCCGTAGCGTAGCACGCGCCGCTTGCGGGCGTCGGCGCGGACGATGCGCTGGACGGCGCTGGCGGCGATCGCGACCCGCCCGTTGGGCCCCTCGAGGGTAAGCCCTTGGGTGTCGATGGTGCCCAGGGTGCCGCGGGCGAGACTGGCATCGGTCCGGGTGACGAGCAATGGCGTGCCGAGCGCCACGGCCGACGGGAGCGCACTCCAGCTGCGCACCGTGCCCGTGGGCTGCGCGGCGGCGGGTGCCGCACCGGCAACACATAGCGCGGTCAGCGTGGCCAGCGGCAGCAGGCGCCCTCGGCGGGGCAGGAACCGCATGGACATGAGGCCTCCTGGTCAGGGTGACGACGTGCCGAGCATCTCCACCAGCATGGTAGCCGGCGTTCACTGAGGCCATCCGCTGAGGCCTGACACGGCGCCTCCTTTCGCGCCGCCAGCTGCCGAGTCCGTGTGTGGGAAGCGCCCACAGCACGTCGGGCCGCGACTGACGGCGTACGGTGTCCCTCCGCTACACCCTGCAGGCATCGGCATGCTCTTTTCGGAGGAGGTATCATGATGTCATCGCGCATACAGGCCGTGATTTCCCGCCCGGCACGGCTGGCTGGCGCGGCACTTGCCCTGCTGGCGGGCGGGACGCTCGTCCTGCTCTCCGCCTGTGCCACCGCGTCGCTCTCGCCAGCCCCGGAGGCGCGCACCGTGAGCGGTGCCACGAGCGTGGCGGTGGAACAGGTCGATGGGGTCCGCGTGACCGTGCAGGCCGACGCGTGGGACGGCGACGCCCGCGTCACCAATGCCGTGCAGCCCATGCGGGTCACCATCACCAATGGCAGCACGCAGCCACTGCGGGTGCGCTACGGCGACTTCGCTCTCGTCGCCGCCAACGGGCACCGGCACGGCGCGCTCCCGCCGTACAAAGTCGAAGGCGACCTGCTGCAGCCGATGATGATCGACGCGTACACGCCGATCATCACGCCGGCATTCGGATATCGCCGCTTCTACATCGCGCCGTACTTCGCCCGGGTGTACCCGGGCATTCCGGTGTATGCGCGCGGCTATCCGCTGTACGACCCCGGCTACTATGGCTACTACCACTACGCCTTCGTGCAGAGCATCCGCCCCACGGTGGAGATGCTGGGCCGGGCGATGCCGGAAGGGGTCATCGAGCCCGACGGGCAGCTCTCCGGATTCCTTTACTTCGAACGCGCGGACCCGAAGTGGACGAGTCTCACCTTCCGCGGCACGCTGGTATCGGTGCGGGACAGCGCGGCGCCACAGGGCGGGGCGGTGTTCGGAGAGATCTCGATTCCGTTCACGGTAACGAGGTCGAAGTGACCCCAGCGCGCCGGGTCGGGGCGTTGATGCCGCGGGCGGCTCGCGTACCTGCTACGGCCGCACCGAACCAAGCGCCCGTGCCGCGAGCTGCTCGGCGAGCCCGCGCGCATCCGCCGCGGCGTCATTGGTGAGCACGAGCACGACCGCCCGCTGTGTCGGATAGCGCACCCACGCCGAACGGGTGCCGTCGGGCCCGGCGTAGGCTGCATGGCGCAACCGCCCGCCGACAGTGTCCACCGTGAACGCCGACGGCACTGGCGTGGTATCGCGGACGCCGGCCCGCGCGCCAAAGCGACCGAGTTCGAATCGGTACAGGTCGTCAACGTTGGCGTTCCACGTCCCGTCGGTGCTGTCACGGCGCGCCCGCTGCATGCCGCCGATGGCGGTCAGGCGCCGGATCGAGGCCGCATCGATGCGGCCGACGCCATTGGCGGTCAGCGACGCGTTCAACACGCCCGACAACCGGCCGAGCGGGAACGCCGGCACCGCTGTTTCGGGCAAATACTTCGGCTGCGTCGCGATGCCCCAGGCGCGATTCAGGAGCACCTTGCCATCCACCGCCACCAGCACCGCGGCCCCGCCGCGGGTGGCATCGCGCCATGGGGCGAACAGGGAGTCGACGAACGCGGTCGTGACCGCCGAGCCGTTGCCGGCCCGCGAGCGCAGCCGCCGTGCGCCGAGGTCGTACGCATCGCCGGGGTACACCGTCAGGAACGGCTTGCCGGCGTCGTTCGGATCGCGGCCGTTGTACACGAAGCCCTTGCCACGGCCGATGAGCGTTGCGGTGTCACCGCGCACGACCCACGCGGTGCCCTCGTCTTCGGAGAGGCCCAACAGATCGGGACGCGTCGACGTGAGCGAGTCGTGCAGGTCGGCGAGGCGGTCGCGCGCCACCACGTGCTGGTCGATGGCGGTGTTGCGCAGGTAGCCGAAGCCGGCGAGGTACTGCGGGTGGTTCATGATGCGGTTGTCGTTCGACGGCGCGCCCCGTACGAGGGAGCTGGCGAGGATGCTCGCCCCCGCGCTCGAGCCTCCCACCACACCGCCGCGGGCCAGCACGGCCTCGAAGGCCCGCTGGCTCTTCGTGCCCATGTAGGAGTTCACGAGGCGGTAATGCCGCCCGCCGCCGAACCATACGCCGCGCGCATTCGCGATCTTCGCCACGAACGTGTCGGCGTCGGCCACGGCGCGGTCGGTGGTGTGATAGACCACCACATTCCGCGCGCCGGCACCGCGCAGCCCGCGCCCGACGTTGGCGGCGTCGATGGAGTCGCCACCGGCCGTGGGGACTTCGACGATCAGCGCGTCGGGGCCGCCGGCGAGTTCGATGAACGTCGCGAAGATCTCGGGGCCCTGTTGGCCGCCGCCGACGACGACGACCGAACCGGATGGCGGGCCGACGCGCGGTCCGGTCGACCCCAAGGCGTCAGGGGGGAGGGAACGGCGGGTGCAGGCCGCCGTGAACAACACCAACACGGGGAGGGCGAAGCGGCGCATGCGGGCAGGCTTGAGGTGAAGGTCCAGGCAAGTGTAACGCCTGGTGAGCCGCCGTGCCCCGGTCGCGCGGTGCCGACCAGACGCCTACTGCGGCCTCGCCGTCGCCAGCGTTGCCATGGCCTGCCGCGCTTCGGCTTCCTTGATCGCCCGCTGCGCAATGCGCGTGAGCAGCACCGCCAGCAGCAGCGTCGAGGCGATGCCCATCCACAGGATCCACTGCGGCACGTCGGCCTTGCCGCCGGCCGCCTGGATGCCCGCCGTGCCGATCATGGCGAAGGTGGCCACGGTGGGAATCATCCCGACCATGGCAATGACGAAGTCGCGCAGGCTCACCGTGGTGACGCCGAGGGCGTAGTTGGTGAGCACGAAGGGCACCACGCCCGACAGGCGGAGCAGCAGCATGAGCCGCAGCCCTTCCTGCCCGATCACGCGGTCGACCACCGTGAGCGTGGCGTTCTTGGCGATCTGCGCGGCCACCCACCCGCGCAGCACCGTGCGCCCGAGCAGGAACGCCACCGTGCCGCCCAGCGTCGCTCCGAGCAGCGCGAACGCCGCGCCCTTCACCACGCCGAACACGGCGCCCGCGGTGATGATGAGCAGAAACGCCGGCAGCATGAATACCGACGCCACCACGTAGCTGGCGATGAACGCCGCCGGCGCCCACACACCGAGGGTCTCCACCCACGCCGTGATCTGCGGCAGGTACGGCGTGGCCAGCCGCCCCAGGCCGAGGCCCACGCCGATGGGGACCATCATGCCCACGAGTTTCGTACCGTTCGCGAGGACCGTCCGCAGCGGAAGCGCCATGCCGAAATATAGACGGCGCCCGGAGCGATCTGGTTCGGCCCATCCCGTCGCAGGGATGGGCGCCAACGGTCTGAGGGCCCAGGACGCTCAGACCGTTGGCGCGAACCCGCGCTTACTGCAGCGCTGCGGTCGGCCGCTTGAAGCCCCCGTCCAGCGCATTGAGGAACAACTTGTAGGTGCCGTGCGCCTGCGAACGGAACAGGATCTCGGGGCCGAACAGCCACACCGTGCCCTTGCCGATGGTGGCCTCGGCCATCGCCACGCCATCCTTGAGCAGCTCCTGACCCCACGCCCAGCCCGAGCGCAGCGGCGTGGGCGTGTCGAAGACTGCCAGCGGTCGGACACCCTTGGCGGCGGCATCGGGGCCGAGCTTCATCACCGGGCTGTTGTCGAACATCACCGCCGGGCGCGGGGGCATGCCGGCCGCGATGGTCGCTGTCGTGTCGACCTTCACCTCGAGTACCGAACCGGGGATGTAATACTTCTCCCCCGGATACGGGCGGCCATTGGCGTCGGCCATGTAGTTGTCGATGGGCAGCCCCATCGCCTTGCCGATGCCGATGCTCGACCCGATCGCCACCACGCGGCCGCCGGCCTCGGCGAACGCCTTCAGCGAAGCGGCCGACTTCTCACTCGACAGACGGCCCAGCTCCTTGCGGTACTCGGCCGGGATGAGCGTCGTGTCGGGCGAGCCGCCGAAACCACGGCCGGCGGCCGCCTCGCTGAACATGCCGTCGGTCAGCACGATCACGTCGTACTTGGCCTTGAGATTGCCAGCGTCGATTTCCTGCGGATACACCGTGGTGTACGGGAACTCGAACTTTTCGAGGATCAGGCGCGTCCAGCCGGTGGGCATGTTGCCGCCGTAGCGGTCGACGAGCCCGATACGGAGCGGCTGCACCGCCTGCGCGGCGCTCGGCTTGCTGTTGGCAGCCGCGAAGTTCACGCCGAGATCCTTCGCGGCGTCGGCCACCACGCGATCGGCCGCGCTACCAGCGGGAATGAACCATGAGCCCGCCGGCCACGTCCTGTCGCCGTCCTTGAAGGCGGTCGGGATGCGCGACGCCTTCACCTTGGCCTTGCCCAGCCGGTTGGCGACGGTTGCGGCGTCATTCACCGACGCGTGGATGAAGTAGCCCGCCTTGCCCTTGGCCACCGTGCCCGCGGGCATCGGCGTGATGCCGTTCACCTTTTCGAAAGGGCCCGTGAGGCCGCCGTCGAGCACCCGCTCGAACTCGATGCCCATCTGATAGGCGAGCGTCCAGCCGGCGTTGTCGTACGGCGGGATCGGCGGGCCACCCGGATAGCGGAAGTCGTTCGGGTGATCCTGCGGCTCGAACATGTCGAGCACGGGCGAGGGGAACGCCTGGTCGGTCTTGATCAACCACGAGCCGGCCGGGACCTGCTTGCCGTTGGCGCTGAACGCGCCCGTGGCCTTGTGCAC
>JAJTGR010000002.1 GCA_021299375.1 Gemmatimonadota bacterium
GCGGCTGCCGCCGTTCGCTGTTTCGCCGTCCCGATCACGCCGTTCCCATGACGTGGTTTCCTGTGCCGTCGTTGCGGCTGCCGCCGTTCGCTGGTGTTGCGGTAAAGGATTCCCCTATGGTGCGCCGCGCCGTTTGGTTGCACTGTGGACGTGCAGAGTGAGGGCGATGCCTCCACGATGACTCGGCGGGTCGGGGATCGATCCCGATTCCTCAGGGTGCAAGAGGCGAAGCGAGAGGGCACCGCGTGCATCGACCCGCTGCAACATTCCACCGCCGCGTGGAACGCGCCGTCGGGGCAGGGTTCGACCCCTCCTCGATCGGGTGCCGACTCGGACTCAGATGGCTGCACGTGCCATCACGACCACAGGTCGGTACGACCCTCCGAGGCCGACACAGGGAAGCGCCGGGCAGCGATGCCCGGCGCTTCTCGCGTCCGGCCATGCATATTCCGGCCATGCGAGACCACGCCGCCGACATCCGGGCCTTGCGCAGGCAATCCAATGCCGCCATTGCGGCGCTCGATGCGCAATATGTCGTGTCGTTCATGGATGATGACGTTACCGTTGCCGTTGCCGGCGGGCCCGTGCTGACGGGCCGTGCCGCCAACCGTGCGGCGTTCGCACAGCAGATGGCCGACCCGGGATTCGGCGGCTACGTGCGCACGCCCGAGCAGATCATCGTGCACGAGCAGCCGCTGCGGGCTACCGAGCGCGGCCAATGGAAAGCCCGCTGGCGCGTTCGCGGCCGTGTGCACGAGCAGGATGGCCATTACACCGCCGAGTGGCGACACAGCGACATGGGCTGGCTCATCACCGCCGAGACGTACACCAACGCGGCGCGTTGATCAGGCGACGCGTATCGTCGCGCGCATGGTTGCGAGCCCGCGCTGGCGGCGCGCTGCGGCCTACGGCATGCGCACGTAGGTCGCGAAAGTCACCCCCGTGGTCTTTCCGGCGACGTCCTCGCGCAGGTAGATCACAGCGAGCGTGGAGTGGTCGGGCGAGAGCACGTTGGTGAGGCGCTGCGTGACGCGCCCATGACTGCTGTTCACGATCTCGTTGATGAGCGGGCTCACCGTGCGCACGGCCGCGTGGGTCTGGTTGGCGTTGCCGGTCACCGGCATGTCGCGCCCGTCGAACTCGGTGGTGTACCACCAGCGCGTGGTGTCACCGCGCGCGTTCACCGATTGGATGGTGACCTTCATGCCCTGTGCGCCGAACGGCTCGTAGGTCATGATGTTGCTGGCCGGTGGCGGCGCGTCCGACTTGAGCAGCCAGCGTCCGAAGCGCGGGTTTGCTGTCTGGGCGCGGGCCGAGGCGGCAAGCAGGGATACGAGGGCACCACCGAGCAAGGCAACAGGGAGTTGGCGCACGGTCACTCCGGGGCTGAAGGCGAGGCTGCCGCTCGTCGCCGGTGCGTCAGGAGTTGTGCCGCTCCTCGCGTCCGCGTTCCCGTGCCAGCGGCCGGACCGCGAGCGTGAGCAGCAGCCCGACGCCCAGCAGCAGCGCCAGCAACTGCAGGGGCTGGTCGTAGATGTGCACCCGGGATGTGCCGGGCGCCAGCGCCGCGCGTGCCCGCTCGGACAGCTGGGTGATGATCACCGGGCCGACCACGGCGGCCACGCTCCAGGCGGTAAGCAAGGTGCCATGAATGGCGCCTACGTTGGCCGTGCCGAACAGGTCGGCCAGGAACGCCGGAATGGTCGCAAACCCACCGCCGTACATGGTGAACACCGTGAGCAGACAGGCCAGGAACGGCCACCACGAACCCGCCTGCGCCAGCGGCGGAATGAGCAGGAACAGCCCGATCTGCGCGCCGAAGAAGATCAGGTAGGTGGGGCGCCGCCCAATCAGGTCACTCGCGCTCGACCAGAGCAGGCGCCCGCCAGCGTTGAACAGGCTGATCACGGCCACGATGGCGGCCGCCTCGGCCGGGGTGCGGCCGAACAGGTCCTGCATCATGGGGCTGGCTTGCGCCAGGATGCCGATGCCGGCGGTGACGTTGATGCAGAGGATGCCCCACAGCAGCCAGAACTGTGGCGTCCGCACCGCCTCGCGTCGGGTAAGCCCCTCATCCACCGTGCGTGTCGGTGTCGATCGGGGGTTGATGTTCGAATCGGGAAGCGGGCACCCGGGCGCCGGCCGCAGTAGCTGCGCGCCCGTCAGCATGATGACCAGGTACAGCGCCCCCAGCACAAACAGGGCGTTGGCCACGCCCACCCGCTCGATGAGAAACGCATTGGCGTAGCCGGCGAGGAACGCACCGCCGCCAAACCCCATGATCGCAAACCCCGTGGCCATGCCGCGCCGGTCGGGAAACCACTTCACCAGCGTGCTGACCGGGGCGATGTACCCCAGCCCGCAGCCGATGCCACACAGGATGCCCATGCCGAGGAACACCAGCAGCGGCTGGCGCAGGGCAAGCCCGATGCCCCCGAGGAGCAGCCCACTGGCGAAGAACACGGCGGCGGTTCGAGCCGCGACCTGAGCACCGCGTCGCTCCACCCACGGCCCGAAGGTGGCCGCGCTCAACCCCAGCAGCACCAGTGCTGAGGTGAAGGTGGTGTACGGGGGGCTCGCCCACGCCGGCATGGCGGGCATGGCGGCGATGATGGGGCGGTTGAGGGTGCTCCAGGCGTACACCGAGCCAATCCCCAGATGGACGAGGATGGCGCCGAGCGGGATGGGCCAGCGGGCGACAGACATGTCGAATGGAACGGCTGGGCGAGGCAAAGGGTTGCCGCGGCGGCGCAGCAGGGCCGGGTGCCCGCACGTCGCCGGTCGTCCCGTCTGCACTCTCATCCGGTGGCGTCAGGCTCGCACGGCGTGCTCCTCCGCGTGTCTGCCGCCCGGTGGCTTGCGGGGGCGGATGGGCAATGACAAGATCCCTGCGCGCGTTCGCCTGATGCCTCCAGCGCGACGGCAGCGCGACGGCAGCGCGACGGCAGCGCGACGGCAGCGCGACGGCAGCGCGTCGGCGTGCCATGAACTGAGGACGCCGGTACCTTGCCATGGCTGATTCGGCTGATCTCATCCACACGGTGTCGGCTGCGGCGCAGCCGCTCACCGGGGCCCCTGCGGACTTCGACGTCATCCTCGAACACGCCGCCGACGCGTCGGTGGTGCTCATCGGCGAGGCGTCGCACGGCACCCACGACTTCTATCGTGTGCGAGCCGAGCTCACCAAGCGGCTCATACGCGAGCACGCATTTGCCGGCGTGGCCGTGGAGGCCGACTGGCCCGATGCCTTCCGCGTCAACCGCTACGTGCGCGGCCTCTCGGACGATGCCGACGCTCACGAAGCGCTGGGTGGGTTCCGGCGATTTCCTCAGTGGATGTGGCGCAATGCCGACGTGCTCGACTTCGTGGGATGGCTGCGGGCGTACAACGATGCCTTGCCGACAGCCGCGCCGCGGGTGGGCTTCTACGGCCTCGATCTCTACAGCCTGCACGCGTCCATGGCGGCCGTACTGTCGTATCTCGACATCGTCGACCCCGACGCGGCGGCCCGCGCCCGCCGGCGCTACGCCTGCTTCGACCACTTCGGCGACGATCCCCAGGAGTACGGCTACGCGGCTACCCGCGGCTGGGCCGAATCGTGCGAGGGCGACGTGGTGGCGCAGTTGCTCGAGCTGCAGCAGGCGGCGGCCACGTACGCGCCGCGCGATGGCCGGGTGCTGGCTGACGCGCACTTTTTCGCCGAACAGAATGCGCGGCTCGTCCGCAACGCGGAGGCATACTATCGGGCGATGTTCCGTGGGCGGGCCGCCTCGTGGAACCTGCGCGACCGGCACATGTTCGACACGCTGGGGCACTTGGCGACGCATCTTGCCGCGGAGCGCGGCTGCGCGGCGCGATTGGTGGTGTGGGCCCACAATTCGCACCTCGGCGACGCCTCGGCCACCGAGATGGCCACGCACGGCGAGTTGAACCTTGGCCAGCTGGCGCGCGAGGCCATGGGCCCGCGGAGTCTGCACGTCGGATTCACCACCCACGGTGGCACGGTGACGGCAGCCTCGGACTGGGGTGGGCCAGCCCAACGCATGATGGTGCGGCCGGCACTCCCCGGGAGCTGCGAGCAGCTGTTGCACGAGGTGGGAACGAGCCTGCTGCTCGACTTCCGGGGCCGTAGCGACCTGCGCGAGGCACTCGCTACGCCGCGCCTGCAGCGCGCGATCGGTGTGATCTACCGGCCCGAGACTGAACGCCAGAGCCACTACTTCCTGACGCGGCTGCCCCAGCAATTCGACGTACTGCTGCACTACGATGTGACGCGTGCCGTGGAACCCCTCGAGCGTACAGGGCTCTGGGACCGGGGCGAGTTCCCGGCGACGTATCCGTCGGCGCTGTAGGGCACCGCCTGGCGGGCTCTGGTGTCGGCGGCGAGATCGGCGGGCCACGGGTGGCGTGGTGCGCGGGGCGAGTCCTTTGGCCGCGGATTGCGCTGAACAGACGGAAACGGCTCACGGAGACCACCTCGAAAAGACGGCTCGTCCGCGTTTGGCGTGGGGTGGTCTGGCCACATCGCGGTCCCCTGGATATCTGGCCAGGCGGGTGCCGCGATGCGGGCGCCGCGAGGCGGGCATTGTGATGCCGGCGCCGCCTTCGGCGTCGCGATCAACAACGGGAGAACGGCAGGATCGCCCTGCGCAGCAGGCCAGCCGCGCGCGCTCCTCGGGTGGAGCACCTGGGGTGATCCGGTGGTCGTAAACCACCCCCCGCAGGGGGCCAGGACGCCATCGCGACGGGCCCGCACGACCGGGCGCGATTCGCACGGCGCGTGATGCCGGCGTGGCGCCTGACGCCGCCGACCGCCGGAGGGCGCTCGACGCTGGCCGCCGCCCAACCGAACGCCACCCCACGCGCAACCCCGAAGAGCCGAAAGGACAATGTCCTGGGATCGCGCGGTGCGCTGACCTGGAGCCGTATCCGTGTCGTTCCCGCCGCTGTACGTTCGCACGGTCCCCCACACGCCATCAGGGAGCCTGCCTCATGCGTCCCCACTATCTGGCCGTCCCGCTCGTCGCTGCCCTCGCCGCTGGTCCGGTCGCCGCCAATACGCAGCCTCGCCCCGCCTTGCCACGGCCGGGGCTCGGCCCTCAGGTCGCCGTGACGCTCCCGCGCGAGCGCGCCAACACGCCACTCGACGGCCGCCTCCTGCTGCTGATCTCCACCGACAGCACACGCGAACCGCGCTTCCAGATCTCCGACGGGCCCGAGTCGCAACTGGTGTTCGGACAGGACGTGGACGCGTGGGTGCCCGGCACGGCGCGCGTCGTGGGGGCACAAGCCGACGGCTATCCACTCGCCACCCTGCGCGAGCTGCCGCCCGGCCGCTATTGGGTGCAGGCGTTGCTCAACCGCTACGAGACCTTTCACCTGAGCACCGGGCACACCGTCAAGCTGCCGCCTGACCGGGGCGAAGGGCAGCAGTGGGCCCGCAAGCCGGGCAACCTGCTCAGCACCCCGCGCTGGATCACCATCGACCCGCGACAGCGCATCCGGCTGGCCATCGCGCTCGACCGCGAGATTCCGGCCATCGCGCCGCCGCTGGACACGAAGTGGATCAAACACGTCACCATCCGCAGCGAACGCCTGTCGAAGTTCTGGGGCCGCGACATGGTCATCGGCGCCAACGTGCTGCTCCCCATGGGGTTCGACGAGCACCCCGAGGCCCGCTATCCGCTGGTGGTGTACCACGGACACTTCCCGGCCACCTTCGAAGGCTTTCGCGAGACGCCGCCCGATCCGAATCTCGCGCCCGATTTCTCGGCGCGTTTCAACCTCGCCGGCTACAACCGCATCCAACAGGAGTTGCACCACCAGTTCTCCAAGGACTGGACCGGCCCGAACTTCCCGCGCGTCCTGCTCATGGAAGTGCGCCACCCTACGCCGTACTACGACGACTCGTACGCCGTGAACTCGGCGTCGCAGGGGCCCTGGGGCGATGCCATCATGTACGAGCTCATTCCCGAGGTGGAGCGGCGTTTCCGCGGCATCGGACAAGGGTGGGCGCGCATCACGTACGGCGGCTCCACCGGCGGCTGGGAAGCCATGGCCGTGCAGCTGTTCTACCCCGACGAGTTCAACGGCGCGTACATCGCCTGCCCCGATCCGATCGACTTTCGCGCGAATACCGTGTTCAACCTCTACGAGGAGGCGAACGCGTACTACCTGCCCAGCCGGTGGAAGCGCACCCCGCGGCCCGCGCATCGCAACTACCTGGGGCAGGTGCAGACCACCATGGAGGAGGCCAACCGTCGCGAGGCCGCCCTGGGCAGCAAGGGACGCAGTGGCGACCAGTGGGACATCTGGCAGGCCACGTATTCGCCGATGGGGCCCGACGGCTATCCCAAGCCCATCTGGGACAAGAAGACCGGGGCAATCGACCACGAGGTGGCACGCTACTGGCGCGACCACTACGACCTGTCGTACATCCTGCGCCGCGATTGGGCCACGCTCGGCCCCAAGGTCCACGACAAGATCAACATCTACGTCGGCGACATGGACAACTACTACCTCAACAACGCCGTCTACCTCACCGAGGAATTCCTGCGCGGCACCACCACCCCGAAGTGGACCGGTGAGATCACCTATGGCGATCGCGCCGAGCACTGCTGGAACGGCGATCCCACGCGCAGCAACGCGTACTCGCGGCTGCGCTATCACCAGATGTACATCCCCCGCATCTACGAGCGCATGCGTGCCCGCGCGCCGCGTGGGGCCGACACCCTGAGCTGGCGCTACTGAGACGGACGGACCGGAGCGGGGACCGCTGCCCGTCTGCCCGACGCCGGAGCGCAGGATCTGCCGCTATCGTAACAGCACATCCACGAGGCTCGGTCGAAATGACCGGGCCTTCGTGCTCTGCGGGGTTTGTTCGGATGAACAAAGCCACGAACAGAGCACGGTTGTGTAAAGGCCATGTAACGCAAGAGGAGAACAGGTAAAGGTTCGTTACAATGCGGTCGCAGAACGATCACCACGTTGCGACCTCGGCCCTGTTCATGTTCCGTGCATCCCGGGTGCTTGGCGCCCTGACCTTTCTCGTTCCGGCCTCCGCCGGTGTCCTTGGCGCCCAGGCGGTGCCGGCGGCGCCGCCCAAGGCCCCCGCCACCCCCTGGTACGACAAGCTCCGGATACGCGGCTACGGGCAGGTCCGCTACAACCGCCTGCTGGAATCGAACCCGGAGCTGCAGTGCGAGCAGTGCGACCGCAGCTGGGGACGGAACGGTGGTGTGTTCCTGCGCCGCGCCCGAATCATCTTCCAGGGGCAAGTCCACAAGAATGTCTTTCTCTACCTGCAGCCGGACTTCGCGACGGCGGTGGGCACCAGTGGCAACGTGGCGCAGCTGCGCGACTGGTACATGGACGTGGGGCTCGATCCCGACAACGAGTTCCGTGTCCGACTTGGCCAGAGCAAGGTGCCGTACAGCTTCGAGAACATGCAGAGCAGCCAGAACCGGTTGCCGCTCGATCGCGCCGACGCCACCAACAGCGCGCACGCCAACGAGCGAGACGTGGGCGCGTACGTCATGTGGGCGCCGAAGAAGATCCGCGCCCGCTTCGCCTCGCTCGTGAACGACGGACTGAAGGGGAGCGGTGACTACGGCGTGGTCACGGTCGGCGTGTTCAACGGCCAGACCGCCAACCGCGTCGAGTCGAACGACAACCAGCATGTGGTGGCGCGCGTGACCTATCCCTTCGCGGTGCGCACCCAGATCATCGAGCCGTCGATCGCCGCGTACTCGGGGCAGTACGTGGTCACAGCCGATCAGCGCACGGCGGGCGTGAAGGGACACGCCGACTGGAACTATGCCGACGAGCGCGTGCTCGCCTCGATCAACCTCGCGCCGCGCCCTTTCGGCCTGCTGGCCGAGTACAACGTGGGACGAGGGCCGGAGTACAACCCGGCGCGGGACAGCATCGAGACCCGCGCCTTGCGCGGGGGATTCGTGACCGCGACGTACCAGCTGAAGCGCGGGGCACATGTCCTGTTCCCGTTCACGCGCTATCAGGTGTACGAGGGCGGCAAGAAGCATGAGCGCGACGCCCGCAGCCACTCGGTCAACGATGTGGAAGTCGGCGTGGAGTGGCAGCCCAACCCGAACTTCGAGCTCGTTGCGGCGTGGTACCGCGGTGATCGGCGCTTCGAGGACAAGCAGCGGCCGCGCAATACCCAGACGGGCGATCTGCTGCGGTTGCACTTTCAGTTCAATTACTGACGCGGCGGCGCGCTGGAGTGCGTAGGGGTAGTGAACCCCCGGGCAACAGGGGGAAGGGTAGCAGGAAGGAGGGGGCAGGGCACGGCAGTTCGCTGCTTCCTCGACCGCGCCCATCGGGACGGCCCCGTTGGTGATGCCCTCGGCCACGGTCATGAGGTCGGGGATGACGCCGAAGTACTGCGCCCCGAACGGGGTGCCGAGCCGGCCGAACCCGGTGATGACCTCGTCGAAGATGAGCTGGATGCCGTGGCGGTCGCACATGGCCTGCAGGCGCTCGAGGTAGCCGACGGGCGGCACGAGGACTCCCGCCGAGCCGGCCATCGGCTCGACGATCACCGCCGCGATGGTTTCGCCACCGTGTATGGCCGCGAGCTGCACGAGGGCGTCGGCGAGATCGGCGCCGTGTGCCGGCTGGCCTCGGCTGAACAGGTTGCCTTCCACCCCGTGCGTGGTCGGTAGATGGACATCGGTATGGGGGAGCAGGTACTCCGCGAATGCCTGGCGATTGTTCTCGATGCCCCCACCGAGTTGCCGCCGAACCCCACGCCGCGGTAACCGCGCACGCGCCGCACCACGCGGAGGCGGCGCGAGTCGCCGCGCACGGCGTGGTACGCGATCACCATGTCGAGCGCCGTGTCCACCGCCTTCGAACCCGCGTTGGTGAAGAACACGCGGTCGAGTCCCGGCGGTGTGATGCTGGTGAGCCGCGCAGCCCGTTCGAACTGCGCCGGGTGCCCCATGTTGAAGCCGAGCGTGTCGTCGAGCGTGGATGCCCCCCGCTGGATGGCGGCAACTATCGGGGGGCGCGCGTGTCCGGCGTTCACACACCACAGCCCCGCGGTCCCGTCACGGATGCGGTGGCCGTCCACATCCCAGTACTGCACCCCCTCGGCACGCGCCAACAGGCGCGGTGCCTGCTTGAAGGCCCGGTTGGCCGTGAAGGGCATCCAGAGGGCGTCGAGCGCGGTGGGAGCTGACGATGGAACGGTCATGGTACACACGGAGAGCAGGGGAGTTGGCGCGGATCGGCGGAACATGCAGCGCACACCGGGAGGCGGTAGGTTTCCATGGTCACAGCAAGGAGGGCAGGTGATGCGCGGACGATGGGTGGTGACGATGGCATGCGTCGTGTTGTGGCCTGCGGGATCGCTCGGCGCTCAGCTCGCGGAGCTGCAGCCAGGTACCAAGGTGCGGGTGCGGGCCCCCGGCGCCGTGGCAGGCCAGCTGACCGGCATGGTGATTGCCCGCACGGCAGACTCGGTGACGATCACGCGCCCGGGCGCGGTCCCGGTGGCGGTTCCGGTGCGGGCCCTTACGTCCCTCGAGATTTCGCGCGGCAAGAGCCGGAGTCGCGGGGCGCGGCAGGGACTGCTCTGGGGGGGTGGGATCGGTCTGGTGCTGGGGCTGGTCCCGTTCAGCGATCGCCCCTGCGTGGCTGGGCAGTTCGAACCCGACTGCGAGCGTGTCAGCATCGCCGAGAACGCCTCGTACTCCACGCTTGGCGGTGGCATGATCGGCGCCCTGGTGGGCGCGCTGGTCGGCAGCGAGCGGTGGGATCGTGCCACGCTGCCCGCGAGCGTTGGCCTGGCGCCGGCGCCAGGCGGTCGAGGCCTGCAGGTGGGTGTGCGGGTGAACGCGCTGCCTTGACGGCCGGCGTGCGGAGGCGGCTCGGGGCCACAGTAGCACGGCGCCCACACGGCACGGCGCCGCTGATTTCGGGAATCGTGGGCGCGCTCTAGCTTCAAGGGCACTTCTTGCGTCCCGCACCATCCCGATCGCTGGCGGTCCGGATGGTGCGGCGATGCCCCCACCCTCTTGCTCTCGACTCATGTCCACGAGCTTCCTGGCGCAGGTCAACACGGCGTTCGACCGCGCCGCTGCCTATACCAAGCACGACCCCACGCTGCTCGACCAGATCCGCGCCTGCAACGCGGTGTATTTCGTGAGCTTTCCCATTCGGCGAGACGATGGCCGCATCGAGGTCATCCGGGCGTGGCGCGCCGAGCACTCCCAGCACAAGTCCCCCACCAAGGGCGGCATCCGCTACGCGCCGAGTGTGACCGATGACGAGGTCCAGGCCCTGGCCGCACTGATGACCTACAAGTGCGCGATCGTCGACGTGCCGTTCGGCGGCGCCAAGGGCGGCGTGAAGATCGACCGTCGCCAGTACTCCGAGGCGGAGCTCGAGCGCATCACGCGCCGCTACACGTACGAATTGGTGCGCAAGCGCTTCATCGGCCCCGGTATCGACGTGCCGGCGCCGGACTATGGCACCTCGTCGAAGGAAATGGCGTGGATCGCCGACACCTACGCCTCGCTGGCCAATGGTGAACTCGATGCCATTGCCTGCGTGACGGCGAAGCCGCTGGCGCAGGGAGGCATTCGCGGTCGGACTGAGGCCACCGGGCGCGGTGTGTACTACGGGCTGCGCGAGGCGTGCGACGACGGTGACGCGATGAAGCGTCTCGGCCTCACCCGCGGCCTCGAAGGCAAGCGGGTGATCGTGCAGGGCCTCGGCAACGTGGGCTACTGGGCGGCGCGCTTCCTGATGGAGGCCGGTGCGCGTGTCATGGCGGTGGTCGAGTACAACGGCGCGGTTCGCAACGACCAGGGGCTCGACATCGTGGCCCTCGATGCATGGCGCAAGGCGCACGGCACGTTGCTCGGCTTCCCGGGCGCGACTGACATCCCCAACGCGATGACGGCGATGGAGCTCCCGTGCGACATCCTCATCCCGGCCGCGCTCGAGCATCAGCTCACCGCCGAGAACGCGCCCCGCATTCAGGCCAAGATCATCGCCGAGGCGGCGAACGGCCCCACCACGCCGGAAGCCGAGGCGGTGTTTGCCGAAAAGGGGATCCTCGTGCTCCCCGACGTGTGGCTCAACGCCGGCGGGGTGATCGTGTCGTACTTCGAGTGGCTCAAGAACCTGTCGCACGTGCGATTCGGGCGCATGCAGAAGCGCCACGAGGAGGAAACGCTGCGGAAGTTGCTGCGCGCCATCGAGGACAAGACGGGCCAGCGCTTCACGGAGGCGGAGTCGCAGGCACTCGCCGACGGGGCTGACGAAGAAGATCTCGTGGCGTCCGGTCTCGCCGAGTCGATGATCGTGGCGTACCGTCAGCTGGCCGAGGTGCATCGTCGCATCGATGACCCCGGTGTCACGCTCCGGACTGCGGCCATGGTGAGCGCGATCGACAAGGTGGCGCAGTCGTACGTCGACATGGGCATCTTCCCTTGAGGTGCGCGGTACGCCTGGCGACGGCGGCACTTGCCGTCGCCAGTCGGGCCGCCGCGGCCCAGCCTCTCACGCTCGACCAGGTGGTGCAGGCGGCGCCCATCACCGGGCCCACCCCCTCGGCCCTGACGTGGGCGCCCGACGGCCGCACGCTGGCCTTTGCGTGGGACAGCAGTGGCAGCGCCGTACGCGATGTGTGGCTCGTCGCGCACGACGGGCGGAACCGGCGCGCCCTCACGGCATTGGCCGGTACGCGCGACGGCGTGCGCGAGCTGGCGTGGCATGCCAATGGGCGGGTCCTCTATGCGTTGCGCGGTGAGGCCTTCGTGCGCGTGAATGCCGTGAGCGGCGCCCTCGACACGATTGCCGCGGTGGGGCGAGATGCACACGACATCGCGCTGTCGCCCACCGGCACCCACGCGGCATTCCTTCGTGAGGGTGACGTCTGGCTTGTGGCGCTCGACGGCGCGGCGCGCAACGCGACCCCGCGGCCACTCACCCGTGTCGCCGTCCCCTCGATAGCCGCGGTGCCCCTCGGGACCTACGCCCGACTCGATCGCGAAATCGGTCCGGGTACCTGGGGCACTGCCGCACCGTCGTTCAGCTGGGCGCCCGATGGCCGTACGCTCGCGGTGCACCTCGTGGATCGCCGCGCCGTGCGCACCGTGCCCTTTCCGTACTATCTCGGTGCCGAGACGCAGGTGAACATGCTGCGGCGCCCGTATCCCGGCGACCCGAACGAGTCGCGGCACGTGGCGCTGGTCGACGTGGCGTCGGGCGCCATGACCATGCTTCCGTTCGATGCGCCCACGGCGGTACAGATCGTGAACTACGCGTGGTCGCCGCAGGGGGTGCTGCTCGTGGACCGCGAGTCGGATGACGCGACGCAGCGCTGGGTGCATGTGGTCCGCCCGACGCAGGCGCCACAGCTGGTCTATCGTGACGCTCGCGCGTCGCGCATCTACACCGAGATTGCCTCGGCGTGGTCGCATGACGGCCGTCGCGTGCTGCTCACCACCGACCGCGACGATCGCTATCGCGTGTTCGCCGTGACCCCCGGCGACACCGTGCCGGTGGCGTTGACGCCGGCGGCGTCCGACGTGCAGGGGGCGGCCCAGCCGCTGCCGGGCGGTGGCATCGCATGGCTGTCGTCGGCACCGGTGGTGGCAGAGCGCCACCTTTGGCGCGCCGACCCGGGGCAGGCGCCGGTGCAGGTCACGCGGCGCGCCGGTACCCATCGTGTGCTCGTGGCCCCCGACGGCCGCACGGCGGCGAGCCTTGTGAGCGACGACGTCACCCCGCCGCACTTGCTGCTGATACCCATGCGCGGCGGCGCTGAGGTGGTGGTGACCCCGCCGGGTGGCCGGGGGCTGGCGGCGGCAGGACTTGTCGCGCCTCGCTACGTACGCTTCGCCGGCGCCGTGGCCGCCGAGACGCTGCACGCCAAAGTCTGGCTGCCAGCCGCGGCACAACGCGGCGGGCGCGTACCCGTTCTCTTCGGCCCCGTCTACTCCAACACGGTGCGCAACCGCTGGGGGGGCACGTACGGGCTGCTGCAGCAGCTGCTCGTGCAGCGCGGCTATGCCGTCGTACAGGTCGACGTGCGTGGCTCCACGGGTTACGGACGCGCCTTCCGCGAGGCGTTCCTGTTTGAGTGGGGCGGGCGCGACCTCGACGACCTCGCCGCGACGGCGCACTGGCTCGGCCGCGAGGCGTGGGCCGACACGTCGCGGCTCGGCATCTTCGGGTCGTCATACGGCGGGCTCATCACCGTGTACGCGCTCTTCAAGCGCCCCGGGCTGTTCAAAGCTGGTGTGGCGGGTGCGCCCGCCACCGATCCGCGCTTCTTCGGCAGCGACGACGTGGCCATCACGCGGCGGCCGGGAACGCACCCGGAGGCATTCCGGCGCGGCGCGCTGCCGTACGCGGGTGGCCTGCGTGATCACCTCATGCTCATCCACGGACTCATGGACGATGTGGTGCCATTCAAGACCACGGCGGATCTCGCCGAGGAGCTGATGCGGCAGGGCAAGGACTTCGACCTCGTGATTGCCCCCTCGGCGACGCATGGGTGGACGGCGCGGCCGCCACACGCACGCTACTTGCTTGGCAAGCTGGTGCAGCATTTCGATCGCCATCTGGGCGGCCGGCCGTAACGGCGACGTTCCCCCAACACCTTCGATCCATGTCCATCGTGCACGATCAAGCGGCCCTGCTCGACGCCGTGCTTCGCGAATATGCCTTGCCCCCCGACGGCGCCCACGGCGTCGTGCATTGGGCGCGCGTGCTGGAGAACGGATTGCGAGTGGCCGAGGCGACCGGGGCCGATCGCGAGGTGGTCATGCTGTTCGCGCTGTTTCACGATGCGCGCCGCGTGAACGAACACCTCGACCACGGCCACGGCACCCGAGGCGGTGACTTCGCACATTCGCTGCGCGGGACGCTCGTGCACCTCGAGGATGCGCGCTTCGACCTGCTCTACGAAGCGTGCCGCCTGCACACCGACGGGCACACCGAGGGGGATCCCACGTTGCGGGCCTGCTGGGATGCCGACCGTCTCGACCTGGGGCGGGTGGGTATCACGCCGGCCCCGGATCGCCTGTGTACCGACGCGGCGCGGTCGCTGCTGCCCTGGGCCCACGAGCGGGCCCGCACGTGGCATGTGCCCGAGCATGTGCTGGCCGCCTGGCGCGCCGACGTCCGGGGGCACACATGACGCTCAAGGTCGACATGATCCAGACCGTGGCGCTGGCGGCCGCGGTGCTGTTTCTGGGCTACGGGGTGCGTCGCCGGGTCGGCGTGTTGGACCGGTTCAACATCCCGGCGCCGGTGGTGGGCGGGTTCCTGTTTGCCGTGGTGTCGCTGGTGCTGCGGCAGTCCGGGGTACTCGCACTCGAGTTCGACAGCGCGCTCCAGTCGCCGCTCATGGTGGCGTTCTTCACCACCATTGGGTTGGGGGCGAGCCTCGGGCTGCTGAAGCAGGGCGGGCCGCAGGTGCTCGTGCTGGCGGTGCTCGCGAGCCTGCTGGCTGTGCTGCAGAATGGGATCGGGGTTGGCATCGCGAAGCTGCTGGGGGTGAACCCGATGCTCGGCCTCATCTCCGGGTCCATCACCATGACCGGTGGCCATGGCACCGGCGCCGCGTTCGGCAAACTCATGGAGGAACAATACGGCATGACGGGGGCCGTTACCGCCGCGATGGCCGCCGCGACGTTCGGTCTCGTGAGTGGTGGACTGCTCGGTGGGCCGATCGGTACGCGGCTCATGACGCGCTTCGGCCTGCGGTCCACAGGGGGAGAGCCGGCGCCGCTGGCCGCGGTCGCCGAGCATGCGGCCCTCGACGCCGAGATCGACACCGAGCCGGCCGGTGAGGCGCCGACGGCGTTCCTGCTCCTGCAGATGCTCGCCGTCATTCTCGGGTGCATGGCCTTGGGTGGCCTGCTGTCCACGTGGCTGGGGCAGTTCGTGACACTGCCCGGCTACATCGGCGCGATGCTGGTGGCCGCGCTGCTGCGCAACGTGGCGGAGGCGACCCGCCTGGTGCGGATCGAGCAGCGCGTGGTGGACGACCTGGGCACCATCGCGCTCGCCCTGTTCCTGACGATGGCGCTGATGTCGCTCAAGCTGTGGGAGCTGCTGGGACTCGCGGGGCCGATGCTCGCGATCCTGGTCGCGCAGGTGGCGCTGATGGCGCTCTTCGCCTATTTCGTCACGTTCCGCGTCATGGGGCGCGATTACGACGCGGCCGTGATGGCCGGCGGGCATTGCGGGTTCGGGCTGGGCGCCACGCCGAACGCGGTGGCCAACATGAAGTCGCTGGTGGAGCGCTACGGGCCAGCCCCGCGCGCCTTTCTCGTGCTGCCCATGGTGGGGGCATTCTTCATCGACTTCACGAATGCGGTCATCATCACGACCTTTCTGAACCTGCTGCGGCCGTGAGCGACCCGCAGCGCACCTTTCACTCCACACCCGACAGCCCCGTGCCCCTCAAGGACTTCCCCGACCACCACGACGCCGAGCTGGTGCTCAGGCTCTACGATCTGCGCCGCGAACGCGTGATGCGTGAGTCACGCACCCAGCTCCTCAGCGGGTTCCTGCCCACCAGCTTCGACGACGTGCTGGCCATCACCAGGCCGGAGCACCCACTCAACGCGGCGTTCCGGCAGTGCTCCTCGTTCTGGGAGATGACGTACGCCATGGCGCGCCACGGAGTGGTGCATGCCGATTTCATGATGGAGAGCAACGGCGAGGGGCTGCTGCTGTTCTCGCGTATCGAGCCATGGCTGGCCGAGTACCGCGCGCACGTGAATCCCATCGCCTTCCGGAACGCCGAATGGGTGGCCACCGAATCGGAAATGGGCCGCATGATCGCGGAACGCTTCCGCAAGCGCATGCAGGCGCACCTCGCGGCGTCGGCCCAGCCGACATCGTGATTCCCAGCCGGTGGCGCTGACGCGCCACCGCGTCGCGCGCGCCGACGTTCGCGGCGGCGGCTGATTCGAGGCCGACGTCGAGGTCCGAATCGGGGCCGCCGCCGCACCCGCCCTTCTGCCATGAGGTTCCGCCGTGTCCTCCCGTGCTCCCCTGCTTGCCGTCGGCCTCCTGGCTGCCTCGTTCGCGACCCCGTCGTATGCAGCGGCGCAGCCCGCCGCGGAATCGTGGTGGCGCCACGTCCAGGTGCTGGCGCACGATTCGCTCAAGGGGCGTGACACCGGCAGTCCCGGGCACGAGAGCGCCGCGCGCTACATCGCCGAGCAGCTGCGCGCCGCAGGACTGCAGCCGGCGGGCAGCGATGGCTGGTTTCAGCGCGTGGCCTTCGTGGAGGTGGCCCTCGACGCATCCGGTGTGCAGCTGGCGTTGCGGGAGGGTGGCCAGTGGACGCCCCTCGCGCTGGGGCGCGACCTGCGCCTGACGGCGCGCCCGGCCACCGGCAACGTGGAGGCGCCGCTGGTGTTCGCCGGGTATGGCCTGTCGCTGCCGGAGGCCGGCGTCGACGATCTCGCGGGCCTCGACCTGCGCGGCAAGGTCGTCGTGCATGTGAACGGGGTTCCCAATGGACTGTCCGCACCACTGCAGGCGCACGGTGCGCGTTCACGTTGGCAGGCCATGCAGCGCGCCGGGGCCGTGGGCGTCATCGCCATCGGCGCCGGCGGCGTGTGGAACGAGGCGGCGCCGGGGGCGGCGGGCAGCACCGTCTCTCTGGTCGACCCCACCCTCGACGACACCCGCGGCCAGCGGGTCGGAGGCACCGCGAACCCTGCGCTGGCGGCGCGCCTGCTGGCCGGAAGTGGCATCGTGTGGGACACCGTGGTGGCGCGTGTCCAGCGCGGTGCGCCCCTCCCGGCGGGCGCACTGACGGGGGCGCTGCGGGCCACCCTGCCCACGGTGCGCCGTACCCTCACCTCGCCCAACGTGGTGGGGCTGATTCCCGGCACCGACCCCACGTGGCGCGACGAAATCGTGGTGTACTCCGCGCACAGCGACCACGTGGGCACGTTCAAGGGGCCGGTGCTCACCGGCGACAGCATCTTCAACGGCGCCATGGACAACGCCTCCGGCATGGCCACGCTCATCGAGACGGCGCGTCTGGTGGCGGCACGCGGTGGCAACAAGCGCACCCTGGCATTCGTGGCCGTGACGGCGGAAGAGAAGGGGCTGCTGGGGTCCCGCTACTTCGCGGCGCATCCCTCGTTTGCGCGGGGCACGATCGTGGCCAACCTCAACACGGACATGTTCCTGCCGCTCATTCCGCTCCGGGGCGTGTTCGCCTACGGGTACGACGAGTCGGACCTGGCGGATGACCTCGACGCCGTGGTGAAGGCGCGTGGTCTCGAGGTGCTCCCCGATCCGGAGCCGGAGCAGAACCGGTTCGTCCGCAGCGACCAGTACAGCTTCATCCGGCAGGGCATTCCGGCGCTGGCGTTCAAGGTGGGGTATCGGTCTGGCACGCCCGAGGAGAAGACGTGGCAGGCGTGGGTGCGCGATCACTACCACAAGCTCAGCGACGACGCGACGCAGCCGGTGGACTTCGAGGCCGCGGCCGGGTTCAATGCACTATATGCGGACCTCGCGCTGCGCGTTGCCAATCGGTCCACGCGGCCGGTGTGGCGGCCCAACAGCTTCTTCGCGAAGCCGGTCGTGCCGTAACGGCGCCCGGCCGTGGTCAGGTCGCTGCAATCGACGCGAACGCCCGCACGGGGAATGTGCCCACGCCGACGAGCTTCGGCGGCACGGCGGTGAAGGTGAAGCCGCAGTCGGGCAGCGTGGCGAGGTTGCAGAGATGCTCCGCGATCAGGATCTCCTCGCGGAGAAGGATCGTGTGAACGGGACGTGTGCCGCCGTCGGTGTCATCGATGTTCATGGAATCGATGCCCACCAGCACGGCGCCGCCGTCGCGCAGCGCCGTCGCCGCCTCGGCGGTGAGATGCGGGTGCCCCTCGAAATAGCGGTCGGTGCCCCAGTGGACATCCCAGCCGGTGTGCACGAGCACGGCCTGTCCCCGCACGTCGAGTCCCGCAAACCACTCCGCCCCGATGGCGCGACCCGTGCGGGCCACGGGACGCACCACGCGGGCGGGTACGTTGACGAACCGCTCGAGCGGCATCTGGGCCACGTCCCGGCCGTCGGCATAGCGATGGAACGGCGTGTCGATGTAGGTGCCCGTGTTGGTGACCAGCTCCACGTGGCCGATGTGGAACTCGGTGCCCGGTTCGTACAGCGCCCGTGACGCCGCGCGACTCAGGTAGTCGCAGATCACCGGCGCCGGCAAGCCCTTGTAGTACACCACGCCGTGCTCGATGTGATGGCTGAGATCGATCAGGTGCGGAATCGCCATGGTGCCGGCCGATGTGGGGGAACGCGTGTCACGGGGCTCACGCCAGCCCGGCCATCCTCGTCATGAACAGCAGAAAGAGCACGAGGAACAGCATGCCTTCCCAGCGGGAGATCCGCTTGTCCTGGGTCAGCAGATAGAAAAGCAGGGAGGCCGCCGCCACGAAGGGCAGCGCGAACGCACGGAGTGACGTTGGCACCTCCACTCCGCCACTGGCCGCGGCGGCCCCGCTCACGGCCAGCGCGTTGAAGATGCACGAGCCCAGAATGTTGCCGACGGCCAACGACGCGAGCCCACGGCGCGCGGCCGTGATGCTGATCACCAGTTCGGGGAGCGTCGTGCCGATGGCCAGAATGGTGACCGACGCGATGGCTGGCGCGATTTCCAGCGCAGCGGCCAGACGCCCAAGGGCAGCGACCGTGCGGTCACCGCCCAGGTAGATCGCCACGGCCCCGGCCACGAGAATGGCCGCATCCACTGCCAGCCGGCGACTCCTCGCGGGCAGCTGGGCCGTCTGCGCGGTGTCCGCCGTGACGGTGCGACCCTCGGCCGCGAGATAGGCCATGTACACCCCATACCCGACGAGCAGCAGCCAGCCCTCCAGCGGGGTGATCGCTCCATCCGCCATGGTTGCCCCCAGCAGGACCATCGCGCCAAGCAGGAAGTGCAGGTCGATGAACAAGTACTCTTCACCGAGCACGATGCGGCCTGCCGGTACGACAATGCTGGTGGCACCGAGGATGAGCAGCAGGTTGGCCGCGTTCGCACCGAGGACGTTGCCGGCGACGATCTCCGACGTCCCGGCACGGACGCTGAGAAGCGACGCCACCAGTTCCGGCAATGACGTGCCGATCGAAACGATGAACACGCCCACCACGAACGCCGACATGCCAAGCGCCAGGCCGATCCGTTCTGCTGCAGCCGTGAAGAAGTGCGCGGCCACCAGCAGGATGGCCAGGCCAACGGCGAAGGCCACCAGCGCGGGGAGCATCAGCGAATCAGGTAGAACTGCTCCTGCCGCGGCCGGAAGAAGCGATAGCCCTGCTCGGTGAGATAGGCGTCGTCCTCGAACATCACGAACACCTTCTTGCCGTTCCACTCCGGAACGGGCGTGGCGGTGTTGAGTTCGATCGAGATGTACGACCCGAGGCGGAGCCGCGCGTTCTGCGCCGTGGTGTCGCTGCGCAGCCCACTCCGGAAGTCGATGGAGGTGCCGAGGCCGTGGCCCTGGTTGCCGATGGGGTGCGAGTAGATCATCGCTTCGATCCCCCGCTCACGCATCTCGGCCATCGTGGCATTGAAGACGGCGCCGCCGGTCATGCCGGCCCGGGCGTGCCGCAGCATGAGCGCATCCTGCAGCGTGTTCGAGTTGGCCATGGCCTGCTTGAGCCCCGCCGGCACCGTGCGCTCTCCGGGCTTGAGGACGTAGCCCATCTTCTGCCAGTCGGTGTCGAACCCCATGTAGCTGATGCCGAAGTCGATGTGCACCACGTCGCCGCGGTGGATGACGGTGCTCTCCGGCGCCACGGCGAGGAAGCCGCGGGACGTTGCCACGTCGCCGTCGGCCCGTTGCACGCGCAGGTCCGGCTGGAACCACGTGCGCACACCGGCTGCCCACAGCATGTCGAACAGGGCACGGCGCACGTCACCGACGGTGGTGACGCCCGGGGTGATCACGTCGTTCGACAGGGCGCGCTTCACGATCGCCTCGGTAACGGTGACCGCCGTGCGATAGTGCACCATCTCCTCGGGGAGGCGCGTGTCCAGATACTCCTGCACCAATTCCCCGGCGCTCACGAACGTCTTCTCCGCCTCGGGGCCGAGCGTCTCGGCGAGGAAGCGATAGGTGTCGTAGCCCAGGGTGCGGGTCTGCCCGCGTGTGCCGCGGATGCCCAGGCCGATCGTGGCCGGCTTGTACTGCTGATGGAGGTCGCGCAGCGTCGCGGCGGGTGGGCGGGGTTCCGTGAAAGGCGCATCGAAGAAACGCGCCAGATTCTCCTCGGTGTAACCGGTGATCGCGAACTTCCGGAGCCCCTGCGCGCCGCCGTCGATGAAGACGAAGAGGTCGCGATTGCCCGTGTAGGGTCGCGGTGGCGCCACCGCGTGCACGAGCGGATCATCGTGAAACTCCTCGTTCACCACGATCCACATGCCGATGCCGTGGCGGCGCATCATCGGCAGCAACAGCTCATGGCGCTTCGTCAGCCATTGCTCGCGCACCGCGATCTGCTGTGACCAGGGCAGCAGCGCGTCGGCCTCCGGCACCCGCATCGTGCGTGCGCGCGTGGTGCGCACCTGCGCGCGCGCAGGGGTGTCCTGCGTGTGTGCGGTGTCCGGTGCAAAGGCCATGACGGCGAGCAGCAGCGTGGCTGCGCGCGAGAGCCTGCGGGTGGCGTTCATCAGTTGGTGGTTCCCTTGCGATAGTCGAGTTGCGGTTTCTGGTTGCCCAGCACCGTCTCGTACGTGAAATGCGGGCCACGCCGGGCGTCGAGCTCCTTCTTCGCCTCGGCCAGCGTGGCCGGTGACATAAAGAGATCGGCCGCCGTGAGGGCCATGGTCTTGGCGGCCACCATCATGCCCTTCGCACCAATGCTCATGCCACCGGCGGCCACGGCCTGCCACGAGTGCGCCGCCGTGCCGGGTACCCAGGTGGCCGCACTGAGCTGCACGGTGGGCACGGTCCAGCTCACATCGCCCACGTCCGTCGAGCCGGCGCCCGGTTGCCCGACGACGAGGGGCCTGACTTTCCGGATGGCGTCCAGCGTGACCGGCACGAAGGCTTCGCTTTTCTGCAGTGCCTCGGCGAAGGCGCGCTCCTCGGCCGTGTAGGTGTAACCGCCCACACGCTCGAGGGCCCGCTGCTCGATCTTCAGCAGGGTCTCGTTGGGCAGCAGCGAGTAGACCGAACCGATGAGCTGCAGGTCGTACGTGGTGCCGGTGCCAAGGGCCGCGCCCTTGGCGGCATCGATCACGCGGCTCCACACGTGCTTCACCACGGTCATGTCGACGTGGCGCACGTAGTAGTACACCTCGGCTTCGTCTGGCACGACGTTGGGTGCCTTGCCGCCATTGGTGACCACGTAGTGGATCCGCGTCCCGTCCGGCACATGCTCACGCAGGTAGTTGGTCATGACGTTCATGACCTCCACGCCGTCGAGTGCCGAGCGGCCCCGCTCCGGGGAGCCAGCCGCGTGCGCCGAGATGCCGTGAAAGCGGAACTTGCCGGTGATGTTCGCCATCGTGCGTTCCCCCGTGGCCGCGTGCTCGTCGCCGGGATGCCACGCGATCACGGCATCCACGTCGTTGAACACGCCATCGCGCACCATGTACACTTTCCCCGAGCCCCCTTCTTCGGCCGGGGTACCGATCATGCGCAGCGTCCCCTGCACCTTATTGGCCTGCATCCACTGTTTGAGCGCGATCGCTGAGGCCGCGCTGGCGGTGCCGAACAGGTGATGCCCACAGCCATGTCCAGGGCCACCGGCCCGCAGCGGTTTGCGTTCGGGTACCGCGTCCTGCGACAGGCCGGGAAGGGCGTCGAACTCCCCGAGGATGGCGATCACCGGTTTGCCGCGGCCGAACTCCGCCACGAAGGCGGTCGGTTCGCCGGCAATGCCTCGGGTGATGGTGAATCCCGCCGCCGCGAGTTCCTGCTGCAGCAAGGCCGAGCTCTTCTCCTCCAGGTAGCCCACCTCGGCAAACTCCCAGATTTGTCGGGCGATGCTGGCGTACCGGCCACTGGCGGCATCGAGGGCGGTCAGCATCGCCGCCGTGTTGGGCGCCGGCTTGGGGAGCTGGGCGGTCAGTGCCGGGGCCACGGTCAGGCCGGAGGCGGCGCTCACGACGAGCGCGAGCATGGGAACGGATGGGATGGGGCGCATGAGACTCTCCACGGGGGAAGCCGTTGGGGCCGACCCGGCCGGTCACGATCCGGCCGGATCTGCCCCGGCGACACAGTCCTGCCAATGATACTGCCCGCACACGCCACCGGGTGTGCAGCCCACCCGGTGCGCAGGCCCGCGGGCTATACTCCACGCCCGAGGCCTGACCACCCACCCTCCACCGTTCCCACCGGTCCCATGTTCCGCTCCATGCAGCCCCGCCGGGTCATCGCCGTGCTCACGGCCACGGCTCTCCTCACGGCGCCGCGCGCCGCGCACGCCCAGCTTGCCGACACCAAGGCCCTCACCGCCGCCGCGGTGAAGAACGTGCTCGCCGCCGCCGAAGCCAAGGCGCGGGAGAATCAGTGGAACGTGTCCATCGCGGTGACGGACCCGGCCGGTGACCTCCTCGGCTTCCTCAAGCTCGACGGTGCGGCCACCGGCACCGTGCAGATCGCGCAGGGCAAGGCGCGCACGGCGGCGCGGTTCGGCCGGCCGACCAAGGTCTACGCCGATCGCATCCTCAACGATACCCTCACGTTCCTGTCGGTCGAGGGCGTGGTGCAGTTGCAGGGTGGGGTACCGATCATTGTGAATGGTCGCGTGATCGGTGCCGTGGGCGTGAGTGGCGTGACCAGCGCACAGGATGAGCAGGTCGCGATGGCCGGGGCGGCGGTGATCAAGCCGTGAGGGACACGAACCGGATGATGCTGTAACGGGGGCGCCCGACGATCGACGCCACCATCGGCACGACGCCGCCGGGGCGCGTGCAGCGCCTGCCGGGCCCCGACGGTCCCTTGCCGCGTTGTCCTCAGGCACGCAAGCTCGCACCCATGACCACCATGACACTCCCTCTCCGCGCAGCCGGGTGCGGACTCGCGCTGGGCATGGCCGTTCAGACGATGCCGGCGCAGGCTCAACCGCGGCTGCCGCAGCGCGCCCAGACACAGGCCGACGACTACACCCGCTACGAGCTGCTGGCGCCCGGCTCGGGGAAGTTCCGCATCCTCTACGACGTGACGGCCACGACCCCCGGGGCGACGCACTTTTTCAACGTGATTCGCAAGGGCAGCATCGCCACCGACGAGCGCGTTACCGATCGCGCGACCGGCCAGCCGCTGCCCTGGGAGGTGGTGGACGCCGCGGCGGCGCGCGCTGGTGGGGTGCGCGTGAGCGACACGACCGTGCAGTACATACGGGTTACCCTCGCCCGGCCGGTGCCGCCAGACGGCGGTGAAGCACGGTTGCTGATCGAGAAGACCTACGAGGACCATGCCAGCTACGTCCTGCGCGGCGACACGCTGCTGTTCGATCGCCCGCTTGGCATCAAGCGCAACGCCGTGGTGCTGCCGGCGGGGTACGAGCTGGTGTCGTGCAACTATCCCTCGCAGGTGCTGCAGGAGGCCGACGGCCGCATCGCCATCAGCTTCCTGAATGCCACGCCGGCCGAAGCGCCGCTGGTGCTGCGGGCCCGGCCGGCGGGCGCGCTGGCGGCGGCGCGCTCGAGCGTGGCGGCGCGCCTCGATGAACGCGCGAAGCAGACCCGCGAGATCGTGTACGCACTCCAACAGCCGGAGACGCACACCTTCGATCTCTACCATGACTACACCGAAACACGACCCGGCATGGACCACTACATCAACGTGGTCCGGGCCGGGAGCAGGGTGAGCAACCCCTCGGCGCGCAACCTCGATACGGGCGAGTCGCTGCGGCACGAGGTGCTCGTTGGCGACGCGATCACCCGGGCACGGCTCGATGTGCCGAACGTCACGCCCACAACCGAGGCCGTGGTGTTCCGGTTTGCCCCCGTGGCACCGGGTACGTCGGTGCGCCTGCGCATGTCGGAGACCTACACCGATTCGGCCCGGTATCGTCTGGTGAACGGGGAACTGGTGTGGGACCGCGCCTTTGGCCGGCCTGCCAACGCGGTCGTCCTGCCTGCGGGGTGGGTGCTCACGAACAGCGCCATCCCCACCACGGTCTCCACGCTCCCCGATGGCCGGGTGCGTCTCGACTTCCTGAATCCGCGGCCGGACGAGGTCGCGACGCTCATCACCGCGCGCCGGCGCGCGCCGTAGCGGTACCATGCGACCCACCTGGGGAAAGCGCGCGACGTCCCGTCCGGCTGGCGTCACGCCGCACGGTGTCGCCCACGCCCGCCGAGGTATCAGGGCCCGCTTCGCAACCCTGCGGGCCGCGGGCGCGTCGGCGCTCGCCGCGTTCCTCGTGGTGCTCGGCCCCGGGCTGCTGGCCGGTCTCTCCGATGACGACCCGGCCGGCATCACGACGTACTCCGTGCTCGGTACCGACCATGGATATCGCCTGCTGTGGATCATTCCGTTGTCGACGGCGCTGCTGGTGCAATTCCATCTGGTGGCGGTTCGCATCGGGGCGGCCACGGGCAAGGGATTCGTGGGCCTCATCCGCGAGCGGTGGGGGCGTGGCTGGGGCTATCTGAGTGTGGTGTTGCTGCTGTTCGCGAATTTCGGCACCATCTGTGCCGAGTACGCTGGCGTGGCGGCCGCCGGTTCGCTGATCGGTGTCCCGACGTGGGCGAGCGCGCCGGCCGCGGGTGTCCTGATCACGCTCGTGGTGCTGCTCGGCTCGTTCCATCGCATCGAGCGCGTCCTGTTGGTCATCTCCTCGACGCTTGGGCTGTACATCATCGATGGCATCCTGGCGAGCCCGGTGTGGTCGGAGGTCGCGGCCGGTTCGCTCGTGCCCCGTCTCCCGGAAACCGAGGCGGGCTGGGTGGCGATCACCGCGTCGCTCGGCACCACCCTCGCTCCGTGGGGGCTGGCGTTCATCCAGTCGTACGCGGTGGACAAGCGCATCACCGCCGAGACGATGCCATGGGCGCGGTGGGACGTCATCATCGGGTCGATTCTCACCGGCGTCATCGGGCTCGCCATCGCGGTGGCGTGTGCGGCCACCCTGCACCAGGCGGGGGTGCGCATCGAATCGGCCGGGGATGCAGCGGCGGCACTGCGGCCGCTCGCCGGTCGATTTGCCACGGTGCTCTTCGGGGCTGGCCTGCTGGGGGCATCGCTGCTGGCTGCCACCATCGTACCGATGGCCACGGCATACTCGATCGCCGAGGGAGCCGGTGAGCCCGCGTCGCTGGATCTCGATGCTCGTCACTTCCAGTGGTTTTACGCGGCGTTTGTCGGGCTCACGGTGGCGGCGGTGAGCGTCGTGGTGCTGCCGGGGCTCCCGCTCATTCCACTCATCTACGCAAGCCAGGTCGTCAACGCCGTGGTCTTGCCGCTGCACCTCATCGCGCTGGTGCTGCTGTCCTCCGACCTGTCGATCATGGGGACCCTCTGCTCCACCCGGCGTGGCACAGTGCTGGGCTGGGGCAGTGTGGTGCTGGTGGTGTTGTGCGTGGCGGCCATGGCCTGGTGGTCATCGGCGAGCGGAGCGGCGACGCGGTAACGGCGCAGCGCCGTGCGCCGGCGTTCACCGACTCAAGGCGTGGCGCACCGACGCGAAGGCCTCGTACTGATCGGTGGCCACGAAGTCCACACCGGCCCGCACGGCGGCGCGCCACCGCTGCTGTACCGCGGCCAGCGAACCGAAATTGTACGAGGCGGTCCAGCCGCGGTCGTCACCCGCGGCGAAGCCATCGAGCGTGTAGAAGCGGATCCAGTAACCCTGACGGTGCGCGCGCCGGACGAGGGCGTCGAGGCGCAGCGAGTCGGTGCGGGTCCAGTGGCCGGCAGACTGCTGACCGCCCGCCTCGACCACGCGCCACGGGAAATTCACCCACCGCGCAAAGTTGTCGGCGGAGCGCGGCACATGCTGCGCCGGCGTCATTCGTATCGCCCGTCCTGCACGCTGGGCTTTCGTGCGGCCCACGACCGGCGCCGGCTCCATGGCCCCGAACGCGCGCAACAGGGCGCCGATCGGTACCGCGTCGTGAAAGCGACGGCGCTGGGCACTGTCGGCCCCGCTGAGTACCAGCAGCGGGCCCGCGCGCAACGGTTCCACCCGCAGCGGCGTGGCCGTGCGTGGCGCCGTGGTGAGCCACGCCTCGTACTCTCCCAATAGCGTCCACACGGCGTCGAGATGCGCCGGATGATTGTCCTTGAAATCGAGATTGAGCACCAGCAGCGGCCACGTGTCGCGCCGGTTCTCGCGCAGCGCCCGCTCCATGAGTGGCCGTACGCGTTCGAAGAAGTACGTCCGCAGCGTGGGCGCGCCGTCGAGTGCGTCGTCGTCGTGGGCCACCACCGATGCCGGAGTGCCGCCCGGCCCCATCCCCCAATGCAGGTCCTGCTCGATGGCCAGCGGGGTGCCCGTAGCAAGGGCGCGGTCGAGCCGGTCGGCAAACTGCCCGCGTTCCGGATAGGCGTTATGGGCGTCGAGCAGCACCCGCGCGCCGGGGCCGTAGGGGTCGCCCCCGGCGGCGCGCATGGTCGCCACGGCGGCGCACACCATGGCCAGCCCCATCAACACCTGCCACCCCGCTCGATGCATGCGCCTCCCGGTCGGTTCGCCCCTCCGTGATGTCCCAAAGCTAGCTTGTCGCGTGATGACCGACCCCACCCGCCTGCGACGGGCCCGCTGGGCCACCCGTGCCCAATTCCTGCACCTCGGCGTCATCGCCGGCCTGTTCGGCGTACATGTGCCGTCCGTTGCGTCGACGTATGCGCTCGAGACGCGGGCGCTGGCCGCGGCGCTGTTCTCGTCCACGATCGGGTCACTCATCATGCTGCTGCTGGCAGGCCGCATCATCGCCGCCGTGGGTGCGCGCACCACGGCCATGCTTTCGGGGTGGGCGTTCTGTCTCGCCCTGCTGCTGCTGTTGCGGCTGCCGGCGTGGTGGCTGGTGTTCCCGGTCATGACGCTGCTCGGGGCCGGTGAGAGTCTGTACGACATCGCGATCAACGCTGAGGGCACCATGCTGGAGCTGCTGGGCGGCGAGGCCGTCATGAGTGGGTTTCACGCCATGTTCAGCGTAGGGGCCATGGTCGGCGCCGGCACGGGCTCGCTGCTCTTTCGGCTCGGTGTCGCACCGGCGATGCAGCTGCTGCTGGTGGCCGCGCTGGTTGCCGCGTCGCTGAGCGTGGCGTCGCGTGCGATGCTGCCCACGCACCCGTCGCCCGAGCACGCCGAGGCACACTTTGCCTGGCCGCGCGGGGCGCTGCTGGTGATCGGCCTGCTCATCCTGCTCGGCATGATGGCCGAAGGCGTGATGTACCACTGGAGCGTCCTGTACGTGCAGCAGGAGCTCGGGGCGCCACCGCAGCGGGCAGCCCTCGCCTACGTGACGTTCGCCGGTGCCACGGCGCTCATGCGTTTCGCCGGCGACGCCCTGCGCGCCCGCGTCGCCGAGCGGCACATACTCGTGGCCGGGGCGTTGCTCGCCAGCGGGGCCATGGCCGCGGTGCTGCTCGTCGCCCGCCCCGGGGTGGCCCTGATCGGTTTCGCGGTCGTGGGCGTGGGGCTGGCGACCATCGTTCCCATTCTCTACAACGCGGCCACGCGCATCCCCGGCGTGAGCCGAGCCGCGGCTCTCGCATCGGCCTCGTCGATCGGGTACGTGGGCTTTCTGCTGGGCCCCCCGCTGGTGGGCGGCATCGCGCACGCCACCTCACTGACGTGGGCCATGGGCACGCTGATCGCCGCCAGCCTGCTGCTGGTGCTCGGAACGCGGCGGGTGCCGCTCACCGGGGGCTGACGGTGGGCGGGCGGTGGCTGGGCTGCCGCCGCCATCCTGCCCCGTCCCGATCAGGCCCTTCCGAAACGGCGACATCGGCGGCGCGGTCGACTACACTTCGGGCATGTCGTGCTTCCCCGGCGCACTGGCCGGGGCGGTTGTCCCGTTCGGAGTGCCGTCGTGAGACCCGAGGTTGTGCCTATGAACGAACCCCATGACTCCGCGTCTGCTGGTCGCCTGGGAGCCGGCCAGACGACGGCGCTGGCTGCCGCGCTGGGGCTGGTGGCCTACGCGCTCATCGATGCGATTCCGTGGCTGCGCAGCCAGGGCGTTCCGCAGGGGGCCGTGCAATTCGTGTGGCTCCTCTTCGTGATGGGCGCGGCCGGGCTCTGTGGCTATCTCATGCCGGTACGGGCGTGGCGCTGGGCAACCATCATCATGGCCGTGCAGCCACTCTACATGCTGGCCGTGACGCTCGTGCGCGGTGAACCGGACGCCTCGCCGGACACCATCCCGGCCCGCACGTCGCTGTTCATTGCCTCGGTGTTCATCACGACAGCGAGTCCCTTTCCCCTGCTCGCGGCGAGTGCGATGGCGTCGAAACGGCGCAGCGAATCGCGCTGAGCCCTTCGCGCTGAGGGGCTGGCGCTGAGGGGCTGGCGCTGAGGGGCTGGCGCTGAGGGCATCGCCGGAGCGCACGACGCGCATCGCGATCGGCGATCCCCGGCGTCCGGTGCCGATGCCCATGGGAATACCGTGGGGCGCGCCGGATTAACTTCGGCGTCGCCGCGTCGTCTACCGCGCCAAGTGCACACCCGTGGTGCGACGATTTCATGCCGGAGGCGTCGGCTTGTCGCTGGCCCTCCGGAGCGGTGCCTCCGCCCCTGCACTCCCTGCGCAGCCACCCACGGTCATCCTCGGGCGGCCGACCGCGGAGGACGTGACCCTGAACCTCCTGAGCGGCGTCACGGGCGAGGGCTATATCGAATTCGGCCGAGCGCCCGGGCCCTTCACCACCCGCACCCCCGCGCAGCCCCTCGTGGCCGGTGTGCCCACGGAAATCGAGGTGCGCGCCCTGCGTTCCGACACGCGGTACGTGTACCGGCTACGTCATCGTAAGGCCGGGGCAGTCGACTTTGCCGCCGAGGCGACTGCCCAGTGGCATACCCAGCGCGCGCCCGGGCGCGCGTTCATCTTCAGCGTGCAGGGCGACTCGCACCCCGAGCGACCCGGACGCATGTACGATCCGTCGCTCTACCTGCGCACCATGCAGCATGTGGTGGCCGGTGACCCGGACTTCCATGTCACGCTGGGCGACGACTTCAGCATCGAACGGCTCATCGCATCGGGGCGCCTCGCGCCAGCCACGGTGAACGCGGTGTATGCGCAGCAGCGTCCGTTCCTGGGCGTGGTGGGGCGGCAGGCCGCGCTGTTTCTGGTGAATGGCAATCACGAGGAGGCGGCACCATTCCTGTTGGATGGTACGCCCAACAGCGCGGCGGCGCTCGCCGGACGGGCGCGCACGACGTTCTACTCCCTCCCCGCCCCTGATGGCTTCTACACGGGCGACACCGCGCGTGTCGAGCACGTGGGCCTGCTGCGCGACTACTACGCCTGGACATGGGGCGATGCGCTCTTTGTAGTGATCGATCCGTACTGGCACTCCACGGTGCCGCCGGATGGGGAGCCGGACGCCGGGGCCGCTACCCCGCGCGCCGCCGGAGATAGCGCGCGAGACGAGCGACGCGCGGCGGGAGGCGGGCGTGGCCGCGCGGGGGCGAGCCGAAGCCCGAACCGGGAGGCGGGACGTATGGCCGCTGCCCATTCACCAACTCTTCGTGCGGACCGGCGTGACGATCTTCTTCCAGGGGCACGATCACCTCTACGCCCGCCAGGAGCGCGATGGCGTGATCTACCAGTCGACGCCCAACCCCGCCGATCCCACCTACACGGCGTTCAACCGGGAGGCCTATCGCCCGGGGGACGTGCTCCCCAACAGCGGCCACCTGCGCGTGAGCGTCTCCCCCACGGACGTGCGCGTGGACTATGTCCGCTCCGTCCTGCCGCGCGACGAGTCGCCCCAGCAGCGCGACGGCACCGTGGCCACGAGGTACCGCATCACCGCCTCCCCGAGGAACGAGCCCTGACGCCATTCATCCGACCCCTCCGCCGCATTGCCCTGCTCACGACGATGCTCACGGTCGCGTGCGACGCGTCGCGGCTGCCGAGTGAGGCCTCGTCGCCACCAGTGAGCCCACCCGTCGTGCGTCCGGTCGGCACGGCCGGTGCCTTTCGTGGTTCGGTCATCCTGGGCGTTCCCACCGGCACCGGCATCACCGCCAACGTCTGGGCCGCCGATCAGGGGGGCACCGTGGCGCTGCTCTACGGGACCGCACCCGGCGTGTACACGGCGCAGACCCCGGCGCGCACCCTCACGGCCGATGTGCCGCTGGAGATTCCGCTGGAAGGGCTGACGCCCAACACGCGCTACTACTACCGGCTGCAGTACACGGGCAGCGTCATGGGACCCACGGAGGAGCGCAGCTTCCGCACCGCCCCGCCGGCCGGTGGCACGTTCCGCTTCGGCCTGCAGGGTGATTCGCATCCGGAGCGGGAGCGATCGCAGTTCGACGCGTCGCTCTACACCCGCACGCTGCAGGCCGCGGCCAACGACAGCCTCGATTTCTACGTCATGCTGGGCGACGACTTCAGCGTGGACGTGCTCGACCCGGCCACGGTGACCGAAACGCAGGTGCGGGGCCGGTACACGCTGCAGCGCCCGTGGCTGGGCATCATCGGCGCCATGTCGCCGCTCTTTCTCGTGAACGGCAATCATGAGCAGGCGGCGCGCTACCTGCTGAACGGCACACCCAACAGCGTCGCGGTCTGGGCCCAGAACGCTCGCAACCGGCTCTTCTCCCAGCCGGCGCCGGACGCGTTCTACAGCGGCAACACGGAGCAGGTTCCGCACATTGGGCTGCTGCGCAACTACTACGCCTTCACGTGGGGTGACGCCCTGTTCGTGGTCATCGATCCGTACTGGGGGTCGGACGTGTGCGTGGACAATCCGTTCTTCGGGGGCGACAAGCGTAGCGACTTGTGGACGGTGACGCACGGCGACGCGCAGTACCAGTGGCTCAAGACCACACTCGAGGGCAGCCGCGCCCGCTACAAGTTCGTCTTCGCGCATCATGTCATGGGAACGGGGCGAGGCGGCATCGAGATCGCGCGTCTCTACGAATGGGGTGGACGCAGCCCGAGTGGCAACACCGACTTCGCCTCGCGCCGGCCGTCCTGGCCGGTACCCATTCACACGCTGTTCGTGCAGAACCGGGTGAGTGCGTTCTTTCAGGGGCACGACCACATCTGGGTGCGGCAGGAACTCGACGGCGTGGTCTACCAGTCCGTGTCCGAACCCGCCGACCCCAACTACTCGCTCTTCAACGCCGATGCCTACACCACCGGCATCAAGTTCCCCAACTCCGGATACACGCGCGTCACCGTGGCCCCCAGCGGGGCCAGGGTGGAGTACGTGCGCATGTACCGGACTGCCGACGAGTCGGCACAACGCGTGAGCGGCACCGTGGCCTACAGCTACGTCATCCCATGAGCACGCTCGGCGTGTCACCAGCCAGGATGCTCCGGCCCTTGCGGTGGAGCGTCGTCGTCGGCGCCCTGCTGCTGCTTGCGTGCGGCCAGCCGAGCGCGCCCGCATCGACCAGCGCACCGCCCGCTACGCCCGTCACGCCGGTCGTGGCCTCGGTCACCGTGTCACCGGCGACCGCGGTGCTGGCCGTGGGTGCCACCGTCGACCTCTCGGCGGCAGGGTTCGACCGGAATGGCACGGCCGTGCCTGGCCGCACGGTCAGCTGGAACTCGGCGACACCCGCCGTCGCCACGGTGTCGAACGCCGGGCGGGTCACGGCCGTGACGGCAGGAACCGCCAGCATCCGCGCCACCATCGACGGGCAGAGCGCGACGGCCAGCATCACGGTCACCACGGTGCCTGGCGGCAGTGACGGCTTCGTCACCGCCGTACCGCCCATCGATTTCAATGTCATCCCCGCGCGTCCGACGGAAACGTCCATCGCCCTGAGCCTCTACTCGGCCAGCACGCGTACCGTGACGGTCACCCTGCTCGACGAGAATCGCGTCGTCACGCAGGCGCTCACGGGTGGCGAGCCCGCCGTGCTTGAACTCACCGGCCTTGCCCCCGAGCGCAGCTACCGGTACCGGATCACCGGACCGTCGCTGTCGTTCACGGGGGCGTTCCGCACCGCCAGACGCACCGGGTCGGCGTTCCGGTTCGTGATGCAGGCGGACTCGCATCTCGACACCAACACCGACCCGGCGCTGTATACCAACACGCTGCGCAACATGGTGGCCGACAGCGCGGACTTCCTTGTCGATCTGGGCGACACGTTCATGTCCGACAAGTACGCGGACTTCCGCGATGCCGCCGCCCAGTACTACGCCCAGCGTCACTACTTCGGCATCGTGGGCACGGTCATGCCCACGTTCCTCGTGCAAGGCAATCACGACGCCGAGAACGGCTGGCTGGGCGCCAACACCACGTGGGCCGCGCAGCAGCGCGTGCGGTGGTTCCCGCCCATCATCGGCAATGCGCTTTACAGCACCGCGTTCCTCCCGCGCAACTATTACGCCTGGCGCTGGGGCGATGCCACGTTCATCGCGCTCGATCCCTACACCTTCACCGCCACGCAGCCCAATCGCGCGGGATCGAGCTGGCGTGGACGCTTGGCCGTGAACAGTACGACTGGCTCGAGCGCACGCTCCGGGGCACCACGACGCCCTTCACGTTCGTGTTCCTGCATCACCTCGTGGGTGGGCGCGGCTTCGAGGCACGCGGCGGCGTCGAGGCGTCGTATGCGTTCGAATGGGGCGGCGCCAACCTCGACGGCACGCCGGGCTTCACCGCCAACCGGCCGGGTTGGACGGCGCCCATTCACCAGCTGCTCGTGCAGTATCAGGTGTCCGCTGTCTTCCATGGGCACGATCACCTGTACGTGAATCAGCAACGCGACGGCATCCGCTACCAGGAAGTGCCGCAGCCTGGCTTTCCCCGCGACAATGCCACGGCCAGCGCGGTCGATTACGGCTACCTGTCCGGCGTACTGCTGGGCAGCTCCGGGCACCTGCGGGTGTCGGTGGCCAGCGACCGGGCCGTTGTCGAGTACGTGCGATCGCGCCTGACGACCGGCAACGGGGCCGTCGTCGACCGCTACGAGATCCTTCCCGCGAGACGGCCATGAACACGCGTGCGTTGCTCCGTCGAACGTTCGACCGGGTCCGCAGACTGCCGGCCGGCGCGGTGCTCCTGGGCGCGGGCATCGGCTGCGGCGGAGGCGAGGCCGCGTCGGCGCCGTCGTCGGGCGGCACGCCAACGCTACCCCCGACGGCCAGCTTCGTGATCACGAGCAGCGATGCGGCCAACCGGGTGCTTCCCTTCACGTATACCTGCGACGGGGATGCCAAGTCGCCGCCCCTTGCCTGGAGCGGCGCCCCGGCGGGCACGACGCAGTTCGCCCTGCTCATGACCACGATTCCAAGCCAGGGGAGCACCAAGTACAACTGGGTGCTCTACGGCATTCCATCGGGCACCGTGTCCATTCCCGTCGGCACCAGCGTCGGCACCGTGGGACAGGCCGACGATGGCGCGGGCACCAACTATGCGCCGCCCTGCTCGCAGGGGCCCGGGGCGAAGGAGTACACGTTCACGCCGTACGCCCTGTCGTCGGCGCCCTCGCTTGACGGGGCGAACCCGGCGCAGGTCACCGGCGCCACGCTCGTGAACGCCATTGCCGACCGCACGCTCGCCAAGGCTACGCTCACCGTGACCGTTAACCGCACGGTGGCGATGATCAATTGCGGCTACGTCCGCAACTCGGTCGCCGCCTACCGCACGGCCACCGCCGTCGACGTCACCTGTGATTCGACCTACGCCGCCATCAGCACCCTCGGCATCCAGAGTCGGCACGCCATGATGACGGGCATCCGGGCCACCAACCAGCAGGTGCCCGTTCCGCAGAACTTCACGGGCACCAATGCCTGGCGTATTCCGCTCACGCCCGTGGTGGCCGGCACCAAGGTGTCGGCGGTGGATGGGCCGATCGGTATCGCGGTGAACGGCGTCCCGATCTTCAATCCCTGCAAGCAGGGGGGATGCAGCGGTCCTGGAGGCGGCGATACCAAGGTGCTCGGTGAGCTCGACACCTGCAATGGACACGCCGGCCGCGCCGACGATTATCACTACCACGCGGCCCCGATCTGCATGATGAGCGACCAGAACGCCGCCTACTGGGACACGCATCCGCTGGGTTGGGCACTCGACGGATACGCCATCTTCGGCTATCGCAACCCCGACGGCACCACCGCGCCCCGCGATGCGGTCTGCGGTGGCAACACGGTGACGCATCCCAACGCGCCCGCCGGTTACGCCTACCACGTGACCGAGGTGAGTCCCTACATCCTCAGTTGCTTCTTCGGCGTGCCGAGCCCCGATCTGGCCGGGCAGGGCGGGAAGTACCAGCCCCTCCGGCCGCCGGGCACTCCCATGCCCTCCACCAACATGACGCTGGATGCGACGGCGGCGTCGCTCGCCATCGGCGGCACGTCCACCATGCGGTGGCAGAACGGGGCCGCCGCCTACCAGATCCGCTACACCCGCACATCGGCCGCCTGCTGGACGTTCAGCTTCGTCACCAACGGGGCCGAGACCTCGAGCGCCAACTACTGCCGCAGCCGATGACGGTCACCCGCCGCCGCTTGGTGCACCTGATCGGCCTCGTGACGCTGCTGGGCGTGTCGGGTGCCACGGCGCGGGCGCACGACCTGGCCGAGGCCAGCGCCGCGCTCGTGGTGCGTGACGGCGGACACCTCGAACTGCGCCTGCAGGTGCCATGGGCTGCGCTGCTGCAGGCGGACCGGATGCCGGGACGCCCCCTGCCGGAGTTCCTGATGTACGTGTCGGCCATGTCGCCGTCGACGTTCGACGGGCACTACCGGCGGCTGGTGGCCCGGCTGGAGCGCGCGTTCCGCCTCACCCGACCAGCCGCGGCCCCGGTGACGTTTCAGCGGTGGGTGTGGCCGCGCAGCGCAGCGGTCCAGCAGGCCGTCCAGCGGGAGCTGATGTCGCGCCTCGCCGACGGTGCAAACGCCGAGCACGCTGCACGCCTGCCGGCGACGGCCGAAGCGGTAGTGGGGGGCGGCGTTGCGAGCGTGGCGCTCGAGGTGCCCGCGCTGCTCACCCCGCTGCTGCTCACCGTCACGCGACCGCAGGCGCAGTGGGTGCGCGCGGGGCAACCTGCGGTCGTGGTGCCGTTGGGGATGCGGCGTTAGGCGACGTTTGGACGAGCGGGCTCCATGATGCCGCTCAACCCCAAGGCATCGGGGAGGAGGGCTCAGGAAGCAGGGGGCAGTGAAGGGCCGCTGCTTCCTGCATCCTGACACCCCCCTCCTGATGCCTGGGGGATGCAACCGGTAGCAACGACCCGACCTCAGGTCACGGCTGGATCACCCGCCGCCGCTTCATCAGCGCCTCGATCTCGTCGATCTCGCGCGGCACGCGGGAAATCCACTCGAGCCCCTTGTCGGTGATGAGATAATCGTCCTCGATGCGCACGCCGGTGTTCTGGTACTGCTTCACCGTCTCCAGCACCGCGGCCTTGAACCGCCGGTTGCGCGGCGTGTCGGGGAGCACGTCGAGCGCCCGCGTGCTCACGTAAATCCCGGGCTCGATCGTGAACGCGTCGCCCACGTGAAACACGCCGTCGCGGCGCGCATCGCCCTGCAGCGGGTCGTGTACGGCCAGCCCGATGCCGTGGGTGATGCCATGGATCATCCACAGGTTGGCCTGCCGGCACGATGCCGGCGTCGCCGCGCAGTCCACGCGCCAGGGCGGATCGTACGACGCCGTGTCGCTCTCGATGAGCCCGAGGGCCGCCAGTCCGCGGGTGCGCACCGCCACCGACGAGTCGGCCGCTGCACGGATGCTCATGCCCGGTTGTGACATCCGTTCGGCGATGGCCTGCGCGTCGCGCACCAGCTGGTACAGCTGCCGCTGCTCCTTCGTGTACGTCCCGCTCACCGGAATGGTGCGCGTGATGTCGGCCGCATAGCCGCGATACTCGGCGCCGGCGTCCATGACCACCAGATCGCCCGGCCTGACCGGGTCGCTGTCCTTCATGTAGTGCAATGTGGTGCCGTTGTAGCCGCTGCCCACGATCGAGCCGTACGCGGGACGCTCGGCGCCACGCCGCGTGAACTCGTACTCGAGCGCGGCCCGCAGTTCGTACTCGTGCTGTGGGTTGGCCGTGAGCATGGCGGCACGGTGTCCCTCGGCGCTGATCTCCACCGCTTTGCGGATGAGCGCCAGCTCGGCGTCGGACTTCTTCGCCCGTACCGCCAGCACGTGCGGCATGGCGTTGCTGATGCGAAGCGACGGATACCGCCGGGCCAGCGACTTCACGGCCTCCTGCCCGCGCGTGAGCGTGTCGAGCCGCGAGAAATCGGTCGTCTCGACATCGGGCAGGTGGTAGAACGGCAGGCCGCTGGTGGCGAGCGAATCCAGCACGCCGGCGAGGGCGCTGAACGAGCGCGCCGGCATGCCGGTGCGCGCCACGCTCGACGCCGAATCGAGACGCTGTCCGTAGTAGAACGCCGTACGGGCGTCGAGTGGCGTGAGGAACAGGGTGCTCTGCGGCACCCGGTCTTTCACTACCATCACCAGCGCGTGATCGGGCTCGTTGAGCTCCGTGAGGTACCGGAAGCCCGGCAGCTGGTAGAAGGTGGTGAAGTCATGGACCAGCGCGCGGCCCCCGAACGCCAGCAGCACGCCGTTTTCCAGGCGGGCGGCAAGGGCCGCCCGACGGGCCGCGAGCTCGCCGAGGGAAACACCGGGGCCGTTCTGGGCGCGCGCCGCGCCTGGGAGCACAGAGACAAACAACAGGGTCGCAACGGCGCGAGCGGCGACGCGCATGGCTGGCGGGGCAGGAGGGTTGGGGGTAGGAGAGCCAGAACGCAGCTCCCCTCCAACTTACCTGCAACCGACCTGCGCACGGCACCGCGGTCAGGCCGATTCACGCCGTGCCAGCTTCGCCGCATACATCGCTTCGTCGGTGCGCTTCACCCACGCGTCGAGCGTCTCGCCGTGCCGCCACTCGGCGCTGCCGGTACTCGCCGCCAACGCAAGGCCTTGCTCGGTGTACGGCCAGGGCTCTCCACCGAGGGCCTCCGTAAACCGCTCCTCCAGCCGACCAGCCATGGCCGCGGAGGTGTTGGGCAGCACCACGGCGAATTCGTCACCGCCGATCCGACACACCACGTCCGATTCCCGCAGAAAGACGCGGTGCAGCACCTTGGCCACCGTCATGAGGGCGGCGTCCCCCATCTGGTGTCCGAGCCGATCGTTGATGGGCTTGAGATTGTCGAGGTCGACCATCACCAGCGCGATCGGATGCCCGCCGAGTGCGTGCAGGTGCAGCTGGCGCGCCAGCGTACGCTGGAAGCAGAGACGGTTGCCCAGGCCGGTCAGCGGGTCGGTCTCGCTGGCGCGCTGGGCCTCGTCGAGCTGGGAGCCCAACTGCTCGATGCGGGCGGCGAGTAGACCGAACGTGGCGCGATGGGAATCACGCCGCTGTGCCGACAGGGCTTCGAGCGTACGCATGGCGTGTGAGATCTCGGTCTTCACGACGCCGGTCTCGAGGCCCTCAAGGGCCCCGCGCACTCGATCCATCTGGACCGAGGCGGCGGTGTCGGTCTCATACTCCGTCTGCAGCGCCTGATACGTCCGTTCCACGCACACCCACAGCGCATCCCGCAGGTCGCGCAGCGCCGTCTCCACGAACTGCTTCTCGGTTCGGCGATGCTCCCCGAAGGTGCGGCTGACACCCGCCCAGTCGCGCTCCGGGATCGCCCCGCCCGAGGTGCTGGTTTCGTCGGCATCGGGCGCCCGGGTCCCGATCATGGCATGCCGGTGCCATGCGCCGAACGTGGCCCGCGTCTCGCCCTCGGGTCGATCGGGAAGGTCGAACAGGCCATGGGTGTATGCCGCCAGCACCTGCCCCAGCGTATCGAGCACCGGTGTCACCGCATCCGGGACAGCACCGCCATCGGCGGCGCAGCCCTCAGGCTGGGAGGGTGTGGAAACAGGACTCGGGCGCTTGAAGAACATGGATATCCTCCGGGAGAGACAGGCAGGCAAGCCGCCGCGCAGCTGCCTCCGGAGTATCGACGGCAGGGGGCAACGGCTTCAGTGCCAGCGGGTCGGGCAGCGAGGCGCTCACGGGGCCGATATGTTCCGGCCATGCGACTCCTCCCCGTTCTCGCGTTCGTGAGCGCGCTGGCCGGCGCACTCATCAGCGGTGATGCTGCTTACGCGCAGCGACCCGTACCCGCGGCGCTCCGCCGCACCCTCGACAGCCTCGCCGACGCCCACCGCGGCGTGGTCGGCTATCACATCACCAACCTCGAGACGGGCGAAACCCTCGAGCGGCGCGGCGACGAAACCTTCCCCACGGCGTCGCTGATCAAGGTGCCGGTGCTGGTGGCGCTGTTCGATTTGGCCGAGCAGCAGCAGCTCTCACTCGATGATCCGATCGTCCTCACGGACATCGACAAGGTCGGCGGCGCCGGGCAGCTGCAGTTCTTGCGCACCCCGCTCACGCTGCGGCTGTGGGACGTGGCATGGCTCATGAGCACCCTCAGCGACAACACGGCCACCAACCTCGTACTCGACCGCATCAAGATCCGGCGCGTGTGGCAGAAGATGGAGGCGCTCGGCCTGCCGCACACGAAGGTGCATTCCGGATCCATGACACGCATCGCGAGCGTGGCCCCTGACAGTTCCGCCAAGTACGGCCTTGGCGTGACCACCCCAAACGAAATGGCACGGCTCTTTGCGCTGCTGGCCGAGGGAAAGGCGGTCAGTCCGCGCGCCGATTCCACCATGCTCGCCCTGCTCGAGCACAACGAGGACAGCTCGAAGCTGCTGCGCTTCAACTACGGGGTGCGCGCCGCCCACAAGACGGGCGATGTCGATGCGGCCCGCACCGACTGCGGTGTGCTGTACCTGCCGGCCCGTGTGGTGGCCTGCGTGATGACCAAGTCGAATGTCGACACGCGCTACTGGAGCGACAGCGAGGGGAACGCCGTGATCGCCCGCATCGGGCAGGCCATCACGGCGGCCTGGGGCAAGCGCCCCTGACGGCTCAGGGCCCCCCGACGGTGTCGATGGGTTCGGGAGGACGCGAGTACTGGGTGTAGAGCTGGCTCTGGCTCAAGTCACCACTCCCGGTGGAGATGACGTCGAGCCGCGCAATCACGCCGGGCCCGGTCTGGACCGGCTGACTGGTCCACGCGAACCGCCCGGCGACCGCACGGACGGCGAGCACGAGGGTTCCGCCCGGCTGCAACTCGTTCTCCGGCACCTGGATGGTTCGCGTGCTGTTCCCGTTCACGAGTCCGAGGCGCCGGCTGTTGCCACCGCTGGAGCGCACGGAGAACACGTTCACGTCGAAGAAGCCGCGATTGGTGACCACCAGGATGACCGTGTTGCCGCTGGGGTTGACGCCGCCCCTGTAGCAGCCCGTCCCGCTCATGGCGCCAGCCGCCAGCAGCAGCGAAACGACGACGCGAGCCAGCTGGCTCTTCGTGAACCTGGACATGCAGACGCTCGGCGTGGAAAGGCACGACGGTGGCTCCGGGCGAAATCGGCCTAGAGGCGATCGATCATGGGCTGAGTGATCAGGACGGTCCCCTTCTCGCTTCGCCGAAACCGCTGCGCATCGAGCACGGGATCCTCGCCAACCACGAGGCCTTCCGGGATGCGTACCCCGCGATCGACCACCACGTTCGTCAGGCGGGCCCCGCGGCCGACCTCCACATAGGGCTGCACCACCGCGCCTTCGAGGTGCGAGTACGAGTGGACGCGCACACCGGTGAAGAGCAGCGAGCGATGGAGATAGGAGCCCGAGACGATGCACCCGCCCGAGACGAGCGAGTTGAGCGCCTGCCCGCGCCGCCCCTCTTCATTGTGCACGAACTTGGCGGGCGCCGTGATCTCGGCGTAGGTCCAGATCGGCCACTCCTGGTCGTACAGGTCGAGCGCTGGGACCACGCTGGTAAGGTCGACGTTCGCCTCCCAGTAGGCGTCCACCGTGCCCGCGTCGCGCCAGTACGCCTCGGCCTCGCGGTCCGCCTTCACGCACGACTGACTGAAGCGGTGGGCGACGGCCTTGCCGTTGGCCACCACGTACGGAATGATGTCCTTGCCGAAATCACGGCTCGAGTTGGGGTCGGCCGCGTCACGGCGCAGCAGGTCGAACAGGAACGACGTCCGGAAGACGTAGATGCCCATGCTGGCGAGCGCCAGATCCGGGTTGCCCGGAAGACCCGGCGGATCGGCTGGCTTCTCGAGGAAATGCACGATGCGGTCGTCGGCATCCACGTGCATGACCCCGAAGCCCGTGGCCTCCATGCGCGGCACCTCCAGCACCCCGACGGTCACGTCGGCTCCCTGCGCCACGTGCTGCTCGAGCATCAGCTCGTAGTCCATCTTGTACACATGGTCGCCCGCGAGGATGACCATGTACTCCGGATGATAGGCGTCGATGATGTCGATGTTCTGGTAGACGGCATCGGCGGTGCCGTCGTACCACTGGGTCTCGCTCACGCGCTGGCTGGCGGGCAGGATGTCGAAGCTTTCGTTGCGTTCGGGGCGCAGGAAGTTCCAGCCGCGCTGCAGGTGCCGGATGAGGCTGTGCGCCTTGTACTGCGTAGCCACCCCGATGCGACGGATGCCCGAATTGATGGCATTCGACAGCGCGAAATCGATGATGCGGGTCTTGCCGCCGAAATACACGGCCGGCTTGGCCCGGCGATCGGTCATCTCGTAGAGCCGGGAACCACGTCCGCCGGCGAGCACGTAGGCCATGGCGTTGCGGGCAATGGTACCGGGGCGGTGTTGGGCCATCGTCGGGCTCCTGATGCGGCGGGAATGGAGACTACGGCCATTTTGCGTCACGGGTGCGGATCGCGTAAGGTACGGCCATGAAAGTGCTCTTCGTGGCGGCCGAGGTGGCCCCGTACGTCAAGACCGGCGGTCTCGCCGATGTGGCCGCTGCCCTGCCGCAGGCGCTCCAGCACGCCGGCCATGAGGTCCGCGTCGTGATGCCGAGGTATCGCGAGCTCCGGGAACGCGGCGTCCCCATGTCCGGGCCCGTCGCTGCCTCGTTCCTCCCCATCGGCGAGCGGGCCGAGGAGCAGCGGGTGTGGCGGAGTCTCGAGAGCGACGTCCCGGTGTATTTCCTCGACATTCCGGCGGCCTTCGAACGCCAGGCCATCTACGGAGAACCGGACGATCACCGGCGGTTCATCCTGTTCTGCCGTGGCGTCATGGACACCATCCAGCACCTGCGCGAGGTGGAAGGATGGTCGCCGGATGTCGTGCACGCACACGACTGGCACGCGGCGCTGGTCGTCAACTACATCAAGACGTTCTATCACTACACGTTCGGCCATATGGCCACGGTGTACACCATCCACAATCTCGCGTACCAGGGGCAGGTGCATCCGGATACGCTGGCGCTCGCCGGGTTGTCGGAAGGCGGGCTGGTGGAGAATGGCATGGGCTACGGGCTGGCCAACACCTTCAACTGCATGGCGCGCGGCATTCTGTACGCCGATGTGGTCACCACGGTGAGCCCGACGTACGCCCGCGAGATCATGACCATGGCGTACGGCGAGCGCCTCGACGGGCTGCTGCGCCACCGGGCCGACCGGGTGCGCGGCATTCTCAACGGCATCGATACCACGGTCTTCGATCCGGCCACCGACCGGCATCTCGCCGCACCCTACACGGTGGAGGACATGGCCGGGAAGGCCGCCTGCAAGGCGGCGCTCCAGCAGCGGTGTGGCCTCGCGGTCGATCCGGCGCGGCCACTGCTCGGCGTCGTGTCGCGCCTCGTGGAGCAGAAGGGGCTCGACCTGCTGCACGCCGTGCTGCCCGGCCTGTTGCGCGAAACCAACGCGCAGGTCGTGGTCCTCGGCTCGGGTCAGCCGTACCTGCAGGAGGCGTTCCTGCGACACGGGGAGGCGCATGGCGACCGCGTTTCGGTGAAGATCGGCTTCGATGTCGCGCTGGCCCAGCAGATCTACGCCGGCAGCGATGCGTTGCTCATGCCCTCACGATTCGAGCCCTGCGGTCTTGGGCAGCTCATCGCGCTGCGCTACGGCACCGTGCCCATCGTGCGGGCCACCGGTGGCCTGGCGGACACCGTACGCGAAGGGCTCGACGGCAACGGCTTCGTGTTTCATCCGCATGATGCGCGCCACTTCGCGGAGGCCATCGGCCGCGCACTGGCCTGCTATCGGGATCCCATCGGCTGGGCCGCCGTGCGAGACCGTGGCATGCGGGAAGACCACTCGTGGGCGTCGGCCGCGGTACAGTACGCCGCCGTGTACCAGTGGGCACGCCGACTGATCGGACACTGATCGGATGCGGACGGGGTGACCCGGCGGCCGATTGCGCGGAGATCGCGGATACGGCGTGATCGCCAACACCGTCAGGCCACCGGGGGCTCGTCGAGCGAGTGGCGCAGCAACTCCCGCGTGGCGCTGTGCGTCGGCGACTCGAGCACTTCACGCGCCGGCCCACACTCCACGACGACGCCCTCGGCCAGTACCGCCACGCGATCGGCGACCGTCCTGGCGAACTCGATGTCATGGGTCGTGATCAGCAGGGCGCGCCCCTCGCCGGCCAGACGGCGCAGCGTGTCGGCGAGGGCGCCACGCCGCGCAGGGTCGAGCGCCGCGGTGGGTTCGTCCATCAGCAGCACGTGCGGGTCGAGCGCGAGCGCCCGCGCAATCGCCACGCGCTGCGCTTCGCCGCCGGAGAGTTGCCCGGGATAGGCCTCGCTGCGGTGCGCGACGCCGAGGGACGCCAGCAGGGTGTCGGCCCGCGCCTGTGCCTGCGTCGGGTCGACGCCAGCGGCGTGGATCGGGGCCAGCATGACGTTCTCCCGCGCCGTGAGGTGCGGGAACAGCGCATGCTGCTGGAACACCATGCCGATCCGGCGGCGCAGCGCGCGCAGGCGCGACTCGGCAGGCAGACGCCCGGGAAGCAGCACCTCACCATCCACCACGATGCGGCCGGCATCGAAGGCGTCGAGCGCCACCGCCGCCCGCAGGACCGTGGACTTGCCAGCCCCCGACACGCCCATCAGCGCCCACACGTCACCAGCGGGCACGACCAGGTCGACCCCGCGCAGCACCTCCTGCCGCGCCCGGGACAGGCGCAGCCCCTCGATCTGCAGCGCGACGGAGCGGCTCATGCCATGTGCCACCGCGCTTCGAGCCGGCGCGCCAGTCGCGACAATGGCAGCGACATGGCGAGATAGATCGCCCCGCACAGCAGCCCCGGCACCACCCAGCTGCCGACGTTCGTGGCGTAGATCGCCGTCTGCTTGGTCAGCTCCACCACCGTGATCACCGACACCAGCGACGAATCCTTGAGTAGGGCCACGAAATCGTTCGTCATGGGCGCCAGCGCCAGGCGCAGCGCCTGCGGCCCGCGCACCAGCCGGAATACCTGCCATTCGGAGAGGCCCAGCGTGCGCGCCGCCTCGAGTTGCACCCGCGGGATGGCCTGCAGTGCGGCGCGATACACCTCGGACTCGTACGCGGCGTAGTTGAGGCCGAGGCCAAGCACGGCGGCCACGAATGCCGGCAGGCGGACCACGCCGCTCAGCCCGTAGTACAACACGAACAGCTGCAGCAGCACGGGTGTCCCGCGCACCACTTCCACGTAGGTCAGCAGGAGGCCCCGCAGCAGCGGTCCGCCGTAGAGGCGCCCGGCGGCCACCACGGCGCCCATCGTCATGGCCAGCAGCATGGCCAGCAGCGAAATGAGCGCCGTGATTGCGGCCGCCCGCGCCAGCGCGGGCAGATAGGCGCGCACCGTGCGTGAGGCCGCCGCCGGGCGTGCCCCGTCGGATGCGGTGCGGTCGGCCAGCACCCGGGCCAGGTATCGCTCCTGCTCCTCGTCCCACACGCCCCACCGGCGGAAGGTGCGCTCGAGTGAACCGTCGGCGATGCGCGCCCGCAGGATCGCATCGGCCGAATCACGCAGCGCTTCCTTGCCCTGCGCGAACACCGCCACGTAATGGCCCCGCGCCACCGCGCTCGGTTGGATGACGAACCCCGGCGCGCGCCGCAGCGCCCGCTCGGCAATCACATGGTCGAGCAGCACCGCGTCGAGGCGGCCATCCACGAGATCGGTATACGGATGCACGTCGTCGTCGTACGACACCGGCACCACGCCGTGCGTGCGCTGGGCGTCCAGCAGCAACTGATACGCCTGGGTCGACCCCAGCGTCCCGACTCGGCGGCCCGCCAGGTCCGAGAGCGACAGAAAGCGCGCCCGGTCGGCCGGGCGCACCGCCAGCACCTCGCGGAACTCGAAGTACGGCAGGCTCACCGCGAAACGTGATCGCAACTCGGGGCGGTCTTCCAGGCCGGACATCCCGACATCGAAGTCACCGCGCGCCACCGACTGCTCGATCGATGCCCACGCCACCTGCGTGAACTGCGGCGTGCGCCCGAGACCCGCGGCCAGCATGCCGGCAATCTCCACGTCGAAGCCGCGTACGACCGCGGGGTCGGCCGGATCGGCTTCCACGAACGGCGCGCCCCCCTCGGCATCGCCGCCCCAGCGGAGGACGGCGCCCCGCCCCGTGTCAGGTGGGGCGCCACAGGCCGCGAGGACCGCCAGCAGGAGGATCAGGAGGGAGCGCACGCCGGAGAATGTAGCGCGGGACCGGAGGGCCAGGCGGCCTGATCGGGCCGGTGTGCGGCGGGTGCTCGGTCGACGCGCGCTCCGTTGATGTGCGCTCAGTCGATGCGCACGCCGCCGATGCGCGCTCAGTCCCCGAGCCGGCGATCCCCGACCAGATAGCCCTGCACGTAGTCGCGCACGGCGTCGGCCAGCGGAGTCACCGGGGCGTCGTAGCCCGTCGCCCGCAGCTTTCCGATGGCCGCCTGCGTGTGGTACTGGTACTTGGCGCGAATGGACTCGGGCATGTCGATGAACTCGATCGCCGGCGGCTTGTCGAGCGCCGCGAAGAGCGCGCCGGTGAGTTCGAGCCACGTGTGCGCGGCGCCGCTGCCGACGTTGAACAGGCCGCCGGCAGCGGGAGCCATGGCCAGATGCAGCGTCATCGCCACGGCGTCCTTCACGTACAGGAAGTCGCGCTGCTGCTCACCGTCGCGGTACTCGGGGCGATGCGACTTGAACAGCTTCACCGCCCCCGTCTCCAGAATCTGTCCGTACGCCTTGTGCACCAGCGACCGCATGTCGGCCTTGTGCGCCTCGTTGGGGCCATACACGTTGAAGTACTTGAGCCCCACGACTCGGGACAGCACACCGGCGCGCGCCGCATACTGGTCGAACAGGTGCTTGGAGTAGCCGTAGGCGTTGAGCGGCCGCAGCCGCGTCAGCGCCGCGTTCGAGTCGTCGGTGTCGTCCATGCCCGCGGCGCCGGCCCCATACGTGGCCGCGCTCGACGCGTAGACAAAGCGTATGTGCCGCCCCAGGGCCCAGTGGGCGAGCAGCTTGGTGTACTCGAAGTTGTTCTTCCCGAGATACGTCGCGTCGAGCTCCGTGGTGGCCGAGCAGGCACCAAGGTGCAGCACCAGATCGAACGTGCCGAGCGCCCCCGACTCGAGGCGCGGCAGCAGGTCGTCGGCATCGAGGTAGTCCTCGAAACGCAGCGGCACCAGGTTGCGCCACTTCTCGTCGCGACCGAGGCGGTCGGTGACCACGATGCGTTCGACCCCGAGCCCGTTGAGGGCCCAGACGAGGGCGCTGCCGATGAAGCCGGCGCCGCCCGTGACGAGCACCCGGGACGGGAGGCGCGTGGGGATCGCAGGGAGTGCCAGCGGGTGGGAAACAGGTTCGGACATGACGAGATCACGAAACGGGGAAGCCTGAAGCAGCCGACCGCCGCAAGATACACGGCCCCGCCCGACGGTGCGGCGGTGCGATCAGGCCGCGAACACGCCCCGCAGCTGCTCCACGGCCCACGCCAGGTCTTCTTCGGACGCCACAAGCGGCGGCGACAGGCGGATGACCGTGCCGTGCGTCTCCTTGCACAGCACCCCATGCGCCTGCAGCGCCTCGCAGTAGGGGCGTGCCGCCTCGTGCAGCTCGATGGCGCACATGAGCCCGCGGCCTCGCACCGCCTTGATGGCCGGGTGGCGCAGCGTTTCCAGTTGCCGCAGCAGCCACGCCCCGAGCGCCGCCGATCGCTCCACCAGCCGCTCGTCGTCGATCACGGCGAGCGCCTCCCGCGCCACCGCGCACCCCAGTGGATTGCCGCCGTAGGTGCTGCCATGCGACCCCGGCTCGAACACACCCAGCACCTCCCGGCGCGACACCACCGCCGACACGGGATAGAAGCCGCCCGACAGGGCCTTGCCAAGCACATACATGTCCGGGACCACGTCGTCGTGATCGCAGGCGAACATCCGCCCCGTGCGGCCGAGGCCCGTCTGGATTTCGTCGGCGATGAGCAGCACGTCGTGCGCGCGGCACAGCGCGGCAAGCTCCCGCAGGAATCCGTCGGGCGGGATGATGACCCCCGCTTCGCACTGGATGGGTTCCACGAGCACGGCGCAGGTGTGCGGCGTGATCGCGGCCTGCACGGCGTCAAGGTCCCCGAATGGGACGAGGACGAACCCGGGCGCGAACGGCCCGAAGTCGGCCCGGTAGGTGGGTTCGCTGGAGAACCCCACCAGCGTCGTGGTGCGCCCGTGGAAGTTGTTGGTGAAGGCGATGATCGTGGCCTGATCGTGCGGAATGCCCTTGGTCCGATAGCCCCAGCGCCGCGCCGCCTTGATGGCGGTCTCCACGGCCTCGGCACCGGTGTTCATGGGCAGCACCATGTCCATGCCGCAGCGCTGCGCGAGGTCTTTGCAGAAGGCGCCGAGCTGATCGTTGCGAAAGGCGCGCGAGGTGAGCGTCACCCGCGCCGCTTGTTCCGTCAGGGCGCGCAGCAGGCGCGGATGGCCATGCCCCTGGTTCACCGCCGAGTATGCACTCAGGCAGTCGAGATAGCACCGCCCCTCCACGTCGGTCACCCACGCGCCGTGTGCCTCGGCCACCACCAGGTCGAGCGGACGATAGTTGTGGGCGCCCCAGGCGTCTTCGCGGGCGATATACGACTGCGTCGGGGAGGCGAGCGTGGTGGTCATGGGAGGCTCCCGTGTGAGGCGATCAGAGGATGCGACGCCCGAAGGCGCTCGCCATCAGGTCGGCCGCCAGCTCGGCGGTCGCGTTCCGGTGGTCGAGAATCGGATTGATCTCGACGAGGTCCAGCGCGAGCAGCGCCCCGGTGTCATGGATGATCTCCATGGCCAGGTGGGCCTCACGCACCGTGGCGCCCCCGCGCACCGGCGTGCCAACGCCCGGCGCCTCGGCCGGGTCGATCCAGTCCGCGTCGCAGGAGACATGCAGTCCCCCGGTGCCCGCCGTGGCGATGGCGACGGCATCGTCCATCACCGCGCGCAGGCCGCGCTCGTCGATGTCGCGCATGGTGAAGGCGCGAATACCCAACGCGCGGATGGCCACCTTCTCGGCGTCGTCGAGATCGCGCAGGCCGACATACACCAGCTGCTCGGGACGTACCGCCGGCGTCACCGACGCCAGGCCGGCAAGCCGGGGATCGCCCAGGCCAAGCAGATGCGCCACTGGCATGCCGTGCACGTTGCCACTGAGGCTGGTGGCTGGCGTGTTGAGGTCGGCGTGGGCGTCGAGCCAGAGCACCCCCACTCGCTCGCCGCGTTCGGCGAGGGCGGTCGCGGTACCGGCCACAGAGCCGGCGGCCAGCGAATGGTCGCCGCCGAGTACCAGGGGGCAGACCCCGCGCCGAACCGCATCGGCCGTGCGCTGGGCAATATCGCGGCACACCGTCGTGATGGCAGCCAGAAGCGCCGTCGCGTCCGTTCCCAGCCGGGCGCGGTCGGGCACTTCGACGTTGCCGGTGTCGTGGACGATCAGGCCGAGCGCCTCGAGGTGTGTCACAAGATGGGAAAGCCGCATGGCCGACGGGCCCATGTCGACGCCGCGGCGGCTGGCGCCCAGATCGATGGGGACGCCGATCAGTTCGACCGTGGCCGGCGTCTCGCGCGGCAAGGACATGGGAGGCATGCCCCTACGATGCGCCGGGAGGGATGGCAGCAACAAGCGGAAAAACCTGTCAAAAAGATTGAAAAGACTATCAGTTCGGCACCCTTAACTAACGAAATGGCAATCGCACGCCGAACGGTCATCGCATTCCAGAGTGCGTTACTCGTCATTGTGTCAATGCGCTGCGCAGTTTGACAGCCCTTCTGGCGCGGGCTAAGGTAGGCCATCGCAGTCCCACCACCACCCGGCCCCTCCGCATGATGCCCAACCGAATACTCACGGTGCTGCTCGGCACCTTCCTCTGGGCGGCGCCAGCCGTGGCCCAGGAGAAGATCGTGACCGGCAAGGTCACCCGTGACGCCACCGTCCCCCTCTCCGGGGTCTCGGTGATCGTCAAGGGAACCAGCCAGAGCACCCAGACCAACCTCAACGGCGACTATTCCATCCGCGTGACCGTCGGCCAGGTGCTGCAGTTCCGGCTGATCGGCTACCTGCCGCAGGAGCGCACCGTCGGCGCGGCGAACACCATCAGTGTGGTCCTCGAGAAGTCGCCCACCAGCCTCGACGCGATGGTGGTGACCGCGCTCGGGCAGACCACCGCCAGGCGCAGTCTCGGCAGCGCCCAACAGACGGTGTCCGGCCCAGTGATCGCGCAGACGGGGCGTGAGAACTTCATCAACGCCCTCGCCGGCCGCGTGGCCGGTGTCGATGTGACCAGTTCCTCGGGCGTGCCCGGCTCGTCGTCGAGCATCACCATTCGCGGCGTCAGCTCGATCAGCGGCAGCAACCAGCCGCTCATGATCGTCGACGGTCTGCCGCTCGACAACAAGACGCTCAACACCGGCGTACTGGCCTCCGACGCGCCCGGGTCGGCCACGGCCTTCAGCAACCGCGGTGTGGACTTCACCAACCGCGCTGCCGACATCAACCCCGAGGACATCGAGAGCCTCGTGGTGCTGAAGGGGCCCGAGGCCGCGGCTCTTTACGGTATCGATGCCGCGAACGGCGCCATTGTCATCACCACCAAGCGCGGGCAGGCCGGCACGGGCGGCTTCGAGTACAGCAACTGGGTGCGCATGGACAACACCCGTTCGCAGCCGGAAATCCAGCGCGTCTATGGCCCCACGTCGCAGACTGGCGAAACGCTGGGCTCCTTCCAGTACTTCGGTGCACCGTATGCGCCGGGCACACAGTTCTACAACAACGTCAACGACTTCTTCCGCACGGCGGTCTCGCAGCAGCACACGCTGACTTTCAGCGGTGCGACGACCGACAACAAGGTCAGCTACCGCATCTCCGGCAACCTGAACCGGAATCTGGGCGTCGTGCCCAACTCCGACCTGACCCGCATTACGCTCACCGGTCGGTCGATTGCGCAGGTCAACAAGTACGTGAACGCCGACCTGTCGGTGATCTACTCCCAGTCGGCCAACAACCAGCCGGAAAAGGGCAACAACGGCCCGCTGCTCGGCCTGCTGCTCTGGCCGCAGACGGATCAGGCCAGTGACTTCCTGTCACCGGCGGGCACCCGCCGCCGCATCACCGCACTGGCGCAGAACTCCGAAACGGACAACCCGTACTTCAGCATCGAACGCAACAACATCGAGTCGCGCAATACGCGCATCTTCCCGAACCTCGGCATCACCATCACGCCATTCTCGTTCGGGTATTTCAAGACCAACGTTGGTGTCGACAATTACACCAACAGCAACATCATCCTGCGGCACCCCGAGAGCGCGGTCGGCTTCACGAACAACGGCATCCTCGACAACGCCGTCGACGTGACGCGCAACATCAATACGCAGACGCTGTTCAACTTCAACCGATACAACCTTGGCCGGAACTTCACGATCTCCGGACTCGTGGGGCACGCGCTCTCCGACTCCAAGTCGACCGTGAACGCCGAGAGCGGCCGCAACTTTCTCGACCCCAACTTCGCGTCGATCAACAACACCGACGTCGCCACGCGCTTCGCCCGTACCACCATTGCCCAGCGTCGCCTGGTGAGCGCCTTCGGCCAGGCCCAGCTCGGGTATCGGGACTACCTGTACGTCACGGTCACCGGCCGCAACGACTGGACCTCCACCATCCCCATCGAGCGCAACTCCTTCTTCTACCCCTCCATCCAGAGCAGCTTCATCCTGTCCGAAGCGGTGCCGGCGATCGGCAAGCTCATGACGGCCAAGCTGCGGGCGTCGTACGCCGAGGTGGGCAAGGATGCGCGGCCGTATGCGTTCCGGCCGTCGCTGGAGTCCAAGACCACCACCGGCGGCGGGTACGGCTACGGCTTCACGGGGCCCAACCTCGGCCTCAAGCCGGAGTTCGCCACGTCGTATGAGGGTGGCTTCGACCTCAGCTTCGCTGACGGTCGCGTCAACCTCGACGCGACGTATTATCGCAAGGAGACGGAAGACCAGATCGTCAACGACATCCGCGGCAGCTACGGTACCGGCTTCATCCTCTTCAACCTGAACGGCGCCAAGACGCGCAACACGGGCGTCGAGGTGGTGGCGAGCGCATTCCCGGTGCGCAAGCAGAACTTCTCCTGGGAGGTCATCGCCAACTACGAGCAGGCGAAGGCCCGCGTGATTGCGCTGCCGAATGCGTTGCCGGAGTCGTACGTGTCGGACACGTGGCTGTACGGCAACATCCGCAACGGGGTGGCGCCGGGCCTGTCGACCCGCTCGATGACGGGCACCTTCTACCTGCGCAATGCGCAGGGGCGACTGATCATCGATCCCACCACGGGGCTGCCGGTGCGCAACACGGCCTTCGTGGACGCGGGCTACGACCGCCAGCCGCTGTGGACGATGGGCGTGACAAACAACTTCACCTACAAGCGGGCCACGCTCACCATGCTGTGGGACTTCCGCCGCGGTGGGGATGTGTTCAACGCCACGCAGCACTTCCTCACCACGCGCGGGCTCACCATGCAGACGCTCGATCGGGAAACGCCGCGGGTCATCCCCGGTGTGCTCCGTGACGGCCGGCAGGACACCGCCACGCCGACCGAGAACACGATCGTCGTCATCCCGCAGGTGCAGCCGGGTTTCTACACCGGCATGAGCGAGGAGCTGTTCATCGAGAAGAACATCAACTGGGTGCGCCTGCGCGACGTCACGCTGCGCGTATCGCTCCCCGGCCAGTACCTGCAGGCGCGTCGGGCGAGCGCCTTCTTCCGCGGCACCGACCTGCTGCTCTTCACGAACTACTCCGGCCTCGACCCGATCGTGAACGGCAACACCGCCGCCGTCGGCGGCTCGGGGGCCGTGGGTATCGACTTCGGCAACTTCCCGATGCCGCGCGGTTATTCGTTCGGCATCACGCTGGGGTACTGATCATGCGCCGACTCCTTCACCAGACGTCGTCCGCGACGCGCCCAACCATGCCCCGCCCGACCATGAAGATCCTCCGTGGCGCTCTTGCCGTGGGCGCGCTCACGCTCGCGGCGGGCTGCCAGAACTTCCTCGACGTCAACGAGAACCCGAACGCCCCGCAGACGGTCTCGCCGAACCTGTACCTGCCCGGCATCCTGCACTGGATGGCCACGTCGGAGCAGTTCGACGGCCGGTTCATCGGGCGCTACACGCAGAACTGGACGCTCCCGTCGGGGAGTGCCACACCGTCCACCTGGGACCGCATGGGCTACGACCCCACGAGCGACAACGGTGGCCAGCTCTGGCGCGACGTGTACTGGAGCATCGGCCAGAACCTCGTCGACATGATGACCAAGGCCGAGGCAGAGCAGCGCTGGGACCTGCTCGGGATCGGCTATGCGGTGAAGGCGTGGGGGTGGCTCAAGGTCACCGACGTGCACGGGGAACTGATCATCAAACAGGCCTTCGACCAGACCCGCTTCACGTTCGACTACGACTCGCAGGAGTTTGCCTACACGGAAATCCTCCGCCTGCTCGACGAATCCATCAAGAACTTGTCGCGGACCGACGGGGCGGTGAGTGCGGCCTATCTGGCGCGCTACGACCGCGTGTACAGCGGTGACCGGACCAGGTGGCTCAAGTTCGCCTATGGCCTCAAGGCCATGACGCTCAACCACTTCTCCAACAAGTCGTCGTACAAGCCACAGGACGTCATCGCCGCGGTGGACCTCTCGTTCACCAGCAACGCCGACGACGCGCTGCTGCCGTACTCGGCCACCAGCGCCGACAATGCCGACGGCAATTTCTGGGGCCCGCGTCGCGGCAACATCAACGGCTACCGGCAGACGAACTTCGTGCTGAACCTGATGAATGGCACGGTGTTCGGGGGCGCGGTGGACCCGCGGCTCAGTCGCATGCTCTCGCCGTCGCCCGATGGGCAGTACCGGGCGTGGGATCCGAATTCGGGGATCAACGGTGCACCGGCGGCGCAGCTGCCGCAGAACTTCTTCGGCTACGTGGGCACGGCCGGCGCGGGCTTGCCCTCGCGCTATCTGTTCGCCGACAAGAGCCGGTTCCCGATCATGACGTACGCCCAGCTGCAATTCATCAAGGCGGAGGCCGCGTACCGGTCGGGGAACCGGGCGGTGGCGCTGGCGGCGTACACGAACGGTGTCTCGTCGCACCTCGACTTCGTGAACGCGCGCAACCTCGATGACGCGCAGGCCGTCGCCCAGATCACGCCGGCAGAGCGAAACGCGTTTCTCGCCAACCCGGCCATCATCCCGAATGCGTCGAACCTCACGCTGTCCCAGATCATGTCGCAGAAGTACATCGCCCAATGGGCGTGGGGTCATGTGGAGACGTGGATGGACATGCGGCGCTACAGCTACACCGGGCTCGATCCGGTCACCGGCACGCAGATCTACCCCGGGTTCTCCACGCCCGCGGTGCTCTTCCCGGACAACAACGGCAAGATCGCCCAGCGCATCCGCGCCCGTTTCAACTCGGAGTACGTCTGGAATCGGGCCGCCCTCGATGTCATTGGCGGGCTGGCGCTCGACTTCCACACCAAGCCGCTCTGGATCACTCAACCGTAATCAGCGATGAAGCCCTTCCGATCCCTCGCGATCCTGCTCGGCGTCGTTGCCCTGACGGCCTGTGACAAGGACGCGGTCCAGATCAGTTCCATCACGGCGCCGGTCACTGGTGCCCGCGTGAAGTTCTTCAACTTCGGCATCAATGCGCCGCAGGTGAACTTCTACGCCAACAACACCAAGGTCACGGCCATCTCCTCGACCACCACCACGGAATCGACGGTGGGCGTGGCCTACGGTGCCGCCGCGGCCGGCGGCTTCTACATGGCCATCCCACCGGGGTCGACCACCTTCCAGGGGCGCATCTCGGCCACGGTGGACAAGGACCTGCCGGTCGCGAGCATCACCGGCGCCATCGAGGATGGCAAGTCGTACTCGGTGTACCTGAGCGGGTTCTACAACACCACCACCAAGCAGGTGGAAGGCTTCGTGGTGGAGGACCCGTTCGCGACCCCGTTCGACTACACCGCGGCGCTGGTGCGCTTCGTGAACGCCAGCCCCAACGCGACGCCGATGCAGCTCTCGGTGCTCAGCTCGACGGCCACCACGGAGACGACGATCGGGGCCGCCATCGCTTACCGGGCCGGCGGGGCGTTCGTCGCGGTACCCACCGGCTCGTACACGCTCAACCTGCGGGCGGCCGGTACCACGGCGCCAGCCGTGACACGCACGGGCGTCTCGTTCATTGCGGGGCGCGTGTACACCATCACGCTGCGTGGCGACATGACCCTCCCCTCCACCGGCACGGCCGTCAACCGGCCGTTCCTCGACAACACGCTCAACCGATAAGCTGGCTCACACGACGCCCCGGCACCCGCCGGGGCGTCGTGTCTCTCGCCTGATCCCGCATGGACGCCCTCGACACCCGCCTCATCGGCCTGCTCCGCGAGAACGCCCGCGAGAGCGTGGCGTCGCTGGCCAAGCAGTTGCGCGTCTCCCGGGGCACCGTGCAGAACCGCATCGACAAGCTGCTGGCCACGCGGGTACTGCTCGGCTTCACTGTCCGGACCACGCCGGAGGCGGCCTCGCACCGTGTCCGGGCCGTCACCATGATCCGCACCGAGGGCGACGCCGACGCCGTGCTGAAGGCGCTGCGCGGTTATCCCGAGGTGCGGGCGTTGCACACCACCAACGGCCGCTGGGATATCGTGGCCGAACTGGCCACCGATACGTTGCCGCAGTTTGATGAGGTCCTGCGGCAGATCGGCAAGGTGCGCGGCGTGGCCAACAGCGAGACGAGCCTGCTGCTCTCCACGCACAAGCTGTAGCCTGCACCCCAAAAAAGACGAACGCCCCACTCGACTGGCTCGAGTGGGGCGTTCGTTCGTATGGAGGGGTGTATGGTCGCTCTACTTCACGCCCATCTGCTTGCGAAGAAACGCCAGCGTGCGCGGCCACCCGTCCTTGGTGGCCGCCAGGTTCGCCTCGGCCTCGGCCCGGGCCACCGCGGCCGCGCTGTCGGTGGCGGTCGGCCGCAGGTCGTTCTGCGCCCGCAGGAAGCCGTGAATGGCCCCGTCGTAGTTCACGCCGGTGTAGCGCTTGCCGAGGGCCTTCATGGTGGAGTCGAGCGCCGGCATGAGCGCCGCGATGCGGGCGTCCTTCGAGCCGTTGAGCAGCATCACCGGCTGCGTGATCTTCGCCAGCGAGTCGGCATCGACCGTGGCCGGCACGGCCGCCGTCGTGGCCGTGGCCGGGGTGCCGGCCTTGGTATACGGCGCACCGTAGAACGCCACGCCGCCCGCGTACCCCTTCACGCCGCCGTTCACGGCGTGCCCCCACACCGTGGTGCCGCCCCAGCAATAGCCGATCACGGCGTACTTCTGCTGTGCGCTGGGCAGCATCATGCCGTAGTTGGCCGACGCGCTGATGATGCGGTTGCGTTCTGCGGTGCTGACACCGGCGATGAGGCGGCGCGCCGTGTCGGCCGGGAGTTCGACGCTGCTCGGACCGCCCCGCACCCGCGACAGGAAGTCGGGCGCGATGGCAATGAAGCCATCGGCGGCAGCCTGGTCGGCCACGGCGCGCACCCAGGTGGAGAGCCCGAAGATCTCGTGCACCACGACCACCACCGGCGCCTTCTGGCTGGCACTGTTGCTGAAGGGATAGACCACCCACGCCATCAGCGAATCGGCCGAACCGGGTTCGTAGGCGATCTTGACCCACTCGCCGTGTCGCGGACTGCTGCGAACCCGCTCGGCCGCGCCGCTGTTGCTCGCCGGCAACGTGGGATGCTGCGGCGAGGAGATCGGCATGACCGCCGACGGTGCAGCCAGATCGGCGGCGCTCATGTGCGCCATGTGCTCGTCGGCGGCCAGCGGTCCCGACACGGCCGACACGGAACGGGACGCCAGCACGGCAGGCGTTCCGGGGGTGGCGCGCTGCAGGGTGCAGGCGCCGGCGAATAGGAGAAGCAGCAGGCTCAGGCGGCGAGACATGGGCGGGTCCTGGAGAAAGGAGGGCACCACCCGCGAAATGTAACCCGCCCGAGCCTGCCGCACGCGCGGTCAGAACACCGCGAGTACTTCCTCGTCGTCGCCTTCGAACGGGATGAGCGCCTTCGCGGCAGACGGCCCGCTCCGGTGCCGTGGTCCGCCATGCGCCGTCACCCGCTGGGGCTGCGGGCGCTGTGACTGCGCCAACGGCGGCGCTGCGCTGTCGAGCACGAACTGGCCAACGAGGCTGCGCAGCATCTCTGCCTGGCTCGACAGTTCTTCGGCCGTGCTCGCCGATTCCTCGGCGTTCGCGGCCACCTGCTGGGTCGTGCCATTGAGTTCGTCGATGGCGACGTTGATCTGCGTGACGCCCAGCGACTGCTGGTCGAGGGCGGCACTGATCTCGGCAACCACATCGGACACCCGGCTCACCTGCGTGGAGATCTGGGCAAAACTCGCGGTGGCGGTGGCATTGATCGCGACCCCGCGCTCGACACTCTGCAGCGACTGCTCGATGAGGGCGGCGGTCGACTTGGACGCCTCGGCCGAGCGGATGGCGAGAGAACGCACTTCATCAGCTACGACCGCGAACCCTCGGCCGGCATCACCGGCACGTGCCGCTTCAACTGCCGCGTTGAGTGCGAGCAGGTTGGTCTGGAACGCGATTTCCTCGATCGTCTTCACGATGCGAGCCGTGTCGGCGCTGCCGCGGCGCATCTCCTGCACTGCCTCGGTGAGCCGGGCCATCTGCTGGGTACCATCATCGGCGCTGGCCCGCGCCCGCTGGGCCAACGCGGTGGCCTCCTGGGTGTTGGCGGCGGTGCTCTTGGCCATACTGGCGAACTCGGTCGAGCTGGACGACACCTCCTCCAGCCCCGCCGCCTGTTCGCTGGCCCCGGTAGCCAGCGACTGACTGGCACTGGTGATCTGCTGGCCGGCAGCGGCCACCTGTTCGGCGGCAGCCTGCACCTGCGCCAGCGTGTCGGACAGGTTGCCAACGGCGCCGTTGATGTCGGCCTTCAATTCGGCGAAGGCACCACGATAGTCACCCTTCACGCGCACCGTGAGGTCACGGTTGGCCACCTGCGCCAGCACCTGCTGCGCCTCGCCGAGTGGGGTTTCCACGGCGCCGAACAGCTCATTCATCCCGCCAACCAGCTGGCCATACGACCCCTCGAAGCCGGTGGTGTTGGCTCGCGCGGCAAAGTTGCCCGCCTGAGCGTGGGTGAGCATGCTGCGGGATTCGCGCAGCAGGCCATCCAGCTTCTGCCGAACGACGGTATAGTCGTTGATGGCCGACTGTGCCTGCCCGATGAGTCGATCCACCGTGTGGGCGACCATGCCGACTTCATCCTGCAACGGGCTGTTGATCGGCTGCGTCTTCGCGACGACCTCCTGCGACGTATCGCCGCGTGCCAGGGCGGCGAGGCCCTCACGCATTCCGGCGAGGCAGACGTTCGACAACGATGCCGTTCGCTCGAGGACCAGCTGCAGCGGGCCTTCCATCAGACGGCCCAGGTAGACCGCGGCGCCAAGGCCGCAGGCAATCAGCGTCAGGACGGCAATCACGATGGCCAACCAGCTCTGGCTGAACACGCGATCGGCCTTGGCGCTGGCGGCCATGCTTTCCTTGTGGTTCAGCATGATCAACTTCGTGAGTGTCTCACTCACGGCGGACCATTCCTTGCCCATGGTCTTGGCCATCAGGGAGCTGGCCGCGGCGGTTCGCCGCGCTCGGGAGAGTTGCTGAACGGGCGGCCATTCGCTGAGGAAGCGCTTCGCCTGCTCCCGATAGGTGTTGAACAGCGCGCGGTCCGTCTCGAGGTAGATGGTCTCCTCGTACGCGCCCTCGAGGGAATCAAGTTGCTGCCGCTTGGTCTGCATTTCGCTCTCGATGGCCACGCGCTCTGCGCTACTGCCCGCCTCGACGTGCTGATAGGCGAGGATCTGGAACGAGAGCAGACGGCTTTCGATGGCCGCGATTCGCTCCACGCCGGGTAGCCACTCATTGGCGATCAGGGTCGACTGCGCATTGAGCACGGAGAGCCGCTGAACAGCAAAGGCACCAAGGCCGGCGACCGCAAGCATCACTCCGCCTACCGCCACCAGCAGCTTGGTGCGAATCTTCAAAGTCAGGAACCACGCCACCATCGGGTACCACTCCACGTCAAGGGTCCGGGCGCGTCATCATGTCGTCACCGACACCACGCACGTAGGAGTGTCGGCGTGGCCTTGCCGTACTTGAGTCGGTCCCCGCCGATGTCGGGTCCGACCTTGGTCTTAGTCCTCGGATGTCGCGCCGCAACCACGGGGTCAGCACACGACGTCGCGGCGGCATCGCCCCTTCTATCATGCGCCTTCTTCGCCCCATCCCGCTCCACTGGCTCGCCGCCTTGGGCTTGGCCTTCTCCGCCTGTGCCACGGCTGATACGGCTGCGACACCGGACCGGACGGTCGGTCCAGACTCGATTGAGCAGCGGTTCGCCAACGTTGCGCGGGGGGTGCCGTATGTCGGCGATTCCGCCTGCGTCGGCTGTCACGCGGCAGCTGCCGAGACCTACGCCCGGCACAGCATGGCGCGGAGCTTTCACGCGTGGACGCCGTCGGTGCGGGTGGAGAGTACCCTGGTCCGCGCCCTCCTCAATGTGCCGACCGGCTACGCCTATCGCGTCGTGGACAGCGCCGGGGCGCTGTACCAGGTCGAGACGCGACCAGGTGATACTGGAAGGCCGGTGCACGAACTGCGCCGCCGCATCGATTACGTCATGGGGAGCGGGCGACTGGCCCGCACCTACTTCACCGAGGACAATGGCCGCCTCTTCCAACTGCCGCTCACCTGGTACGCCGATCATGGCTGGGATTTCAGCCCCGGCTACGAACTGAACAACGCACGGTTCTCGCGCACACTGCCGGATCGCTGCCTGGCGTGTCACAGCAGCTACCCCGACCCGGCGCCACATCTCGAGGGCAAGTACCCGGTGCTGCGCGCGGGTATCGGCTGTGAGCGGTGTCACGGTCCGGGCGCGGTGCACGTGCAGGCGCGCCAGCCCATGCGGGCCTCCGTGGGCCGTGTCGCCGTGCGCGACCGCGGTGCGCGGGCGCATGCCGGCGCATTCGATTCGACCATCGTGAATCCGGCGCGGCTCCCGCTCGACCGGCGACTCGACGTGTGCGAGCAGTGTCACGTACATACCTCGGTGGCGGTGCTGCGGGAGCGCCGGAGCGCCTTCGATTTCACCCCCGCCGGGCAGCTGGCGGCGCAGTACGCGTTCTACAAGAACGGCGGCGACATCGACCTCGTCTCGCACGCCGACCGGCTGCGACAGAGCGCCTGTTTCGTGGCCACCAAGGACTCCGCCCGGCCGCTGGAGTGTGCCAGCTGCCATAATCCGCACGCCGCGCCGCCCACGAAGGCGACGCGCAACCAGCCGTGTCTCTCGTGCCATGGTGGGAGCCGCCTTGCCACGCGCGTACCGGCGGCATCCCGCGCGACCCACACGCCGGCCAGTGACTGCGTCTCGTGCCACATGCCGGTGGTGAAGGAGCGCACGGTGCCGCACGGGACCTTCAGCGACCACTGGATTCGGGTGCTGTCGCGGGAGACGCCCCGATCGGCTCCGCCTGTGCTGCCGATCGAGGCCTATTTCCCGCGTGATCGCAGCGGCCCCGAGGCGGCCCGCTACGGCGCCATGGGCCAGGTGGTCTACGCGGCGCTCGCCAACGATGGCCGCGCGTACGAGTCGGCGGCTGCAGGGCTCGCGCCGCTGCTGGGAACGGGCGTCGATGCGCCGCGCGCCCACTTCCTGCTCGGGGTGGCGCATGCACAGCGTGGCCGCACCAGGGAAGCGCACGCCGCCTTCATGCGCGCCACCGCGCTCGATCCCGCGAACCCCGAGGTCCTGCGTGCCCTCGCCCAGGTGACACACCGCCTCGGTGACACCGACCAGGCACTGGCGCTGTATGTGCGCGCGCTGGCCCTCCAGCCGGCGCTGGCGTGGGTGCGCGCCGAGTATGCCGACGTGCTGCAGCAGGATGGCCAACTCGACGCTGCAATCGCCCAGTATCGCGCCGCACTCCGCGAGCAGCCGAGTCTGGCCACGGGGCACTTCACCCTCGGCATGGCGCTGCTGGCCAAGCAGCAAACAGCCGAGGCCCGTGTGTCACTTACCGAAGCCGTGCGCCTCGATCCGGCGTTGGCGACGGCGCTCGAGGCGCTGATCGCGGTGCGCACCAGCGGCAAGCGGGTCAGCGACGCCCGATGGCTCGCCTCGCCTGCTACCGCCGTGCGTGCTGCACCGCCGGCGCCGGGGACGCTGGGGGTGCGCGTGGCGTCGACGTCCAGCGTACAGTTCACCAACACGCCACCGAACGGGTTCGTGCTGGTCTCGTCGCCGGACGGGACGTTGCTGCTGGCGGTGCCCACTGGCAACGGCGGCACGGTCACGTGGGACCTTCGCACGGGCGAAGGCCGCCCAATCGGCGCCGGGCTCTATCGCGCCGAGGTGCAAGCGCGCGGGCTGGTGAGCAGGCCTGGGGGGGCGACTGCGACGTACTTCGCGGTGGTGCATCAATAGCTGCCGCACGGCGCCGGCGCCGCGTTACCTTCCGGCATGATCGCCCTCGTCGTTGCCTTGGTCGCGTGGCCGCCCCCGCAGCCGCTCTGTGCGGCGGCCGACCAGTTTCTGCGCATCGATCGCCGCATGGCGACGGTGGTGGAAGCCGACACCATCGACGATTGGCGCACCCGGCAGCGTCTTGTTGGCTGCCGTCTCTCGGCGGCAGGCGGCACCACGCGCGGTGTGCAGGCGGAAGCCGTGGGCTTTTTCGAGCGGGTGCGGGCGAGCGGGTGGGTGCGAACCCCCGAGCCGCGCGATGCCCCCAATGAGGGCTCGTTGCGCTTCCGCCATGACGGCGCCGACTGTCTGTTCAACGTGTACGGCGATGCCATGCTCATGACCGACGCCGAGGCCCAGGCAGGGGAACGGCGCCCGTTGGCGCCGGGGGAAGCCCGCTATCACGTGTACGTCATGTGCCTGCCGGCCATGCCGGCAGCGGCGCGGGATCCCGTAGGGCCGCGTTAGCTCGCGGCCGAGCGCGGCGCGCCGGAGTGCGTCACCGCGCCCAAGTGCGCCGGCCCGACGAGCGCGGCGTACTTCTCCAGCGCGCCGCCGCGTACGCCTGACCCACGCGGCGGCAGCATCGCCAACCGCTCGGCCAACTCCGCGTCGCTGAGCTCCACCACGATGCGCCGTGCACCCGGCCGCGCGTCGATGGCGATCATGTCCCCATCACGCAGCGCCGCGATTGGCCCGCCATCGGCCGCTTCCGGCCCGGCGTGGCCGATGCACAGCCCGCGTGTGGCCCCGCTGAAGCGCCCGTCCGTGAGCAGCGCCACGCGTGTACCCATCCCTTGCCCGTACAGCAGCGCCGTGATGCCCAGCATCTCCCGCATGCCGGGGCCGCCACGGGGCCCTTCGTTGCGAACGACCAGCACGTCGCCCGGCTGATAGGCCCGCCCGGTCACGGCGGCCTGCGCCGCTTCCTCGTGTTCGAACACCCGCGCCGGGCCACGAAACACGAGCGTCTCCAGCCCCGCGGTCTTGAGCAGGGCACCGTCGGGACAGAGGTTGCCATGCAACACCGTGAGGCCGCCGTCGGCTGAGCCGGCCGTGGCGGTGGTGTGCACGACCGTGCCGTCCGGCGGCGCACAATCAGCGATCGCCTCGGCGAGTGTCCGCCCCGTGAACGTCAGTGCGCCGCCGTGCAACGCGCCAGCCTCCAGCAGCACGCGCAGCACCACGCCGGCTCCACCCACGTGGTGCAGGTCGTGCGCCAGGAAGCGCCCGCCAGGCTGGAGGTCGGCAATCAGGGGGGTGCGTGCGAACACGGCCGCCACATCGTCGAGCGTGAAGCGGATGCCCGCCTCGTGGGCGATGGCCGGAATGTGTAGCGCCGCGTTGGTGCTGCCGCCGGTGGCCGACACCACGGCACAGGCGTTTTCGAGGGCGGGCCGCGTGACGATCTCCCGCGGGCATGGCCCACCCCGCCTGACCGCCCGCATGAGCGCGGCGGCCGCGCGGCGCAGCAGCGGCGCCCGCTGGCTGTACACGGCCGGCACCGTACTCGAGCCGATCGGCGAGAGCCCCAGCGCCTCGCCGACCATGCCCATTGTATTGGCGGTGAACTGCCCCGCGCACGCCCCGGCGGTGGGAATGCAGGCTGCGGCGAGCGCGCGCAGCCTCGCCTCGGACTCCTCACCCGCCAGCACCTTGCCGATGGTCTCGTACGTCTCCGCAACATTCGTGTCGCGCCCCTGCCAGCGCCCGGGCAGCGCCGCCCCGCCGTGCACGAACACCGCCGGTACGTTGCAGCGCACCAGGCCCATCATGAGCCCGGGGAGGTTCTTGTCGCAGCCACCGATGGCGAAGAGGCCGTCCCACTGATGCCCCTCGGTGCTCGCCTCGACGCTGTCGGCGATGAGTTCACGGGACACCAGCGAGTAGCGCATGCCACGGTGGGCCACGGACAGCCCGTCGCTCACCGACACCACCGGGCATTCGTGCGGCATGCCGCCACCGGCGTAGATGCCGGTCTTGGCGTGCTGCGCCTGCTCCCCCAGGGTGAGGTTGCACGGACTCATCTCGCCGCCGGTGTGGAACACCCCGATGTGCGGGCGGCGGATTTCGTCATCGTCCTGGCCGAGTGCCTGCAGGAAGGCGTGCGTCGTGGCGCGCAGCGTGCCGCTGTAGATGGCGCTCGATCGGAAGCGGCGGGGGGTATCGCTCATGGCGTCTCCCGCGAGGTATCCAGCACACGCCGGAGGCGGATGAGCCGTGACGCATCACCCTCGGCACCGATATCGGCACGTGCCATGGCCTCGTCGTACGCGGCCAGAGCGGCCCGGGCGAACGGCACGTCGGCACCGGCCTCGCCGGCGAGGCGCACCACCTGCGCAATGTCCTTGCGGAACGTGCCGACCGCGCCGAGTCGCGGCCTGTCGACGCCGGTGGCCATGCGCGGCCCGAACACCTGCAGCGGCAGCGAATCGGCCCACCCGCCCGCGAGCGCGGCCGGCACCTGCGCCACATCGATGCCGGTGCGCTCGGCAAAGGCGAGCATTTCGGCGATCGCCAGCAGGTTGCAGGCGACGAGCTGCTGGTTGCAGCTCTTGGTGAGCTGCCCGGCCCCGTGACCGCCCATGTGCGTGACGCGCTGGGCGAGGGCGCTGAACACGGGCGCCGCATGTACCAGATCATCGGCATCACCGCCGGCAAACACGATCAGCCGGCCCGCGCGCGCCGCCGGCACGCCGCCCGATACCGGGGCGTCGAGCCAGTGGGCGCCGCACTCGGCCTCGAGCCGCGCCGCCATGCGGACCGTGGCGTCGGGGGCAATGCTCGAAAGGTCGATGAGCAGCTGGTCCGGGCGCATCGCCCCCGCGATACCTGCGCCCCCGAACACCACGGCCTCGACGGCGGCGGTGTCGGTGAGGCAGAGACACACCAGGTCGGCGTCACGCGCGCAGTCCTGCGCCGACGCGGCGGCCTGTGCGCCCGCCGCCACGAGCGGCGCAAGCTTGTCGGCCGAGCGATTCCACACCGTGACGGCGCGGCCACACGCGAGCAGCCGTTCCACCATCGGTGTGCCGATGAGCCCCGTGCCGATGAAGCCGATCCGCACTGTATCGCCCGCCTCCACCATGCGTCGCCCCGGTCAGCCGTTCAGGTGGAGACCGTTGTCCATCCGGATGATCTCACCGGTGATACCGGCCGGACCATCGATGAGGAACACCGTGAGCGCGGCGACGTCGTCGGGGTGCAGCAGCCGCTTGAGCGGCTGCGTCTCGAGGTACTTCGCCTCGACGGCGGCCAGCGCCTCCGGGTCCAGCACACGGCTGGGAAGCCCGCCCGCGACGTAGCCCGGGGCGATGGCGTTGACACGAATGTGCGGCGCCAGCGCGCGGGCCATCGAGAGCGTGAGTGTACTCACCGCGCCCTTGCTCGCGGCATACGCCACCGACGAGCCCACACCGGAGATCCCGGCGATGGACGAATAGTTCACGATCGCCCCGCGGCCGCTGCGCTCGAGCCCTGCGCGACAGGCGCGAATCATCTGGAAGGTGCCAAGCACGTTCACGTCGTTGGTGCGCGCGAATTCGCTGGAGGGCAGCGCGTCCAGGTCGGCGTGCGGAATGAAGCGCGTGACACCGGCGCAATTCACCAGCCCGTCGAGGCGCCCCATGTGCTGCTCGAAGGTCTGTGCCGCGCTCCGGCAGCTCGCGTCGTCGGTGACGTCCAGCTCGATGACCAGCGCGTGCTGGTTCAGCGCCTCGCACCGGACGGCCACCGCGTCGGCATCGGCCCGCGTGGCGGGCAATGTGGCAACACCGACACGCCACCCGGCGCGCGCGAAGGCCAGCGCACACGCCGCGCCGATGCCGGTGGCGGCACCGGTGATGAGTACGGTCGGTGATGGGTCGCACGTCATCATGTGCACGCGATCCGATGGAAGGTTCCGGCAGTTCGAACGGAGTCGGCCGAGTATACGGCGCGAGCACCGGCCCCGCGAGCGCCGACGGCCGGCCAACGGGCCGACGTGGCTAGGTCACCCGCTACAGACCGGGCGGATGGCCGCGGGGGCGTCACGCTCCGGCGCTCCAGCACGTCGGGCACGCTAGATTACTGCCGATGGAACGCCGTGTCGTCATTCACGCCTCGCACGCTGCGGCATCCGAAGCCGACCGCGCCGACCTGCGGGCACAGCCACCGCAGGTTCGGCTCGATCGACTGCTTCGGATGCAGCAGGCCTACCGGGAGCGCCTGGGAAATGCTGGACGAGGACTTGCGCGAGTTGCTCGCGTTGTTGATCGCGCACCACGTTGACTTCCTGGTGGCCGGCGGGCATGCCGTGGCCTTTCACGGCTACCCGCGATTCACCGAGGATCTCGACCTGTTCGTGCGCGCTGACCGCCTGAATGCCGATCGAATCATGGACGCCCTCGCGGCGTTCGGATTTGCGGATGTCGGTCTTTCGGCCGAGGGTTTCGTGGCCGACGATCGTGTCATTCAGCTCGGACGCGCGCCGAACCGTATCGACCTGCTGACGCATCTGTGGGGTGTCGAGTTCGAACACGCGTGGAGTCGACGGGTTCCGGCGTCGATCGATCACGTGCCGGTGGCGTTCCTGTCGCGCGCCGATCTCCTCGCCAACAAGCGGGCGACGGCGCGCCCTCAGGATCTGGCGGATGTCGCTGCCCTCGAGGCGATTGGCGACCCCGACTGACCGCTGTGGCGCTGCGTGCATCGGGCGGCGCGACCGCGGCTGCACCTCACGATGTCGAGTACGGTCAGGCGCTCACGGCATGCGCTCCGACACGAAGTCCCACACCCGCGAGGCGCCGAAGTGCATGCCGGTGACGCGTCCGCGCTTGTCGCGCGTGAACCAGACGGCCTGTCCGCCCCCCTCGAAGGCATCGCGATAGGTAGCGGTGAGCGTATCGGTGGCCTGCTGGCGCGGACGTACGGTGAGTCGTCCGTCGGACACCGCCACCGTGAAGGTCACGCCGATTTCATCGTTGCGGTAACGGCCCGTGTAGGCGCCCAGTTCGGCCGCCGTCGGCTTCCAGGCCGATTCGGTGCGCCACGTGTGCACCACCGAATCGCCGTCGCTGGTGACGGTGCGCAGGGTGCGCGTGCGCCCATCGGCGGCCATGGCCAGGCGCAGGCGCTGACCGCCGGCGAGGTACGTGCCGTCGCGCAGGGCACGGAGCGGCGCGTTGCCAAGCTTCACGGTGCCGTCGGCGGTGTCGAGCACGGACACACTGTTCCAGCGGCCATCGGTGTACAGGCCGCGCCACGGCATCAGCGCTGAGCGGTCGAGCGGCACGGTGTCTGGGGGGGTGGCGCGCGGCAGCGACGGATTGAGCGCGTCGACGAGGGCCCGCGTGTAGCTCGTGGCGTTGGCGCCGGCGGCGTTGCACATCACGGCAATGGACAGATTGCCGAGGTCGGGGTAGCGGGCGAGGTACGTGCTGTAGCCGGCGGTCGATCCCGAGTGCGCGATCTCGCGCGTGCCGCGGTAGGTGTTGACCATCAAGCCGAGCGCATAGGCGATCTCGAGGCCATTCGTGAGCCGCATGCGGCGCGGCAACGAATCGGAAACGGCGGCGCCCAGCGCCTTGCTGGTGAGCGCCTCGTTCCAGCGCAGCCAGTCGCCTACGGTAGTCCAGAGACCGCCGGCCGCGATGATGTTGTCGTTGGGCATGTCGATGCGCCACCCGTCGGCGGCACGGCGATAGGCCGGCGCGAGCCCGGGCACGATGCGCGTGAAGTCCTCGCGCCACTGCGTGTGGCGCATGCCGAGCGGCGCAAAGATGCGCTGCGTGGTGAAGGCGGCGAATGACTGACCGCTCACGCGTTCCACCAGGGTGCGCAACAGGAGGAACCCGGAGTTGGTATATGAGTAGTGATCGCCGACCGGGTAGTTGAGCGCCCGCTGCGCCGTGATGAGCGGAACGACGTCGGCCTGCGTGTGCACACGGGTGCCGCGTGGCCACCCCTGCCACGCCACGAGGTTGCTCCACTCCCGCAGTCCACTGGTGTGCGTGAGCAGGTGGCGCACCGTGATGGGGCGGTTGTACGCCGGCAGTTCGGGAAGGTATTTCCGCGCGTCGTCCTCCAGCGCCAGCTTGCCGTCGGCCACCAGCAGCATCACGGCCGTGGCGGTGAACTGCTTGGCCACCGACCCCGACTCGAGGATGGTGGACGGGGTGATGGGGCGCCCGCCGGCGAGATCCGCCATGCCGTAGCCGCGTTCGAGCAGCGTGGTGCCGTCGCGGGCGATGCCGACGGCACAGCCGGGGGTGTGGGTGCTGTTCCACGCAGCGAAGACGCGGTCGGTGGCGTTGACCAGCGTGGTCGGTTGGGCAGGGGCGGCGACGGGAGACGCCGCCCCCAGCATCAGGGCGGCGAGGCGCGTTGCCCTCCGCCGGACGATAGGGAAGGGGGCCATGACGGGCGAATGTACCGCGCCGCGGCGTTCGCGCCATCTCACGAACGTGACCGGAGTCGCGAGAGCGGGGGGCGGTAGCGCGAGCGCCGGGGTGTCCCGTCTCTCCGGCATGCCGATCTCCGCCGACGTCGTGGTCCATGCCGCTCCGGCTGAGGTGCCCGAGCGGTGCGCGTTGCGGCCGTCGATGCGCGATACGTCCCTGACGGAACATCCGGAGACCGCTGAGCCGGTGCCGCAGGCGTCACGTGGCGGGTGTGGCGAGACACAGTGCTGCCGGATGTGAGGGGGACGCGTATGCCGGTGCGGAGGGCGGTAGGCGAGAAGGCGTCAGTCAGGCAATCGTGAGCCAGGACGGCTGCTCTGCTCCCGCCGTTCGGCGTCGTCAGCGTCGCTGCGCCCGCACGTATTGCGCCGGCCACGGCCCTTCGACACCCAGTGCCTGCGCCGCCTCCAGTGGCCAACGCGGATTGCGCAGCAGTTCACGCGCCAGCAACACCAGATCCGCGTCACCGTCCGCGATGATCGCCTCGGCCTGTGCCGGGTCCGTGATGAGCCCGACCGCCGCGGTCGCCACGTGCGCTGCGTGACGGATGCGCCGCGCAAACGGTACCTGGTAGCCCGGCCCCACGAGAACGCGCTGGTGCGCGGCCAGTCCGCCCGACGAGCAGTCGATGAGGTCGATGCCCAGCGCCGTGAGCTGCGCACTCAGTGCCACGCTCGCGTCGAGGTCCCACCCGCCGTCGGCCCAGTCGGTGGCCGAAATGCGCACGAACACGGGCCACTCGGCCGGCCACACCGCGCGGACCGCCGCCGACACCTCGCCGAGCAGGCGCACGCGGTTCTCGAAGCTCCCGCCATAGGCATCGGTGCGCTGGTTGGCGAGCGGCGAGAGGAACTCGTGCAGCAGGTAGCCGTGTGCAGCGTGGATTTCGGCCACGCGGAAGCCGGCCTGCAGCGCGCGTTGCGCCGCCGCGGCGAAGGCGTCCACGACCTGCCCGATCTCGGCCAGCGTGAGCGCCTCCGGCATGGGATAGTCCGGCGCGAACGCCAGCGCGCTCGGCGCCTTCACGTGGCACCACCCGCCGTCGGCGGGCCGCACCGCGCCGGTGCCCTCCCACGGGCGACGCGTGCTGGCCTTGCGCCCCGCGTGCGCGAGTTGGATGCCGGCCACCGCCCCCTGGGCGTGAAGGAAATCAGTGATGCGCCGCAGCATCGGCACATGAGCGTCGCTCCAGATGCCCAGATCGTACGGCGATATGCGCCCCTCGGCTACGACCGCCGTGGCCTCGCTGATCACGAGCCCCGCGCCACCGGTCGCGAACGCGCCGAGGTGCACAAGGTGCCAGTCGCTGGCGAACCCGTCGACGCTGGAATACTGGCACATGGGCGAAACGCCAAGGCGGTTGCGCAGCGTGAGGTCGCGCAGGGTCAGTGGAGTGAAGAGCTGGGCCATGAGGCAAGCGTTGGGGAAGGGTCCGGGTCTCGTCAGGGAGCGTCGCGCTGCCGGCCCCGGCGCACCATCCGCCAGGTGCCGATCGCTCATCCGACATAATGACGGAGGCGACAGGTGCCGGAGGTGCGGGCCGCCCTTCAACTGGCCGACCCGCTGACCGTCACGGCAGCGCAAACGCCACGTACACCCCGCCGCTCGGCGCGCCATTCTTGCCACCGCCGCAGGCGATCACGAGATACTGCTTGCCATTCACCATGTACGTACTCGGTGTGGCGTTCCCGGCGAACGGCAGCGTCGCCTCCCAGAGCAGCTTTCCATTGCTCTTGTCGAAGGCGCGGATCTTGTTGTCATAGGTGGTGGCGGCAATGATCAGCAGCCCGTTCTCGGTCACGATCGCGCCGCCGTAGCTGTCGGTGCCGGTGTTGCGAATGCCCTTGGCGGCAAGCCTGGGGTATTCCCCAAAGGGAATCGACCACGCCATCGTGCCGCGGGTGAGGTCGATGGCATTGAGCGTGCCCCACGGCGTCTTCACGCCGGGGTAGCCTTCGTGGTCGAGGAAGATGTCGAAGTATGCCGTGCGATAGGGCAGGGCATACGGATTGGGCGCCGATGCAGCCTTCGCCTTGGTCTCGTCTTTGCCGGTGACCAGATAATTCACGAGATCGTTGATGGCGCCGCCGTCCATGGCCGCACCGAAGCCCGGCATCCGCCCGGTCCCTTCGCGGACCATCTGCAGCAGCTGCTCGCGCGAGCGCCGCGTGGCGATGTCCAGGAGCGACGGCCCGATCGCGGTGCCCTTGCGGTCCTCGCCGTGGCAGCCCGCACAGTTGGCGCTGTACAGCGAGGCATCGCTGCGCGGCACCAGCTTGAGCAGCCACGCCATCTCGTTGGAGTTGACGTACATCAGGCCGGTCTTGGGATCGAACGCGGGCCCGCCCCACTCGCCGCCGCCGTCCACACCGGGGTAGATGATGATCCCCTTGGTGTTGGGCGCGGTGTACGGATGCGGCGTGTTGTACTCCGTGAACGTCTTGAGCGCCGCGCGATGGGCCGCCGGGGTGCGCCGTGTGAGATCATTTTTCGTGAGCTGCTGCCGTGCGAAGGGCGGCGGGCTCACGGGAAAGCGCTGCGTGGGCGACGTCTGCTCGCCGTCGAGTGCCTGATGCGGCATGCGCACCTCCTCGAGCGGGAAGAGCGGCGTGCCCGTCACGCGGTCGAACAGGAACGTGTGCCCCGTCTTGGTGATCTGCGCCACGGCATCGACGGCCTTGCCGCCGCGCTGCACGGTCACGAGAATCGGCGCGGCCGGCAGGTCGCGGTCCCAGAGGTCATGCTTGAGCACCTGATGGTGCCACCGCCGCTGTCCGGTACGCGCGTCCAGCGCAATGACGCTGTTGGCGTAGAGATTATCCCCGAGACGGTTGGCCCCGTAGAAGTCGTAGCTGGCTGAGCCGGTGGCGGCGAACACCAGGCCGCGAGCCGCATCGATCGTGACACCGGCCCACGCATTGGCGCCGCCGGCGATCCTCCAGGCGTCGGGCGGCCACGTGTCGTAGCCGAACTCCCCGGGATGCGGAATGGTGTGAAAGCTCCAGCGCAGCGCGCCCGTGTTGATGTCGAAGGCGCGAATATCCCCGGGGGCACTGGGCAACTGCTCGGGCACCGTACTGCCCATGATGAGCAGGTCTTCGAACACCACGCCCGGCGTGGACGCGCTCACCGACAGCCCCTCGATGGGGCGCCCAAGCCCCTGCCGCAGATCCACCCAGCCGCTGTCCCCGAAGGTGGGAATGGGGCGGCCGGTACGCCTGTCGAGCGCGTAGAGCCGGTTGCGATAGTTGAACAGCACGCGGTCGCCGGTCACGATCACGCCGCGATGGCGAATGCGCGATGTGGGTGGCGCGCCATGCTGCGGATCGAAGCGCCAGCGCTGTTTCCCGGTGGCGGCGTCGAGCGCGAACACCTGCAGCTTGGGGGTGGTGGCGTACAGTACCCCATCGATGATGATGGGGTTGGCCTGCATCTCCGACCCGGGGAAGGCGTCCTTGGTGTCGAAGGTCCATGCCACGGTGAGCCGCTTGACGTTGGCCGGTGTGATCTGCGAGAGCGTGGTGTAGTGCGTGTGCTCGTCGTTGCCGTGGTACACCGGCCAATTGGCGTTCTGGGCGAGGAGGGGCGCCGGTAGCGCCAGCCACGGCAGCAGGGCCACCGCGGCGCCAGTGCACGGTCGCCAGGTCATCGTGCGCCTCACCGGCCGCGCGCCTTGGCCTTGCTCACGATGGCCTTGATCTCCGAGACGAGTTGCGGCCCGCTGTACGGGATGCCGTCCTTGACGATCCATTCCGGTCCGAGCGTCTGCACCTGCTTGCCGTCCTTGAGCGCACTGGTGCCGCCGGCGTACAGCACCTTGATGTCCTCGAGCGGATTGCCGTCCACCACGACGAGGTCGGCCAGCCAGCCGGCGCGGATACGGCCAAGATCGTTCTCGCGGCCGAGGATCTTCGCGTTGTTGCCCGTGCAGTGCTCGATGATCTTGGTGGGGTGGAAGCCTGCTTCGGCGTGCAGCTCCATTTCGCGAATCAGGCCGTAGCCGTACACCTGGTAGATGAAGCCGGCATCGTCGCCGCAGCCGATGATGCCGCCCTTGCGCTCGAAGTCGCGCAGGGCGCTCATCCAGAGGCGGTAGTTCTCCTTCCAGTACACTTCGTCGGTGGAGCTCCAGCCAATGAAGTACGAGCCGTGGTTGGCGGGGTCGGGCTTGAAGTAGTTCGCGAGCGACGGATGCAGCATGTCGGTGAACCAGGGCTGGGTCTGCGCGCGCTGGAGGTCGCGACTGGCTTCGTAGATGTCCAGCGTGGGCACCCACGTGATGCCCTTGTTCACCATGGCGGTGAGCAGCGAGTCGAGCAGCCGCGGATGCGCCTCACGCCAGAGGCGGCCGGCCCACCGAAAGCGATCGGTCTCGTCGAGGTAGTTGTAGTCGCTCGGGAAGTGCTGGCGCTTGTCCTCGATGGCGGCGTCGGGCACGCCGTACCAGTGCTCGATGGAGGCCTTGCCGCTCACGCCGAAGGCGATTTCATCCCACGCGTTTGTCTCTTCGACACCGATGTGGTGCGCCGTGGGGAGCCCCAACTTCTTCGCCTCGTCGTAGGCCGCCGCCATGAGGTCGCGGTCGATGCCGGCGAACTTCACGCCATCCGCGCCGAGGGCCTTGAGCCGGCGCATGTGTACCCGGGCGTCTTCGGCGGTCTTCACGAGGCGCCCCTCCTCGCTCCAGAACTGCGGATACACGAAGATGCGCGGGGCCACGATCTCGTTGCGCGCGGATTGTTCGCGCAGCCGGATGCTCCCGGCATTCGATTCCGCGCCCACTTCGCGCACGGCCGTGATGCCGTTGGCCAGCTGCAGCTTCATGTAATACTCGAAGCCGTCGAGCGATTCGCCCGAGCGGTTGGACTGCATGTGCGTGTGATTGTTGATGAGCCCCGGCAGCACGAACTTGCCGGTGGCGTCAATGACCGCTTCGTCCTGCGTCGAGGCCTCGCCGCCGCGCCGCCGCGAGACCGGGTCGGCGGGCACCACGCGGGCGATGCGGTTGCCCTCCAAATGGATGTCCACGGGGCCGCGTGCCGGTGTGCCGTTGCCATCGACGATGGTGGCATTGCGGATGACGAGGCGCGCCGGGCGGATGCCGTGCGTGACGCCACGCGTCTGGGCCGCCACGGGAGCGGAAGCAACGGCGAGCGCACCGGCGAGCAGCAGTGAACCGAGACGAACGGACATGAGCCGATCCGGGTGGAGAGGAGGGGCAGCAGGGCGGGGATCGGCCGGATGGACCCGCCGGTCGCCCCACCGAGAATAGCACCGATTCGTCCCGCCGGCTGTATCGTTGAGGATCGCCCGGATTCTTCTTCCCCCGCCGCCATGCACCGTCGCCAGTTCCTGCAGCACTCCGCTGCCGTTGCCGCCCTGCCGGCCCTCGCTCCGCTTGCCGCATGGACGCCCGGCGCGGGCCCGCTGCTCCAGTCGGCGCGCACACCGCTGCAGGTCAACGGCGACCGGCTCAACGGCTGGCTGGCCCGCTTCGACCGCATTGGCCGTACGGCGGGCGGCATCAACCGCGTCGCCTACTCCGAGGCCGATCTCGCCGGGCGGGCGTTCACCCTCGAGCTCTACACGCAGAGCGGGCTGACGGCGCGCGTCGATGCCGCGGGCAACATCATCGCCCGCGTCCCGGGCACCGACCCGTCACTCCCGCACATCCTCATGGGGTCGCACGTCGACTCGGTCACGGATGGCGGCAATTTCGACGGCCCGGTCGGCTCGTTTGCGGCGATCGAAGTGGCGCGAACGCTCGCGGAGCAGCGGCGGCGGCTCGCCCACCCCCTCGAGGTGGTGGTATGGCAGAACGAGGAGGGCGGTACGATCGGCAGCAAGATCACGGTCGGGCTGCTCACCGACGCAGACCTGGACAAGGTGGCGCGGTCCGGCAAGACCGTCCGCGAGGGCATCGGCCTCATTGGGGGCGACGTCGCGCGATTGCGGGAAGCCCGGCGTACGCGCGGCGACATCGCCTGCTATTTCGAGCTGCACATCGAGCAGGGTGGACTGCTCGAGAAGGCCAACCGCCAGATCGGCGTGGTCGAAGGGATCGTGGGGCTGCGCTGGTTCGAGGTCACCATCACCGGCTTTGCCAATCACGCCGGGGCCACGCCCATGGACCAGCGGCAGGATGCCATGCTGGCGGCGGCGAAGTTCACGGTCGCGGTGAACGAGGCCATCCGGGGTGAACCCGGGCGACAGGTGGCCACCGTGGGCCGCGTGAACGTCACGCCCAACACCACCAATGTGATACCGGGGCAGGTCGTGCTCACGGTGGACCTGCGAGATCTGGATCAGGGCACGATCGACCGCTTCACCCAGCGCTTTGAACAGTTGGGCCGGGAAATCGGCGCCGCCACCCAGACGACGTTCCGCTTCGCTCAGGTGGTGAACAGCACCCCGGCGATTTCCGACCCGCGCCTCCTGCAGGCCATCGAGACGAGTGCAAGCTCGCTCGGCCTTACGCATCAGCGCATGCCGAGCGGGGCCGGCCACGATGCACAGGAAGTGGCGCACATCGCGCCGATGGCGATGATCTTCGTGCCGAGTGTCGGTGGCATCAGTCACTCGCCCAAGGAGTTCTCTCGCGCCGCCGACATCACCAATGGCGCGAACGTGCTGCTCAATGCCGTGGTGACGGCGGACGCGGCGTTGCGGTAAGGTGCCGTGCTGCCGGAGCCTGTCACGCAGGGGCCACGGACATCGCCGAAACCGACGGGGCACTTCGGTATCAACCGGCACATCGTGACGCTCCCGTCCGTTGCCGTCAGCGCCGTGGAAAATTTGAACTGATTCGCTCGACATTCTCGGCAGAAACTGCCTGTTGACAGGTTCGCCGAACGATTGAACCGTACGGGTAGCCGCCGCGACGAGGCGTTCGCGCAACGCCGCGGTGGTGAGGGAGGCTGACCGCCTCGGGGACGTCGGTGGTCGCGACGAAGCCACGCTGGAGACAGCGTCCGATGCGAAGTGCCGACGGCCAAGGCATGGAGCTAGCGCCGCACCACGGCGCGAAACAAGTGGGAGTGAGCACCGGCAGTGCGCTCGGCGCGGTCGCGGTCAGGTCGTGGGCTGCCATGCAGACCTGCGAATGGCAGGCCGATCGGGGACAGCACGTTGCGCGCCCTCCAGGTCAGAACGGGTGGTTACGGGGTCGCTCCCCGTAACCGCCCGTTCGTCGTTGGTGGCCGCCGGCGGTTGCTGCGGGCCCGTTGCGCGCGGACGGGCCCGACCGACCGCTGTACCCGAATGTCGGACCCCCGACACAGATTGTGGGAATGACTCCGCTGTATGTCACGACCGGCGATTCCCCCCAGTCGCTGCTCGAGAAAATGGATGCCGATCTCACGGCCCACCCGCTCGGGCCGTTCGACGACGAGTACATCGTCGTGCAGAGCCTCGGCATGGAACGCTGGGTGCGGCAGCAGCTTGCCCGTCGGCGAGGCTGTGCGGCTTCGCTCGTGATGCCGTTTCCGTCCGCGTTCTGCCGCCGCCTCGCCGCCACGCTGCAGCGGGATCCACGCTTCTCGACAGGCGAGCCGGCCGGACTCGACCTGCGGTTCGAGGAGCCGGCGCTCATCTGGCGGCTGCTCGCGCTGCTGCAGGATGACGCGCTGCTCGCCGACCCCACCTACGCGCCGCTTCGCACCTTTGCGGCCGGCGCCGCGCCCACCAAGCGCTATGGGCTCGCACGCCGGCTGGCCGGCCGGTTTGACGAGTACCGCCTGTATCGGCCGGAACTCGTGTTGGCGTGGGAGACTGGCCAGGACGGCCAGACCGGCAGCCCTCATGAGCCGTGGCAGGCGGCACTCTGGCGGCGAATGGTGGCCGGCGAAACCGTCCCGCACTTCGCCCGCTGGCTCACCCACACGATCGCCCGGCTCGAATCCCTCGATGGGGCGCCGATGGGGCTGCCCACGCGGGTGTCGGTGTTCGGCATCTCCACGCTGCCGCCGTTGTTCGTGCACCTGCTGCAGGCCGTGGCTCGCTTCGTGCCCGTTCGATTCTACACACTCGTGCCGCGAGGAGATGCATGGCAAACGACGGCGCCACAGCATCCTCTGTTCGATGCCTTCGGTCAGGCGTCACGCGACCTGCTCCGGTCGCTCACCGCACCGGCCGCTGGTGGCGTCGTTCCTCAGGTGATCCATGTCGCCAGCGATCCGCCGCACCCTGCGGCCACGGCGTCGCTGCTGCATTGCCTGCAGGACGATCTGCGTCGCGGCGTCGTTCCGACGGTGCCGCACGACGTGGCCGACGACGACCGGTCGCTCAGCGTGCACGTGTGCCACGCGCCGATGCGCGAAATGGAAGTGTTGCGCGACCAGCTGCTCGATGCGTTTGCGGCCGATGTGTCGCTGCGTCCGCATGACGTGCTGGTGATGGTGCCGGATGTCGAAACATATGCGCCGCTCGCCGAAGCCATCTTCGGTCGTGGGCCAACGACCGGTCCCGAGAAGCAGCACGTCATTCCGTATCGCGTCGCCGATCGGGCCCTGGCGCGTGAGGCCGCCCCGGCCCGCGCGCTGCTGCAGTGCCTCCAGCTCGTGACGGCGCGGTTGACCGCCAGCGAGGTCCTCGAACTGCTGCTGCTTCCCCCCGTTCGCCGGGCGGCCGGCATCGCCGGCGGCCAGATCGACCAGGTGGTGAACATGGTGCAGCAGGCCGGCATTCGGTGGGGGCGGGACGGCACGACCCGTGCCGAGCAGTTCGGGCTGCCGGCGGTGGAGGAGAACAGCTGGCGCTTCGGGCTCGACCGGCTGCTGGCGGGCTATGCAGCCGGCCGCGCGGACGCACTCGTCAGCGGTGTGCTGCCGGTCGGAGGCGATCTCGTGGGCGACGTGGCGTTGCTCGGCCAGTTGGTCGCGTGGGTCGATGCGCTGTTCGAGCGTCTCGACGCGCTGCGTTCACCGAGGCCCCTGCAGGCCTGGAGTACGGCGCTGCTGGAGAGCTTCCGGTGGCTGGTGCGCGCGGAGGGGAACGAGGAGCAGGCCGCCAGCGACAGGGTGACGCGTGCCCTCGGCGATCTCGTGGCCCTTGTCGACACCACCGGCCACGAGGCCGCGGTCGATTTCGAGGTCGTGCGCGAATGGCTCACTGGCACCATGGGGGGCGACGACCATGCCACCGGATTCCTCACGGGCGGCATGACGATCTGCGCCATGAAACCCATGCGTGCCATTCCGCATCGCGTGATCGCCATGCTCGGACTCGACGACCAGGCGTTCCCGCGGCGCCAGCGTCGCGAGGCGTTCGACCTCATCGGCGCATCAGGCCGGGCCGGCGACCGCGACCCGCGCCACGATGACCGGCAACTCGTACTCGACACGCTGCTGTGCGCTGGCGACCGGCTGCTGCTGTCGTACGTCGGCCGTTCGCAACGGGACAACGCCGTCATCGCGCCGTCGATCGTGGTGGCCGAACTGCTCGATCATCTGGACGCGGTCGCCACGATACGGACTGCGACGGGCACCGCGACGCCACGTGCGCGGCTGCGCGTCGAGCATCCGCTGCAGCCGTTCAGTCCGGCCTACTTCTCGGGTGATGTGGCCCGCCGTCCGCTGCTGTTCAGCTTCGACGAGGCCCTCGCGCGGAGTGTGCGCGCCGCCGAGGCCCGGCACGACCCGCCCGCGTTCCTCGATGTGGTGCCGGCGATGCCGATACTCGTGCGTGACGTCCGCCGCGCCGCGGAGGAACCGCTGGTGGTGACCTTCGATGACCTCGTCGAGACGTGGGTGAAACCGGCACGGTACTACTGCCGGCGGGTGCTGCAGCTGGACATCACGGCCGCCGGTGCGGTGCTCGAGGACGTCGAGCCCATGGCGGTGGATGGGCTGCTGGCATTCCAGGTGCGACAACGTATGCTGGAGACGGCGCTGCAGGGCCGAGTGGACCCGACCCTCGAGCGTACGCTGGCCGTGGCGTCGGGCGAGTTGCCGTCCGGCCACCTTGGCCCGGCGTGGCACGATGTCCTGCGTCGGTCGCTCACGCCACTGCTGCACACCGTGGGCACGCCCGCGTTCCGCGAGCCGCTCACGCTCGACATCGCCGGTCCCGACTGGACCGTGGTGGGGCAGCTCGACTTCCAGCTCGACAACGCCCAGTGGCGCGTGCGGGCCGCCTCACTGAACACGGCTGATACGGTCCGCGCGTGGGTGGCCCACGTCGCGCGTGCGGCAGCCGGCGGGCATGGCGACACGCGTCTGGTGGGCATGCCCAACGAAGAACGGGTCTTTGGTCCGCTCGCCGACCCGCTGTCGGTGCTCGATACGCTCGTGCAGGGGGTCCGCGCCATGCGTGCGGCGCCACTGCCGTACTTCATCGAGGCCGCCGCCGCGTACCGCGACGCCAGGGCCAGAAACCGGCCGTTGGTCGAGGCCGCCCGCAGCGCGTATGAAGCCGATGGCAGCTTTGGCAGCAAGCGCGGCGACCTGCTCGATCCGTACGTGCAGCTGCTCTGGCGCGGACGTGATCCCTTCGCCGAGGCCTGGGACGCGTTCGTAGCCGTGGCCGATGCGTTCTGGACGCCACTCGAGGAGGCAACGCGCCCATGACCAGCCGCTCACAGCCGGCCGTGCCCACGATGCCACCGTTCGACGTTGCCAGGACGCCGTTCGGGCCGGACATGGCGCTCGTGGAGGCCAGTGCGGGTACCGGCAAGACCTTCAACATTGCCATGAGTGTCGTTCGCCTGCTCCTCGAGGGAGCCACGCCACGTGAGCGGCTCGTCGGCAGTATCGGCAACATCCTCGTGGTGACGTTCACCAATGCCGCGACCGAGGAGCTGGTCACGCGCATCCGTGACCTGCTGCAGTTGGCACAGGCGGTCTACTCCGGGGCGCCGGTGAACGAGGGGAGTGCCACCGTGCAGCTGCTGCGCGCCCTGGCCGACGGGCGTGAGGCGCTGGCGCGCGAACGCATTGCCGACGCGCGGGCGGCGGTGGATTCGCTGGCCGTGTTCACCATCCACGGGTTCTGCAAGCGGGTGCTGGAGGAATTCGCGTTGGAGAGTGGGACCCCGTTTGGTGCCGCCCTGGTGGAGGACGACAGCGCGCTGCTCCACGACGCACTGTCCGACTGGTGGCGTCGCACGTTCTACCCCGATGCCTCGCTCGCGGCCTATGCGGCGTCGCAGGGTTGGGCACCGACCGTGTTCCTCGGGGACTACCGGACCTGGCAGCGCTTCCCCGACGCCGTGCTCAAACCCGCGGAGCCGCTGGCGCCTGCGCGCGCGCGGGTGACGGCCGCCGTGAAGGCGCTGGCGGCCTGCTGGAACGCCGTCACGTTCCGCGAGCGGGCAGGCGCAATCAAGTGGAACAAGGGAGCCCCGTGCGGTGATCCACTCGCCCTCGATGATCTCGTGGCGCGTGTGTCGGCTGCTGAGGCCGGCGATCTGGCGGCGGCACAGGCGGTGGCCAGCGCCATGAGCGTAGCGGCGCTGCAGGACAAGGCCAACAGGCAGAGCCATGCGGCGAAGGCCGCTCGCGCCGCCATCGCCGATTGGCCGGAGGCGCAGGCGGCCACCGCACTGGCGGGGGCGCTCGACGCGTTGCTGCAGGCACTGCGCGTGGAATGCCTCACACACACCAGGACATGGCTCACCAGCGAAAAGGCCCGCCGCAACCTGCTCGGATTCGATGACCTGCTCGCGTCGCTCAGTCGCGTGTTGCGGCGGCAGGGGGCCGACGGCCCACTCGCACGGGCCATCCGCGGGCAGTTCCATGCCGCGCTCATCGACGAGTTCCAGGACACCGATCGGGATCAATTCGCCATCTTCGAAATCGCATTCACTGATCGGCCGCTCTTCCTGATCGGTGATCCCAAGCAGGCGATCTATGCCTTCCGCGGCGCCGATGTGCACGCCTACCTTGGCGCGGCCACACGGGCCCCGCACCGCTACACGCTCGACTTCAACTACCGCAGCACGCCGGTCATGGTCGACGCGGTCAACGCGCTCTTCATGCGGCCCCGGCAGCCGTTTCTCGAAGCGGCCATCGGCTTTCATCCGGCCAGCGCCCGCACATACGAGGCGCCGCCTGCCCGGCTCGCCGGCACGCATGCGCTGCACTGGTACCTCGTACCCCCGGACGACCGCGGCAAGGGACCCATCCCCACCAGTCGACGCACGGCGGAAACGTTGCTCTTCACGGCGTGCGCCAACGCTCTCGCGCAGCAGATCGACGACGGCTGGGCCCCCGGGCGGCTCGCGGTCCTCGTGCGGACCACACGCGAGGGGCTCGCAATGGCGCGGGTGCTACTGGACGCCGGCATTCCCGCCGTGGTGTCGGGGCTCGGCGATGTGATGCAGTCGACGGAAATGCACGAACTGCAGGTGGTGCTCGAAGCGATCGCGTCACCCCGCCATCCGGCACGGCTGCGCGGTGCGCTGGCCACCCATCTGTGGGGCTGTACGCAGGCCGACCTGGTGCGGCTGGCCAGCCCCGACGCCGAGCGGGAATGGGAGGCGCTGGTCGATGAGGTGGACGGGCTTCGCGATCTCTGGGTGGCCCACGGTCCGCTGCAGATGCTGCAGGCCCTGTTCACTCGCCGTCGGGTCACCGAGCGGCTGCTGGCCTACGCGGATGGTGACCGTCGGATGACGAACCTCCGTCATGCCGTGGAGCTGCTGCACGCCGCGGCGAGTGGCGACCAGCTGAACGTCGAGGGCGTGTTGCGCTGGGTGGCCACACAGCGGCAGGCACGGGAGGAACGCCCGGTCACCGAGCTGCGCCTCGAAACCGATGCCGACGCGGTGCAGATCGTCACGGTCCACAAGAGCAAAGGCCTCGAGTACGACATCGTGTACTGCCCCACGTTGTGGACGAGCTTCGTGGACACGGACGGCGAGGCGGTGCTCGTGCACGATGGCGATGCGGTGGTCTTCGACCACGGCTCGCCGGAGCACACCCGGCGCGCGAAACTTGCCGACGTGGAGCGCCTCGCCGAGGAGTGCCGGCTCGTGTACGTGGCCCTGACGCGGGCGCGGTACCGGACGTATGTCGGGTGGGGACCGATCGGCAGCAAGGGCAGGGCGGGCGCGTGGGATTCCGGGTTGTCCTACCTGCTCTTCGATGGTGACCTCAGCGCGGTGGCGCTGGAGGAAGTGCCGGCCACGGTCGCCGCCGCGCTGGAAGCGGACTGCACGGCGTGGCGTCCGCGGCTGGAGGCGCTGGTCGCCGCGCATCCGGATCTCATGCACGCCGAGGTCCTGTCGTCGGCCTTGCCGAGCGCCCTGCGGATCCCGTCACGGCGTACGGCGCCCGTTGCCCTCGCGGCGCGCACGCTGCCCGCTGACATCCCCGATCGGGAGCGATTCGACACCTTTGCGGTGGCCAGTTTCACGTCGCTGACGTCGGCGATGGGGGGCTTCATCGTGCCCGACGCGGCGCGGGATGTCGATGACGTGCTGTCGGTGCCCGTGCGCAGCGTACGTGAGCTGCCGGCGCAGGACTTCCGCACGTTCCCGGCGGGGCGTCGTCCAGGCACGGTGCTGCATGCGCTCTTCGAAGAGTCCCGCTTCGATGAGGCGCCCGACCTGCGGCGCGAACGTGTGGTACGCCATCTGGTGCGGGAACAGCTCGCCCGCGACGCTGACGATCCGCGCATCGACAGCGTGTGTGACATGATGGCGCGTGTGCTGGCCACGCCGATGGCCCCGTGGTCACTGGCGCTGGGGCAGGTGGCCCCGTCGCGCGTCAGGCACGAGTGGGAGTTCCTGCTCCCCTTCGGAGATGCCGACCGCGCCGTGACGCGACACGCGCTCGCCCGCTGTTTCGATCGGTTCGGTGGGGGCGCCGGTGTACGCTACGCAGCGGCGGTGCGGCACCTTGGCGCGGCACGCCTGCATGGATTCCTGACGGGGTTCGTCGACGTGATCGTCGAACATGAGGGGCGCTGGTACGTGGCCGACTGGAAGTCCAACCAGCTTGGGGCCGATCCCGAGGCGTACGGCCGCGAGGCCTTGCAGCGCGTAATGGATGCCCACCACTACACGCTGCAGTACCATCTATACGTCGTGGCGCTGCACCGCTTCCTGCGCCAGCGCGTGCCGGGCTACGACTACGACCAGCACATGGGCGGCGCGGCCTACGCCTTCCTGCGTGGCTTCGGACCGGGTGCCTCGGTCACTGGGCATGGCTGGTTCACCGACCGGCCACCACGTGCGCTCATCGATGCCTTGAGTGCCCTCATGGACCCGACACCCTTTGCGCGGACGGTCGCATGACGGCGCCGCTGGCTGGTGTTGCCCCGGCACCTGCAGACGTCGCGCCCATCGACGTGGCATTGGCGCGCCTTGCCGCGCGTGGGCTCGAGCCCCCGCATGCCGACCTGCTCTTCCACTCGGCGCTGCTCGTCAGTGCCGAACGCGCGCTGGGCAACAGTTGCATCGACCTTGCCGACCACGCCGGGACAGCGTCGCCCTATACCGGGCGGCCCTTCACCTTCCCGGCGGATGGCGAGTGGCGTGACGCCCTGCTGGCCAGCGGTCGCTGTACCCGGGCATCGACCGGCGGCACGGCCGCGCTGCTCGTGCTCGACGGCACGCGCCTGTACCTGCCGCGCTATCACGCGGCCGAGCGACGATTGGCCGCCGCCATCCGGGCGCGGGTGGCCGGGCACGACGATCGATCGCTGCCGGCATCGGCGCCGCGCTTTCGCGCCCTCTTTCCGCAGGCGGGTACGGCAACCGACTGGCAAGCGATGGCCGCCGCCGCCGCGCTGCGCTCGTCGCTCGTGTTCGTCACCGGGGGGCCGGGCACGGGCAAGACCACGGTCGCCGCGAAGCTGCTGGCATTGCTGCTCGACCGAGATCCCTCGCTGCGACTGGCGGTGGCCGCGCCTACGGGTCGGGCGGCGGCGCGCCTCGTGGAGGCGATCGGGGCCGCCGCATCGCGCGAGGCGCTCGGCGATCTCATCACGCCGCGTCTCCCGACGGTGGGGACCACGCTTCATCGCCTGCTGGGCTATCAGCCCTGGAATGACTGCTTTCGCCATCATGCGGGGCGACCACTCGCGGACGATGTCGTGGTCGTGGACGAAGCGAGCATGGTGGACGTGCTCCTCATGGACGCCCTGTTCGCCGCCGTGAAGCCGTCGGCGCGACTGATCGTGCTGGGCGACCCGGATCAGCTCGCGAGCGTGGACACCGGGTTCGTGCTCGGTGACGTGGCGCGGGCGACGCAGCGTGCGGGTCTCACCACCGAGCAGCCCTCACCGGCGTTGGCGCAGGCCTACGCCACGCTCAGCGGTGCGTCAGTGACGCGACTGGACCCCGATGCCTCGGCGGGCGCGCTGCGAGACGCCGTGGTGCGGCTCCGGGTGTCGTATCGCTTCGGGCAGCAGCCCGGCATCGGGGCCCTCGCCGAGGCGACCCGGCGCGGCGATGCGGCGCGGGCGCTGGCGGTGCTCGACGATGCGGCACACCCCGACGTGTCGCGGCAGGACCCGGATGACAGCGCGGTGCCACGGCTCACGGCCATCGCGCCGCTCATCGAGGCCTATCTCTCCACCACGGAGCCGGCGGCCGCACTCGAGGCGCTGGCGCGGTTCCGCATCCTGTGCGCGCTCCGTGAAGGGGAGGCGGGCGTGACGGGACTCAATGCCAGCGTCGAGCAGTGGCTCCAGCGTCGCGGCGACGTCGTGACCGGGTGGTACGATCACCGGCCCGTGCTCATCACCGCGAACGATCCCGGCACGTCCTTGTTCAATGGCGACGTCGGGACCACCCTGGCCGTGGACGGGGTGCCGATGGTGCACTTCCCCGTGCCGGGCGGCGGGGTGCGTTCGTTCACGCCGTCACGGCTGCCGGCGTACGAGACGGCGTGGGCGATGACGGTGCACAAGAGCCAGGGGTCCGAGTTCGATCACGTGGTGCTGGTGCTCCCCGACAGCGACACGCGGGTGCTCACGCGGGAGCTCGTGTACACGGGCATCACGCGCGCGCGACGTGCGGTCACGGTGATCGCGACCGCCGAGATCCTGCAACGGGCTGCCGCGCGCACGGTGGCGCGATCGTCGGGGCTGGTGGAGCGACTCGCCTGAATCGGGGGGGGGCGCATGACCGTCACCGCGCCCACCTCCGCGTACGCTCCGGCGTCCGCCCTCAGGCGCCGCCTGTGCGATCCCATCGCTCATCGGTCAATCCGCCGGCAGTTCCACGCTCCACAACCGCTGGCCGGTCACGTCATGCAGCGCCGCCGTCAGCGTGCGCGTCTTCGCATCGATGTCGAGCGTCCCGTAGAACTGCAGGTTGTCGCTCGGCGGACGGTTGGGTTTGGGGGCGGCGCTGGCAAAGCGGACGTCGGGGCCGAACGTGGCGTCGAGGGCGTTGGGGCCGAAGGTCCCCGCGTGCATGGGGCCGGCCACGAACTCCCAGAACGGGTCGAACCGGGTGAACGCCGCGCGCTCCGGTGCGTAGTGGTGCGCCGCGGCATAGTGCACGTCGGCGGTCACCCACACCACGTTGCGCACGCGCTCGCGTTGCAGCGTGGCCAGCAGCCGCGCGATCTCCAGCTCCCGGCCCAGAGGTACGCCCGGGTGGGCATTGGCCACCGCCTCGTAACTCGGCACACCATCACGCAGGCCATCGCCCACCACGACACCGATGGGCATGTCGCTGGCGATCACCTTCCAGGTGGCGCGGCTCCCACGCAGTGCTCGTTCCAGCCACGCCAGCTGGGCCTCGCCAAGCAGTGCGGTGTCTGCCGCTGGCGTTGGCTGCTGATTGCCGGAGTTGGGGCCGCGATGGCTGCGCAGGTCGATCACGAACACGTCGAGCAGCGGACCGTACGAGAACGACCGGTAGATCCGATCCGGACTGGCTGGCTGGCGGCGAATGGGGAGAAACTCGAACAGCGCCTGCTTCGCCCGCTCGGCGAGTACGCGGACGCGTTTCTCGGTGTAACGCGGGTCATTGGCCAGCACGAGTTCGTGGAACCAGTTGTTCACCACCTCGTGGTCATCCCACTGGGCAATGACCGGCACGTGGGCGCCGAACTGTCGGGCGTTGGCATCCAGCAGCGTGTACGCATAGTTGCCGCGGAACTCGTCGAGCGTTTCCGCGACCTTCGACTTGGCCTCGGTCACGAGATTTCGCCACACCGTACCATCGTCGAGCGTCACCGTGGGCTGCAACGGGCCGTCGGCGTAGATGTTGTCGCCGGAATGGATGAACACGTCGGGTTCGGCGCGGCGTAGCGCATCGTACATGCGGATGCCGCCACGCGCCTCGTCGATGCCCCACCCCTGGCCCACCATATCCCCCGACCAAGCGAGCCGCAGCGAGCGCGACGCGGTACGCGGTGCGGTGCGGAACTGCCCCACGAGGGGCTCGCTGAAGGCACCGGGCACCTCGAGGCTTTCGTAGCGCAACCGGTAGACGATCGTCTCGTCGGCTGGCAGCCCGTGCAGGTCCACATGCGACGTGAACGCCGACGCCGCACGCGCCACGCCACCCGCGATGCGCCGCGCATTCCGAAAGCGCTCATTGGTGGCCCACTCGACCACCAGATTGGCGGGGCGATCGGTACGTCCCCAGACTATCGCCCGATCCTGCAACACATCGCCGACCTGTACCCCACTCGGCATCACCGGACGGAACCGCTCCGGCGTGATGATCGCCGGGGCCCCGACCGCCGGTGGCCTCCGGGGAGCCGACGGGAAGGCGGCCAAGGCGCCGACCGCAACCGACGTGGCGAGAAAATCACGGCGCGACAGCAACGGGTCCATCGGGGGGATGCCGGGCGGTGGTTCAGGAGCGGGTGAGCAGGGCCTGGACCGCCTGCTGCAGGGCCAGCGCGGTGTATGGCTTCTGCAGGAATGTCGCGTCACCGGCGTCGACGATGTGCGCGGCGACATCGTCGGCGTCGAAGCCGCTGACCATCAGCACCGGTACCGTGCTGCCGCGATTCCGGAGCTGCTCCAGGCACTCGGCACCGCCCATCACGGGCATCGACACGTCGAGCACGATGGCCTTCGGCGGCGAGGGCAGGGCGGCATAGCGGTCCAGCGCCTCCTGACCATCCCGTGCCTCGACGATCGCAAAGCCGGCGCGTTCGAGGATGCGGCGCGCGGCAGCGCGAGCTCCCGGATCGTCGTCGGCCAGCAGGACGGTGCCCGTCTCGCCCCGCTCGAGTGGCGCCTCGATGGCCGGGGAGCTGGGCGGCGTGTACGGGTAGGCGCTCACCGGCAGAAACACGCGAATCGTGGTGCCCTGCCCCAGAGTCGACTGCACGTCGATGGCGCCGGCGTGGCTCTTGAGGATACCAAGGGTCGCGGCAAGGCCCAGGCCACGCCCATTGTGCTTGGTGCTGAAGAACGGATCAAACATGCGCTCCTGTACCTCGGGGGCCATGCCGCGGCCCGTGTCGCGCACGGTGATGATGGCATACACGCCTGCCGGGCGCTCGCCTCCGAGGACTCCCCCGGCGATTTGCGCCTCCGCCAGGTCGGCGGTGGTCACCGCGAGCGACACCGAACCCGGCGCATCCCCGATGGCATCCACCGCGTTCGTGAGCAGGTTGAGCACGACCTGCCGCAGTTGCGCGGCGTCGCCGTCCACGGCGATGGGTGGCCCTTCGGCGACGTGCAGCGTCACGTGCGGGGGTACGCGTGCGCCAAGGATCGCCGGGAACTCGCGCACGAGGTCCTGCAACGCGATGGGACGCCGCTCGAGGCGGGCGCGACCGGCATAGGCCAGCAGTTCGCGCGTGAGTTCGGCGGCCCGCTGGGCCGACGTGACGATGTCGTCGAGCGGCGCACGCGCGACGGCCCCGACCGGCAGGCGTTCGCGCTCCAGCGAGGCATTGGCCAGGATGCCCACGAGCATGTTGTTGAAGTCGTGCGCGATGCCGCCGGCCAGCAGGCCGAGTGCCTCGAGGCGCCGAGCCTGCTGGAGCTGGGCTTCGAGTCGGCTCTGCTCCTGGGCCGCCAGACACTCGGCACTGACGTCGAGCACCGAGCCCACATGCCCGCTCACCGCCCCGGTCTTCTCGTCGTGCAACGGCTCCGAGCGCACCCGGATCCAGCGTGTGGTGCCGTCAACGACAATGCGGTACTGCAGATCCATGGGCAGCTCGTCAGCAGGGCGCTCGTCGACACCATCGCTGGCCGGCCCGCCCCTGGTCACCCTGGGTGCGTCATCCGGGTGGACGCACTGCCGCCACTCGCCGCGTTGCAACGCCTCGAAGTCCATTCCGAACCAGCGCAACAGCCGGCGGTTCGCATACGTCGGTTGCCACGCCGCGTCGACCAGGAACACGCCCAATGGTGATGACTCGGCCAGCGTCCGAAAGAGCGCCTCCTGCTCACGCAGGGTGGTTTCAGCGGCGCGTGCCGCCGTCACATCCTGCATGGTGCCGACCATGCGCACGGGGGTGCCCTGGTCATCCCGCTCCACCGCGCCGCGGGTGTGCAGCGTGACGATGCGTCCGTCACTCAGGCGGGCGGGAATCTCGAAGTCGTACGGACGCTCACCGCGCAACGCGGCCTGGACATGCTGGACGAACTGCTGCGCCTGGGCCTCATCGATGGCCACACTGAGCACCAGCTCGAAGGAGGGCGGGGTGTCGGGCGACACACCGAGGATGCGATACGTCTCGCGGGACCAGGCGACGGCGCCGGTGAGGAGATCCCATGACCAGCTGCCAATACCGGCAATGCGTTGCGCCTCCTCGAGCTGCTGGCGCAGTTGCTCGAGGGGCAGGATCATCGGCGGAACGTCGGGCTGCCCGTCCGAGGTGCGCATGGGGTCATGTTCCGGCGAAAGCCATTGCTGACGAGGGTCGCGCTAGGTTAGCACGCGATGCGGGCGCGCGATAGTTTCCCGCGTATCTCTTCTCCGTCATCCCCTCCACGATCCGATCCGCGCCATGACGCCGTTCCGATCCTCCGCACTTGTCCGGTCTCCGCGAGTGCTCCTGCTGCTGGGTCTCACCGTGGCCGCTGCGGCCACCCCGCTGCGCGCACAGTCCGATCCGCCGTTTCTCCGGGTGCGCATCGACGAGGCCCGCAATCGGGCCCTGCTGGAGATTCCGCCGGGGCAGCTCAACCGGGACTTCCTGCACCAGGTCGCGATCAGTACCGGTCTCGGGAACGGGGCGCTCGACCGGGCGCAGTCGGGCCCGGATGGGGTCGTCCGGCTCGAACGCCGAGGGAACCGTGTGCTCATGGTGCGCGACAACTTCGGAGTTCGCGCGCCTCGCGGCGATGCGGCCAATCAGCGGGCGGCGCGCGATGCCTATCCCCGTTCGATCGTCGCCTCGCTCCCCATCGAGAAGGACACGGCGGGCGTGCTCACCGTCGACGCGACGTCGGTGTTTCTGGCCGATGCGTACGGCGTGGCCGACGTGCTGCGCGCCGGCGGCAGTGTTGGCGGCACCGCGTCGGGCGCAGGGATCGGTGCCTACCGGGTCGACCCGGCCCGCAGCTACCTCGACGGCAGTCGCACCGCCGCGTTTCCGCGCAACTCGGAGGTGCACGCGGTGCTCACCTTCGTGACCGAACAGCCGGTGCGTGGTCGCGGGATCATGGCGCCCGACGCGCGGGCCCTCACCTTCGAGCAGCACCATTCGCTCGTGATGCTGCCGGACACGGCGGGATACCGACCGCGGGCCTTCGACCCGCGGTTCGGGTATGGCGGCACGAGCTTCTTCGATCTCTCGCAGGGCCTCGACGGCAACTACCGCGGTGGGTTCATCAATCGCTGGCGGCTGGTCCCGAAGGATCCCGCTGCGTATCTCCGGGGCGAACTGGTGGAGCCGGTTACGCCCATCACCTACTACCTCGATCCGGCCATCCCGGCCCCGTATCGCGAAGCGTTTCGCGAGGGCGGGAACTGGTGGGCCAAGGTGTACGAGGCGGCCGGGTTCAAGAACGCCTTCCGGGTGCTCGACCTGCCGGCCGATGCCGATCCTCGGGACGTGCGCTACAGCGTGTTGAACTGGGTGCATCGGACGAATCCGGGGCCCAGCTATGCCGGGTCCCTGGATGATCCCCGCACCGGCGAGATCGTGCGCGCCATGATCGCCATGGATAGCTGGCGTTCGCTCGTCGATTACAACATCTGGGCGGGCACGGTGCCGGCATCCGGTGCGAACGGTCCCAACGTGGATGCCGAGACGTTTGCCATGGCGCGCCGTCGCCAGCACACCGCGCACGAGATCGGACACTCGCTCGGCCTGCAGCACAACTACATTGCCTCGACCCAGAATCGTGCGAGCGTGATGGAGTATCCGTTTCCCTTCATCACGCTCGACGCGAACCGACGCCCCGACCTGCGCAACGCGTATCGCAATGGGCCGGGCGCGTGGGACACGCTGGCGATCCGCCTGGGCTATACCTGGTTCCCCGATTCGGCGGCTGAACGCGCGGGGCTGGATGGGATCATGCGCGACGGGATCGCGAAGAACGTCCGCTACATCAACGATCGCTACGCCAACGCCAACGGCTCCATTCCCTTCGTGACGCGGTGGGAAGAGGGCGCCACGCCGTTCGAGGGGGTGCAGCGGACAGCGGGAGTCCGTCGTGTGCTGATCGACAACTTCGATGAGCGCGCCATCAAGCCGGGCGAGCCGATGCATCTGCTCAACATGCGCTTCGCCCATGTGTACCTGCATCACCGCTATTCGCTGGAGGCGCTGTCGAAGTACATCGGCGGCATGGACTTCACCTTTGCGCTGCGCGGCGACGGGCAGGTGCCGACGCAGGTCATCCCTGCGGCCGACCAGCGGAAGGCCCTTGCCATGCTGCTGGATGCCATCGCGCCGAAGGAGCTCACGGTGCCGGACCGAGTGCAGCGGCTCATTCCGCCGCCGCCGCCCGGCTTCAACACCGATCAGACGTGGATCACGGGCAGCGGTGACACGATGTTCGACGCCATCACGCTGGCCGGTGGCCTGGCGACGGAAGTGATCGGCTATATCCTCGATCGTGACCGTGCGGCACGCGTTGTGCACACCACCGCCATCGATGCCAGCGCGCTGACGCTCACCGAGGTGACGCAGGCGATCGTGCAGCGCACGTGGGGAGCGCCGCTGCCGGTGTCCCCCTCCGAGCGCGCGGTGCTGCGGGCCTCGCAGCGGGCGGCGCTCGACGCCCTGCTCGATCTGGGCGGTGATGCCCGTGCGCTGCCCGACGTGCGGGCCGCAGCGGTTCAGGCGCTCCGGCAGCTCGAGGCACGGATCGCCACGGTGTTCACGAGCGACGGCATGCAGCTCGCGCACGTCGCCGCGGCCCGCGTGGATCTCGCCCGCTTCTTTGCCGGGGACGACGAGCCGACCAAGCGGCCGCGCTATCCCGTGATCACCCTCCCCTGGCCGTAAGCCGGACACCGCGCACCGGCGGGACGGGAAGGCCCATCCCGCCGGTACGCGTCACGACGGGCCCGAACTCACCCGCGCACGGGCCATGGTGAGCAGCGCCGTGAGAATCCAGGCGCCACTCACGAGGTGCATGATCTCGGTGCTGACCACCGTGGTCAGTGTGAACAGCTCGGCGCCTGCCCGGTACGGCTCGTAGGCAGCCGCGATGGGGCCGAGCCCGTACCCGCCGATGGTCACGCGGCCGAAGCGCAGCGAGGCGTAGTACACGCCCACGTTGCACAGACTGCTCCCCACCGCAGCGACAACCGTCGCGGCGGGAATGCGGGAACGAATGACGCGGTCTTCGAGCATGGCGGCAACCTAACGGGGTCGCCATGGGGAACGGTTCCGCGCGACGTGTCAGGGCGCTGCGTGGGCGAGCGGGTCGTCGATGAAGTGCGTCTGCAGCAACGCGTCGCGTGACCGGCCGTGCGGGTCCTGACGCGCACGAATGGCGTTCACCATCTCGAGTGCCGTCTGCGTGGCGGGGGGCAGGGCGGCCTCGCTCTCGCGCCGCGGCGTCACGCGCTCCCCCCACTTCACGAGCAGCGCGCCGAAGGTGAGCCCCCCACCGAACCCCGGCATGAGCAGCAGGCTGCCCGGTTGCACACGCCCCTCCTTGAGCGCGTCCACGAGGCTCACGGGCACGGTGGCGGCGCTCATGTTGCCGTAGCGCTGCACGGTGAGCATCACGCGCTCCATGGGCACCCCGGCGTACTTTGCGACCGCCTCGATGATGCGCAGGTTGGCCTGGTGCGGCACCACGAGGTCGATGTCGCTCGCCGTGACGCCGGCCGCCTGCATGACGCGGGCGCAGGCGTCACTCATACCGTGGACGGCCCGCTTGAAGATGGCCTGGCCATCGAAGTCCCAAAGGGTGTCGCCGTAGGTGAGCCCCCCCTTCACGTAGCTGCACCCCATGCCGCGCACGCGCAGCGTCTGGCGCGCCTCGGCGTCACACCCCAGCACCGTACCGATCACGCCGCTGGGCGTGTCGCTGGCCTGCAGGACGACGGCCGCCGCGCCGTCGCCGAAGAGCACCGCCACGTTGCGGTTGCTCCAATCCATGAAGGGCGAGATGTACTCCACCCCGATCACGAGCGCGTTCCGCACCATGCCGCTCTGGATCATCGCGGTGGCGCTGGAGAGCCCGTAGAGGAAGCTCGTGCACGCCGTGTTCACGTCCATGGCCGCGGCGCGCGTGGCGCCGAGGGCGAGTTGCACGCCGGAGGCGGAGTTGGGGACCTGCTCGTCGGGGGAGCAGCTGCCGTAGACGATGAGCTCGAGCGCTGCCGGATCGAGGTCGGCGCAGGCGAGGGCACGACGGCTCGCCAGCGTGGCCATGTCGATCGCCGACACGTGCGACACGCGCCGTTCCTTCATGCCGGTGCGCTGGGTGATCCACTCGTCGGACGTCTCGAGGAAGGTCGAGAGGTCGTCGTTGGTGAGGACGGCGGGCGGGAGCCCTTCGCCCCAGCCGGTGATGGCCGCGTAGCGTTGCACGGGGACGGTGCGAGAGGTGGGAGGCGCGCTGGCGGGGGAGAACGCGACGAGGTCGCCAGAGTGCGGAGGTAAAGATACGCTGGGCGCGTGTCGCAGGTGGGACGAGGCGGCAGGTCGACCACCTCTCGCGTGATGTTGGTGGCCGCACCCTCGCCCCTGCGCGCCCGGGACGACGGCTGGCGGGCGGCGCTCGACCCCCTGCAGCGCGACGTTGCCAGCCCGGTGCGACCCGATCGGCCCGCCGGAATGCGCCCTCTCGGCGGCGTGGCAGCACCCGCATCGGCCGCCGCTGGGGGGCAGGCCACGAAGGACCGCCGTGTGCTCGGCAGACGCGTTCCCGCCAGTCGGCGATCAGTGCAGCGACATCATCACGCGCAGCGTCCGACCAGGCTGCGGCAGGCCACACTGATCGTACACGGTCACGTTGCCGACGTTGTCGAATGCCAGCAGCGCGCGCAGAAACCGCAGCGGGCCGCTGCGGGCGACCGCGAAGGTCCGCTGCACGGCCACATCGGTCGCGGTCTTCGCGCCCAGCGCGTCGAGGCGTGAGGTATCGGCGTTCAGGCAGTACTGCGTACCGGTATAGCGGGCGACGGCAAAGCCGCGCAGACCCGCCGGGAGCGGCAGTCCCAGTTCGAGACGGCCGCGCTGCTCCGGATTGTTCTCGGCCCGGCGCTGCTGGTCGTTCGCGGTGATGTCGAGGATGCGGATGCGCTGGATGGTGGCGTCGCCGTTGAGCGATACGGCGCGCTCAGGGTCGGCGCCGAACACGAAGCCTGCGAGAATTTCCGCCCCCGCGCTTTCGATGCGATCGCGGTTGATGCGCTGGAAGCGCGTCGGGTTGGAGAGCGTGATGCGCACCACGGCGTCGTCGAGGCGATGGCGGAAGCCGATGAGCTGGATCGTCGACTGACCGAGCGCAGGAATGGCCCGGTCGATCGTCACGCCGCCTTCGAGCCCGTGCAACGACTCCGGCCGCAGGTCGGGGTTCGGACGGAAACGATTGAGGGCGCCGGAGTACAACTCGCGCAGCGCGGGGAAGCGCGAGCGTTCGCTCGCGTTGGCGTGCAGGCGGACACGCGCGTTGACCTCGTGGGACACACCGAGGCGCCACCCGGTGTTGTCCAGCGGCACCTGCCCCGGCGTCCGTCCGCCGGTCTCGGGGGTGGTGGCGCGGTCGTGGACGAACCCACCGGCAAGGACGGTCTTCCCGGCCGCGGGGACCTCCAGTTCGACGGCTGAACTGGCAAGTCGCTGGCGATAGGTCGCGGCCGGCGCCGGCGCGAGCGTCTCGAGGTACCGGATGTCCGCGCCGGTGTAGCTCGCCCGAAGGGTGGCGAGGCCCAGCGAGTGCGTGAGCAGCGCCCGCGACGTCACCGTGCGTTCATCACCGAGTTCGCTGCCGTTGATCGTGGCGAAGCTGCGGTTCGTGAACGTCTCGATCTTGAAGTCGCCGCGATTCACGCCAACGCCGACGTCCAGCGAGGCATGCCCGAACGGCGTCCGGAACAGACCGGTGTTCGCCGACGCCATTGCGATGCTGCGGCGCGCATACGGGTAACGCCACAGGCGCGGCGCCCGGATGTGCTCCTCGGGCGGCACCCCACGCTCCGCGTCGTACGCAGAATACAGCACCCCGAGGGAGCTGCCTCGCCGGTTGTTCCAGCGCACCGAGGCGAAGCCATCCGTCTGCTGCAAGTCGGTGCCCGTGCGGAGGCCGTTCACGGCGGTCGGATCGGGAGCCCCGCCAGGGAGCGCCACGCCGTCGCGCTGGCGGTGGGCCAACCCGGCCTTGATCGACAAGGCCCCGCCGCCGAACTCCGCCACCCGGCGGCCATAGCCCAGCGTGGCCACCGACGCCTGATACTGATCGACCCCGGCGCCGGCGAAGAGTCGGCCGCCCGCTGGTTGGCCGAACGCGTCGTGGCTGATCTCGATGGAGCCGCCGAGGGTATTGGGGCCATTGAGCAGCGATCCCAGGCCGCGCACGATCACCATGCGCTCGCTCCCCGTGAGCGGGATGAGCGACGGGTCGGTACGGTGGTCCCAGCCGAGCGTGATGGGAACCCCGTCGAGGAGGACGGCCGCCTGCCGCGAATCCGACCCGCGCACCGAAATCTCCATTTCGCCGCGGGAGTTCTGACGGACCAGCACGAAGGGTGATTCGCGCAGTGCCTGGTCGAGCAGGGGGGCTGGCGACGCCCGCAGCTCGGACGGCTTGACCACCACCGCTGCCGCGCCGCCCACGACGCCGGCGGCCCGTGCGGTACTCACCGTCACCGCCCCAAGCGCTTGCGCTGCCGAATCGGCGCGGACCGAGTCGGCGCGGACCGAGTCGCGGACGGTTTGCCCGCGAAGCGTCGCCGGTGTGGCCAGCGCACAAGCGGCGAGCAGGATTCGAAGGCGGGCAGGTGAAGCGGGCATACGGCGAGTCGGGTCCGTGGCAGACGGCGCGACGCGCCGACGCGATCATGAATATTTCATGAACGTACCAATGTCTCGCGGCGTTGAATCGCCGGCAAGTCGACGGGAAGCGTCAGCTGGAACGCGGTGTGGCCCGGCCGGCTCTCCACCAGCTCCAGCCGCCCGGCGTGCGCTTCGGCAATGCGCCGGCTGATCGCCAGCCCGAGACCGGCCCCGCTCGTCCGGGTCGTCTCCTGCCGGGTCCGCGCGGCATCGGCGCGGAAGAAGCGCTCGAAGACGCGCCCCTGGAGTGCGGCCGGGATCCCTTCCCCCTGGTCCGTGACGGTGACCCGCACCGCGTCACCGTCGCGCTCCATGGTGACTGCGACTTGGCCGCCGGCCGCCGAGTGCTTGATGGCGTTGTCGAGCAGGTTGAGGAGCAGGCGGCCCAGCAGGTCGGCATCACCCTGCAGCGGGGCCTCGACCACGTTGGTCAGGTCCATCCGGACGCCGCGCGTGTCGGCAAGCGGGCGGGCGCTGCGGACCGTGTCGTCGACGACATCCTCGAGGTGGATGGTGGCGCGATGCACGACGAGATGCCCGGCATCGGACCGGGCCAGCAGGAACAGGTCGTCGACGATGCGGGTGAGTCGGCGAGACGCGTCCTGCATGATGGTCACCGACTCGCGGTACTCGGCCTCGTGCCGCACCGGCTTGCTGAGCGTCACGTCCGCTTCCGTGCGCACGATGGCGGTCGGTGTGCGCAACTCGTGCGAGGCATCGGCCATGAACCGCCGCTGCAGCTCGAAGGCCTGTTCGAGGCGGTCAAGCAGGTCGTTGACGACCCGCGCCAGGCGGACCAGCTCATCGCCGCCCCCCACCGGCAGGCGCTCGTGCAGGTTGGTGGCGGTGATGGCCGCTGCGCGCTCGGCCATGGTGGCCACGGGCGCCAGGTTGCGGCGCGCAAGGAAGTAGCCGCTCACCGCGGCCGCGACGATGAACAGCGGAATGGCCACCACGAACAGGCGCCGGACGTCGGCCATCGTCTGCTCCGCTTCGCGCAGTGGATAGCGCCCCGCCAGCACGAAGCCGACCCCGTCGACGTCGAGGCGCTGCGCGCGCACGCGATAGGCGCCGTCGTCGGCGTCGAGCTGCAGCTGCAGGGGGCCATCCTCACGTGCGGCGGCCGATACGCGGGTGATCACCTGATCGTCGAGCTGCCGTTCGATCGCCGCCGATCGGTCGGGCAGGCCCGTCGTGTCCGGCGGCGCGGCACTCGCCACCACGCGCCCTGCCGGATCGAGGATCATGATATGCAACTCCCGGAAGCGCACCTCGTGCACGGTGGTGATCATCGCCTGTTGCGCCGTCAGGCCAGCGCGCCGCTCGGCCCCGAGCTCACGGGTGAACGCCGCCAGCGCCTCGGCAATGAAGCGATCGGTGCCGCCCACGAGCGCGCGCGAGAAGGCGACGTAGCAGACGATGGCGAAGATGGCCAACGGTAGCCCCACCAACAGCGAGTGCCAGAGGGCCAGTCGCACCCGCAGCGATGACGGCCAGCCGATCACGCCGGGGCCTCGAGCAGGAAGCCGACCCCGCGCACGGTGGTGAACAGGGCGACCGTCTCGCCCTCATCCAGCTTGCGGCGCAGCCGGCTGGCATAGACGTCGATGATGTTCGAGTAGCGGTCGGGATGGTCGTCCCAGACGTGCTCCATGAGCTCGGCGCGGCTCACCACGCGGCCGGCGTGGGCGGCGAGATAGGCGAGCAACGCGAACTCGCGTGCCGTGAGCGGAATGTCGCGGTCGCCGCGTCGTACGGTGTGCCGTTCCTGGTCCACGACGAGATCACCAACAACCAGGCGCGACGGCGCCCGATCGCCCTGTCGCCGTGTGATGGCCCGCAGCCTCGCCAGCAGTTCGCCGAAATCGAACGGCTTGGTCAGATAGTCGTCGGCTCCGGCGTCGAGTCCCGCGATGCGATGTTCGACGGCGTCGAGCGCCGTCAGCATCAGGATCGGCACCCGATTGCCGCGCTGGCGAATGGCCTCGCACACCGCAAGCCCCGTCATGCCCGGCAGCAGCACGTCGAGGATGATCACGTCGTGCGCCCGCGCCTCGGCGAGGGCCAGCGCCTCGCGGCCGGTCACGGCCGGGTCGACCTCGTGCGATGCCTCGCGGAGACCGCGGGCGATCGACGTGAGCAGGTGCGGATCATCTTCCGCCAGCAGGATGCGCATGTCGGCAATGTACCGACGGGGCGGCAGGGAGGGAGTTTCCGGCGCGGGCAACGGCTGCGCCGCTCGACGCGCCCTATCGCACGGTCAGCCGCGCCGCCACCATCCGCGTGAGGGTCCCGTCCTCGAGCTACGGGCGCAGGTAGCTCCCGGGGCCGCCGGTGCTGGCATAGTGATAGTGTCCACCGATCGCATCCACCGTGAGTCCGTTGGTCCGAATGGCCCACGCCACGAGATCGGCAATCGCGTCGAGCTGCGCCGGCGTGGGCTGCAGCACGTCGTCGTTGCCGATCATGCTGATGAGAAAGTGCCCGCTGGGGTCAGAGGTGGTGTTGGTCTCGCTCATAAACCGCCAGTCGCGCCCTTCGTAGACAGTGCCTTCGAGTCCGAACAGGAAGTGGTCCGGCACGTCCCACCAGGTGCGCTCGCGCGCGCCCCACGCCTGCAGGTTGCGGAGGCGCTGGGCGGCGTCGTCCCCTGGCAGCAGCGGGCGTGCATCGCCGGTGTGGTGCAGCGTGACGTGCGTGATGCGGTGCGGAATGCGCAGCCGCAGGTCGGCGCCACCGGCGACCGGCGATGCCGCGACGGACGCCGGCAGCGAGGCCACGGTGGCGACTTCGAGGGCTACCAGTCCTGCGCCCAGTTCGCCGGGGCCATAGATGGCGACGACGACATGGAAGCCCTGCCAGTTGAAGGCGCTGCCCTCGCCCGCCGTGCGCACGTCGCGCGGGCGGCCGAGCGTCAGCTGCAACCGGACGGTGTCGGTGCCCGCCGAAGCCGGCCCACCGGTCGCGGTGCCCAGCACCGCGACGGTGAGTCCGCGGAAGACGAGCGAATCCCCGGCAGCGATGTTGCGTCGCGCGGCGTCGACGGCGTGGCCGAGCGGGGGCGTGGCCTGCCACTGCCGGTGAGGGATGAGTGGCGGCTGGGGCACCGCGACGGCCTTTCCCGCGACCGCCTGTTCCGCGATGACCTGCGCCGCGACGGGACGCACGAAGGTGAGTCCCGTGAGCCACAGCGACAGGCCATACCACACGCGCATCCTCATGCGCCGCCCCGCCGACTCACCCGCGCGTCAGCGGCGGCAGCGCATCGACGAACTTGACGATGGCCTCGCGCTGGGCGGCCGTGGGCAGGCGCCCCACGCCGCCGGCGACGTTGTCGAGCATGTTCTTCGCCTGGCTCGTCGCGGGCGTCACCGCGGTGATGGCCGGATGCGCGAGGATGAACTTGAGGAAGAACTGCGCATAGGTGGTGGCGTCGAACTCCTTCGCGAACTCGGGGAGCGGCGTGCTGCCGGCCCGGCGGAACAGGCTCGTGCGCCCGAACGGCGCGTAGGCCAGCACCGCGATCTTGCGTTCGATCGCCAGCGGCAGGATGACCTCCTCCACGCCGCGATTGTCCGCAGCATAGTCGATGCCGATGAAGTCGAGCGGCTCGTTGCGCATGACCTCCACGAGCAGGCCGTACTGGCTGTCGCTGGTGGTGGTGATGCCCACGTAGCGTACGCGCCCTGCCGCCTTGAACTCGCGCGCCACGGCCAGTTGCGTCGGCGGGTCGCCCATGTTGTGCACCTGCACGAGGTCGATCTTCGGCTGACGGTAGCGTGCAAACGACTGCTCGATCTGTGCCCGGGCGGCGGCCGGATCGGCCTTGCCGCCGCCGCGGCCGGCGACGTTGACCTTGGTGGCCCAGAAGAGCCTGTCGGCGATGCCAAGGTCGTTGACGATGCGGCTGGCGACCTCCTCGGAGGCACCGTACGAGGGTGCGGTGTCGAAGACTCGGGCACCGCGGTCGACCATGGCCTGGAACACCGCCTTGAGTGCCGTCACGTCCTCACTGCGGGCAACGGATGAGAACGTGGCCGAGCTCCCCAGGCCGATGGCGGGGATCTTCTCGCCGGTGGAGGGAATGGTGCGCTGGATGAGCTGCCCCTGCGCCAGTGCGTCGAGCAGGCGGGGCGTCAGGCCCAGGGTGGCACCGATACCGGCGGCAGTGGCGAGGAAATCTCGGCGGGAAACCATAGCGGGAACCGATTGAAATGGTGGAGACGTGGCGCACGCGGTGACGCACACCCTGCAAGCTACTGCGGCCTCCCGCCGAACGTTCCCGCCATGAGCCCCACCGCAACGCCTGCGGGTGGACTGGCCGGCGGCCGGCCGCCCGTGTGGCGGCGCATGACGACGTATGCATTGACCGGGCATTCACGTGTCCCGCCACCGGTGCGCGGACTGCCGGGGGCGGGCCACCACCTGCCATCGTGCCCCGCCGAGGGCTGGCGCGGAGTCCGCGCCCCCATCCAGCGGGCCAACTCGGCACGGGAATGCACCCCGCGCTCGGCGGAGAGCGTCTCGGCGTGCCGGCGGGCCGTGTGGACCGAGAGGCCAAGGTCCGTGGCGATACGCGGGATGCCACGCCCCGTGGACAGCCGCAACGCCACTGCGCGCTTTCCGTTCGGTCAGCTGGTGCGCGTCGAACACACGGCGGACCGGGTCCGCCGCATCGTTGCACAGCACGACCGGGCTCTCGACGTCCCCGTGCCGATCGGTGAGCGGCGTAGCGCGGATGCGGAGCGACCGGCGGCGCCGGAGGCGGACGCCCACGTCGAGGACGCACTGGGCCGGGATCGGCGCCAAGCCGCCGCCGCGCGGAGTCAATCAGATGGAGGGGACGCCATACTCCGGCAGCATCGGGCTCAGGGTCGGCATGGGTCTGCAAAGACAGCCGATGGGCGACAGCGCGAACGCCGACAACCTGAGCACGTGGTCACAACTCCCGCTCGTGAATCGATCAGCTGCTCGCCAATTCCCGGAATCCGACAGTCAGATCGGCGTCACGATACCGTTCGAGACCGGATCTCCATCGCCGTCGGATCGCATGGCCGAAAACACAGCCGTACCGACCCTGCGATCTGCAGCTGTTCGACGGGGCGCCTCTGGTTGGGGCTGGTGAGGCGCTGCGCGGTCGCGCCGCGCCGGAATCTCGACGCAGCCCTCTATGTCATCCGGCGCGCGTTGGGGTCTGAGGGGGGCGTGAACGGTTCGCCCGCCGGTTTGCCACGCTCGTACAACAGGCCGCCTCCGCGCCGGCTGACCGGAGAGCTTGGGGAGCGTGCACCGCGCTCCACGCGCGGCTGCGGCAGGCCGATCCGCACCGACTGACGGCGGTGGAAGGGGAGGCCCGGGCGCCGGCGCGCTGCGGGGGTCGGTTCGCCGGGTTCGGCTTCGGCTCCGGCCCCGGCCCCGGTTCCCACATCGTCGCCACGCCTGACTCGGTCCTGATGACCGCAATGTCCAGCGAGCCAGCGCATGCGCCTGGCGTGGTGGCTCGGTCCACGTCACCGACTGCCGCGGCGACCGGCGAGCCCACCGTCCGTAGTGGCCGGCCGAGCCGGACGCGCCGTTCGCTTGCGGCCGTCGCGCTGCTCGCCATGGTGGGAGCGTTTGCCCAGCGTCGCTCGGGCAGCGCCGACGCGCCTCCGGCCGCGGCTCCCTCGGCGCGCGTGGCTCGAAGCCGCCGTTCGCCCACACCGTGTGCGTGCACACCGACGTCACGCCGTGATCGGCTCACGGCGCGGGCCACTGGGCGTGCCCACCGTCAGCGCCGGCTCAGCAGCACCCGCCCGCGCGCGGTGATCGCCTCGGCCATGCCGCCGGTGAACACGAGCCGCACCCCGCTGTTGGTGCGCGGGTCCCAACTGCGGAACTCGCCGTCGGTGGTCCACGCCAACTCCGCGGGTGCGAACGGTCGAGCGCCGATGTCCACGATCGACCCGTCGGGCGCCCAGGTGTAGAGGTTGGTCGCGGCGCCTCGCGTGAAGTTCAGGCGCACGGTCGTGCGCGCGAGGCCCCCCGGGCCGGTGGACGTGCCGAGGACCTCCACAGAGCGCAGGTCGCCGAAGCGCTGGCGCCGGCCCTCCATGAGCTGCCGCTCCTGCGTGGCGACCTCGCTGGAATCCGGACCGTCCGGACCGAGCGCGACACGCAGCGGTCCGATGTCGCCGCGCCCGAGCGCCTCCACGATCTGCCCGGCCCGTGCGTTCAGTGAGGCCGCACGCGGCAACGACGCCGTATCGCCGGTGGCCAGCAGCTGCCACGCCTGCTGGCCGATCGCGTCGGCGTGCAGCACGCCCTCGTGCCCCTGCAGGCTGAGTCGGCTGCCGTCGGCCAGCACATAGGTGCCAGCGGCGGCGGCGAGCGCCTCGGCCGAAGCCACTCGGCGCGTCGGCGGCAGCTCGTACGGTTCACCGAACGCGATGTGTTCAAGGGTGCGTACCGCCATTGAGGCCGTGAGCTCGGCGACGGTCGACGCCGCGAAGATGGTGACGCCTTCGTCGACGAAACGCAGCAGTTCGGCCACGTACACGCCGTTGCCCCCGTTGTGCGTCACGAGGCGTGAGCCGCGTGGCGTACGCATCACCGCCCAGCCATACGCGTACTGTGATCGCGCCCCAGGCCCTTCGTCCACATGGCCGGTCATGAACTTGGTGCGGCTCGAGTCGGTGAGCACGCGCCGGTCCCGCAGCGCAACATCCCATCGCGCCATGTCGCCGAGCGTGGTGTGCAGGCCGCCGTTGCCGCGCAGCGCCCAGAAGGGGGCCCCAGGCACACCGATGCGCTCGACGATGGTGCCCCAGTCACGCCCATCCTGGTACCCATGGGCGATCTGTGCCGCCGGCCACTGGGGGGCCGTGTAGCCCGTGGCACGCATGCCGGCCGGCTCCAGGACGAGGGTGCGCAGGGCAGCTTCGTACTCCCGACCCGTGACCATCTCGATGATGGCGGCGAGCAGCGAGTAGCCGGAGTTGGCGTACTCGTGGGCGGCGCCGGGCGGCGTGCGCAGCGGCGCCGAGAACATGCGTGCCACGTACTCGGCGCGCGTGGTGGGTTCGTAGTCGGTGGGCGAGTAGTCGGAGCGGAAGCCCGCCGTGTGCGTGAGCAGCTGATGCAGCGTGATGTGCCGCTTGTCGGCCGGCGCGTCGGGGAAGAAGCGGGCAAGGCTGTCGGTGGTGCGTAGCCGCCCCAGCTCCTCGAGCCGGAGAATGGCGGCTGCCGTGAACTGCTTGGTGATCGAGCCGAGGTTCCAGACGGTGTTGGTGTCGGCGGCGATGCCACGCGTGCGATCGGCGAGCCCATAGCTCTTCGCGAACACGGGGCGGCCGTTGCGCACGATGAGTACGCCGCCAGTGAACCCGCGGCTGGCGAGGCGCTGCAGGTACTCGTCGGCTCGGGCGACGAGCTGGGCGTTGGTGGGAGGTGTGCGTGGCGCGGCCGGCTGTGCGTCGGCGGTCGCGACCACGGCGGCGAGTGCGATCGCCTGCCAGATGGCGCATGTACGACCGCGTTGCATCAGCCTTCCCCTGCCAGCTCGAGGAGCATGGCCGTCAACCGTTCCGGCTCGCTGATCATCACGTCGTGCCCCCCGCCGAAGAGCGTGCGGTTGGTGTATCCGCGCCGGGTGGCCCGGGCCGCCGCCTCGTCGAACCAGGGCTCGTGCGTGCAGTGGATGTAGGCGGCGCGCAGCGTGGCGGGAATCGCGGGGGATGCGGGTAGTGGTTGGCCGAATGTCTTGCCGGATTGTGCGGTGAGCCGCGCACGCGCCCACGCGATATCTGCCGCATCGCGCACGCCGAACTCCTCGGCCGTCGAACGCGGCGGGACGCGCCAGTCCGGTGCGGGCGTCGAGGGGCGCGCGGCCACCGCGGCGCCGGTGGGACGCGTATAGTCGGCGAGCGACTTGCCCGGTTCGGGGAGGAACGCATCGAGGTACACGAGCTGCGCGAGACGCTGCGGCACCCGCTGCGCCACCCCGGCGATGACCATGCCACCATAGCTGTGTCCCACCAGCACCACGTCGGTGAGCTCCTCGAACTCGAGCATCGCCACGACGTCCTGAATGTGCGTGTCGAGCCCGACGTCGGCGGTGAGCAGGTGCGCCCGTTCGCCGAGCCCGGTGAGCGTGGGCGTGTACACGTCGTGTCCGGCGGTCGCGAGTCGTGTCCGCACCTTCTTCCAGCACCAGCCGCCGTGCCAGGCGCCGTGCACCAGCACGAAGCGCCGCGGTGTGCGTGGCAGCGGTGCAGGCAACGGCACCGGCAGCTGCCTCATGCCGGCAAAGGGCAGCGCAGCGAGTGCGGTCACGGCCTCGCGTCGGGACAGCACGGACATGGCAGGATGGCGGTGAGGAGTGCAGGGAGCGCCGGGCAGCGAATTGTGCAGCCCGAGGGCGTCGATCGCGAGGGTGACCAGCCCCAGCGGCGCACCGGCGCACTAAGTTGTGCACCATGAAGCCGCTCGAAAAACTCGGGGAAGCCACGACCCCCGATGGCACCCGGATGGTGCTCTACCGTCACGATGGCGCCTACCTCATCCGCGCCGACGGGGTGGAGCTCATGTCCACTCGCCGGCACCTCTCCGAGGACCGGCTGGCCGAGGTGGCGTGCGAGCCGCTGCGGGAGGCAACGGGCGCACGGGTTCTCATCGGCGGACTGGGGCTGGGCTTCACCATGCGCGCTGCACTGCGGCAGCTCGCGGCCGATGCCGAGGTGGTGGTGGCTGAACTCCTGGCCGAGGTGATCGCGTGGAACGCGAACCCGGCGTACGACCTCAGCGCCGAGGCCATGCAGGACCCGCGCGTACGCATCGTGCATGACGATGTGGTTCGGGTGCTGCGCGACAATCCGGCGGGGTTCGATGCGATCATGCTCGACACCGACAACGGGCCCGAGGGGATGATCATGGCCGAGAATGGGCGCCTGTATGCACAGCGCGGCATCCGCGACACGGTAGCCGCGCTGCGCCCCGGCGGGCGCATCGTGTACTGGTCGGTGGCCGACGATCCGCGCTTTGCCGGGCAATTGGAGTACGCCGGGCTCGTGGTGCAGGTGCTGCGCGTGCGCGCCCACGACACGTCGGGCCCCATGCACACGCTGTATGTGGCGACTCGCCGAACCCCCAAGCGCGCGCGCGAGCCGCGCGGGTGAGCGGTGCGTCGGGGGCACGGCACGCGGATCGCGGGGGATCACCACCCGCGGACCGCGACAGGCAGCGGATGGCTGCGATCAACAGCGAGGAAACACGGAGACCGGCAAATCCTGCGGATCACCCCTCGTGAAGCACGGAAACCGCGGACATCCCAGACCTCACGGATACGGCATGGTGTCTCCGTGAAGTCCGCAGGGTTCGTTGGGATTGGTGTTTCAGGCGGCGGTGATCCGTGACATCCGCCACCCCTGCCGCCATGCCCAGGTTCACGACAAGACGCCGAGCTCCCCTCGCAGCTTCACACCCTCCACGCCACGCATGCGCATCCTCACCCACCAGCTGACGCTGACCACCTCGGCTCCCATCGAGGTCGTGGACATCACCGAGGCCGTGCGGGAATGGCTGCAGGTGCAGCCGGTGCGGGATGGGCTGCTGACCGTGCGTTCACCGCACACGACCGCGCGCATCAACCTCAACGAGCGCGAGTCTGCCCTCCAGCGGGACATGGTGGCATTCCTCGAGCGTCTCGCGCCCAAGGCCGGGGACTACGGCCACAACCTGAACACGGTCGATGGTCGCGACAACGCCCACGCGCATCTGCTCGGCCTGTTCCTCAATGCGTCGGAGTCCGTCGCGGTCGCAGGCGGCGCGTTGCTGATGGGTCACTGGCAGTCACTGTTCTTCATCGAGCTCGACGGCCCACGCGCGCAGCGCACCGTGCAGCTGCACCTCCTTGGCGAGGCGTGACCACATGGTGCCAGACGATATCGCCGGCTTCTTCGCGCGTCGCGCCGAACTCGACGCCGAGGCGCACCTCGAGCTCGACTTCACGTTCGAATGCGTGGGCGATCCCCGACTCGCCGCGGCGCACCTGTGCAGTGAACAGTCCACCGCCCAGTGGCGCCGCGTGGGCGTCGATGAGGACTTCCGTCCACGCTTCGGCGCCAAGGTGCTCGACCTCGAGGCCACACCGCGTCCGTCTGGCTTCTCCTACCCCGTGCCCAATGCGCCCTCAGGCGCCGTGCATGCCTGCCGCGTCACGATTGCGCATCCGCACGGCAACTTCGGGGCGCGCCTGCCCAACCTGCTGTCAGCCGTGTGCGGGGAGGGCATCTTCTTCGCGCCGGGCATCCCCATCATCCGCCTCGAGGACATCCGGTTTCCCGAGACGTTTCTGGCGGCCTTCGACGGCCCGCAGTTCGGCGTGGCTGGGCTGCGCGCGCAGCTGCAGGCGTTCCATCGCCCGATCTTCTTTGGCGTCGTCAAGCCCAACATCGGGTTGGCGCCGGAGCCATTTGCCGAGCTTGCGTATCAGGGCTGGCTCGGTGGGCTCGACATCGCCAAGGACGACGAGATGCTGGCCGATGCGCCGTGGTGTCCGCTCGAGCAGCGGGCAGCCGCGGTCGGTGCGGCGGCGGTGCGCGCGGCGCGCGAGACCGGCGTACCCAAGGTGTACCTCGCGAACATCACGGACGAAGTCGACCGGCTGGTGGTGCTGCACGACCTCGCGGTCGCGCGCGGCGCCGGTGCGGTGATGGTGAACACCATGCCTGTGGGGCTTGGCGGCATCCGCTTGCTGCGACGGCAGGCGCGTGTGCCGCTGGTGGCGCACTTCCCGTTCATCGCGTCGTTCAGTCGGCTCCCTGGTTACGGCGTGCACTCACGCGTCATCACGCGCCTGCAGCGTCTCGCAGGCTACGATGTGATCATCATGCCCGGCTTTGGCGCCCGCATGATGATGCCGGAAGGGGAAGTCCTGGACTGCGTACGCGCCTGCCTGGAGCCCATGGGGGGGCTCAGGCCAAGCCTGCCCGTGCCGGGCGGGAGTGATTGGGCCGGCACCCTCGATGGGCTGCATCGTCGCCTGCAGACGGTGGATTTCGGCTTTGTACCGGGGCGCGGCGTGTTCGGACATCCCATGGGACCCGCCGCCGGTGCAGCGAGCATCCGGCAGGCGTGGGAGGTGATCGCGCAGGGAGGCGTAGTGGCCGAGCACGCGGCCACACCAGTCGAACTCGCGGCAGCGTTCGCGGCGTTCGGCCCACGCACCTCCTAGCGCACCGCAGCCCCCGCGCAGTCCCGCTCGCGCAATGCGGTTCGCGCAATGCGGTTCGCGCAATGCGGTTCGCGCAGTCCCGCTCGCGCGTAGCAGCGAGTACGTGCCACGCCATCATCACGGGCTCAGCGTCTCACCCCCATCTCCCACGCGCGCCGCAGTGCCCAGCCATGCCGTCGCCCGGTCTGGGGTCGTGGCCGGGCCACCCCACGCGTCGCCGTGGGTGCCGAACGCCCGACCCGTCGGCGCGGACCACACCGCCGGTCCCTTCCACGGCTACGGTCGGCGCATGGCACCCAGCGCGAGTCCGTAGTCAGGCCAGCCGTCCCGGTGGCTCGGGGCATTGGTCACCGGCGCGTCGGAGAGACGCACCGTGCGCCCGCGGCCGTCGCGGCGGGGTGGCATTCCTCGAGGCGATACACCACCAGGACCACCGCCTCGAGGCCGTGCACCCGGAGGCATGCCGTGCTCGCGGTCTCCACGGTCGCTCGCCACGCGCTGGCGACCATCGACAGTCGCGACTCCGACCCCCGGCCGCGACGACGCGTCAGGAGGGGGGTGGCCACGCGTGCCGACGGACCGCCGTGTCGGCCAGATGTGTTGTTGGCACTGCGCCGTCGCCCGCGCCCGCCGTGTGCGCCAGCAGCGCGCGCAGCAGCGGTGTGTCGAGCCGGTGCCCACCGGCGAAGGTGTGGGTGGAGACGGCCTGACCGAGATCGACGAACCGCGCCTGTGTGGCCGCGCGCGTGGCGTCGTCTGCGAATCGGTCTCGCTCACCTCGCACGAGATGGACGGCCGTCTGTCGCCAAGCCAGCCGCAGCGCCTCGTCGGCCACGTCGTGGGCAAGGCCGCCCGCCCACAGCACGTGCGTGGTGACGGGTGAGGCCGGCGCCACCACGGCCGTGCGCTCCACCACGTACCGCATGCTCATCGCCACCCCCTGGGAGAAGCCGAGCAGGTGCAGCGTGGGCTCGGTGCCACAGGCTGCCGTGACCGCCCCGATCTCTCGGCCAACCACGGCGTGCAGCATCGCCAGGGCGTCGCGCAGTTCATCCTCGCGGTCATCGCGGGTGAGCCACGTGGCGCCAGTGCGGGTCAGGTGGCCGCCGTCTGGTCGTGGCAACTCCAGATAGAACCGTGACAGACCTTCCGGCGCGATGATCCGCACCCCTGGGGGCGCCGCGTCAGCGAAGGGCGCAATGAAGTCGGCCGCCCGCTGCCCATACCCGTGAAACGCCACCCAGAGACTGTTCGTGTGGGCGGCAGCGGCACCGGTGGTGGCATAGCGTGCCGTACGGGACACGGTGACCCGGTGCGTGGTGATGTCGAGCGACATGGGCCGTCGATGGCGAGGAGAGACCGTGACCGGGAAACGGGACGGCGCGACCTCGGGAAGCTGTCCCGTGGTCGCGCCGTCTGCCACTCACCACACGATCGGTGGCTACACGGTTGCCAGCTCGGGTCGGCGCCGTGCCCGCCCGTTGGCACTTGCCGCCGCGGGCGGTGCGACCCGACGAACGGTCCGCGAGGACACGACGAACGCACCCATCAGCTCGTCGAGCGACCCACTCTGTCCCCGCAGCTGTTCCGACGCGGCCGCGGTCTGTTCAGCACTCGCGGCGTTCTGCTGGGTGACGATGTTCAGTCCACCGACCGCCTCGGAAATCTGGTCGATCTGCCGCAGCTGCTCCACACAGCGCGCCGTGACGGTGTCCATGATTCCGGCGAGCGACGTCACATGGTCGCTGATACCGCTGATGCCGGAGACGGCGCGATCACCAGCCGCCACCCCCTCGAGGACGGCCTGCACATTCTCCTCGATCAAGGTCCCGGCCTGGCGCGCGGATTCGGCTGCCCGAATGGCCAGCTGCCGTACCTCATCGGCGACGACCGCGAAGCCACGGCCGGCGTCTCCGGCTCGAGCGGCCTCCACTGCCGCATTGAGCGCCAGCAGGTTCGTCTGGAAGGCGATTTCGTCGATGGATTTCACGACGCGCGATGTAGCCTCGGCCCGGTCCTTCATCGTACCGAGCATGCTGGCCAGCGATCGCAGCACCTCGGTGCCCGCGGTCGTGGCTGTCCGCACATCGGCGGTCGTGCGGTGGCCGAGTTCGGCCTCCTCGGTGATGCGCCGGGCATCGCTCCGCAACTCCGTCGTGCCTGCCGCCACCTCCTGCAGCCCCGCGGCCTGACGTGCCGCGCCGCTGGCGCCTTGCTCCGCCGCAGTGGCGATCTCGCGGCTTGCCGAACTCACCTCGGCCGACGCGGCCTGCACCGCACTCATCGTGGCCTCGAGGTTCGCGATCGCCGAGGCAAACTCCTCGAGCAACGGGGCGTGGTGACCCGCCTGATCGGCGGCGGGGCGCACGGTGAGGTCTCCGGCCGCGAGGGCGGTCACGCCGCGCCGGACCTCCGACACAGCCACCACCATCGGGTCGACGACGCCACCGAGCGCGTGATTCACGGCCTGCGCGGCGTCGAAGTAGGCGCCGGCGAATTGCGATGCATCGATGCGGCGCTGAATGTTGCCGGCGGCCATCTCCGTGCCCAGCGACTGGACCTCGTCGGCGAGAGCGCGGACCATGCGCCGCGTCACGTCGTACGACTGGGTGGATTCATGCACCCGCTGAATCATCGTGTTGATGGACTCCGCAAGGTCGCCGAGTTCGTCGCGCCGGGTCCACGGGATCAGCTCCGTCTTCGACTCCACCTTATGGCTGACGTCACCATCCGCCAGCGCCCGGAGGCCCTGGGTCATCTCGGCGATGTCATGCGAGCTCAGCGTGGTCGCCCGCTGCTGCAGGCTTGCGAGGCCACGAATGATTCCGCGGGACACGTACCACCCCGTCGCGATGGCAACGACTCCCACCATCAGGAGGATGATCCACGCCAGGGCCGTGGCGCGGGTCGCACTGCGCTCGGCGGCCTCCATTTCCTCGCGGGCCACCCTGACCTGCAGGTCGAGATTCTTCCGGATCAGCGGCTCGAGCTTCGTGGCGTGTGCCTCGAGGGCGGCAATCCAGGCCGCCCGGTCACCCCTCGGGCCCTCGGCTGTCGCCGCCAGCCACGCCGACATCGGCGCGCGCATCCGGTCGACGAGTTGCGTCTCCTCTGGCGTCAACCAGGTCTTGAGATACGCCGTCCAGACGGAGTCCAATTCATGCCGGTTGGCGGCCATCTCGCGCGAGGCCGAGTCGGGCGACGCGGTCCGCAGCGCCGCCCCCGTCGCTTCGATGTCGTGCAGGATGGTGCTCATTTGGTGTAGCGGCACGACCCGATCCGCAAACACCGTGGCGAAGTGCGCCTGGGATTCCTTGAGCGCCTGGATCGGCTCGATCGCCCCGAACGAGGCGAGAGCCACCACCGCGACAAACGTCGCAATGAGCTTCGTGGAGATGGAGATTCGAGGCATCGTCGCCTATGTCGAGGAGGTGTTCGGGGCGGACCAGGCCGCCTGCGGCGTGGACGGGCGGTGTCCGGAACACCGCCCTTGTCCGAGGAGTTTCGGCACGCGGCGTCCCGCCTGAAGGCGTGCGTGGTACGACGTTGGTCTCATGGTCGGTGCGTCAGGTCACGCCAACGCCCAATCAGAACGTCAGGCCCGTGGACAGCTTGTAAAAACCGCCCTTGGCGCCGTCGAGCACGTTGTTGCCCATCGTCATGCGGGCGAACGCGTGCGAGCCCGGCAGGGCGAACTGCACGTAGCCACCCACCCACCGGTACGTGTCGCTGGGGCGGCCACCCACGGCGGTGGTGCGCGCATTGCGCAGCTGTTCCACGTGAACACCAGCGGACGCGATCGAGGCGAACTTGAACCCCGCATTGGCCCAGTAGTGCAGGAAGTCGAGCTGAACGGGGCCCACCTCGCGGGCGGCGCGATAGTAGCCGCCGTACACTTCGCCCTCGGTACGCGCGTCGGCGTAGTTCACCGTCAGGCTGGGTACGATGCCATCGAGCACGTTCGGCTGCCCGCCCGTCGGCGCTCCGGAGAGCAGCGACCCGTGCGTCACGCCGATCTGCGGCTTCAGCGCGAGCCGATCATCCGCGAGGCGAATGCGTGCTCCGACCCCGAACTCGGTCCACAGGTTTGCCCCGTTGGCGGGGCCGCCCACGTTGAAGGCGGGGATGGTCCACAACGTTCCGTAGAACGCGAAATCCACCGGGCGCGTCTTCGACGGGGTGTAGGTACCGGCGAAGGTGGGATAGAAGCCGAAGAAGTTGTCCTGGTTCAAGGCGACGGTGAACGACGCGGCACTGTCCTGCGCCATGAGCGGCGAGGCCGCGAAGGCAGCAAGGGCGAGGGCCCGGCGAGTCATGGCGGAAATCGTGGTCGGCATGAAGCGATCTCAGTGTCGGAGGAGGCCGTGCGTCCGAACAGGGCGGTGCACGGTTGGGTTGGGGCAGGTGGTACCGAACAAGTGTCGGCCTCCAACGGCGAATCTTGAGCGCCCATTGTTTTCCAAAAAGTGGACAGGTCCGCTGGCCGCTATTGTCTACGTCATCCTGCACCGGCGTGGCATCGCCGGCATTCCCCGGCATTCCCATACGGAGCCTGCATGTTCAAGAAGTTCGCTGCCGAGGCCCTCGGCCTCAGCGACATCGGCATCATCGTCCAGCCCAAGGACTTCGACAAGGTCGACGCCGACGACTACCTGTTCCATGAGGATCAGGAGAAGATCTACTTCCTGATCAAGTCGAAGAAGGACGAGTACTGCTTCACCAACCTCGCCCTCATCCATGTCGACGGCGAGTCGGCGATCTCCAGCAAGCGGACGATCAAGCGCTACGATTACGCACAGTATGCCATTGGTGAGGTGAGCATCGAGACGGCGGGTACCATCGACCTCGACATCGAGCTCAAGTTCACGATCGGTGACAAGCTGTTCAGCATCGACGTGCGGAAAGACTATCTCGAGGCGCTCAAGGACATCTACAAAGCCCTGCACACCATCGGGAAGCTGCAGCAGCGCGACGAGGTGGCGCGCAGTCACGCGATCTCGGCCGCCTCGGTGCTTGGCTCCATGCTCAAGCTCGGCAGCGCGGTCGACCCGAGCGCCGTGGTGGCGCACTACCAGGCCGTGCTCGGGGCCATGAACAGCGCCGTACTCGACACGCACCTGCGCAAGGACTACAGCAGCATCTTCGAGAAGTACATCCACGCCTGAGCGTAGTGCCGGGCCCCGATGCCCAGGGGCCCGGCGGCCATTCACGCGAGGAAGCGCCGTGCCAGCTGTTCGAGGCGGTCGTCGCGGTCGCGCTCGGCCTCGGCCCGCAGTACTTCCACGAAGGGGCGGAGCGCCGGCTCTCCCCAGTAGTAGCCGGTGGCCCGCTCGGCCAGCTGCGTCTCACCCACACGCGCCGCTTCGAGCAACGCGCGTGCAGCAACCCGGTCGTACTCCGGGTCGTCCCGGGCGGGCAGCCCGTAGTGGCGGCGGGGCATTTCCCCTTCCGCATCGTCGCGCAGAAACGCCCTCGACATGCTCGCTCCTTCTTCGGCGACGCAGGTGCCGCCGCGGCGGGGGACGTCCGGTGGTCGGAATCGCGCCGGACGCGGGTGATGGGAGAAGATAGCAGCGTCAACCCGTTGCGGCGGCCGCGAGGGGCTGGTGAAGGCGCGCGATCGCGTCGGCGTCGGTCTCCGTGCACCTTTCGACCCATGACCCCCCCGACGACACGGCTCCCGATAACCGTCTGCCTGCTCACGGCGGCGACCCTGCTGGTGTGCCTCGTGGCGCCGACGGAGCCGGTCCGGGCTCAGCCGCCGCGGCCTGGCGTGGCCCGTGCCGCCACTGCGGGGGCACCGGTGCCCATCATCTTCGTGCACGGCAATGGCGACCACGCCGGTCTGTGGGACAACACGCTCTGGCGCTTCGAGAGCAACGGCTATCCGCGTGACCGCCTGTTCGCCGTCGACCTTCCCAACCCGCAGGCCACCAGCACCCTCGCGGCGCGCGAGACCAATCGCAGCACCCCGGACGACCAGGCGGCGGCGCTGGCCGCATTCGTGACGCGCGTGTTGGTGCGGACGGGCGCCCCGAAAGTGGCGCTGGTGGGCAGCTCCCGTGGCGGCCTCACCATCCGCCACTACGTGCGCTTCGGCGGCGGGGCGGCGCACGTGTCGCACGTCATCACCTGTGGCACACCCAACCATGGTGTCATGGCCCTGCCCACCATGCAGACCGAGAGCGAATTCAACGGGCTGTCCCCCTACCTGCGCGCCCTGAACGGCGGCAGCGAGGTGGTACCGGGCGTACGCTTCCTCACGCTCCGCTCCGATTCACTCGACAAGTATGCGCAGCCCACCGGCGCCGCGCTCGGGGCACCGGGAATGCAGACGGGGGTCGATGTACGCTCGCCGGAGCTCGCGGGCGCGCGCAATGTCGTGCTGCCAGGCACCGACCATCGCGAAGTGGCCTTCGGTCCGGAAGCGTTCGCGGCGCAGTACGAGTTCCTCACCGGGCGCGCGCCGCGCACCACCGTCATTGCTCCGGACAGTGCCATCGTGCTCGATGGCATGGTCAGCGCCAGCGTGGCCGGTGCGCCGACCAACCTGCCACTCGCGCGCGCGGCGGTAACCGTGCACGAGGTGGACGCGACCACGGGGGAGCGGACAAAGGCCGCCGTGCATCGGACCGTGACGCGCGACGATGGCCGGTGGGGGCCGTTCCGCGGTCGCGCCGGGGCGCACTATGAGTTCGAGATCGCCGCGCCCGACAGCAGTGTCATGCTGCACCTGTACCGCTCGCCGTTCCCACGATCGAGCCCATACGTGCACTTCCGACTGCCGGCGCCGTCCCGTCCCCTCGGCGATAGCGTGAGCGTGCTGATCATCCGGCCCCGTGGGTATCTGGGCGTCGGGCGGGACACCGTGCTGTTCAACAACGCGCCCGCGGTCGGCATCACTCCCGGTGTCCCCTCGGCCGACCGGGCACTGCGCTGGTATCCGGCCGATGCGGCGCGCAGTGTGCGCACACAGATCAATGGGGAGGTGCTCGTGGTGCGGACGCACCCCCAGGACAGGCGGAGGCTGGTGGCAGCGGAGTTTCAGCGCGAATAGCGCCCATGGCCGTTCGCCCACGGCCCGGGCATCCCCCCAGCATCACACCGTGCGCTGGGTTGTTAGGCGTCCCCTGAATCCGCCCCTGCGCTGGCGGTGGCACACTGGGGTATGCCCCGCCCCGCCCCACTTCGTCGCGCCGACGTCATCGCGCTCCGTCGGGCCGTCTCGCATGGCGGTGACGAGCGTACCGCACTCCTGCACGAGGCGGCCGCCCGTCCACTGCGGACCGCCACCGCCCTGCGCGAGTGGCACGACCTGCTGTTGTTCGTCGTGGCGCATCCGCGCAGCGTCAGCGAATGGAAGTGGGCGCAGGCGGAACTCGATCGGGTGCCGGCGGGCGCAGCGGCGCTTCCGGTGGGAACGCGACCCGGGCTGCTGAACAGCGGGGTGGCCGGCGCCCCCGTTGAGGGGAGTTTCTCCCTCGCGCTGGTGCGCTGGTTGGTGGGACGCTGGCCCGGTCAGGTCCTCCTGACGCAGGTGGACGCCCCGCTTGACGACGTGCGCGACGTCTTGCGGGCGTTGGTGCTGCCGGTGGAGCGCGAGTTGGTGGACGCCCCCGTGCATGACGCCGACGCGATGCTGTCGATGCTCTTCGGCGCGAATCGATCACGCTGGCTCCCGCTGCTGCTCGACCGGTTCGACGCGCTCCCGATGCCGGAGGCCCACCGTGCGCAGTGGTTCGCACGCCTGCACGCCTGGGTGCAGGTGGCGGACCCCGTCACCGACGGCGCTCTCGCCATCCCCGCCGCGACGTGCGCCGTCACGCAGGCGCGGGCGCCGTCGGCGCCGCCGTTCACGCACCCTGACGGCCTGCAGCGTGGTGTTGACCTGGCCACTATCATGGCGCAGCCGGCGCCACCGCCCCTGCGGCTGGCTCCGTCGGCCGCGCAGCAGCTCATTGATACGGCACGTACCGTGCTCGTCACGCTGGCGCGCGAGACCGACCCCATCACGTACGCCAGTGCCGTGACGCTCCACGACATGGGGCGCGGTCTGCGCATTGCGCTCTTCTCCCTCGACGTGCCGCATCGCCTGCCGTTCGACAGCTACGTCGGCTTCATGGCGTTTCGCAACGGCGTGCCGCTGGCCTACGGTGGCGCGTGGATCGTTCCGGGCCGCTCCAAGGTGGGGATCAACGTGTTTCCCGCGCAGCGCGGCGGCGAGTCGGCGTGGTTCTTCGCCCAGCTGTTGCGGCTCTATCGGGGCCGCCACCACGTGGATCGCTTCGAGGTGGAGCACTATCAGCTCGGCTACCGCAATCCGGAGGGGCTGCGATCTGGCGCCTACTGGTTCTACTACCGGATCGGCTTTCGCCCGCCCACGCCGGCGCTGCGGCGCGTCGCCGAACGGGCATTCACCCGCCTGTCGCGGCGGACCGACCACGTGGTGCCGCGGCGTGAGTTGCTGACGCTGGTGGAGGCAGGGTTGGAGCTCGTGATGGCCGGTGCGGCGAGTCCGACCGTCGATGCGGGAGAACTCACGGCAGCGGTATCACGCCACGTGGTGAGGCGCCATGCGGGTGATCGGCACCGCGCTCTTGCACGCGCACGCCAGCGCGTGCATGCCGTACTCCGGGATGTGTTACCGACCGGCGGCCTCGCCACCTGGTCCACCGCGTCGCGGGCCATGCTCGACCAGTGGCTGCTCGCACTCGATCTGGTGGACGATCTCGAGCGGTGGCCCCGAACGGAACGCCGCCGCCTCGCCGAGGTGATCCGTGCCAAGGGCGAGGCGGACGAGACACGACACCAGCAGCGGCTCCGCGCACACACGCGACTGCTGGCCTGCTGGGCGCGGACCATCAGCGACTGAGTCCGGCGCACTATATTTCGCGGCAGCATGTTCGACCGATTGCTGATCCTCCTGCTCGCGGCGCTGCCGAAGCACCTGCTCAGCCGCGCCGCGGGATTCCTTGCCGCTCGGCCGGTGCCGGTATCGTGGCGTGTGTCGCTCTACCTGGCCTACAGTCGCTACTTCGGCGCCAAGGCCGAGGAGGCGGAGCTCTCCCTCGATGCGTATCCCACGCTCAATGCGTTCTTCACGCGCGCGCTCAAGCCGGGGCTGCGGCCGGTGGCGCCGGATGCGATCGTGAGCCCCGTCGACGCCGCCGTCGGGGCCTACGGCGTCGTGACCCACGATACCCTGATCCAGGCCAAGGGACGCTCCTATTCGCTCGCCTCGCTGCTTGGCGATCGTGACCTCGCCCAACGCTTCGACGGCGGATCCTACACGACGCTGTACCTCGCCCCCAAGGACTACCACCGCATTCACGTGCCGGTTGATGGCGACATCACCCGGGCCGTGTACATCCCGGGGGCGCTGTGGCCGGTGAACACCGCCGCGGTGTCGCATGTCCCCGATCTGTTTGCCGTCAACGAGCGGCTCGTGATCACGCTGGAGCGGCAGGGCGGCATCATGGCGCTCGTCGCCGTGGGCGCCACAATGGTCGGCATGACACGGGTGGTGTTCGATGACCTGCACACGAACGCACGCCGCCGCACGGTGCAGGACCGGTGTTACTCACCAGCCATCCCGGTGCAAGCCGGCGGGCCGTTGGGCCACTTCGAGTTCGGGTCCACGGTGATCCTCATCTGCTCGAGCGCATGCGGCATGATCGAGCCGCTGGCGCTTGGGGCGACGGTGCAGATGGGACAGCGGCTCGGTCCTCTTGCGGTTGAGAGGACCGTGTCGAGATAGTCAGCGCGGCGTGGGAGAACCGGGATGATGAGAGAGGATGGAGATGGTGAGCCACTCACGAACCGATCGCCAGAGCACGTCACGTGCAGGGGGGGTAGCGGGCACCGCCCGTCGACAACCCGCCGTGCAGGTCAAGCCCTCGGCATTCTCGACGTCGTGCATGGCTCACCGTCTCCATCCTCTCTCGTCGTTCCGGTTCTCCGGCCCACGTCTCACCGTCTCTCACTCACGATCGCCCGCACCGGCGGTCGGTGCCGCTGCCGCCGTGTAGGCCGCGCCCGCATTGTGCTCGTAGACCAGCTTCCCGCCGCTGTGCCCGACGTTCCAGCCCGCACCGAGTACACCGAGGGTGCCGATGGCACCTGCCACGCGCATCGCGCTGCCGATGCGATTGGGGAGCAGGCCACCGGCGGCTACCACCAGCACCCCCCCGGTCACCAGCACGAAGAGTTCGGCGGCCTCTTCGTGGGTGTGAATGGCCCCCTCCGGCACGATCTTCTCCACCCGATCTTCCTCCTCCTCGCCGGTCTTCTCGGCCACGAGGCCGCTCATGAGCAGGAGGGCCAGGCCTCCCACGGGCAGAAACCAGGCCTGATGCGGCTTCATCCACCGGGAGCCGGCGACCAGGGCCCCGAGCATCAGCAGGGGAACGAGTACGGTCAGTGCGATCGGCATGTGCACGATCAGCGCATGCAGGGGAAGGTTCTGGAACGTCATGGCTCACTCCGGTTGAACAGTGCGGGCGGCGTGGTGCGCGCCCTTGAGTCCAATGATCAGCACATCATGCCGTGCACTCTATCCGGCATGTGTCGCGCATCGCGTCCCGGGACATCCGACATCCGCACCACCAGTGCAGCCTGCAGCCACTTTAACGCCCGTCACCATGTTGGATAAGTCAGCATGACCGATTTTGACTCAGGCAACTCCGTGCCGATGACCGGGCCGCTGCCGGTCGTGCTCGCCACGTTCCTCTTGCTCGTAACCGTAGGGGGCATCGTCGATCTCGCTTTCGACCGGCCGAGCACGTGGCGGTCCTGGCATGTGGCCGTCGAGCTGCTCCTCGTGGTGGCGAGCTTCGGCTTTGCCGTGTTGCTCTTTGGGTACTGGCGCCAGTCCGTTACCGCCTTGGCCGATGCGCAGGCATCACTCGCCTCGGCCTCCCAGGCGCTGGCCGAGCGCCAACGGGAGCGCGACGCGTGGCGGGCGAACGCGGAGCAGGCCCTTGCCGGGTTCGGGGCCGCCATCGACCGGCAGTTCGCGCAGTGGCAACTGACGCGCGCCGAACGGGAGGTGGCCTTGTTGCTGCTCAAGGGACTTGGCCACAAGCAGGTGGCGGCCCAGCTCGGCCGGTCGGAGCGCACCGTGCGGCAGCAGGCCGTGGACGTCTATCGCAAGGCAGGCATTCAGGGGCGCGCCGAACTGGCGGCCTTCTTCCTGCAGGACGTGGCGCTTCCGTCAGAGTCGAGGGGGCAGACGTGAGCGTTCGAGCTCAGACGGCGATAGATCATTGAGACGGTGAGCCACACACGAGTCGATCGCCAGCGCACGTCATCCGCTCGGCGAACGGCGGCCAGTGGGAGCTGAAGGGCCCACCGCGCGATGCGCCCCGTGCGGATGGAGTGCTCGGTACTCTCGTGGTCTTGCGTGGCTCACCGTCTCAATGATCTCTCGCTGCCTGAATTCTCCCACGCGCCTCTCGCCGCTCACCCTCTCCCCTCTCGTGACTCAGCGTCCCTCCGTCGGCGTCGCCGTCCTGGTGTTCCGCGATGATCGCGTCCTGCTCGGCCGCCGCCGCGGTGCACACGGCGACGGCACCTGGCAGTGTCCCGGTGGCCATCTCGAATGGGGCGAGACGGTCGAGGCGTGCGCCGAGCGTGAGGTGCTCGAAGAAACCGGTCTCGTCATCAACGGCACGCGACCCGGCCCCTTTACCAACGACGTGTTCGAGGCCGAGGCGAAGCACTATGTCACGCTGTTCATGCTCGCGGACCACCTGACAGGCGAGCCCGAGGTGCGCGAACCGGAGAAGTGCGAGCGTTGGGACTGGTTTGCGTGGGACGCCCTCCCCGAGCCGCTGTTCCTGCCGCTGCAGCATCTGCGCGAGACAGGCTGGTGCCCGCCCGGGGCTACGGCACGATGACCGTGCGGACCGGCGCGGCGTGGCGGTCGAGGGCGTCGAGCACGGCATTGATTGCGCCCGCCGTGAGGGGCACCGTGTGGGTCACCACCGGGCCCAGGTCCAACCGGCCGTCGGCGGCGAACGCCATGAGCTCCTGCAACTCGCTCAGCAGGTGATCGTTCGATCCGATGAGTTCCGCCTCGCGGCCGATCAGGTCGCGATAGGTGTCGATCGACACCGGCACGTCGTTGAGCCCCACCACCACGGCGCGCCCCTGCGGTGCCAGTGACTGCAGGGCGATCTGTACGGTATCCGCGTGCCCGACCAGTTCGAGCGCCACGTGCACACCGCGCCCACCCGAGCTCGCGCGCACGGCCATCGCGACGTCATGGGGACGGAGTCCACTCGCATTCACCGTGTCGGCACCGAAGCGCGCCGCCAGCGCCAGCTTTCCCTCGTCCCGATCGACGGCGATCACCTGCGCCGCGCCCAGCAGTCGGGCGAGCTGGATGGCCGACATGCCAAGCCCACCGGCGCCGATCACCAGCACCGACTCGCCGGCGGCCAGGCGCCCTTTCCGCAGCGCATGCAACGACGTGGCCGATGAGCACATCATCACCGCTGCATGTGCGTACGACGTACCGGGGGGCAGGCGCACTGCATTCTGCGCGGGCACCACGATGTACTCGGCCCAGCCCCCGTCGCGGAAGTGGCCGAGCATGGACCCCTCGGCGCAGAACATCTCACGCCCGTGGTGGCAGTCGTCGCAGCGGCCGCACGTCGTAAGGTAGTGCAGGGCGACCGCGTCACCCACGGCGATACCCTGCACCTCGGCACCGATCGCCGCGATCTCGCCGGCCACCTCGTGGCCCAGCGTGAGCGGTAGCGGCTCCACCCGCGAGCGCCCCGCGCGGTAGTGCACATCGGAATGACAGATCCCCGCCGCGCGCACCCGCACGAGCACGTCGCGCGGACCGCAGGGCGGGGTCGGGATCTCAGCGTCCTCGACGGGACGCCCGGGAGCAAACAGGCGGACGGCGCGCATCAATGCAGAGTACGCGTCACACCGGGGGCATGTCGAGGGGCGTGCCGTGGGCACACCCGCGGGCCGCCGGCGCTGCTACTTGTGGCGGAACGTGATGCGCCCACGGTTCAGGTCGTACGGCGACACTTCGACCGTGACCTTGTCGCCCGCGAGGATCCGAATGCGGAACTTGCGCATCTTGCCGGCGACGGTGGCCAGAATCTCGTGGCCGTTTTCGAGATTGACGCGGAACATCGTGCTGGGCAGGACGTCGGTGACGGTGCCTTCGAACTCGATCATATCTTGCTTCACGCACACTCCGGGCTACGGGGGATCAGAGCGCCTCGTCGCCGGCCGAGAGGGCGTCGATGGGGCGATGCTGCTCGAAGGCCTGCTCCAGCTGCACGATGCAGCGTTCGGCCAACTCGATGGAAGTATAGCCTTCCCGCTCCAGTCCGCGGGGGTGCCAGTGCCAGCTCGACTCGTTGTCGGCAGACACGGTGAGGGACTCTTCCCAGACCGACACCGGGGGGACAGGTACCTGGCGGGCACCCAGGCGCTCCGGTATGTGCTCCCCGCGAGGGGCGATGGTCCCCTTCCAGATGATGCAGAGCAGCTGACCGCCCGGCGGTACGTCGTTGCCGGTCTTGATATGGGCAGCGGTCAGGGCGACCGGGCCAAGCTGGATGATGCACCGCTCGGGGGCCATCCGCAGGACGGGGGCCGCCAGAGCATTGAGCGCGGCGATACGCTTGGCCTGAGCGATGAGGGTGTCGGTGAAGCGGCCGAACTCGCGAACGCCGACGGACTGGGCGCGGTGCGAGGAAAGAAAGGCGGTCCGGTCCGGACCAAGGCGGGACTCCAGCACCTGTTCGGGCGACGCCTGTTCGATCATGAGATCTCCTTTCCAGAGGGACAACGCCACGTGGGAGCAGCGGACGGCTGCTCCCACGTGTGGAACGGTCGAACGGTCGCGGTTAGCGCGAGCGCGTGACGTTCTCGGCGGCCGGGCCCTTCTGCCCCTGCACGATGTCGAATTCGACGGTCTCGCCTTCGGTGAGCGACTTGAAGCCGTTACCCTGGATGGCCGAGTGGTGCACGAAGCAATCCTTCTGGCCGTTCGACGGCGTGATGAAGCCGAAGCCCTTCGCGTCGTTGAACCACTTCACGGTGCCGGTCGTACGCATGGTAGTACTCCTGAATGTTGGATCGATCTCTGGATCTGTCGGAGCACTGGTCCTGGGGACACGCATGCAAAACGAAACCGACTTCCACGTGCTCGTGATCGCCCTCACGACGGGCGCCATCACCCGATGGCTACGGTGCAAACAGAAACGGGCCCGCTCGCTTTGGCAGGCCCGTTCAGTCGGAACATGTCCACGCGCCCGGGGGCGCATGCATCGCTGAGGTAAACTTAGGGCAAGCACCGGCGGAATGCAATCGGATCCTGAAGAAATCCTCAGGCAGCGCCGCCGCGCCTCACCGCCCGAGCTTGTCGAGCAAGGCCCGGACCGCGGCGTCCAGCTGGCTGTCGGCGCCCGAATACGACTCGCCGACCGGACGCGTCACGCGCACGTCCACCGGCCGGGGCACCAGCTCCATGTTCTTGCCGTCGGCACCATCCACCCGGATGAACGGCACCCGCAGCGAGGTTCCGTCGATGAGGGTCACGTTCGAGGTGTAGATGATCCACCCCGCCGTCGGCTCGCCCACGACGGGGCCCAGCCCCAGCGCTCGGTAGCCCTCGGTGAAATCCTCGCCGTCGGACAGCGTATGCTGGTTCACGACCAGCACCGTGGGCTTTTCCAGCGAGCGCTGCCCCAGCTGCGTGCGCGCCGGCACCGCCACTGACCCCCGGGTGGTCATGGTCATGTAGCCGCGCCGGGCGAAGACGTCGAGGGCGTAGGCGTTCACGAAGCCGCCGTTGTTGTTGCGCAGGTCGATCACCACGCCCTCCCGGCCGAAGTTCTCGGCGTCCAGGTCGAGGTGCAACTGGTCGAGGGCCTCGGCGCTCATGTCGTTCATGTGCACGTAGCCAAGGCGTCCATTCGACACCCGCGCCACGTACGCGCGCCGCTCGGTCACCCACTGGCGGTAGAGCAGCCCCTTCTCGCTGTTGGTGCTCACCGGACGCACTGCCACGCGGCGCTCGGTGCTACCGGTGGCCACCGTGAGCTCCACGCGCCGCCCCACGGTGTTGAGCAGCCGGGCGTCGAGGTTGTCGGTGCGCGTGAGCGGCTGGCCGTCCACCGCGACGATCCGGTCGCCCACGGCGAGACCGGCGATCGCGGCCGGGCCAAGCGCGATGACCTCGCGTACCCGCAGCGTACCGTCCTCTTCGACTGCGGTGCGGTCGAAGCGCAGGCCCAGCTTGCCCACCGGCGCCGCCGGGGCGCCGCTCGCGCCACTGGCGCCGGAGTGCGATGCGTTCAATTCGCCCACCATGAGCTGCAGCAGCCGCCGCAGTTCATCGGGGGTCTGTGCCGCGCGCACGTAGGGGGTGAACCGCTCGCGCACGCCGCTCCAGTCCACCCCATGCATGGCCGGATCGTAGAACTGGTCGCGCTGCGTCGCCCAGGCCTGTTCGAAGGCCACCAGCTTGTCGGCATGGAAGTCGGTGTCGAGTTCCGCCGAGAGGGCAACGGCTCGTGCGGCGCCACCGGCGAGCGGCACGATGGACACGCGCCCTCCGTCGCTCACCCACACGTCGCGCGAGTCCGGGGAGAACCCGATCACGCTCTTGGCGCCGGCCGTACTGGTGATCTGCCGCGGCGTGGCGGGTTCGCGTGCCGTTTCGTCGAGCGCCCACGTGTAGAGGTTGGGCTGCCCGCCGCCGGCGCTCACGAGGACCAGCGTCTTGCCATCCGGCGTGAGCGCGATACTGCCGACGGGAATCCCCGGCTCGAGTACCGTGGCCCGCTGACGCAGCCCGTCGAACTCGATGCGGGTGGCCGGCGCGCCGGCACGGGCGCTGCCGGCGCGGCTGGCTGTGTCCGTGCGCGCGGCGGCTGGTGGGGCGCTGCTGTCACGCGCCGGTGCCGTGGTGAACAAGTCGCGGAACCGGTCCTCGCGGAACTTCGGCGTGCGGGGTACGAGGTCCACGCGAATCAGCCGGGCCGGCTCGGTGCGCTGCGACGTCACGAACAGCAGCGCCGTGCCGTCGGGGGTCCAGAGCAGGTCGCCGCTGCTGGAGCTGCCAAGGAAGCTCACCGGGCGCGCGTCGCCGCCCGCGACCGGCACGACATGGGCGTTGGTGAAGCCACGCGCGCCGCGCGTGAGGAACGCCACCCACTGGTCGTCCGGTGACCACGCCACCACCCGCCCCCCGTCGAACGGCGCCCGAGGGAAGATGCCGGCGGCGAGCTGCCGGTCGTTGGTACCGTCGGCGTTCACCGCGCGCAGCTCCTTGCCGTCCCGCAGGTACGCGATCGTGCGCCCATCGCGCGACGGCGTGGGTTGGGTGGCATCGCCCTCGCGCGTGAGTGCCCGCGTGGTGCCCGCCGCTATGTCGTGCACCATCAGGCGGCCGCCCTCGGCGCTCCAGGCCACGAACACCACCGCGCGGTCACCGCGCAGCCACCGCGCCTGCGTTTCGAGCGCAGGCGTGCGCGTGAGGCGCACCGCGTCGCCGCCGTCGCGCGCATCGGCAGCCCACAGTTCGCCGCGGCCGATCAGCGCCAGCTTGCGCGCATCGCCCGACAGCGAGGCGCCGAGACCCTGCGTGAGCGTCTGGCGCTCAATGCCCCGCGACACATTGGCCCCCCGCAGCGTAATCGCAACGGCCTGTGACTGCCGCGAGACCACATCGTAGCGCCAGATGCCGAAGTCCCGCTCGAACACGACCGTGCGGCCGTCGGCGCTCATGCTTGGCCACAGCAGCCGCCCGTTCGTGAAGCGTGTCTGCTGGGTGGCCGCGCCACCCGCTGCCGGCCGCGACCACAGGTTCTCGGCGCCGCTCCGATCGCTCATGTAGTACAGGGTCTCGCCGTCCGGCGTCCACAGGGGCCACAAGTTCTTGCTGCCGCCATCTTCTGACAGCCGCTCGTAACGCGGGGCCGTGCCCGCCACGCTCCCGTTGCGCACCAGCCACAGTTCGGCTTCGTCGAGGTGGGACCGGCCCTTGCGCCACCATTGGCCGCTGGCCGTGCCGCGCGCTGAGATGGCGAGTGTCCGGCCGTCGGGAGATGGGGCACCGAAGAACTCCGTGGCGTAGCGGTCGGCCGCTACGGTCATCGGGGTGCCTCCGCTCACCGATACGCGGAAGACGTCCTGCATGCCGGAGATGTCCTGCGCCGAGCTGTGGAAGTACAGCCAGCGCCCATCGCGCGACCATGCGGACAGTGTTTCGGGCGCGTCGTCGACGGTGAGACGCCGCAGCGCGCCGGTGCGCAGCTCCAGCACGTAAATGTCGCCATTGCCCGTGCGAGTGCTGGTGAAGGCCAGCGCCGAGCCGTCGGGCGAGTACAATGGCCGCGACTCGGTGGCCGGGTGGGCCACGAGCAGGCGGGCCTCGCCGCCGGTGCTGGGTACGGTCCAGATGTCACCACCACTCACCAATGCGATCTCGCGCCCATCCGGGGACACACCCGGTTCAGCCAGGGCGGCGAGGCCTGCCGCGGCCTGGGCGGCGGCGGTGGCGGGGAGGGCCGCGAGGGTCAGGTACACCACCGCGGCACGGAATGAGGAGATGGGTTGCATGTCCCAAACTTGCCTCACCACCGACCGCCGTCTAGCTCTCACCGCATGACACCGACTGTTGCCGCCGCGGTGGACCGCGGCCTCTGGCACCTCGCCCTGCTGCGCGGCGTGAACGTGGGCGGCGGCAAGAAGGTCCCCATGGCCGCGCTCAGGCGCATCGCGGCCGACGTGGGGTTCACCGATCCGATGACGCTGCTCAACAGCGGCAATCTGGTGTATCGCGCCTCCGGGTTGGCGCCGCAGCGGGCCGCCACGCTGTTGCGCGCCGCCATCGCCACCGAACTGCAGGTGGACACGGCTGTGTTCGTGCGCACCCGTGACGAGCTGACGGCGATCCTTGCCGCGAATCCACTGGCGGCCGAGGCGGAGGCGGAGCCGTCGCGCCTGCTGGTCGCCCTGTGGGATGAGGCCACCACGCCGGCCCAGTTGGCGCAGGTTGCCGACGCGCCGGTGGTGAGGGAACGGTTCGTGGTGGGGGATCATGCCATCTACCTGTGGCTCCCCGACGGGGTCTCGGCGAGCGTCCCGTACGAGAAGACGGCGCGCGCCCTTGGCGATCACCTCACGGCCCGCAATTGGAGCACCATGCAGAAGCTGCTGGCGCTCATGGGGTCGACGGTGGCGGCATGAACGCCCACCTGATGCACCACGCGCAGCCGTTGGTTCGGCCGCTGGCCCTGTCCTACGACGCACTCATCGACCGGCACCACGCCATCCTGTTCGATGCCTATGGTGTGCTGGTCGACGCAGCCGGTGCCCTGCCGGGCGCGGCAGAGGCGGTGGCCACGCTGCTTCGTCGCGAGCAGCCATTTCTGGTGGTCACCAACGATGCCTCCCGCTCGCCGGAACGCGCCTCGCGACGCTTTCGCCGATTGGGCATTCCGGTGGCGCCGGAGCACGTGTTGTCGTCGGGCATGCTCATTGCGCCCGCCCTGCAGGAGCGCAACATGGCCGGGCGGCGTGTGGTGGTGCTCGGCACCGGTGACTCGGCCGACTATGCGCGCGCGATCGGTGCCGTCGTGGTGGAGCCGAGCCTCGACGAACCAGCCGATGCCGTGGTGATCGCCGACGAGGGATTCCTCGACCCGCTCGGCACCCTCGACCTCGTGCTCTCGATGCTCCTCGCTGCTCACGCGGCCGGTCGTGAGACGCCGCTGCTGCTGGCGAATCCTGATCTCGTGTATCCGGCGGGCAATGGGACGTTCGGTTTCACGGCTGGATCGCTGGCACGCATGCTGGACCAGGCGCTGGCGCTGCTGCTGGGGGCCGAGGCGCCGACGTTCGAGGTGCTGGGCAAGCCGGCGGCGCGGCACTTCGAGGCCGCACTGCAGCGAGTGGGCACGCGTGATGCGGTGATGCTGGGCGATATGCTGCACACCGACGTGGCGGGGGCACAGGCGGTGGGTATCGCGTCGGCGATCGTGCTCACCGGTGTGACGACGGAGGCGCAGGTGCGCGATGCCGGACGGCACGGGCCCACCTACGTGCTGGCAGGACTGCAACAGTCAATCGAAAAGGAATCATGACACGCGTGCTGTTCTATGCCGGAGCCGTGCTGCTCACGCTCTTCGAGATGGCCAACGTCTACTTCATCATGCCCATGCCGGGCAGCCAGCGCATGCGCAGCATCGAGTTGGCCTATGCGCTGTACTCGTGGCGCTGGGCGGTGCGCGGAGGGGCTGGTGTCCTGATGCTCGCCGGGGCGTGGTCCGCGTGGCGGGCCACCGGGTGGCGCCGCTGGCTGGCGCCGGCCCTGCTGGTCGTCGTGATGGGTGTATCGTACGTGTTCAACTTCCGCATGTCCGCCGACCACATGTTCCTGCAACCGACGGTGGTGCGCATGGAGCCGACCGCGCGCAACCGAGTGGCGATGGATCGCCTGGTGGTGGGGATCGAGGTCGACGGCGAGGCCCGTGCGTACCCGCTGCAGTTCATCGGCTATCACCATCAGGTGCGTGACACGGTGGCCGGGCGCGACGTGCTGGTGAGCTACTGCACGGTGTGTCGCACCGGGCGCGTGTTCTTGCCGGTGGTGGAGGGGGCGACGGAGACGTTCCGCCTGGTCGGGATGGATCACTTCAATGCCATGCTCGAGGATCGCACGACCGGAAGCTGGTGGCGGCAGGCCAACGGTGAAGCGGTGATCGGACCGCGCCAGGGCGTTACCATGCCGGAGCTCCCCAGCCGACAGGTCACCCTGCGGCAATGGCTCACGCTCTACCCGCACTCGCTGGTCATGCAGGCCGACAGCCTCTTCCTCGACGAGTACAGCAAGGACTATGCGTACGAGCGCGGCACCAGCCGCAAGGCGCTCACCGGCACCGACACGTCGTCGTGGGCGGACAAGTCGTGGGTGGTGGGCATGACGATCGGCGGGAGGAGCCGCGCCTACGATTGGAACCAGCTCGAGCGCGTGCGGGTGATCAACGACGTGATCGGTACCACGCCCGTGGTCCTGGTGCTGGCGTCGGACAGCGCCAGCTTCTTCGCCTTCGAGCGGCCGGACGCGGCGATGCAGTTCGGTGTCGAGGGTGATTCACTCACCGCGGGCGCCGTGCGGTACGCGTTCAATGGCAAGGGGACCGCGGGCGCCCTCGTGGCGCTCAACGCCAGCCAGGAGTTCTGGCACAGCTGGCGCACCTTCCAGCCGGCCACGGACCAATACCCTCGTCCGGAGTGAGGGCCCGGGAGTGGGTGACCGGAACGCCGCGGTCGCGGCATCTGCTAGCGATCGCGCTGCTGACGGGCTGTGCAAGAGCGGATAGGCCGCACGTACCCACCACGGCGTCGGCGCACGAGACGGCGGTGATCAGTGCCGCCCTCACCGAGCTGTTCGCCCGCCGGGAGCACGCCCAGGCCATCACGATCTGGGAGGATGGGCGCGAGTTCGCCCCGACGCTCGCCGCGTTCGGCGGTGTGTCCGATGACACGGACACCATGGCGCTCGTGTCCACGCGCGCACAGACGCTCGCGGTGCCGTTCCGCGTGGAGCGTACGACGCTGCGCGACATGGAGGCGTTCTTCCGCACCGACCCCGAGGGGTGGGACGCGTGGTTCGAGGCGCACCCCGGCAACGCCGGCGTGGTGGAGATCGTGCGGCCGCGCGTCACCGGTGACTCGGCGGAGATGATCGTCGGGCGGGTGTGCGGTGAGCATTGCCGCACCGCGTGGCGGCTGCAGCTCGGACGCACCGGCGACCGGTGGACCGTGCGCACGGTGGCCGTCGTGCGCGTGCCGCGATAGCACGGGCCGCACACGACCCGTACACGGCCCGCAGGTGTGCGCGCTGGCCCACTGCGGCGCATACCGCGAGATTCCTCCGCATGACCTCGCCTCCGTCGTGGACTCATGCCCTGTGGGACTCGGCAGACGCCGGAACGTGGTACGCCGCGCGCGACGCGTACGCCGCGGCCATCGCCCTGTTGCCCGGCACTCGCCTGGCCGAACACGACGTGTGGTACCGGGACACCCTGCCGGCGTTGGTGACCTCGCGCACACCCATGCACGTGACACACGAGGAGATGGTGCGCATCGCCGTGTGGAAGATGGCGCGTGGGGTGTGGCGCGCGCCCAACCTCGTGCTGGTGCGCAACAATGCGCCCGGCGCGGTGGAAGCGGCGACGGCGCGCGCGGCGGGACTGCTCGACCTGCCGGGGAAGGCGCTGGCCGCCGTGTGCGAGCTGGGTGGGGTGGGGCCGGCTACGGCGTCGGCCGTGCTGGCGATCATGGCGCCGGAACGGTTTCCGTTCTTCGACGAGATCGTGGCGGGACAGGCCCGCGCACTCGGGCCGGTGGCGTGGACAGCGAGCTACTATCGCAAGTACGCGGCGGCACTGGTGGCGCGCGCCGCCGTTCTCGGCGAGGGCTGGACCGCCACGATGGTCGAGCGGGCGTTGTGGGCGCACGGCGTGCACGCCGGAGCGCGAGGATGAGCGTGCGGGGCGGTGTGCGCCGAGCCCACGTGGTGGCCGATGCCGTGGTGTGCGGCGCCGGCATCGCCGGCGTGGCAGTGGCCCAGGCGCTGGCGGTGCAGCATGGTGTGCGGCGCGTGGTGCTGGTGGACGATCGCGCACCACTCACGCTCACCAGCGACAAGAGCACCGAAGCGTACCGCAACTGGTGGCCCGGGCCCGACGACGCGATGGTGCGGCTCATGAACCGCAGCATCGACCTGCTGGAGCAATGGGCCGAGGCCAGCGACAACCGCTTCCTGCTCAACCGGCGCGGGTACCTGTACGCCACCACGCGTCCCGAGCGGGCGGCGCAATTCGAGGCCGAGGCGGCGCTGGCCAGCAGCCAGGGCGCGGGGCCGGTGCGCGTGTATCGATCGGTGGCTGAGGCGTCGGCGTATCGGCCATCGGCACACACCGGTTACCGCGCGCATCCCGCGGGTGCCGACCTGTTCCTCGACGGCGACGCGATTCGCGCGCACTTCCCGTGGCTCTCACCCGACCTGTGCGCCGTGCTGCATGCGCGGCGCTGCGGGTGGTTCAGCGGACAGCAGCTGGGCATGCTGTTGCTGGAGCAGGCGAAGGCGGCCGGTGCGGCACTCGTCGCTGGACGGGTCGTTGGCGTGCACACGGAGGGCGGCTGCGTGTCCGGTGTACAGGTGGCCGGCGCCGACGGGCGCGATGTGCACATCGCCACCCCCGTGTTCGTGAATGCCGCGGGCCCGTATGCGAAGGCGGTGGGGCAGCTGGTGGGCGCCGATCTGCCGCTCTTCTCGGAAGCGCACTACAAGATCGGCCTCGACGACACGCTCGGCGCCATCCATCGCGACACCGGGCTGGTGATCCTCGACGATGTGCAGGCGCTGGCGTGGAGCGACGAGGAGCGGGCCGACCTCGCGGCCGACGACGCCACTCGCTGGCTGACCGAGCCGCTGCCGGCGGGCATTCACCTGCGGCCGGAGGGGTACGGCAGCGCGACCACGGTGCTGATGCTGTGGGACTATCACAGCGCGCACCGGTTCGACACGCCCGCATTTCCGTTGCCGGCCGACCCGTTCTATCCCGAAGTGGTGCTGCGCGGCATGACGCGCCTCGCGCCCGGGCTCGCGGCCTATCTCGAGCGGCTGCCGCACGCCTACGTGGACGGCGGCTACTACACCAAGACCATCGAGAACCGCCCGCTGATGGGGCCCAGCGGCGCCGACGGCGCGTACGTGTGCGCGGCGATGTCCGGGTTCGGGCTCATGGCGGCGCCGGCGGCGGCGGAGCTGGTGGCGGCGCAGATCACCGGGGCCGTGCGGCCGCCCTACGAGGCGGCGTTCCTTCCGTCGCGCTACGATGATGCAGCCTACCTGGCACGTCTGGCAGACTGGGGGAGTACAGGGCAGCTGTAGGCGTACACGCTGCACGCTCGCCCGGCCCGCCCGTCACCCGTCATCGGCAAACTCCATGGTCTCCACGACCACCGTGTGGCCGGTGGCCGTGCGATCACCCCGTGTGGCGATCCTTGCCGCATGCCAACTGCGGTGGAGCGCCGTGGGCGGAGCGATCGAGGTGCGGGCAATGCTGGCCGCGGCGCACCCGCCGAGCAGTGGTGCGTCGCGTTCATCGTCGCCGACGTCTGGCGCGGCACCCGACCTTGCGGCCGCCATCGAGGGGGCACGGTGCACCTGACCGGCGCGTCGACGCGTCAGCGCCGCACGAAGCGCCGCCCGGCGATCTCCGCCGCGCGCCCCTGGAGCCTGAGCGATACCGTCATCACGCCGTCCGGTGCCCGCACCACGAGTGCACCGCCCATGACCTCCCAGCGCCCGGTCTGCCGAGTGCGCGTGGGCTCGACGGCGGCGCCGGGGAGTGACACCGTGCTCGCTGTCCAATGCACGAAGGTGCCGTCGGACGCGAGATCCCACCCTTCCTCGTTCACGTAGCTGGCGGTCCCCGACACGTTCGACTCCTGCCAGCGCCACGCGCCGGCAAGGGCCGTCGTTGCCGGCCGGTCGACGGTCGGGGTGCCACCGCGCACACTGCCGAGCAGCCGCTCGGCCGCGACGCGATACGCGCTGTCGGCGGCGGGCGTGGCCATGGTCACCACGCCAAGCATTGCCTCGGCGCCGGCAGGGCGCGCGAGCATGCGCAGTACGATCACGTCGCCAGTCTGCGATTGCACACGCACGGCACTGGTCCACAGCTCCACCGCCCCCACGCGCCGCAGCGCCGGCGGTTCGAGCACGGTGGCTGGCTCCTTGAACTGGGCGCCCTGGAGCATGGCGGAGCCATCGGCGATCGCGAGTTGCCCAGAGGAGTACATCCCGCCGAACACGAGGAGCGCGCCATCGGTGCCGCCGCCGCGGCTCCAGGCCTCCATCCGGCCGTCGGTGCCGGCCAGCGTCCAGCCGGAGGGCGCCGTGTAGGCGAGATCGAATCCGGCAATGCGGCGTACGGTCTGGGCGCCCAGCGCGACGGGCGCGAGCGAGACGGCCAGTGTCACGAAGCGGAGCGCGGCACGGCGGAGGGCGAGGCGCATGAATTCAGGAGCGCAGAGGAACACGGGTCGGCAGGCGAACCGGAATCATACTGCCGGCCCCACGGATACCGGCACCGGCATGTCTCCCAGACGTGCTCCACAACGGCAGGCGGCCACGTCGCGAGGCGTCCACGCGGGATCTGGACTGGTGACGCGTGTCCCGGCGCACCCGGCCTACAGATACGGCGACAGCAATCGCACCACGCCGTTGCGCAGGCGCACGAGGAACGGCCTCGCCCGGAGCGCGGCAAGCTCCACCGGCGCGGCCACGGCAAGATGGTCGTCCATCAATCCGTCGAGCTGGCCCGCGAGCCCGGCATCATAACACTCGATGTTGTACTCGAAGTTGAGGCGGAGGCTGCGCGCATCCCAGTTGGTGGAGCCGATCAGCGACCACGAGCCGTCGATCACGAACAGCTTGGTGTGATCGAAGGGCGCCGGACTGCGCCACACGCGCACTCCGGCCTCGATCAACTCGGCCAGCTGCGGCTCCATGGCCCAGTCCATGAGCGGAATGTTGCTGCGGGCGGGCAGCACGATGTCCACGCGTATGCCGCGCAGGGCCGCCACCATCAGGGCGGCGCGCAGGCGCATGTCGGGGAGGAAATAGGGCGTGATCAGCGACACACGATACGTGGCGGCGGCCAAGGCGCCGAACAGCACCGTGGGCATGGTGCCCATTTCGCTGTCCGGCCCATCGCTGACACCGCGGGCGGCAACCGGGCCACAGGATTCGCCGGGGGCGTACCAGGTGTCGTCGTCGGGGAGCACCTCGCCGGTGGCAAAGAACCAGTCGTCGGCGAACACCTGCTGCATGTCGCGCACCACCGGCCCTTCGAGGCGGAAGTGCAGGCAGCGCACGGGACTGGCCGGGGCCAGCGACGGCTGGTGCCCTTCACGGATGTTCATGCCGCCGGTGAACCCCACGCGCCCGTCCACCACGAGCAGCTTGCGGTGGTTGCGCAGGTTGGCGTAGGGAAAGCGCCACGGGACGCGGGTGGGGAGAAACACGGCAGCGGGCACGCCCTCGGCGTGCAGTCGCGTGATGATGCTGGGGCGTGAGTAGCGCGCCCCCACCGCGTCGACTAGGACGCGCACGGCCACGCCGCGCGCCTGAGCCTCCTGCAGGGCCGCTACGAATCGCTGACCGGCGCGATCGTCGTCGAAGATGTACGTGAGCAGCGTGACGGACCGGGCTGCGCCGTCAATGGCGCGCAGCATCTCGCCGTAGGCGAGGTCGCCATCGGGGAGTGGCACCACGGCGTTGCCAGGGGTGAGCGGCCGGCCGGTGACACGCGCGGCGAGCGCGGCGAGCCCCGCCAGTCCGGGGTGACCGGCCACCAACGGCGCCGGCAGGGCGCCGTTGGTGAGTTCCTCGCCGGTGTAGCGCCCGAGTGTGAGGAGGGAGCGCCCCCGCTTGCGGATGGACCGACGCTGGATGCGGTTGATGCCGAGAAGGAGGTACAGCAGCGAGCCCACCACGGGCGCGAGCCACGCCAACCCAACCCAGCCGACGATCGCCGGCACATCGCGGCGCCCGAGCACGGCGTGCACCGTGACCGCGAGCGCCCCCGTCACATGCGCCGCGGACACGATGGTCGCCCACTGGCCGGCAACGCCCTCGGCGATCGCGACGAGCGTTCCGTCGATCACGGGTGGACGGTAGCGAGGGGGGAAGGCGCGGGCATGAGCGGAAGTTCAACCGATGGCGGGGCGGGTCAAGGCAGCCGGTGGCAAGCCTTTTCGCGTCGGGAACCACCCCGGAACGACCACGGGGGACATCGCAGCAGGCGATGTCCCCCGTGGTCGTTGCCGGCGGGTCGTCCCCGCCCGAGGCGCTGTCAGCTGATCTTGTTTCGGCGGCGACGGGCCGTGACGCCGAGGCCGGCCAGGCCCACCGTGAGCAGCACCACCATGGACGGCTCGGGGACGATGCTGGCCTGGATGAGGAACGACTGCGACCCCCACGTCTTGTCGCCAGTCCTCAGCTGCTGGGCGGTAAACCCCTCCTCCCACGCCGCCTTGTCCACCAGCACCAGCCACTGCGACGAGAGATCTCCCGTGAACGTGCCGGTCCCGTTGTTGCCGATAGTCCAGATGTTCGTTTGGATCGTATTGTTGCCCGTCGGGGTCGAACTGTTGTTCCCAGCGGTCGTGTAGGTCGACGCCAGATACGCCATCGAATTCAGGTCCTGCAAGTCCATCGTGTTCCACTGGTCGGACCGGCCACCGGGGCCGGCCTGGACATTGGCCACGAACTGCTGAAAGGTCAGGAGCTTGTACGCGTACTGGACGTTGTAATTGAACTGGCGCTGGTTGTCGAAGCAGTACACGATCGGACTTGTGATCTGCACCGACGTCGGGAGACCGGTGATGGTGGCCTTCCAGCCGCCGCCGCCCATGCCGCTCAAAGTGGCCTGATATACATAGTCTGCCGCGGCGCTGGAAATCTGCACCGTCACGTTGGCCGGCATCTGGGCCGCCGCCGTGGCTGCCGAGAGCCCGAGTGCGGCCAGGGTGGCCGTGGTCATCATCAGTTTGCGCACTTGTTCCCCTGCCATTTGTGGTTCCATAGAGTTCTCCAGGCGAGCGGCGCCTTGCGGTCCGTCCCGATTCCTGGTGTCGATCGACATCTGCTGAAAAAACTGAGCAATTAGCGGGCCACAAGACCGCACGATGGGTCGGAGCGTGATCCTGCCGGAGGTGGCCGGGTGAAGTGACCTGTAAGGTATTGTCAAATAGAGGTTTGCCGAACTGCGTGGGATGCGGGGCGACGATACGGATCCCTCCATGTCCGCAATGTCGGCAATGCGGTCCGCCCGCCTCAACGGTGGGGACCGTGCCACAGCCTCTGCAGCGCCATCGCCGCGGGGCAGGGGACATCGGCGCTACCCGCCACCGCCGCCCGTCTTCCTTTGGGTGGCGCCCCGCGCGGGACGCGACCGCCGCCGGCACCCGGAACGGCACGGCGATGCTGGCCTGCCTGGGCCTTTGCGCGATCGGGCTGAATGGCCACGACGACGCACACGGGGGAACGCGTTGCGGTCGAGCCGGAACGCTTGGTCGGGCCGGACGTCCGGGAAGTCGCGGGCGTCGCGGCCTGCCGCACCGACACGGCGCTGGCCGGGCCGGAGACTGCCGCGCCTGCGGCCAGCAGGTCGCGTCGACCACTCACGGGCAGGACCGCCGATGCCCGCCACCTCGACGCCATCGCCCACGGCAGCGCTCACGCGCCGCTTCGCCACCCCACGGGCAACCTTGCCCCACCGCGGAGTGGGGACGCAGTATTCGGCTTCTCGCCCGGCCTCCCTCTCCAGCCCGCTGCCATGCCCGTCACGCCGGGCCGTCTCCTTGGGGGACGGTACGAAATCCAGCGCGAAGTCGGGGTCGGCGGCATGGCCACCGTGTATGCCGCCCTCGATCGCCAGACGGGCGGTATCGTGGCCGTGAAGGTGCTCAAGCCGGAACTCGCGCCGTACATGGGAGGCGATCGGTTTGCGCGTGAGATCCGCATCACCGCGCAATTGCGGCACCCGGGTATTGTGGCGCTGCTCGACACGGGCGAGGTGGACGGTGTCCCGTTCTACACCATGCCGTTCGTGGAGGGGGAGACGCTGTCGCAGCGCCTCGCCCGGGAAAAACAGCTGGCCTTGCCCGACGCGCTGGCGATCATGCGCGAGCTCACCGATGCCTTGGCATACGCGCATGACTGTGGGGTGCTGCATCGCGACATCAAGCCGGCCAACGTGCTGCTCTCGGGGGGGCGGGCGCTGCTCGCCGACTTTGGCATTGCCCGCGCCGTCGACGCGGGGGCAGAGGCGCTGACGGAGACCGGCATCGCCGTCGGCACGGTGGAATACATGAGCCCGGAGCAGGGCGTGGCGGAAGGGGTCGACCAGCGCAGCGACATCTACGCGCTGGGGTGTGTGCTGTACGAGATGCTGGCAGGTGCGCCGCCATTCACCGGGTCGACGGCGCGGGCGGTTCTCGCCCGGCACGCGCGCGACGACGTGCCGAGCCTGCGCACGGTGCGGCCCACGGTGACGCGCCGGCTCGAAGCCGTGGTGAGCACGGCCCTCGCCAAAGTCCCGGCCGACCGCTTTGCGACGGCGCGCGATTTCCAGGCCGCGCTCCGCGATCCGCTGATCCTCGACCACACCAGCGACATCCCGGTGGGGACGTGGACAACGCCGGTCGCCCCCCCGTTCGGCCGCCGCGGGCTCCGGAGTGCGGCGCTCATGCTGGGCACGGTGGCCCTGATCGCGATCGTGACGCTGTTTGCCCGGCAGGCCGCGGGGCCGACGCTCGATCCGCACATGGTGGTCGGCTTCCCGCTCGTGGCACCGGCGCAGGTGGGCGAGAGCCGGACGGCCGGTGAAGACGTGGCCACGCTCATCGGCAGCGCCCTCGACCGGCGAGAGGCGCTGCGCTGGGTCGACGGGTGGCGGTATCTGCCCAACGCCGAGCGCGACGTGCCGTCGGCGGTGTCGGCGCAGGCGATGCGGGAGATCGCGCGGGCGCAGGGGGCGGCGTGGTACGTGACGGGGCGCATCGTGCTGCGCGGCGACTCGGTGGACGTGCTGCTCGACCTGGTGGACGCCGGCGCCGACACGGTGGCCGCGCGCCCGCGCGCGTCGGGTGCCGCGGGAGCATTGTGGCGGGTGGCCATTCGTTCGGTGAACCAGCTGCTGCCGGTGCTGCTGCCCGGCGCCAACGCCCGCGATCTCGAAGGGGCGTGGGTGGACCGCGAGCCGGCGGCGGTGGCCAGCTTCCTCGCCGGCGAGGCGGCGTTCCGTCGGGCGCGGCCGGCGGCGGCGTTGGCCCATTACCGCGAGGCGGTGCGTGACGATTCCGTTTTCGCGCTGGCGGCGGTGCGCGGCGCGCAGGCGGCGACGGCGGCGCACCAGCCGAGCGAGGCGCGGGCGCTGGTCCAACGCGCCCTCGGCCAGACGCTACCGCCGCAGTACGCGGCCTTTGCCCGCGGGTATGCGGCGTACCTCGACGGACGCGCGGACGCGGCCATCGCCGCCTTCACCGAGGCGCTACGCGCCGATCCCGAACTGGGGGCCGCCTGGGCACAACTGGGGGAGACATACATTCACCTCGTCCCCTTGACCGGTGCGGCCGACAGCCTTGCGGAGTACGCCTTCGCCGAGGCGAGACGGATCGACTCCACGGCCACGCACGTGCTGCTGCACCCCATCGAAATCGCGGCGCGACGAGGCGAGGTCGCACGGGCCGCGGCATGGGCCACGCGCTTCCTCGCGGCCCAGCCGGACAGCACACTCGCGAACCAGATCCGTCTGATGACGCAGTGTGCGACGCAAGGGCCGGGGGCTCCGCCGTGGCGCACGGCGGTACGCGGTGACCCGCTGGCCGTGCTCTCGGTGGGTGCGGTCATGGGGGTGCACGCGGCGAACTCGCCGTGCGCCACGGCCGCCTACGAGGCGGTACTGGACATGGATAGTGCCGCTGCGGCACAACCCGGGAGCGTGGCGCTGCGCCAGAGTGCGCTGGTCGGCCTGGTGGGGGTGCGTGTGGCGCAGGGGCGCGCGGATGCGGCACTCGTGCGTGTCGGACAGGCGGTGGCCCGCGGCGACGGCGGGGCCTCGCTGCTGATGGTGGCCGCGCCGGTGGCGCCAGTCCTGGCGCCTGCTGCCGCCGAAGTGGCGGCGCGCGATGTGGAGCGCTTCGGGGCCGACATGGCGCGCTGCAGTACACCCGAGCGCTGCTGGATTCTCGCGCAATACTTTGCGGCGCGCGGTGAGGCCACCCCAGTGACCACCATTGCGCGGGTGCTGGCCGCGCGCGCGCGCACCGACAGCACGAGTGAACTCGCGCTGTACGCGGCCGCCACCGAGGCACATGCGCGGTACGCGACCGGCGACACGGCGGCCGCGGTGCGAACGCTGCGCGCCCTGCTCGCGCGTCCATTGCCGCCCGGGAATCTCCTGGCGTGGACGCCCCTCGGTGGGTTGGGGGCGGAGCGGGTGCTGCTGGCGCGCCTCCTGCTCGCTCAGCGGCAGCCGCGCGACGCGGAGCGGGTGGCGGAATCGCTGGAGTTGGCTGCGCCCGCGTCGTTCCCGCTGTACCTTCGCGCCAGTCTGGAAATCCGCATCGCGGCGGCCACCGCGGTCGGGGAAGTACGACGCGCCGCGCGACAGCAGGCGCGTCTGGCAGGACTCGCGGCCATGCCGGCCGCGAACGCCGCGTCCCACTGAGTCCATGAACCCGATGCCGGGAGGAACCCATGTCCGCCGCTCCTGATCCGCTGCCCAAGCCCGTCGAAGCGATCGATCGCGACCCGCTGCCCAAGCCCGTCGAAGCGATCGACCGGGAGCCCATGCTCCACGCTGATGCGCCCGACGCCGATCCGCTGCCGCTGCCGAAGCCGGTGATCGACCGGCTGGTGACACCCGACGCCATGACCTGAGACGCTGCCCCACGATGACGGCACCCCCTGTGAATCAGGCCGGAACCCGACGCGCCTTGCTCATCGGGGTGCAGGAGTATCGCCATATCTCGAATCTGGGCGGGTGCGTGAACGATGCCCGGCTCATGGAGTCCGTGCTGCGCAACCGCTTCGACTTCACGCACTGCACCCGCCTCGAGAACGAACAGGCGACGCGGGCGGGGATCCTCCTGGCGCTCGATACCCTCGCCGAGGAAACACGGCCAGGCGATGTGGTCGTGTTCTACTTCGCGGGACACGGCTCGCAGCGGGTCGACCGGGAGGGTGACGAACCGTCAGGGTTCGACAGCACCCTGATGCCGGTGGATACGTGGGGCAAGTTCGGTACCCCGGAGCAGAATCTCGACATCACTGACGACGAGATCTTCCTCTGGCTCGAGCGGCTCGCGGCCAAGACCTCGGCAATCACCGTGATCGTGGATGCCTGTCATTCGGCGACCATCACCCGTGATGCCGAGTTCGACGTACCGGGCTTCGCAGTGCGCGGCCTGCCGCCGGATTCGCGGCCACCCACCGTGCCATCACCCATTCCCCCCGAGCTGTGGCCTCGGTTTGGTGGTGGCGCGGGGACGCGCCGCGCTGAAGGTGGGGCCCGCCGCGACACCGCCGCGGGCTGGTTGCCGCTGCACGAGCAGTATGTGCTGATGAGCGGCTGCCGCGACGAGGAACTGTCCGGGGAGTTCCTCTGGCCGCTCGAAGACGGCAGTACCGCGCGCCATGGTGCGCTCACCTTTTTTCTCGCTCGGGCGCTGCAGCGGGCGACCGCCGGGACTACCTATCGCTCGGTGTTCGAGGACGTCGCGGCCAAGGTCACGCAGGTGCGGCAGGGCAAGCAGCACCCGCAGATGGAAGGCAAGGGCGACCGCGTCCTCTTTGGCCTCGACGAGATGCCGCCGATGCGCTACGTGCGCCTCGCGGGAGTGAACGACGCGGGCACGGCGGTGACGCTGGCCGCCGGCGCCGCGCTGGGGGTCACGCTGGGTACTGCGGTCGCGCTGTATCCGGCGGACACGGTCAGCACCGACGCGAAGGCGCCGCTGGCGCGGGCCACGGTCACCGAGGTGCGACCGTTCGACAGTACGGCGGTGCTTATCGAGGCCTCGATCACCGGCGACATGGCGACCGCCGCGCGGGCGGTGCTCACGCCCATCCTCGCGACCGACGTGCGACGTCCCGTGCGGATCGACCAGGCCGCCGCGGCGCTGGTGCCGGCGGCCGAATGGGCGGCGATGACGACGCTGCTCGGCGAGACCACGGTCGTGCGCCTGGTGGACCAGCCGGAGCCGAGTGCCATCACCGTGACCGCGTGGCCGGCCGAGCGCACCGGCACGGGGCCGAGCTGGATGCTCACGGGTGCCGACGGCCAGCCGGTGGCCCCGCCGAAACTGTTCAGCGAGACCATGGCCGTCGTGCACAACCTCACGGTGCTGGCGCGACAGGCGCTGGCCATGACGCTCGACAATCCGGATCCGGCAAGCGCCCTCGCGCGGCAGCGTCCGACCATGCAGTTGCTGCGGAAGGCTCCGGATGGGTCGTGGCGGCTGGCGGAACCGGCCGCCGGCGGATTGCCGGTCTTTCAGGAGGGCGAGTTCGCCGGCGTACGCATCGTCAATCCCACGGACCAACCGCTGTACTTTGCCCTGCTCATGTTCGGGCTTTCCGGCAAGGTGATGCCGTTGTATCCACCCGAGGGTGCCACGGAATTCCTGGCCGCGGGGCCGCCGGTCGACCTGTTCACGCTGCCTGGTCGAGGCATGCGGGTCGTGCTCCCCAACGTCTACCCCTTCGAGCCTGGTGGCACGCTGCCCGTGCGGGACGAAGGGCAGGGTACGCTCAAGCTGTTCGTCACCACCACTCCTGCCAGTTTCGCGTTCCTGCACGAGCGGGACGGGGTGCGATCGGGCGCGCCGGCGCCGCCGCCGGACAGCGCGCTGCAGTTGTTGTTCGAGCAGCAGTTGGGCGCCACCCGGGACTTCATGCCGGAAGAGCCGGCTGGCCCGATCGACGACTGGACTACCGTGGTCGTGTCGTACGTCGTACGGCGCGCGCCGGCGTGAGCCTCGATACTCGCTCGCTGATGACTCCCCGTCGATGACCGCCCCACGGCAGGGCCCGCGTTACGAGGAGGTCGAGATCGAGATTTCACCGGATGCGCCCGGGCGTTACCGCGTGAAGGCCAAATCGTTCGACGGGGCAGTGCGTCGCGGCACGATGGAGCTGCCGGTGCCATCCACTGAGCTCCAGGGGTTCCTGCGCAGCATGGCGCGGGCAGTGCTCCCCCCAGCCTGGCTCCGCAACGCGATCGCGCGGGACTTCATCCCGGAGTCGAGCCCCGCCGAGATGCGCCAGGAAACGCCGCGGGAGTTCGGGGTTCGCCTGTATCAGGCGCTGTTCCGGGATCAGATTCTGTTGTCGCTCGTCGAGGCCGAGGCCCGCAGGCCCGAGGGCACCGGACTGCGCATCCGGCTGTCGTTCGACATGTCGCGTGACGACATGCCGCAGGTGCTCGGGCTGCCGTGGGAGCTGCTGGCGAAGTCGGTCGACGATGCCCCACTCACCGTGATGCCGCAGTACACGCTCGTTCGCCACCTCGAGGTGGATAAGCCGGCCAAGGAGTCGGTGACCTTCGAACGTGAGTTCATGGTGCTCGTGCTCATGGCGTCGCCACGCGGGCACGGCAAGCTGGACCTCAAGCAGGAAGAGGCCGAGCTTCGCAAGGCGTGGGCGGGATTGCCGAACGTGCGCGTGGAGTTTCGCCGAGCGACCCGCCGGAATCTCGACAAGAGCCTCAAGGAAGAAGATCCGCACGTGATCCACTTCATGGGGCACGGCGACTTTCGCGAGGGCCGAGGCGTGCTGCTGTTCGAGACGGACGATGTCGACGACAGCGGACAGGGCGCGCCCGACCCAGTGGATGCCGAAGCGTTGGCGATCGAGTTCATGGGCGAGTACCGCCTGCGGCTCGTGTTCCTGAACGCGTGCCGAACGGCCGTGACGGGCGTGACATCGACAACCGATCCCTTCGCGGGCGTGGCCACCTCGCTGGTACGCGGTGGCGTCACGGCGGTGCTGGCCATGCAGTTTCCGATCACGGACGATGCGGCCATCGCGTTTTCGACCGTCTTCTACCAGGCGCTCGTGGACAGTGAGCCGGTGGATGCTGCCGTCCGCGCGGCCCGCAATCGCGTGTACTCACGCGACCACGCCGAGTGGGCGACGCCGGTCCTGTTCATGCGCTCGAGAAGTGGGGATCTTTTTCAGCGCACCGATACCCGGTCGAGTGTCGCAGCGATTCCTTCGGTGCAGGTCGTCGAACCGCGAGAGGAGGTTGCACCGCCTTTCACGGTGTTTCTCGCCACCACGAGTGATCGCATGCGCCCGTGGGAGCGCCGTGCGCTACGCGAACTGCCCGAGCACGGTATCACCGTGCAGCTCGCCGAGCCCACACCGCTCGGCGAACACGAGGCGGCCATTCGCGCCTGTGCCGGGTCGGCCGACCTGTTCGTGCATGTGCTGGGGGACCTGCCCGGAGAGCCGGTGGATGGGGCACCCGATGGCCGCAGCTATGCGATGGAGCAATACCGGATCGGACATCAGTGCGCCCGCGCCCAACTCGTGTTCTTTCCCGTCGGGTTGACCTCGGCCGGTGTGCAGGACCCGATGTACCGGAGCTTCCTCGAGGAAATCGAGCAGCAGCCGCGGCGCGCGTCGCGTCTCGAGGTCATCACCACCTCGGTCGACGCGCTCGTGCGCGAGATCCTGCGCAAGCGCACGGCGCTGCTGGAAGCACCGGTGGACACGAACGGGGTGTACGTCGATGTGCACCCGAAGGACGTACCCGCGGCGGCGGTGGTGATGCAGTTCCTCGAACAGCACGGGGTGAAGGCGCTCCGGCCGAAGCCGGAGGCTGCCGCCCGTGGCGTGGTCAACCCGTTCGAGGACGCCGTGCGCGGCGTGCCGCTGGTGATCGTCGTGGCTGGCGAGGCGGCAGATGACGAGTGGGTGAAGGGGCGCGCCAAGGAAGCGCTCGACGCCGGGGCCCATCGGGTCCCGGCCACCGAGGTGGCCATCGTGCGCCTGCCGGGGCGCGGGCGCCCGCCACGGCTCCCGCGGGTGCAGATGTTCGGCGACGGTGAGACCATCGAGGAGAAGCGATTGGAAGAATTGTGGACCGACATCACGCGGGACGCCGGATGAGCGCCGACATCGAGCGTCAGAATCCGTTCGTCGGTCTGCGCCCCTTCTTCGACGAGGACGCGTTCTACTTCTTTGGACGGCGCGAACAAACGACCGACCTGCTGCAGCTGCTGCACGAGCACCGCTTTGTGCCGGTCCTGGGCAGCTCGGGCAGCGGCAAGTCCTCACTGGTTCGCGCCGGGCTCATCCCGATGCTGCGTGGCGGGTTCATGGTGTCCGACCGCGACGGCTGGCGCATGGCGAAGTGCCGCCCCGGCGAGGCGCCCCTGGAGAATCTCGCCGAAGCGCTGCAGTACGCGATGGGCGAGGGGCGGGCGCCGGCGTCGGCGGCGGTGCTGGCCCAGCGCATGCGCGAAGAACACGCCGATGCGGTCATCGAGTATGTGCGGGGGCTGAAGGCTACCGAGAACCTGTTCATTCTCGTGGATCAATTCGAGGAACTGTTCGCCTTCCGGGCGGCAGCGGGCGATGGTGAGGACGAATCGGGTTCCGCGCCTACAGCGGAGCAGACCGCCGAGCGGATCCGTCGTCGGCAGGATGCGGCGACGCTGGTCTCGCTGCTCCTGGCACTCACCCGGCCTGAGCAGCAGAGCATCCCGGTGTACGTGAGTATCACCATGCGCACCGACTTCCTCGGCGATTGCGACCTGTTCGAGGGGCTGCCCGAGGCAATCAACGTGTCCGGCTACCTCGTGCCCCGCCTCACCCGCCGGCAACTCCGCGAGTGCGTGGCGGGACCTGCGCGTTTGCACGGCGCACAGGTAGCCCCGCGCCTGGTGGACCGCGTGCTGAACGAGGTAGGCGACCGTGGCGATCAGCTGCCGGTGCTGCAGCACGCGCTGCTGCGCACCTGGGAACGGTGGGAAGCCGGCGGTCGCGTCGGGCCGTTGGATCTCGTGCACTTCGAGCAGGCCGGTGGGCTGGATGGCGCGCTGGCGCAGCAAGCCAACGAAATCACTGCCGACGCCGATCCACGCATGGTGGAGCGGATCTTCAAGCGGCTGACGACCACGGACTCGCGCCGGCGCCGAGTCCGCAGCCCCGCTCGGTTCTCCGAGCTGGTGGCCGTGAGCGGGGCCACGCCGCCGGCGGTGAAGGCCATGCTCGATGACTGCGTCAAGGAGGGGGTGAACTTCCTGTACGCCGCGCCCGACGGCAAAGCAACGGACCTCCGCTACGACCTCGTGCATGAAAGCCTCATCCGCCAGTGGCCGACGTTGCGGGCATGGGTGGATGAGGAAAGTGCCCTGCGTGACTGGTGGCAGGACATCCGGCGCAAGGCGGGGGCCGCGCGTCCCGACTTCACGGACGAGCGGGTCCGTCCGGAGGAGGGCGACTTCCCCGACCAACGCGACGAAGACGAACTGCTGCCGCCGCGCGCAGTGCAGGAGGCCGACGAGCGGCGCGCGCATGCGCTGATCAACGAAGCTTGGGCGCAGCGATACGACGGCCCCGGTGCGACGTTCGATGAGACGCTCGCCTACATCGAGCGGAGCCGGGAGGCGATCGATCGGCGACGCCGCGAGGCCGAGCGCGCCCGCTACTGGAGGCGGGTGGGTGCCGCCGCCGCGGTGGTCGTGCTGGCGCTTGCCACACTGGGCGGGGCCTGGGCTGGGCGCGCCTCCATTCGGAGCGCGCTCCTGCAGGACTATCTCCAGCAGGCCGACTCACTCAGTCGCGACTTCACCATCGGCCGGCTGGCGGAGACCGACCCGACCTATGCCACGGCGCTGGCGGCCGAATTCGGTCCGACGCAACTGGCCAACCCCGATCGCCTGGAGCTCGTGCACCGAGTGCTGGCCGCACCGGCTGCGCTTGCGGAGTACACCGACGTCATGGCCATGGCCCTCGATGACCGAGGTATGCAGGTCGCGCTCGGCTATGCCGATGGTACGGTCGCCCTCCGTGCTGCCGACGGCCGAGGGCCGGAGACGTGGCGGCGGGATCTCTGGACCGCTGACGGCGCCCGTGGACATGCCCAGCGCGAGGCGTCCTCCATCACTGCCCTCGCGTTCGCGGCTGACAAGCGCTCGCTGTTGGTGGTCTCCGACTCGACCGTGCGCCGCGTGCGCCTGGCCACGGCCACCACGGATGCGCAGTGGTGGACGGGCGGTGACCTGCTCACCGACGTGCGCGAGTCGCCCGATGGCCGGTATCTGGCGGCCTTGAGTTGGCGCAGCACCCTGCACCTGTGGAGGCAGGGCCCCCGCCAGCCGTCGGCCACGGTGCCCAATGTTCAACTGGCGGCGTTCGACGCGACCGGCCGCCTGTACGTGGCCACCCGTCGCGGCGAAGTGCGCCGAATGGATCTCGCACGCCGGGTCGTCAACGTCCTGGCGAAAGCCACCGGCGAGGAGCCCGGGTTTCTGGTCGTGACCCCCCGTGGCGATCGAGTCATCGTGGGCGGCTACCTGGTGCCGACCCGGGTGATCTACGGTCCGGGCCGCCTCGACACCCTCTCGGGACTCCTGCCAACTGCCGCAGCCCTGTCGCCTGATGGCACCCGATTGGCCGTGGGGTCCATCGATGGGGGCGTTGCCGTCGTGGATCTCACCTCCCTCCAAACGCGGTGGCACGTCAGGGACGCGCATACGCAGCCGGTCGTGCACGTCGCGTTTGCCGATTCCGGGCGCGTCGTGGTCTCGACCGCCAACGATCGCACGGCGCGGTGGACGGCGTCGTCGGACGGGAAGTCATCACTTCGCCTGATGGGCCATCGGGACGATCCGGGCGACCTGCGGACAGCGGCCTTCGGCGCCCGCGCCGCCCTCTTGGATCGAGAAAGCACGGTGCGCGTGTGGGCCAGTTACGACGACGCCACGCGCTTCACCCCGCCGGCCCCGCTGGGAAAGCTCCGGCATGTAGCCCTGTCCGCCACCGGCTCGGTCGCCGTGTCAGCATTTGCCGACGCCACGGTGCTCGCGCAATTCCTCGGCCGGGCACGCGACACGCTGACCATGACCTGGTCCGGCCGACGCCCTGACTCACTCTTTGCCCTGTCTCTGTCGCCGACCGGTGATCGCGCGCTCATCATTCCCGCGGGCATGGCCGGCGCGTACCTCTGGAGCGTCGACCGCACCGCCGCGCGGCCCCTTGCACAGGACACGCCGACGCTGCTCAATCAGGGTCTGTTCAGCGCCGATGGGTCGACGCTGGTGCTGGAGCAGACCGATGGCATGGTGGTGCGGGCGGATGCCCGGACGGGGGCGTCGCTCGGGGTCGTGGCCCGCTGTGATTCCACCGTGCGCGCCCTCGACGTGTCCCCCGACGGACAGATGGTGGCCCTCTGGTGTGAAGGTCGCGACTCCCTCACGCTGGCCACGCCCGACACGAGCTGGAGCCATCCGATTCGGCTGCTGGAGGACGTGCAGGTCCTGCGCTTCCGGCCGGATGGGAAGGCGCTGTTCGTTGGGGGGACGGGGCCATTTGCGCTGCTGCTCGACGGCGCCGGTCTGCAGCGCGAACAGTTCATCGAGAGTCCTCGCTACGCGATTCGCTCGGCGGCCTTCAGCCACGATGGCACACGACTGGTGACCGGAACGTGGGACAAGCACGTCCAGTTCTTCCGACTCGACGCCGCGGACGCGGATACCGCGCAGATCTCACCCGACACGGTCATTCAGGCCCACGCGCTCGAGGTCTCGCAGGTCGCCTTCAGCCCGGACGACTCGCTCGTCGTGGCCACGGCGGCCGACGGTCGGGTCCGTGTGTTCCGCATGGACCGCAGCTATCGCAGCATGCTGCTTCCCCTCGCCGACGCGCTGCCGTACTCCACGTTCCCGCCGATCGTCACGACGGCCGTGACGGATGCCCCGCGGCGGGTCGTCTCGGTGGCCCTGCTCGCGGAGCCCGAGGCGGTGGGGAGTGCCTCACGCACATTGGCGACCTATCGGCAGTGGGACATCGATCCCGATCGCCTGCTGCAGCGGCTGCGCACGCGTTCGTCGGTGTGTGTTCCGACGGCTCGCCGGGAGCAGTTGCTCGCGGTGGAAGGGGCGAATGCGCGGCTCGCCGCGGACAAGCATGCCGCGTGCGAGTATCTCCACCGGGCACCGAAGCGCTGACGCGCTCGCCGGTGCCCGGGAGCGTCACGGTCACACGAGCCAGTTCCGCAGATGGGACACCACCTCCGGGTGGTTGAACATGCTCGTGTGCATGATCCCCGCCGCTGCCGGCAGGCGCAGTCGCCGTTCCTCCGCAATCGGGAAACTGTCGCAGCCGTTGGTGTCGTACACGCCGCGTTCGGGCACCACGAGATCGTTGGCGTCATGCTCGAAGATGCGGTCCACCAGTGCATTGGCCGTACCGCTCACCAGCGACTTGAGCCCCGCGTCTTGCGGCTGGTAGTTGGCAGCGATGGCGAGGAAGCCGTCGTTGCGCCGGCCCGGGGCGTTGAGGGCCTTGAGGAAATCGCCGTTCGGGTCCATCGAGCGCAGCCCCGCCAGTGCCTTGAGCGCGCCGTGGCCGATGATCTTGACCGCGATCAGCAGCCCCTCGAGAATGTCGGCCACGCCGCCGGCCGGCACCACGTTGAGCCCCGTCGTGAGCCGGTCGATCATGTCGATCATGTGATCGGGCTGGGCCAGCCTGGTGCCCTGATTGGGCACGCCGGCAAACACCGCCCGGTGCACCCGCACACGGCTGGTGTCGAGGCCGAAGGCGTCCGCGCCGTCGGCGAGTGTGCGCGCCACCAGCCCGCCGCGACTGTGGGCAATGATGTCCACGTCGAGTGAGCCGGACGGCAGCACGTCCTGCAGCATGGCATTGAAGCGCCGCACATTTTCTATGGGATCGTGCGACAGGGAGTAGTGGTTGAACGCGAACACACGCCCGCCGTAGCGCTGGTGCAGCTCCTGCATCAGCTCGGGCGGGATGTCGTGAAACGCCCCGTGCGCCGTGCTGAAGGTGCCGTGCACGAACAGCAGCGCGCGGCCGTTCGTGAGCATGGCCGCCTCGTCACCCGTGAGCGCCAGCGCGTCGCGCTCGGCCGGCGTGCCGGTGGGCAGCCGGTAATCGGCGGGGGTAAAACGGCGCAGGCCGTACGTGCGGTTGTCGGACTCCCACCGCTCGGCGATCACGCGCGCCGGCTTGTTGATCAGCGCATCGCTCACCGGAAACACGAGCACCTTGAGCAGCTTGCGCCCGAGGGCGCCGAACAGAGCGCGGTGTGTTCCGGCCTCTGACGACTCGTCCACTGGCGGGATGCGCTTGTGGATCAGGAAGCGCCGCTTCTCGACGCCGCGCACGGTACTCGCGGGCGAGTGCGAGCGGACCGGCACCTCATTCACATCGTCGACGCTGTGCACGTCGGTGGCGAAGTGCCAGGTCATCGCCCCCGCTTCATCCACCGACAGCACGACTTGCTCGGCGTCCTCGCCAAGGTCGGGCACCTCGAGCAGGAGCGCGTCGTCGCCGCGGGAGTCGCGCAGGTCGGCGGCCGGGGGCGTGGGCACCTGCGCGGCCCGGATCTCGATGGTGCGCAGCCCCTTCATCTCGGCGCGCTGCAGCGCGGTGTCGAGCACATCCGACGATTCCTCGGCGGCGCGCACATCGCCGCCGGTTCCGCTCAGGAGCCGGGCATTGCCCCGGAGGCCGGGGGCCATGAGGGTGACGTTGCTGCCGAGGGAGACGCGTTCGGTGCCGCCGGAGAGTGGTTCCATGTTGGATGGGTCCTCGGCGCAGGTGCGCCGTCGATCGGAAGCGGTGAACGGAAACGGGGCGCGCCACGGTGACGCGCCCCGTCGTCCTTACGAGAACGTGAGATACGGATTGCCGTAGTACACGTAGGCGAGATACGACGAGGCATTGGAGTGCGTGGCGAACTGCTGCCGCAGGTCGCGCAGGATTTCGGCCACCGGGCGTGGCGTGGCCGCGAGCGCCTCCCGATAGAACTCAGCGGCGATCCATCGGGCGATGACATCGTTGACCGCCCAGATCGGCGCCACGAGCCCGGTGAAGTTGCCCGCCAGGCAGTTGCCGGGAAACCCGTCGTAGTCACCGAGCATCGTGCCCGCCGTGCCCACCATGCAGGCATTGAGAAACATGAACGGCGCGTGCTTGTCCCCAAGCGGTGTGGCGCGGAACAGGCTTGCGTCGAGGGGCGTGCCGTCGCTGAGGTACAGCGCCGCATCGCCGGGGCGCGTGGGGTCCACCTGGCCATGCCCCGCGAAGTGCACCAACTGGGCGCCGCCGCCAATGGAGGCGGTGAGCAGCGACGTGAGCGCGGGCACGCTGCAGTCGTACCTGATGACACGCGGGTCGTTGTAGGTCGCTTCGAGTTCGTCGACCTCGGCCTCGGCGTTGGGCAACTTCTTGAGACCGCTCTCGGCGCTCTTGTACATCCCGGCCATCACGGCGAAGGAGCGCACGTCGAGCGAGGAGCGCGGCGTGGCCGGCACCTCGGCGTCGCCGAGAATCCACCGCCCCATGCTCACCTGCGCGGCGAGGATACCGACCCGCGAAGGATCGAGGGGTGGGTTGACCGTGGCCAGCTCCCAGGGCACGTACGGATCGGCGCTGTTGAGCTGCAGCGTGACCGGACGGGTGTCGCCCACCTTGGCATGCACCTCGCGCAGCAGCTGCCAGAACGCCGCGGGCAGCTTGCTGGCGATGCGCTTGCCGTGGCTGCCCACCTGCAGGCCGAGCAACCCCTCCTTGCCGTCGTACAACGGCATCGAGTCGATGATCTTCTTCGCGAACGTGCTCGGGTCGTCGCCGAGGTCGATCGGCGGGAGCTCATCGGGGACGGCAATGCCGTGGGCGTTGCGCATGGTGACGAGGAATTTCCCTCGTGCACCATTGCCATCGGCTTTCGCGATGTTGAGTTCGATGTCCGGCACCGCCGTGGCGGGTGCCATCGTGATGGATGGGACGGCCGGCTGCGCGGCGAGCAGGGAGATGCCGCGGGAATCGGGAGGCGGCAGCAGCGCACCGCGTGGCAGCACCGCGAGATGGCGCGTGATCGAGCCGCGGGTCACGCCGTCGTACGCGTAGTGCACCGTGATGGCGCGCACTTTCACCGGCGCACCGGTCGGCGCCGGTAGGAACGGCTCCGGAACGAGCGGCACGATGAGCATCGCTGCATACGGGTCGGCCACCGACACCGTGAGGTCGTGCCGCCAGCCATTCGGCGCGGTGAACCCTTCGGCCACGATCTGGATGTCCACGGTGATGCTCGTCGCGCCGGCTGGCGCGGCCAGCACCATCGCGCCGGTGTCGACCTGGCCGGCCATGACCGTGGCACCGAGACCGATGCCCAGATTGAAGGTGTCACCGACCGTCACGGTCTTGGGGTGCTCGACCTTGGGATACGCCTGTACCTCGACCGGCGCCGTGGGTGGTTCGCTGCCGCTCGGTGCGGGGGCAGCGGCAGCCGGCGGTTCGTGCCATCGCGGTTGTTGTTGCTGCTGTTGCTGCTGTTGTTGCTGTTGCTGTTGCTGCTGTTGCTGTTGCTGCTGTTGCTGTTGCTGTTGCTGCTGTTGCTGCTGCTGTGGCTGTGGCGCCGCTGGCATCGGTGCAGCGCTGCGCGAGGTCTCTTCCGCCACCGGCATGGCCGGCGCGGACATCTTGGGCCTCTGGCGCGGCTCGGCGACGGCCACGAACTCGGTGCCCCGCAGCACCACGCCGTCGAAGCTCTGCGCCACGGCCCTGGATGCCGCGACCTCGTCGACCTGCTTCGTGGGCTTGCAGTCGCCTTCGTGGAGGCCAAGCGCGATACCAAGAGGCGCGTCATCACCGCTCCACGGCATCCGGTCGAACACTTCGCCGACGGCGAAGCTGTACCAGAACAGCGTGATCCCGTCTTCGCGTCGCACGGCCACGCGCCCATCCCGCACCGGTCGCTCGAGCGCATCGAGGATGGACTCGCGATCGGGTGGTGCACCGCCGTCGACGCGCGGCATGGCTGGCGCATCGGTCGCCACGGTCATCGGGGCGGACGGGGATGTCGGGAGCAGCGCATCCGTGTCGTTCGCCGCGTCCTGCCACTGGGTGAGCAGGTCGTCGACGACGCGCTGCACGGCCGCCTCGGCGCGGTTCTGCCAGTAGCCGTGTGTCGCCAGGCGGACACGCGCCTCGAACACGGTCATCGCGGCATCGAGCAGGACGGCGGGGCGGAGCATGAGCGGGGAGGGCTGAGGGAAGTCGCTGGCGACCGCCGCTACGCTACGCCCCGACGCTTGCGTTGCCAAGCTCAACCGCGGTCTCCACTCAGTGTTGGTGGTCGGAGTCTGATCCCTCGGTCGATTCGGTGACGGCCGACGGCGGACCGGGGGCCGTACTCTCCGGCGTATCCGACAGGTGCTCCTGGATGATCTGCCAGCGTCCGCCTTGCCGACGCCAGAGCATCGTCCAGGCGCCGCTCACCACGTGCGGTGTATCGCGTGGTGTGCGGTGGGGGATGGAATAGGTCAGCGTCATCACTGCGGCGTCGCGCGTGAGCACGTCCACGTATGTCGAGCCAAGGACGAAGCGGGGCTGCCGCATGTTCCGGCCGACGCGCTGCCAGAAGCCACGGATCTCACCGGCGAGTGTGTCCCGGGTGGTGGTCACGTGTCCCGCTACGGCGGAGATCACGCGGCCGCTGTCAGGATAGAGCGCCAGCAGCCGTTCGGCGGCCTCGGGCTGGGTGAAATCGTAGGCCTGCACAACGAGCGCGCTGAGCGAGTCGGCGATGGCTCGCCGGTCGGTGGCGGAGACGTGGGTGGGGTCCTGGCAGGCGGCGAGCAGGCTGAGGGCAGCGACGGGGAGCACCCCCAGGCGACAGGGAGAAGGCATCGGGAAGCAGGGAGCGGGGATACTGGGGCGGATCTCAAAAAGGGGACATGCCAGCGGTAGGCACCGTCCCCTTGCGGGGACGGCCGAGCCGCCGCGCCCTCGCGGTTCCCGAGTGGGCGGGCCAACCTACGACGGTGGCCCGGCAATTGCTCTGCCAACTCCCATCGGGGGTGGGTCCGGCGAGGGCCGGACGGGCAACGCCGAATCAGAGGCCGTACGGCCAGAGGCGCGCATGAACACGAAGGGGACGGGGCGGACGCGAGGCAAGAGGGCGGCAGCGGGCGTACTGACCGCCCTGGCCATGGCGGGGTGCGGGGGCGATCGCGAGCAGGGCGCCATGACCGCCGATCTCGAGCGCGACCTCCAGCTGGCGATCAGCGCCGAGCGTCCTCGGACGGCGGTGGTGTCGGCCATCGAGGGCGGCCCCACGGGTGCGCCGAGCGGGCAGGCGCGCGGTCGGCGGGACGCGGTACCCACGCCCCGCCGCACACCCCGGCCAGCGCCTCAGGCCCCGGAGGTTCAGGAGGCCGCCGCGACGCCGCAGCTCGAAGAGGCCGCAGCGCCGGCGGTGGCCGTGACCGAGCAGGTGACGCCGACGCCGGCCCCCATCCCCGCACCTTCGGTGCAGGCCCCCGCTCCGGACGCCGTGGTCGGTGCCGCGCCAGAGCGTGGCCCATCGGCTGGCAGTGGCGTCGATCACGACACTGGTGACCACGCCGGGGACACGCCTGGTCGTCGCGGTGGCGGGTGGGGTGGCGTTATCGGTGTCATCATTCGCGGCGGGGCGGCCGGCATCGACAATTGCGAGGAGCACGACCGCCGCAACGGGCGTCGCGGCGGTGGCATCGTGGTCGCCGGCGGAGGGCGTGGCGGCGTGATCACGCGTGGTGGCTGGGGGGGGATGATCGGCGGCGTGATCGGCGAGGCCACCGGTGGCGGCATGCCGAGGCCTGCGGGGCGTTTTCCGCGGTACTGAGTCCGTCCCGCACCGGGCGCGGGTTGCCCCCCTCTCCGGTCCGCGACTAGCCTTCGCGGACCGATGACGCACTACGAACAGCTCGGCGGCGACGCCGGGATCCGCACCCTGGTCGATCGCTTCTACGATCTCATGGACACCGCGCCGGAGGCCGCCAACGTGCGCGCGCTCCACGCCACCAGCCTCAAGGTGTCCCGTGAGAAGCTGTACCTGTTCCTGACCGGATGGACGGGTGGGCCGCCGATGTACGTGGAGAAGTACGGCCACCCGCGGCTACGCATGCGCCACTTCCCGTTCGCCATTGGCGCCCGCGAGCGCGACGAGTGGCTCTGGTGCATGGACCGCGCCCTTGCCGAACACGAGGCGCCAGACGAGCTCAAGACGTTTCTGCGCGAACGACTGCACCAGCTGGCCGACCACATGCGCAATCAGGACGGCTGAGCGGTGCGCATCGTCGGCGGGAAGTTCGCGGGCCGCGCCCTTGCCTCCTTGAACGACTTCAAGGTGCGCCCCACCGCCGAGGCCGTGCGGGTGGCGATGATGAAACTCGTGGCCAACGACCTCGAGGGCGCGAAGGTCGTCGACCTGTTCGCCGGCACCGGCGCCATTGGGCTCGAAGCGCTGTCGCGTGGGGCCAAGTACGTGGACTTCGTGGAGTTCCGGCCCTCGAGCCTGCACACGCTCAAGGCCAACGTTGCGGCGCTCCGTGTGCAGCAACAATCGCGCATCTACAAGAAGGACGCGCTGCCGTTCGCCGACGCGCTCCCCCCCGACCGCTACGACCTCGCCTTCGCCGACCCGCCCTACGAGTCGCGCATGCTCGACCGCCTCATCGAACGCTGGCAGCAGGCACCATGGTCGAACGTGCTGGTGGCCGAACACGCCCGCACGCACCAGCTTCCCCGGGCGTCGCAGTTCACGATGCTGGAAGACAGCGCCATTTCCGTCTATCGCCGTCCGTCCCCTGCCTGACATGACCCCACGGTTCCGAGCCCTCCTCGTCGTGAGCGCCCTGCTCATCACGCCGGCCCTCACGGCCTCGTCGCTCCCTGCGCAACCGGCCCGCTGGGCCGAGCAGGCGGAGCGGGTGACGATCATCCGCGACCAGTGGGGCATCGCCCACGTGTATGGCACGAACGACGCCGACGCGGTCTTCGGCATGGTGTACGCGCAGGCCGAGGACGATTTCGCCCGCGTCGAGATGAACTACATCAACGCGATGGGGCGCCTCGCCGAAGTGGAGGGCGAACGCGAGATCTGGCGCGACCTGCGCATGAAGCTCTTCATCGACACCCTGGAGCTCAAGAAGCAGTACGCCGCGAGCCCCGTCGCCATGCAGGCGCTCATGACGGGGTGGGCTGATGGCCTCAACTATTTCCTGCACACCCATCCGCAGGTAAAGCCGCGTCTCCTCACGAAGTTCGAGCCGTGGATGGCGCTCTCGTTCAGCGAAGGCAGTATCGGGGGCGATATCGAGTCGGTGAACCTGCGCGGCCTCGAGCAGTTCTACGGCCCGCGCAGCGGGGGGGCGACCGGTGCGTCGTCGCGTGAAGAGCCCGACGCGGCCGCATCGCCGTTCGGACAGGAGCCCGGCGGTTCGAACGGTTTCGCGGTGGCGCCGCAGAACACGGTCAACGGCCGGGCACTGCTGATGATCAACCCGCACACATCGTTCTACTTCCGCCCCGAGATCCACATGGCGAGCGAGGAGGGACTCGACGCCTACGGGGCGGTCACATGGGGGCAGTTCTTCATCTATCAGGGCTTCAACAGCCGGCTCGGTTGGATGCACACGTCGGGGGGCGGCGACGTCATCGACGAGTACCTCGAGACGGTCACCCCGAAGGGCAAGGGCTTCACCTACCGGTACGGCACTGGCACGCGCCCCGTGGTCGCGAAGACCATTCGCCTGCCGTACAAGACGGCCACCGGCATGGCCGTACGCGTGGTGACCGCGTACTTCACGCACCACGGCCCGATCATCCGCGCGCAGGACGGTGCATGGGTGGCGGTGCGCATGATGAACAACCCGCTCGAGGCCATCCAGCAGAGCTACGGCCGCACGAAGGCGAGGAACTTCGACGAGTTCAAGCAGGTCATGACGCTGCGCACCAATTCGTCGAACAATACCGTGTATGCCGATGCTGACGGCGTGATTGCCTACTTCCACGGCAACTTCATCCCGAAGCGCAATCCGGCCATCGACTTCACGAAGCCCGTGGACGGCAGCGATCCGGCCACCGAGTGGCAGGGGCTGCACACTCTCGACGAGATGATCCTGCTCAAGAACCCGGCCAACGGCTGGCTGATGAACACCAACAACTGGCCGTTCACCGCGGCCGGCGCCAACAGCCCCAAGATCGGGGACTGGCCGGTGTACATGTCGGCGCAGCGTACCGACAACGCGCGCGGCGTGCACGCGGTGCGCGTGCTCGAGAACCGCAAGGACTTCACGCTCGAGGGGCTGATCGGCGCGGCATACGACAGCTACCTGCCGGCGATGGAGCAGCTCATTCCGCCCGTCATCTCGGCGTATGGCGCGCTGCCGGCCGGCGATTCGCTCAAGGCGAAGCTGGCGGTGCAGGTGCGCACCCTGCAGAACTGGGACTATCGCTTCGGCGTGGCGTCGGTGGCCATGACGCTGGCGAACGCCTACGGCGAAGATGTGTCGCAGGCCGCGGCCGGCGCGGCGCGCGCGGCCAACCTGCCGGTGTTCGACTACGTGCAGACGCAGGCGCCGGCGGCCATGGTGCTGGGCGCCCTGGCGCGGGCCAGTGACCGGCTCACGCGCGACTTCGGGTCGTGGCAGATGCCGTGGGGTGACGTGAACCGCTTCCAGCGCCTGAGCGGCGCCATCGATGCCGGCTTCAACGACAGCAAGCCCAGCCTGCCGGTGGCGTTCGCATCGGCCAACTGGGGCTCGCTCGCGGCCTACGGGCAGACGGGCGTACGCACCACCAAGAAGTACTACGGCAACCGCGGCAACAGCTTCGTGGCGGCGGTGGAGTTCGGCCCCCGGGTGCGCGCCAAGAGTGTGCTGGCCGGCGGCGTGAATGCCGACCCGGACTCGCCGTATTTCTTCAATCAGGGCGAGCGCTACGCGACGGGGAATTTCAAGGACGTGAATTTCTACCGCGCCGACGTCGAGCAGCACGCGACGCGCACCTACCACCCCGGGAAGTGAGCGTCCCCCTGCCATCCCCTCTGCCTCCCGAAGCGGCCATCGACTTCGGGGCCAGCAATACCGACGTCGTGGTACGCGACGCTGGCGGTACGCGACACTGGCGCCTGCCCACCGAGGGGCAACCCGATGACGCACGGGTGCGCCAGGTACTGGCAGCAGGTGGCCTCGCGCCCGCTGATGTGGCGTGGATCGCGATCACCGGCGGCAATCGCAGCTTGCTCTCGCCCGTCATTGACGATCGCCCCGTGCATCGCATCGACGAGGTGCAGGCGATCGGCCGTGGCGGCCTCGTGCTGTCCGGCCTCGAGGCCGCCGTGGTGACGAGCGCCGGCTCCGGCACCGCGGTGGTGGCGGCGCGACCGGAGGGTTCGACGCACGTCACCGGTACGGGAGTGGGGGGAGGGACGCTCGTCGGGTTGTCGCGTCTCCTGCTGGGCACCATAGACCCGCGGGAGATCGATGCCCTCGCACGCGAAGGGAAGGACACCGCGCACAACCTCACCATCGGCGAGATCCTCGGGCAGGCCATCGGTTCGCTGCCTCCGGAAACCACGGCGGTGAACTTCGGCCGCGTGGCACGTCACCCGGTGGTCGCGTCGCGCGAGGACACCGCGGCGGCGCTCGTGAACATGGTGGGGCAGGTCATCGCCGTCATCGCCATCAATGCGGCGCGTGCCCAGCAACTCGAGCACGCGGTGATCGTCGGGCATCTCACCGACCTGCCCAGCATCCGTCGTACGCTGGGGCTGGTGGCCCAGTTCTACGGGGCCAGCCTTCGCATACCCGAGCAGGGCGGATCGGCCACGGCGCTGGGCGCCCTGCTGGTGGCGGCGGCGGCGCAGCCGCGCTGACGCATGCATCGTGGCGGTTGTGCAGGTTCCCTGGTGTCGGGTGGAACCGATCACGCAACGGCTGTTCAGCTCTGCTGTGCTGGGTGGGACCGATCACTGTAGAGGCTGTTCAGCTCTTCCGTGCTGGGTGAAACCGATCACGCAACGGCTGTTCAGCTCTTCTGTGTCGGGTGGAACCGATCACGCAGAGGCATGGAGGCAAAGAGGCAACGACATCGAGGGAACGGCGTAGTGCCAATGCTTGAATGAAAAGGGCGCCAAATTTGCGATGTCGTTGCCTCCTCGTCTCCTTGCCTCTGCGTGATCAGTAGTGGTGATCGGTTGCGGTGATCGGTTGTGGTGGTCAGCGTTCGTGATCCGTCGTCTCAAGTCTGCGGGCCGCACAGCGTCTTGAGCGCCAGCGCCGTCACCGACCCGGGCACCGGCGCCGCGAAGCCGGGAATGCCCACGATCTTCTCGCTGGCGACCTTCGTGAGCTTCGCGTCGCTGTAGTAGCGGTTCTCCTTCACCGCGGCGGTGCCGGCCTTGCAGCGCACCGTGACCAGCGTGCGCGAGCCGTACCACTCGCCGCCCGGCGCCTTGGCCGGCTTGAGGAAGGTGGTCCGCAACGATGCGGTGATCTCGTCACCGGCGCGCTTGACCGACTTGGGCTCAAGGAACACCGGGTTGCCCCCCGAGATGGTGCCGATAGGCTGGGGGCTCGTCGGGGACTGCGCGTGCGTCGCCGACCACGCCGCGAAGGCGAGGAGAAGTCCAGGGAGTCGCATGGCCATCCGTGACGTCGACTGTTGATGGAGGCGGGTGCAGGTGGTACGCTCAGGCATTCTTCGAAAGCTATCGCGCTCTCTTTCGGAATGCCTGTGATCCCTCTTCGATTCAGCACCGATGCCGACTTCGGCGCCGTGCGCGCCCTGCTCGCCGCTCACGACTTCACCGACAGCGGGCTGTGTGCACGAATGGGTGTGGCCAGCATCTACGATGTACAGATCCGTGGGGCCGCGCACACGGTGGCCACATCCGCCGACGGACTCGATGTGCTGCGGCAGCTGTTCATCGACTGCGCCCCCGTCGAGGACGCCGTGGCCGTGGCACACCTCGGCACCGATGGCGTCGCGCTGCTCGCTCGGCTCGGGCTGCTCATTCACGACGGCGGCACGATGCGGGCGACCATGCTGCTCTATCCCAACGGCTCGCTGTATCTCGTCTCCGACCTGCTGCCGGGCGCCGCGCCCGCTGGTGACGGGGCTGGCGCTGACGCGGTGTACCCGGCGCTCACCAGCTCCGTGCGCGTGTTCCTGTCGACGCTACCGCATGGCGATGGCGCCCGGTATCTCGAACTGTGCTCTGGCACGGGCGTGGCTGCGCTGCTCGCCGCGCAGCAGGGGGCGGCGCGCGCGGTCGCGGTGGACATCACCGAGCGCTCCACGCGCGTCGCCGAGTTCAACGCCCGGCTCAACGCCGTGGCGCTCGACGCGCGGCAGGGCGATCTCTACGATCCGGTGGCTGGCGAGCAGTTCGATTGCATCGTGGCGCACCCGCCGTACGTGCCGGCCGCAGCGCAGCAGTTCATCTTCCGTGACGGCGGCGCCGACGGTGAGCAGATCTCCCGCGCCATCGTGGCGCGCGCCCCCGAGTTCCTCGCCGTGGGCGGCATCCTGCACGTGACCTGTCTCGTCACCGCCCGCCGCAATGCGCCACCGCGGCAGCGCGTGCGGGAGATGCTGGGCGACGCCGCCGACGCGTTCGACGTTGCACTGCTGGAGAACGGCGTCAGCGACCAGTACGCGCACTTCGTGAAGCAGCTCGTCGCGGCGTCGCCGGAGGAGGTGCCCGGCATGCTCTCGCAGCTGCGCCTGTTCAACAGCCTGCAGGTCGAGCGGGTGGAACTCGTCACGATCGTGGCGCGACGCCACGGGGAAGCGCGTCCGGGTTTCGCCGTGGCGACGCCCCGCAACGCCGACACCCGGTGGCCCGAGGTGGCGTGGCTGCTGCAGATGCACGCGTTCCTGATGCTGGGCGACCGCGCGCTCGACCGCCTGCTCGAGGCCCGGCCCCGTCTCTCTCCGCACGTGCAGCTCGACCTGTCGTACCGCTTCGTTCCTGCGGACGACGAGCGCTGGGTGCCGTCCGGCGGGATGCTGACCGTACCGTATCCGCTGGTCAGCAAGGTCTCGGTGGACGCCGGCGACGCGGCCTTCTTCGCCTCCTGTGACGGCTCGCGCACCTTCGCCCAGATCATGGCCCAGCTGCAGGCGGAGGGAAAGCTGCCGGCCGACCTCGCACCGCGGTCGTACATGACGCCGCTCGCGTCGCTGGTGGCGCTGGGCGTGCTGGAAACCGACCTCCTGCCGTTCCCGCGCCGGTCGGCGTAACCGGCCCGCGCGGGAGCGGCGACCGCCCTCAGGGAATGCTCGGTGGCATCATGCCCTGATCCATCGCTGCCGTCTCGCGCGGCGCGATGCGCCCCAGGCGGTCGTTGAGCAGCAGCAGCAGGGTAAACGCGATGCCCCACTGCAGCAGGATCGTGCCGATATTCTCGATGCCGAACGGATCGAGCGCGCCGGGGCCGCGCACCTGCCACATCCACCAGCCCATGAGCACGATCGCCTCGATCGGCACGATGAAACGCAGGCAGACGTCGAACCAGGCGCCGATGCGGATGTTGGAGTACTGGTGATTGAGCTGTTCCTCGCGGAA
>JAJTGR010000033.1 GCA_021299375.1 Gemmatimonadota bacterium
CGGCGGGGTGGCGGCGGGTGACGGCGAACGGCGGGGCGGCTCGAGGGCCGCCCCGCCGTCTTGTTGTTCCTGCCTCCGAGCGCCATCCACCACGCCGGCGGCTGACTCGCCGCCATCGGCTCGCTGCCCGACGCAGCGGCGGCCACCGGCATGCCGCCCTTCGTGGTGCACGCCTCACGGCGTGATGCTCGGGAATCCGTAGCGATGACTCCCGATCGCGCGACCCGAGACCGCGCCGCGCGGCCGATCGACGTGTAGCTTTGACGGATCAATGACCTGATGCGTGTTGTATGCAGGAAGCGGGCGGACCCGTCGCCACGGGGCGTCCGTGCCTGCATCCATCCCCCGTTTCGTCCCGCGTGTGTCATGGCGTCTTCCCCAATCCGCCGGCTCTGGTTGCTGCCGCTCACCGTGAGTGGGATGGTCGCGGCGTTCGCCGCCGGACGCTGGTCCGAACGCCGCGAGGCCGAGCGGCGCAACGAGTGGGCGGAGGCTCGGCTGCTGTCGTCAGCGGTCGACTCGGTGCGGGTGCATGCGCTCGATTCACTGCCGAGCGCGGAGCTCATCCGTCGTGCGGTCTCGGGCATGCTGCGCGAACTGCACGATCCCTACGCGGCGCTGCTGCGTCCTGATGGCTATGAGCGGTATCGCGGCTCGCTGCTGGGTGAAGGGAAGGGGTTGGGGCTGCAGCTGCGGCGTGGCCCGCACGGGGTGAGCGTGGCGGCGGTGGTGCCGGGCTCACCGGCGGCCTCGTCCGGCATCCGGCCGGGTGACCGCATCCTTGCCGTGGACGGCGTATCGACCGCCAGCGATGGCTGGGGCGCTCAAGCCGACAGCACCGCTGCTGCGCCGGCTCAGCACCTATTGACGGTTTGGCGGGCGCTGCGCGGCGACACGGTGCCCGTGGTGGTGCCCCGTCGCGTCTGGCACGCCCCGGCGGTGGCCGAACAGGGGCTGCTCTCCGATTCCGTGGCGTACGTGCGGCTCGCGACCATGTCGGCCAGCGCAGCCGACGAACTCGAAGCGGCGGTCGAGGCGCAGGTGGCGCGCGGCGCCCAGTCGTTGCTGCTCGACCTGCGCGGCAATACCGGCGGGCTTTTCGAGGAAGGGGTGAAGGCCGCGGGGCTGTTCCTGCCTCGCGGCGCGGTGGTGGCATCGCTGGCCGGGCGCGGAGGCGAAGCCCCGCAGCCGCATCGGGTGCGCCGGTCGCGGTGGCTGACGCTGCCGCTCACGGTGCTCGTCGACGCCAATACGGCCAGCGCGGCCGAGGTGATCGCCGCCGCCCTGCGCGATTACGATCGGGCGCTGCTCGTGGGCTCGCCGACGTACGGCAAGGGACTCGTGCAGCGGGTGGTCCGGCTCTCGCCCGATCTGTCACTCCGCCTGACGACCGCGCGGTGGCTGACGCCGAAAGGCGTGGCCCTCGAGCGGCGGCAGGGACGCGGCGATTCGGCGCGCGGCGGGCTCGTGCCCGACGTGGTGCTCGACGAAGCGCGACGCCGGGATGTCGCGCTGGCGCCGTCGGGGTGGCCGACGCCGACGACGGTGGCCATGGACCAGCTCGCGGATTCGCTGGCCGTGCACGCCGTGCGCGATGGCTGGACGATGCGCCCGCTGGCGCTGCTGGAAGCGCGCATGCAGGCCGCGATGGCGCAAATGACACCGCGCCCGATGCGCGACCCGGTGGCGCGCGCCGAGTGGGTGGCGGAAACGATGCGCATGGCGACCGTACGGGTGCTCGAAGTGGAGCAGCACGCGGAGGCGCTGTTGCGCTACCGGGCGCGCCATGACGCGGCGCTGCGTGCCGGCCTCGATATCCTCGAGCCCGGCACGGCTGTCGTAACTGCCGTGCCCACGGTGCTGCCGCCACTGGTCGAGCGTCGTGCGCTGACGATGCCGTGAGGGGATGCCGTGTTCGTGCGGGCACCCGGATCGCCCGCATCGGATTGGTGGGGGTGCTGGCGCCCGCGGTGGTGTCGCAGCCGGTGGCGGCCCAATCGGCGGCGCAGCCGGCGGCGACCCCCGTGCTCGATGGCTGGATCGCGGCGCGCTACCGGGGGGCCCAGTTGGTTGCGGACTCCACGGTGTCGCCCGCCCCGATGGTGCACACCGGCGCCGCCCCGCGCGTCGAAACGGTGCGTGCTGGCCAGCGTTCGGATACGCTGCTGGCGGTCCACGTGGGCAGCCAGCGCGCCGCGCCCATGCTCGCGGCAGGGAACCGGGTGAGGCTTGCCGGCCCGTCTGGTACGATCAGCCCGGTGGCTGCGCAGGTGCGCAGCCGTCGCCTGTTTCGCGCCCCGAGAACGCCGGACGCTTCCTCCGCGACCGACTCGACCTGGCTCTACGGCTGGGCATACCTGGTGGTCGTGCCGCATGTCGACGGGCGCCCCACGGAGCGGTACCGCGGCTGGACGCTGCTCGCGACCCCCGAGCCGGCGCCCCGGCGCCGGGATGGGGCGCGTCCCTGACCTGCTGCCACTGATGAGGCGTCTCCCGATCCTGTTTCGCGTCCACCCCCGCGTCCGCGACGCCGCGCCTCTCCGGCGGCGACGCCGCATGGCCCTGCTGCAGGGCATGGTGGCTGCGGTGGTGGCACTGGGCTCGACGACCATCGCCGCGCAACCTCCGGCCGCCGGCAACGGGTCCTCGTGGCGCAGCCCGGCCGCCGACTCGCTGGTGGCCCGCGCGATCGCGCGCCGCGGCCTGCAGCTCGCCGACAGTACGCTGCTCAGCTATCAGGCCGACGCGCACGGGTTCCTGGCCTTCCTCGCGCAACTCGGCGAGGGGGTGATCATTCCGCCCAAGGTGGTGCAGAGCGAAGAACTCGCGCTGTCCATCGCGTGGTGGCAGCCGGGGCGCAGTGCGCAGCGTCTGGTGGGGCGCCGCGATACCACGCTGCTCCCCGCCGACGTGAGCTACTATCGCGATCGCTACGGCGTGGTGCTCGACAACCTCCCCGATCGCATCCGCCTTGGCGACGGGCAGGATGTGCGCGATGTGCCGCATCCCCTGGCCGCCGGCGCCCAGGGGCTGTACGAGTATGCGATGGGGCGGCCGCTGCGCATCAGCATCCCGGGGCGCGAGATCCTCGTGGACGAGGTGAAGTTCCGTCCGCGCGACGCCACGACACCGGCCGCGGTGGGATCGGTGTACCTCGACCACGAAACGGGCGCGGTGGTGCGCCTGTCCATGACCTTCACGCGCGCCGCCATCATCGACAAGCGCATCGAAACGCTGGTGGTGACACTCGAGAATGGCCTCGTGCGCGAGCGCTACTGGCTGCCGCGCCGGCAGGAGGTGGACGTGGCGCGTGGCAGCACGTGGTTCGATATCCCGGCCCGCGGCATTGTGCGCGGTCGCTGGGAGATCGCCAACTACACGGTGAACGAGCGCATTCCCCCCGCCACCCAGCTGCTCCCGCGCTGGAGCTCCATGCCGCGCGATTCGCTGCGGGCGCATCCGTTCGAGGGGCGCGTGGTGGATGTGCTGCCGCCCGAAATTCAGATCGCCAGCAGCGAGGACGTGGTGCAGGCGCGGGTGCAGGCCGAGCACGCGGTGCGGGCGGCGATGCTGGCGCGGCCCGCCACGGCGTCGGTGACGGGGCGCGGTATCAGCGACCTGGCGCGCTTCTCCCGCACCGAAGGGCTGGCCCTCGGCATCGGCGGTGCACATCGCAACACACTCGGCGTGATGGTGACTGGGCGGGTGCGCTACGGCGTGGCCGACGAGCAGTTCAAGGGGCACGTGGCCATCGGCCGGTCGCCAGCGTTCGGCCGCACCCCGACGGTGCAGCTGTTCGCCGAGCGCGACTATCGCGATCTCGCCTTTGCCGAACGCGCGGGGGTGACCAACTCGGCGGCGGCGGGGCTCTTCGGTAGCGACTTCACCAATCAGGTGGACACGCGGGCGGTGGGGCTGGAGTGGCGACGCACCCCGCGCAGTGCCTACACATGGCGCCTGGCCTACGAATCGGAGCGGCCGCTGGCGGTGGTGGCCACGCCGCTATCGCGGCGCTTCGCGCCAACGCTCGGGGCGTGGGCCCTCCAGGGGTGGCGCGCCGAGGTGCGTGGAAGCGGAGGGTGGGTCGGGGCCGATGCGAACGCGTCGCGGGGGGTGTGGCAGCTGCAGGGCGGGCTGGGGCTGGCGCGCGTCGACGCGTCGACGCCGCCAATCGGGACGGAGTCCATGGACGAGTGGAATGGCCGCACTGCGCGTCCCGTCGTGCTGCGCGCGCAGTGGCTGCTGCAGGTCACCAAGCCGCTCGGTGGCGACCGCGCGCTGTTCCTGCAGAGCATGGCCGGTGCGAGCGGCGGGCGTGACGTGCCGCCGCAGTGGCGCCTCTTTGCCGGGGGGCCGTGGTCGGCGCCCGGCTACGACTATCTCACGTTCGCGGCGCGCGGGCTCGCGTCGCAGCGGGTGGAGGTGCGGGTGCCGGTGCCGGGGCCATCCATTCCGCTGGGGCGCTTCGGAACGTCGCCGCCGCGGGTGACGCTGGCGCCGTTCGTGCAGGCGCTTGCCGTGACGTCAGGGCTGCCCCGCCGGCCCACCGCGGCGGGGGTATACCCATCGGCGGGTATGGGCGTGCTCTTCTTCTATGACCTGCTGCGCGCCGACGTGGCGCGCGGATTCCGTGATGGGCAGTGGCGCTTTTCCATCGACATCGATCGCAGCTTCTGGGGGATGCTCTGAACGACACCGTCGCCGCGCGCTACGACCAGGCGTACTTCGACAAGTGGTACCGGCACCCGCGTCATCGCGTGAAGTCGCCAGCCGAGCTCGCGCGCCAGGTGGCCTTCGTGCTGGGTACGGCCGAGTTCGTGCTGGGGCGTGCGGTGCGCACGGTGCTCGACGTGGGGTGTGGCGAGGGACAGTGGCGCGCGGCGCTGCGCACACATCGTCCGCGCCTCGTGTACGACGGGGTGGACCCGAGCACGTACGCGGTGGCCCGGTACGGCGCCACGCGCGGCATTCGGCTGGGCGGCATCGAGGACCTCGACGCACTGCCGCTGCGCGAGGCCTACGACCTGGTGATCTGCTGCGGCATGCTCAACTATCTGGCGCGACCGCAACTGGTGCGCGGGGTGCGCCAGGTGGCGCGGCGTACAGGGGGCATGGCCTATCTGGAGCTGTTCACGGGCGATGACGCGTTCGAGGGTGACACGGCCTGGCCGACCCCACAGTCGGCGACGTGGTATCGGACCGCCATGCGGAAGGCAGGACTCTGGCCCATTGGGATGCAGTGTTACGTGCCGTCGGCCTCGAAGGATCGGGTGTCGGCGCTGGAGCGGTGGTGAGCGGACCGTTCGACGAGACACGCGCGGCCGCCACTCGCTGGCAGGCGTTGCGGGCGAGGCTCAAGGCGGAGCGCGCGGCGTGTGATGCGCCACGTCCGTTACGGGCGCTGGCCGAGGAGTTCGCACGGTGCGCCCTGGCGCTGCTCTTTCCGCAGTTCGCGCATCCCTCGCGGCTGGGGCCGGCGGGGGTGGACGAAGAAGCGGTGCATCTGGAGACGCTGCTGCGGGCCGCGATCACGCCGCTGGTGGCCGACGCCGAGCCGGTGATCGCGGCGTTCCTCGGTCGGATGCCCGACGTGCTCGCCGCGCTGCTGATCGATGCGGAGGCGATCGTCGCTGCCGATCCCGCTGCCGAGAGCCTCGAGGAAGTGATCGTGGCGTACCCGGGGTTCCTGGCGATTGCCGTGCACCGCGTGGCTCATGCCCTGTACCGCCTCGAGGTCCCGATCTTTCCCCGGATACTTTCGGAGTGGTCGCACCGCGAGACGGGGATCGACATTCATCCCGGGGCGCGCATCGGGTCGGGATTCGCCATCGATCATGGCACCGGCGTGGTGATCGGCGAGACGAGCGACATTGGCGATCGGGTGCGCCTCTACCAGGGCGTGACGCTGGGCGCGATGGCGGTGAAGAAGACGCTGGCGAACAGCAAGCGCCACCCCACCATCGGCAACGACGTGGTGATCTACGCCAACGCCACCATCCTCGGCGGTAACACGGTGGTGGGTGACGGCTCGATCATCGGCGGCAACGTGTGGCTCACCTCGTCGGTGCCGCCGCGGTCGGTGGTGCAGTTCAGCAGTCGGGTGGAGCAGCGCGGCGGCGACGACGGCATCGAATTTCACATCTGAGGGGGAGTATCGCATGAAGTCGGAGAGCATCCTCGACACCATTGGCCGGACGCCGCACGTGCGGGTACGGCGCCTGTTCGATCCGGGCGTGGAGGTCTGGATGAAGCTCGAACGGGCCAATCCCGGCGGCAGCATCAAGGACCGGATCGCCCTGGCGATGATCGAGGACGCCGAGCGGCGGGGCGTGCTCACGGCCGACAGCGTGATCATCGAGCCGACCTCGGGGAACACCGGCATCGGGCTGGCCATGGTGGCGGCGGTGAAGGGGTACCGGCTCGTGCTGGTGATGCCGGAGTCGATGAGCGTCGAGCGGCGGCGCATCATGGCCGCCTACGGGGCGACGTTCGACCTCACGCCGCGCGAGAAGGGCATGAAGGGGGCGATCGCCCGGGCGCAGGAACTGGTGGAGCAGACGCCCCACGCGTGGATGCCGTCGCAGTTCGACAACGCGGCCAATATCCGGGCGCACGTGGAGACGACGGCGCAGGAGATTCTTGCCGATTTTCCGGAGGGGCTGGACTACCTGATCACCGGTGTGGGAACGGGCGGGCACATCACGGCGGTGAGCGAGGTGCTCAAGGCGCAGTGGCCGCAGCTGCGCACGTACGCGGTGGAGCCGGCCAAGTCGCCGGTGATCAGCGGCGGCGCGCCAAGCCCGCACAGGATCCAGGGCGTCGGGGCGGGATTCATTCCCGCCAACCTGCATGTGGACACGCTCGACGGCGCGATCTCGGTGAGCGAGGAGGACGCGTTCACGTATGCGCAGCGCGCCGCGCGTGAGGAAGGGTTGTTCATCGGCATCTCGAGCGGCGCGTCGCTGGCCGCGGTGGCGCAGCAGCGGCCCTCCATGCCCGAAGGGGCCCGTGTGCTCACCTTCTGTTACGATACCGGGGAACGGTACCTGTCCATCGAGGGGTTGTTTCCAGCATGATTACCCACGCGAGAACGATAGGTCCGGTACGTCCGCCGGCGCCCGCCCGATCGGGGCGGATGCGTACACGCGCCGCAACTCTGGCGGTGCTGGCACTTGTGGCACGGCCGCCGCTGGCCGCGGCGCAGGGCGCCACGACGCCTCCGGCCGCGCCGGCCGCAGTGACACGCGATGACCTCGCGAAGGCCTACCTGCGCATGGACCGGACCTATGCGGCGGCCGACTCGGTGGGCCGGATCAGTGACGCCACGCGGGCGCTGGTGAACCGTACCTTCGACCGCGCCACGCTCAGCTTTTTCGGCGGTCGCTTCGCGGCGGCGGTGGCGTCGATCGATACGTCGGTGCAGCAACTGGCTGAAACGAGCGGCATCCCGCTGCCGCCCGCGGTGGCCGCCGTGCCGGTCCTCTCCGCCTTCCCCGGCGATGCACGCCGCACCCTCATCGGTCCGAACGGCGCCGTCATTCCCATGCGCGTCGTAGTGCCGCCCACGCTGGCGAAGTCGAAACGGCCGGTGGGCGTGCTGCTGGCGCTGCACGGCGCCGGTGGTGATGAGAACATGTTCGTCGATGCCTACGGGCAGGGCATTGTCGCGCGTCTGGCGGCGGCGCAGGGGCTCATGCTCGTGTCGCCGACGACCGCGCCATTCGTGCAGTCGGCCGAGCCGTTCGACTCGCTCGTGGCCATGCTGCGGCGCGAGTACCGTCTCGACACCACGCGCGTGTTCGTGATGGGGCATTCCATGGGCGCTGGGGCGGCGGCCAGTCTGGCGCGGTTGCGGCCGTCGAAGATTGCCGGCGTGGTGTGCCTGGCCGGCGGTGCGGCGGTGGCCGTGCCTGGCGCTCCACCGATGCTGTTCATCGGCGCGCAACTCGACCCGATCATTCCGGCCGCGCGCGTGAAGACAGCGGCCGAGGGCACGCCGACCGGCACCTACGAGGAGCTGGCCAACGAAGGGCACACGCTGATGGTGCGGCGTGGCGTGCAGCGCGGCATGGCGTGGCTGGCGGCGTTGCCTCGGCGGTGAGCGGGTCGCGACAGGCAGCATCCCAGCCCCCCGCCTCGGTAGACCTTCGCGGGGAATGGGATCGCAATGGGCTCCCGCTCGACGTCGTGGCCAATGCGACGGAGGCCAGTCATTCGCGGTGCTCGAGGCGCGTGCGACGCTGGTGCCCTTCGGTTCTGCCGTGCTTCGGGTGGCGAGCCTGCGCGACATCATGTGGAGCCAGGAGGGTGCGGGGCGCCCGCCGGGTCGTGCGATGCTCCCCAGTCAGCCTGGCGCTTCGGCCGTTCGCGCAGAGGCATTGCCTGCATGGGCGTCTGTCAAACGGCAGGTCGGCGCGCTGAGCGTGGCGCTGGGAACGTGGCCCTTTATTGCTCTGCCAACTACCGTGCCGTGAGCCGCCGCGCGTCATCGATGGCCGGCACCAGCGCCAGCACGGCCAGCACCAACGCGATCGGTACACTGAACCCGTACCCGATGTGCTTGAAGCCGAAGGCCCCGGTCAACCCGCCCACCGCAAAGGCCAGCAGCAGCCCGCCCAGTACACGGATTCGCTCCCGGTCGGCGAGCACCGGCGGCAGCCCCTCGCGCCGTCGGTTCCAGTACACGAGCTTGCCCAGCTCGATGCCAAGGTCGGTCACGATGCCGGTCATGTGGGTGGTGCGGATGACCCGCTCGGAGAGTTTGGTGACCATCGCGTTCTGCAGCCCCATGAGAAACGACAGCAACGCCACGGTGACCGGCAGCAGCAGCGCGCGGGAATGGGCCAGTCGCGCCCCGGTCAGCCCGAACGCGAGAATGAGCAGCGACTCGAGCAGCAGAGGCAGCGCGTACTCGCTGGTGAGGTCGCGGCGCCGAGCGTAGTTCACCATGATGGCGCACGTCATGGCACCGAGCAGGAACGCCATCACGGCGGCGAACGACGTGACCGCCAGGCCGATGTCGCCAAGGACCAGGTGATCGACTGCCGACGACACCGCGCCCGTGACGTGCGAGGTGTACTGCCCCACCGCCAGGAAGCCACCGGCGTTGATGGCGCCGGCGACGAACGCGAGCGACCAGCCAAGCTGCCGATCGGCGCGATAGGAGCGCTGGCGGCCGATGAGAAAGCGGGCGTAGGCGACGGGCATGCGGTGTGATGCGCGGTTCGGCGTCGGGCAACGGTAGATTGGTCTCATGATAGCATTCGATGCCCTGCTCTGGCTGGCTGCCGGCGTCCTGCTTGGCACGCTGGGCACCTGGCTCGTGGTGCGCCGCGTGGCCCGCGCCGATGTGGCCCGCGCGACGAGCGAGGCGGAGACTCGCGCCAAGGCCGGCGAGATGGCGTTGCGCGAGCAACTGGCGCGCCACGAGGCCGAGGCGACGCTGACGGCCCGCCATGGCAACGTGGCCGAGCTGCTGGCGCCCGTGCGCGACACGCTGGCGCGCTACGACGAGGCACTGGCGCAACTCGGGCGCGCGCAGGCCATGGTGGCCGGCCAGATCGGTGAACGGCTCGATGCCGTGGTGTCGTCCGGCGAATCGCTGCGGCGTGAGACGCAGCAGCTCTCGCAGGCGCTCCGCGCCCCCACCGTGCGCGGGCAGTGGGGCGAACTGCAGCTGCGCCGCGTGTGCGAACTGGCCGGCATGCTGGCCTACTGCGACTTCGAACCGCAGGTCACCGTGCGCACCGAGGAGGGGGTACAGCGCCCCGATCTCATTGTCCGTCTGCCGGGCGACCGGCGCCTCGTGGTCGACGCCAAGGCGCCACTGGCGGCGTATCTCGAGGCGGCGAGTGCGAGTGACGAGCGCACGCGCGCTGCCCGCCTCGCGGAGCATGCGACGCAAGTGCGGGCGCATGTGCAGAAGCTTGCCGCCAAGCGTTACTGGGCCCAGTTCGAGGACGCCCCCGACTTCGTGGTGCTCTTCCTGCCCGGCGAAGCGTTCTTTGCTGCCGCCCTCGACGCCGACCCGTCGCTGCTGGAGGCGGCGCTCGGCGAGCGCGTCCTGCTGGCGACGCCCACCACGCTCATCGCGCTGCTCAAGGCCGCGGCCTACGGCTGGCGGCAGGAGCGGGTAGCCGCCGACGCGGCGCAGGTGGCCACGCTGGGGCGCGAGCTGCACGAACGGCTGGCCGTGTTCGACGACCAGCTCGTGGAGCTCGGGCGCGGGCTGCAGCGCGCGGTGCTGGCCTACAACCGCGCGCTGGGGAGCCTGGAGTCGCGAGTGCTGGTGAGTGCCCGCAAGCTCGGGGCGCTGAGCGGCGTGGACACGCCCCTCGCGAGTCCGCCGCCCGTCGAGCTGGTGGTGCGCGGCGAACCCGACACCCCGTGACCGGCACCCTCGTCACCGCCCAGCGCGTGCTGCGGCGTGATCGCCGTGGGTCCTCGTCGCCGGTGGTGGTGGAGACCGAGGCAGGGCCGCGGTTCGTGAAGCTGCACGGTGCGTCGCAGGGGGTGCTCCCGTTGGTGGCGGAGATCATCGTGGCACAACTGGCCGAGGCGATCGGACTGCGCGTCCCGTCGCGGCAACTGGTACTGCTCCCGGCCGCGGCGCCCTGTGACGACGTGAGCGATGAACTGCGCGACCTGCTCGACGCGAGCGTCGGGCTCAATCTCGGGTTCGCCGTGCTCGATGGCGCCCGTGATCTGACGGCGGCCGAGTTCCCGCAGGTGGACCTCGAGACCGCGGCGCGCGTGCTCTGGCTGGATGCGCTGGTGCAAAACCTCGACCGTACGCCGCGCAACGCCAACCTGATGATGCGGCGCGGCACCGTGTGGTGCATCGACCATGGTGCCTGCCTGCCGTTCCAGCACGACTGGGCCGGCGTCACCGAAACGCACCCGCAGCGGGCGTACGACACGGCGAGCCACGTGTTCGCGTGGGCCGCGCCCGTACTGCCGGATATCCAGGCGGCGCTGGCGCCGCACGTCACCCGGTCGCTGCTCCACGCTGCCGTCGCGCCAGTGCCGGATGCGTGGCTCGGCGCCGACCCCGTACGTCGGCGCGCGGCGTACGCAGCATTTCTCTGGAAGCGGCTGCAATATCGCAGCCGCTGACCAGCGTCCCCCCGGCTTGCGGTTGTTTCACGCTGCGGGAGGGGATGCGGCGGTTTGCGGCCAGCTTCACCGATCATCGGGATCTCACGTCCCGAGTCCCGTGCGACGATGCGGTGGGCGAATCCGCGGCGCCTCGCCTTCTTCTCGGTCGCCCATACCCTGTACGCGCAACGGCAACGCGGAGGCCAACGTGCGGACGCCGCCGTGGGCTTCTTGCGTGGTGCGTGGGTGTCTGCACATGCCTGTCACCCGCGCCCCGCGCGGGTGACAAATGCCGCCTGGCGGTGCCATCACCGCCCCATCCCGTCTCGACGCGCCGAATCACTCGCCCACTGCGTCGCGCCCGCCTGCGTGGTTCGCCCACATCGATCGGACCCCAAACCTCGCCGCGCACCCCGTGCGCTGGTAAGAAACCCAGCGCCGAACGGCGCAGAAGCGACGCGACGCGCGGTGGTGCGTCGCCCCTGCGTACGTTGGTGTGGCGTTACGAGCCCGGCTGGGCGATCGAGACGCTGCCGACGGTGAGGACGCCAGCGCCGAGGCTCTGCACGCGGATCCTGTTCACCCCGGCGACAAGGTTGGCGACGATCGTCGTGGAAGCGGAGCGCGAAAAATCGGCGGCGCCGGAGTTGTTCCACGCTGTGGCCGTCCGCACGGCGCTCAGCGAGGCCGCGGCCATTGCGCCATTGACGCTCACCGAGAAGGCCGGCTTCGCGCCTGCGAGCCGAAGCTGGTTGATGCTGATCTCGTAGCGACCGGCGACGTTGGCGGTGACCGGGAAATCGCCGGCTTCACCGGCTCTGTCGAGCTGCGTGGCGCCGCGGACGGCGGAGTTGAACGAGATGCCGACGACGCTCGCACCACCAAGGTTGGTGACCTGCCAATAGCCGGACGCGGCACAGTTCCGCGCCCGCGACACGCTGCCGCCGCATGTCCCCGGTACGACGATGGGCAATTGGACGGTCGCTACCCGATCGGTGCTGTCAAACGCTCGCACCACGAGTTGCAGGTTACGCCCCAGATCGATGGAGCTCGCGACGCCGCTCCACGTGAAGGTAAAGGGCGCGGCGGTCGAATTGCCGAGGTAACTCTCGGTCATGCCGAGATAGCCCATGGCCCCGATGGAGTATTCGACGCGTACCACGCTGGCGTTGGTGACGACACGAATGGGGGTTCCCGGTGCAACGGTTGATCCGAAGCCCAGCCCACTGATCGCTACCGTGGGCATCGGCGTGGGGGCGGGGGCAGGGGGCTTCGCGGTGGCCGGGGCCTTCGCGGCGGCGGGGGACAGCGCGGCCGGCGTTGCTGATGAAGGGGCCGTCACGTCGCTCGACGGCGAGCAGGCCGCGAGGCCAAGCGCGAGGACGATGAGTGTGCGACGGGTGCGCATGGACAAGCGGGGAGGTGGTGGAGTCGCCCGTGGCGGTGCTCGAAGGATTCGGCACCACCACGGCGACATGCAGACGCTACCTCGCCACATGGCACTCGGCAAGCATGCGTTTCTCACCACGGCATCGAACAACGACTGCCTCCACCGTACGAGGCGCATGTCGACAACATCATGATCGGGTTGCCGCGCGCCAGCCGGCTCGTCGGGGCTCTCGCCGGGGCGCTGCGTGAGGTGCCCGCGGAATACACGCGGACTGGCGAGCCCGACGGACCGTCTCGGGCCTGTACGTACCGCACGCCGTGCCGCGACGCGCCGGGTGACGCCGCCGTGCCACGATGTCCCCTCGGTCGCTCGTCCCCTGCACGCGCAACGACAACGCGGAGGTCGACGCGCAGACGCCGCCGTGGGCTTCTCTCATTGTGCGTGGGTGTCTGCGCATTCCCGTCACTCGCGCGGTGCGCGCGATGCCGGCCCTCGCCGCGCTCGGCCGCTCGCCCGTCTCGACACCCCACAGCACTCCCCGCACGTGCCGCGCCGATGAGCAACCCGCGACAACGTGGAGCGCAGGGCGAATCGCCGCCGAGCCCGGTGCGCTGGTGAGGAATGCCGACTAGAGCGACCCCAGCAGGTCGTCGATTGCCTTCTTGTCGGCATCCTCCAGCGGCTCGGCGCCGTGGATGATGCGTTGCAGGATGTCGACCGCCTCGGCGGCGAGGTCGTCGGGGTGCTGGCGGTCCTTCTCGAAGCGCACGATATGACCGAGCAGGATCGTCTCGAACGGCGTCTCGTCGCCGCCTTCGTCGTCGTCGCCCGCTTCGTCCTCGTCGTCCTCATCCGCGTCGTCATCCTGGGCGCCCACCGAGGCTTCGTAGCTGGGGACGCTGGCCTTCCACGGTTCGGCGTCGTGCACGTCGGCCTCGAGCAGGGTGCGCGGCACGAGGGCAAAGAGCCGGCACTGCAAGCCCGGCGCTTCTTCGTAGGCAAACAGCCCGAGCGGCACCGGCTCGTCGAACAGGTGCAGCTCGATCAGGCGCGCGATCGCCTCGGCGGGCATGGCACTGCGGGCGACCATGCGGCCGTCGATGTACGCGGCGAGCGCCGACGACTCCGGGGCGCGCGGGTCGTCGAGCTGTGCCACCTGAATCGACACCGGCTCGCGCGTGGTGACGAAGACGGCCGGGCGGGCCTCGTCGTCGGACGAGGGAGCATCGTCGGTGGGATCGAATTCGTCAGCGGACATCGAGGCACGTCGGGAAGAACGGTGGGACGGTTGCTGGCACCCGGAAGCTAGTCGCTGGCGGCGAACGGCGGCACCACGCACCGCGGTACACGCACGGCGTCACGCGGAACAGCGTGATCGGGTTTGGCGTGACGCGTGTGCTCAGATGGCGCCTGCCACCTCGTTCACATCAGTCTGCTCGAAAACCGTTCCCAGCCATCGCAGGACTGGCCACAGTTCGAGCAGCACGATGCCACTGGCGAGGATCGTGGCCAGCAACACCGACCAACCGCCCCAATCGTTTGTCAGCCAGAGTGCCAGCGCGGCGGCGCCCACGGGGAACACCAGCGCCACGGCAGCCACGAGCGTGGTGGCGCCGGTGGTCAGGAGGTTCTGCCCCATGGTCTCGAAGCCGCGGGCCTCCGTGCCCAGACGCACCCACGCCGGAAAGAGCAACGCGGTGCCGTTGTGGATGGTGAACATCAGCGCGTTGAACGCCGGCACACCAACGGCGACCGCCACGACCATGGGGATGGTGCCGCCACTCTCCACGAGCAGTTGCGGGTCCTGGAGGACCATGGCCAGCGGGACCGTCATGAGTGACCACACGGTGATGGAGTGCAGCAGGGTCACCGCGGCGATTTCGGCGGTCACAATGCGCCAGCCGTCGAGTGGCATCGTCTTGAGCATGGCGAGGCGTGGCAGGTCGAGGCGCAGGTCGAAGCGCATCCACAGCGGGCCGACAAAGAGCAGCATGGCGCCCCACCCCATCGTGACGCCCAGGAATGCGTCGGCCGCATTCTCGGATGCGGACCGGGCCGCGAACGCCAGCACCGAGAGCCCCACGATGAACGCGATGAGCTGGGTACGCCACGCGCCACCGCGCAGCGCCGCGACGACATTTTTCCACGCGATGGCCACCTCGGGGCGACCCGTGAGCGACAGCGCCGGCACACGCGCCAGCTTGCCCGTGCGTGACCGCGCCTGCCCCATCTGCGAGGCGCGGAAGCGCTGCAGGCGCTCCGCCCGATGCTGCGTTGCTTCAATGGCCGATTCCTCGAACGCGCGATCGAGGCGCACGACCCAGACGTAGTGGACGAGCAGGATGAGCGCTGCCCAAAGCGCGGAGGCGCCCCACGCCGCCGAGCCGGCCCCGAACACCGGGGCGAGCAGGGCCCGCACGGGCCAGAGTGCGGCCGATGGTACCGGCGACTGCAGCGCCGTGGCCACGGCGGTGAGCGTGTCCCGCACGCCGCCGACGCTGGCCTGAACGAGCGCGGGGAGCGCCGCGAACAGACCGTACCCCACGGCGCCGATGAGTGTCCCGAAAACGGCCAGTGGCAACAGGCTGCGACGCCGTCCGGCGCGGCCATGCTCGAGGGCGCTGGCGCGCACGATCGACGAGCCCAGGCGATGCAGCGCCAGCGTCGAGAAGAGCATCCAGAGACCAAGCGCCCGCTCCCACGACGCGAGCGACGCCGCGTTCCCACGGAAGATGACCGTGAAGATCAGCGTGTTCACCAGAATCGCGACCTGCAGGCGCAGCAGCTTGGCGTGCACAAGGCCGCGCCGGGTGATCGGCGCCGGGAACAGGAAGGCGACCTCCGGTGGCGAGAACGCCAACGCGCTACGGTCACTCCCGAACAGCCACCAGCGCGCCGATGATGCCAACAGCAGGGTGCTGGCAAGCAACAGGGCCACGGGCGACTGCAGAAGCGCGGTGAGCGGTGCGCCGTCGGTGCGCGTGTTGCGGAAGAGCGCCCACCAGATATACAGCACGCCCAGCAGCACCGCGCTGATGTAGCGCGGGCTGCGCACGCGCGCGGCCTGCGCCCGCAGGCGGTTCACCAGCGTGCGGGAATGGAGGAACAGCAGCGCCCGGGCCGGCGCCGGGCGGCGCGCGGGTTGCGGCGCGTCGGCGGTCTCGTTGCGCAGCATGGCCGCCTCGGCGTGGCGTGTCACCGGTCAGGCCGCCGACGGCAGTGCGTCGTTGCCCGTGAGCGCGATGAAGATTTCCTCGAGCGTTCGCCCCGCGAGCGCAGGCCGCTCGGCCACGATCTCGGCGATCGTGCCGAAAGCCGCGACCTCGCCGCGGCGAATGACGAGCAGGCGTGTGCACAGCTCCTCGACGAGGTGCAGCAGGTGCGAGCTGAGGATCACCGCCGTCCCTTCGCGGGCGCGGGCCGTGATGGTCTCCTTCATGCGGCGGATACCCACCGGGTCGAGGCCGGTGAGCGGTTCGTCGAGCAGCAGGGCCGCGGGCCGATGCAGGAGGCCGCAGGCAATGGCCAGCTTCTGCTTCATGCCACGCGAGAGCTCGGTGGGAAGCGCGTCGCGCTTGGCGGTGAGTTCGAGCTCCTCCAGCAGGCCGGGAATGCGCGGCCCCGCGTCGGGCACACCGTAGAGGCGGGCCACGAACTGCAGGTGCTCGGTGACCGTCAGATAGTCGAAGAGCTGTGGCTCATCGGGAATGAACGCCAGCCGCGCCTTGGCGGCGACGGGGTCGCCCTGCAGATCGACACCGGCGATCCGGATGCGCCCCGAGGTGGGCTGCAGGATGCCGGCGAGGGTGCGCAGTGTCGTGGTCTTGCCGGCCCCGTTGGGGCCGACCAGCCCCAGGACATCGCCAGGCGCGACCGCGAACGAAAGCGACTGCACGGCGACCGTGTCGCCGTACAGCTTGGTGAAGCCGTCCACCTCGATCACGGCGTCCCCGGCGGCAGCACGAGCGGGGCGGAGAGCGTGGCTGTCAGCAGGGCGCCACTTGAAAGACAGCGTTCGGTCACCGTGTTGCGAGCGGCAGCCACCGTGCCCGCCGCGGCACCGCCGGCCGCGCCGATGACGGCCCCGCGGGTGCCACCGCCAAGCACACGGCCGAGAATGCCGCCGATGATGGCGCCGGTGATGACCTTTCCCTGGTCGCCCCCCTTGGACACCTGCCGCTCGGTGGTGGTGGCGTCGGCCACCTGCACCGACCCCTCGGCGGGGACGAACACCCCGTTCAGCTGAACGCCCCGTAGGCGGAAGGCAAACCGCCCGTCAGCGGCCAGCGGCGCCATTTCCACCAGGATCGGGGTGCCGGGCGGGAGCATGGCGCCGTCGGGGCCACGCACCTCGGCGACGAGCGATACCACGAACCGGTCGCCTGGCCGGTTGGCCAGCGAACAGATCGGGGTATTGGTGGGTCCCGACAGCGCGACCCCGGCGGCGATGGCGCGGGCAGGTGCCGAGGGGGCGGGTTCCGGCGCCGGGAGGGTGGGCGCCGACGCCGGCGTCTCGATGGAAGCCTCCAGTGGCGCCGGCGAGGGGACGGTCGGGGTGGGCGCCGGCGTGCGCGTCGGCGCCCGGCGCGGCGCTGACGCCGAGCGGCTGGCCGGCCGTGACACGGCCGTCGGCTGGGCCGTCGGCTGGGCCGCCGGCGTCGGAGCGGCCGCGGGTTTCAGTGCCGAGGGCGCCGTGCTGACCGCCGTGTCGCCGATGGCCACGGACGGGGTGGCCGACGACGCCAAGGTCAGGTCGCGTGCCAGCGCCGAGTCGACCGAGGCCGTCTCCGCCGAGCGGTCGGCACAGCCCAGCAGCACAGCCGCCCCCAGGGCCCGCACACCAAGGCGATGCAGGCTGCAATCAAGTTGCCTCATGGGCATGACGATAGTCGGAGTATGGAGTGGCCCGCCACCGTTGCAGCGCCGGGACCGGCCTCCTCTCTTTACGCCCGGTCAGGCTTGGCGTTCCCATGCTGCCTGTCAACCACCACGCCCCGTCACGCGTCATGCCGCTCATGGAAGTCGACTTCACGCCGCCGCCTACGGCGAAGCACGTGTTCGTCGCCAGGCAGCCGATCTTCGACGAGCGGAACCGGCGCGTAGCGTATGAGTTGCTCTATCGGTCCACGCGGGACGCCACCCAGGCCGGCGGCAACGTGCCGGCGGCGCTCATGTGTGGGGACACGGCGCTGCACGCACTGCTGTCGATCGGCCTCGACCGGCTTACGGCGGGCACCACAGCCTTCGTGAACGTCACCGAGGAGCACCTGCTCGGGGACCTCTACAAGATCTTCCCACCGCAGGACGTTGTCCTCGAGCTGCTGGAATCGATCGACGGGACGCCGGCGGTGGTCGACGCCTGCGCGCGCGCCGTCCGCGACGGGTACACGCTCGCGCTGGACGACTACGACGGGCGCCCGTCGCTCGATCCGCTGCTGGAATACGTGTCGATCGTGAAGCTCGACATGCTGGCCGTGGCCGACGTACGCGACCTCGCGCCCACGGTGACGTCCCTGCGCGGCCGCGGGCTCAAGGTCCTCGCCGAACGGCTGGAGACGGCGGAGGCGGTGCAGATCGCGCGCGAGCTGGGGTGCACACTCTTTCAGGGCTACGTGTACAGTCGCCCGGAGACGATCGACGGCCGCGCCGTCGACGTGCAGCAGGCGACGGTGTTCCGCATCATGGCGCTGCTCAACGCGCCTGACACCACGGATCGCGCCCTCGAGGAGGCGTTTCGCAGTCATCCCTCGCTGTCGCTGTCGCTGCTGCGCATCGTCAACTCCGCGGCCTTCGGCGGACGTGGTGTGGAGTCGATCCCGCACGCGCTGCAGCTGGTGGGACGTGAGGCGCTGTCCCGCTGGATGCTCATCATGCTGATGGCCAGCGTCGGCTCACGCAGTGCGGTCGCCCATGAAGCGGTCCTGAGCGCACTGGTGCGCGGTCGGTTCTGCGAGACGGTCACGGCACACATCGGCCTCGGCGATCCGGCCGCGCGTTTCCTGCTCGGCCTGCTGTCGCGCATGGATGCCCTGCTCGGCATGCCAAAGGCCGAGCTGCTCGAGCGGCTCCCGGTGAGTGCCGAGCTGCGGCACGCGCTGGTCGACGGCACGGGGCCCGATGCGGCGATCCTGGCGCTGGCCGACGACTACGAGCGGGCCGACTGGCACGCGGTGGAAGCGCAGGCCCCCCATCTCGAGCTGTCGGCGCTGTACACCGAAGCGGTGACCTGGGCCACCGAGCGCTTGGCGCGGGCCACGTCCACCCGCTGAGTCCGCCGCAACGCCGGACGTCGGCGCCTGCCCGATGCCGCCGTCGGTCAGTCGTCGCGTTGGGGCGGCTGGGCGATGTTGCTCACCAAGGAGTCCTGCTTTGCCGCGGCGAGCGCCTCGGCGTTCGGCGCGCTCTCCGGAACGTTGGTGAACGGCAGCAGGATCGAGATACGCCGATTGGCCGCCGCCAGGGGATCATCGAAGACGCGGGGCTTGGTGTCGGCGTAGCCCCGCACCTCCAGCACCCGGCTTCCGTCGACGCCGGTGGACTCGAGCACACGCCGCGCCGCATTGGCGCGGTCGGTCGATAGCTCCCAGTTCGTGTACGCCGCGTCCTTGCCGAACTTGGCGCCGTCGGTGTGCCCCTCGAGCACGACCGGGTTGCTGAGCTGCGCGAGCTCGGTCCCCACCAGCTGCAGCGTGAGCATGGTGGCGCTGTTCATGCGCGACGAGCCGATCGGGAAGTACACGTCCCCCTTGCCCGACTCGACCAGCTCGATGCGCAGGCCTTCCTTGGTGACCTGCACGTCGACGAGGGCGTTGAGCTTCCTGAGCGAATCGCTCGCCGCCAGTTTTTCGAGGATGATGCGTCGCAGGTTCTCGAACTGTTTCTGCTCAGCGGAGCGCACGATCATGCGCAGCGGCGTCTTCTGGAGGTTCGACGGCGCGCTGCCGGTGCTGACCGGGCTCGAACCGGCCCCGAACCCCTTCTTGTAGCCGACGGGATTGGCGAAGTAGCCCTCGATAGCCTGCTTGGTCTTGTCGTCCATGCCGAGGATCCACATGACCATGAAGAACGCCATCATGGCGGTCACGAAGTCGGCGTACGCCACCTTCCACGAGCCGCCGTGGTGGCCGCCCCCGCCACCCACCTTCTTCTTGACGATGACGATCTTCTTGCCGCCGCGGGCCGCCATGGGTTATGCCGCCTTCTTGCGCGTGAGCTCTTCGAGTTCGGCGAAGCTCGGCCGCTCGTGCGGCTCGATGTTGCGGCGCGAGAACTCCACGGCGGTCATGGGCGCATCCCCACGGGCGAACGACAGCAGCGCCGTGCGGATGCACAGCATGTAGTCGTGTTCGGCATGCAGGCGCGTCTCCATGGCCTTCGCAATGGGGCCGAATACGCCGTACGCCAGAAGAATGCCGATGAACGTACCCACGAGGGCGGCCGCCACCTTGTTGCCGATCTCCGACGCGGCGCCGCCGATCGAGCCCATGGTGATGATCACGCCGAGCACCGCCGCGACGATGCCGAAGCCGGGCATGGCGTCGCCCACCGTCGTGATCGCGTGCGGGGCGAGCATGCCTTCGTGATGGTGCTTCTCGAGGTCGACGTCGAGAATGTCGGCCAGATTGTGATCTTCCACCGTGCCGGTGAGCAGCACCTTGAGGGTGTCGCAGAGCAGTGACACGGCGTGGTGATTGTTCATGAACGACGGGTACTTCTGGAAGATGTCGCTGCCTTCCGGGTTCTCGATGTGCGACTCGAGGCCCACAAGGCCGTCCTTGCGGGCCTTCTGGAACACTTCGTAGAGTACCTGCAGCAGCTCCGCATACGCCTTGGCACCGTACGGATTGGGCTTGAGCAGGCCCAGCAGCTGGCTCATGCAGGCCTTGAGCACGGCCGGTGGGTTCGCCACGACGAGGGTGCCCACGCCGGCCCCCCCGATGATGATGAACTCGGTCGGCTGCCAGAGCACCGCGACGTTGCCGTGGTGCATTACGTAGCCGCCGATGACCGACCCGAATACGACGACCAACCCGATGATGACGAACACGCGACGCGATCCGGAGTGCGAGTGGACGAATCAGTGATACAGGGAGGCGCAGGCGGCCACCCGGCCGCATGGGCGACCGGCTGCGCGCACTGGCTCACCATTCATGACGATCTGCTCCGCGGACTGACACATGCGATCAGCAATCGCCTCGCGACCGTGACCGCCTCGGCGAGCGTGCTCGAGGCCGGTCTGGTGCCCGATCACCGGGTCATCGAGGGGTTGCAGCGGGATGCCGATCGCCTCGAGGGGCTGTTGCAGGCCCTGCGGCAGCTGCCGCAGGGCCTGGCTGGGGAGCTCGAACCGCTGCTGCTGGCCGACGCCCTCGCGGGCGCCCGTCGGCTGGTCGAGGAACATCCGGCGCTGCGCGGCCGGTCGGTGCAGGTGCATCCCGTCGGTGACGTGCTGCCCGTGCGGGCCGAGCCCGCGGCGGTCCTGCATGCCGCGGCGGTCGCGCTGCTGGCGGCGGCGCGCTGCAGCACCGCCGTCATCGTCGTGACGCTGGAAACGACGGGCGACGTCGTCCGCCTGCAGGCGCGCGGCGATGGTGGCACCGACGACCCGGTGCAGGAGCTGCTGCACCGGGACGCCGAGGCGATCCGCTGGCTGCTGACGACCAGTGCCGGGCACGCCACCGTCCTGCCGGAGGGGTGCGCCTTCACGCTGCCCACGCTGCCGGCCTCGCGTCGCCGCAGCCGCTGACATCAGGCAGGCGGCGCCGCTCCGGACGCGCTCGACGCGCCCGGGTCGTGCGGAGGTGATGACGGAGCCTGGAGGCCGGCCGGCGCGGTGGCCTGAGGGGCGCCGAGGGCACTGAGCCACTCCGAGCCGGCGGGCACGGCGGCCGCTCGCTGGTTCTCCTGCGCCACCTGCTCGGCGATTTCACCACGCAGGATCTTGACGGTGCTGGGCGCCTCGATGCCGATGCGTACGCCGCCGCGATCGCAGGACACGATCATGATCCTGATGCCGCCGTCGATGATGATCGAGTCGCCTTCGCGACGTCCGAGAATGAGCATGGCGCGTCAGATCAAGGAAAGCAGCGACTGCAGCATCTCGTCGGCGGCGGTGATCAGCTTCGTTGCCGCCTGATACGACTGCTGCACCCGGAGCATGTTCACCAGCTCCTCGTCGGTGCTGACGCCACTGACCGACTGGCGGCGCTTGTCCGCCTGTTCCACGAGGTTGTCGGCCACCGACGCGTTGTCGGTGGCGGTCGACGTCTGGATACCCAGGCGGGTGACGAGTCCGCGAAAGAACTCGAGGAACGACCCCGTCTCCGTCGCGCCATTCGGCGCGGTCCAGGTCACCGTGTTGGTGGCGCTCCGCAATCCCGCCAGGCCCTGCGACACGCTGTTGTCCGTGGGGGCGTTGGCGTTTCCGGAGGCGGCAATGGCGGATGGATCGGCGGCCACGGTGCTGTGCAGGCCGATCGTGGCGGCGCGTACCGGGTTGGTCGTCGACCCGGGCGCGAAGAAGTTGCCGGCCGCGGCACCGGGCACGGTGTTGCCGTTGAATACGAACCCGCCGGTGTGCTTAGTGTTCACGGCCTGGACGAGCTGCGACGCCATGGCGTCGAGCCGTCCGCGATAGGCCGGAATTTCCGTGTTGAGCACGTCGACCAGCGCCGAGAGCTGCCCCCCGATCGGCGCCAGCCGGTCGGGGGAGTCCCCGAGGCGCAGGCGGACCGGTACGTCGGTCAGCGGCGTCGTCGGCAGCGGATTCGGCGTCTCCATCTGTATGGAGAGCGGCACGGCCGAATCGCCTCCCACGAGCGTGGAGTTCCCGATCAGCACCGACACGCTGCCATCGGGCTGGTTGATGACCCGTGTGCCGGCGATCTTCGACAGCTCGTCGAGCTTGAGGTCGCGCATGTCACGCAGGTCGTTCGCCGTCTTGCCGTCGCTCTCCGAGGCCACCACCTGCACGTTCAGCTCGGCGATCTGCGACGCGAGGGCGTTGATGCGGCTGACGGTACTGTCCAGTCGCTCGAGGTTGCCGGCGCGCAGCGTCGTGAGCTGGGTGTCGTAGTCGTTGAACAGCTGCGAGAGCTGCCGCCCGCGCTGCTGCACGACGGCGCGAGCGGCGAGGCTGCTGGGCTGAGCCGACAGGTCGCTCCACGCATTCCAGAACAGGTCGAGGGCGTTGGTCATGCCGGCGTCCGAGGGCTCGCCGAAGACGGCCTCCACCCGGCCGAGCAGGTCGCGGCGCATGCTCGCATCACCGCTCATCGCATTGGACGAACGGAAGGACTCGTCAAGGAGGACGTCGCGCTTGCGGATCACCGTCGCGACCTTCACGCCGGTACCCATGACCCCGTTCGGCATGCGGTGGGGCGTGTTCGGAACCAGCACCGCCTCCTGCCGCGAATAGCCGGGCGTCTCCGCGTTCGCCACGTTCTGCGAGATCGTCTGGAGCGCCACCTGGTGCGTCAGGAGGGCGGAACGGGCAATGCTGAACAGGCCGGAACTCATGTCACACCGCCCGGTTGAGGAGAATGCCGCGTCCGGCCACGCTCGTCGGGGGAGCCTGGCCCTCCGCGACATAGGTGGACGGCAGGCTCGGGCTGCCCACCAGCGTGCGCACATGCTGGTCGGTGGCCGTCAGCGCTTCGCGCAGCAGCTTGCGATTCATGCCCACTTCGCGTGTCAGCACGTCGGCGGCCTGCTGCAGGCGCGACCGGGCCTCACGGACACGGTCGTCGACGAGATCGCCGAGCAGGTCCTCGAGTTCGCGGAGGGTGCAATCCTCGGAGCCGCCGAGCAGCACGTTGAGCTGGCGGCGCCGCTGCCGGGCCTGGCCGAGCGTGGCGAGGATGCGATGGGTCGCGAAGGTGCTGTCGTCGACACCCTGGATATCGTCGGCGCCGACTGCCTCGCGTTGGCGCCGCATCTGCGCGATGAGGTCGTCGAGCAGCCGTCGCTCGCTGATCAGCGCGTCATGCAGGGCGTTGAGCAGCGCCGCCGATGGCAACGCGACGCGAGGCGCGGTTTCCTGGTATGGCGTGGTCGTCGGCAACATCAGCGGGGGGAGGAGTCGGAGTCCAACGGGGCTGCGGCGACCGGGAGCCGGCCGCGCAACTGGCGATAGAGGGCTTCGGAGAGACCGCCACCCCAATGGCTGGGAGTTTCGGCCGCAAGGTGCTGATCCATGAGGCCCGTGAACATGTCTTCGCCGGCCCCCCCGGAAACAATGCCTTCCCCCTGCGGAACGGTCTCGCGCATGGCCTTGTAGAGCTGCTGGACGAACACCCCCTCGAGCTGTCTGGCACTCTCGCGGAGCGAGCGCTCCTGCGGCGTACGGTCCTGTGCCGCGGGGCGGCTCACGCCTGTCACGGGGCGGGACATGATGGGGTCGCTCATCGAATGACGACCTCTGCGGTGATGGCGCCCACTTCCCGCAGGGCGGCGAAGATGGCGGCGATCTCGCTGGCCGGGGTCTGCACGGCATGCAGTGCCGAGGCGATGCGCTGGACCGGCAGGCCGGCCGGCAGCCGTACGCTGCCCGGAATGGCGGCGGTGTCATCGGGCGCCACGTTGCCGATGGCAAGCGTGATGGCGCCGTGGCTCACGGTGGCGGCGCCCACGACGATCTCGCCGCCGGCCACGACGGTGCCATCGCGCCCGTCGATGACGAGGCGGGGACGGGCCTGGGGGGCAATGGCGAGGTCGCGAATCTTCGCCATGGCGACCGGCTTGGCCACCGAGTCGGCGAGTGTCACCAGCACGGAACCTTCATCTTCCACCGTCGCGGTCTTGTCGCCGAGGGCGCCGTTGATGGCGGTGGCGATGCGGGTGGCGGTCCCGAGGTCGGGTTCGCGGAGGAAGAGCCGCGACTGGGCGGCCATGGCCGGGCGCGGGAGATCGGCCTCGAGCACACCGCCGGTGGGAATGCGGGCGGCCGTTTCGAGGGTGGCGCTCAGACGCGTGGTGGCGCCGCCCTGGCTCGTGAGCAGGGAGCCCTGGGCCGTGCCGAGCGGCGGTCCGTTGGGGTCGGCCACGAGCGGTGTCATGAACAGGGTGCCGCCGCGCAGCGAGCGGGCATCGCCGATGCTGGACACCTGCACTTCGAAGCGCCCGCCGGGACGCAGGTACGGTGAGACCTCGGCGGTGACCAGCACCGCCGCGACGTTGCGCATGCGGATGAGGTCCGCCGGGACTTCGATGTTGAAGCGGCGCAGGATGTTGATGACGCTCTGCACCGTGGGGCCGGCCGACTGGCCGCCGATGGCCCGGTCGCCGGTGTTGTCGAGACCGACCGCGAGACCATAGCCCACGAGGCGTACGGGCAGCGCGCCTTCGGGGGAGGTCAGGTCGCGGATCTTGATGTCGTTCTGGGCGTGCACGGTGCCGGGCATGAGCACCAGCAGCGCCGCCGCGGCCATGACGGTACGTACCATCCGTGCGGTGTACGTCGCTGCCACGTGCGTCGCGAGGGTCAGCATGAGGGTGGTGGTCATGGCCAGAGCACTCCGACGACCTTGCTGATGATGCCCTGCTTGGGTTTGCCCAGCGGGCCCGGCGACGCATAGCCGATCTGCGCGTCGGCGACGCGGCTGGACTCGATGAGGTTGGTGACGGACACGTCCTGAGCGCGCACCCAGCCGGTGAAGACAATGTCCTGCTTCGCCTGGTCGACGTCGATGTTCTTGGTGCCCTTGACCTGCAGCAGGCCATTCGGGCCCACGCTGACCACCCGCACACTCATCTCGTTCTGGAAGCGGTTCTCGCGGCGGGCCTGGCCGCGCTGCTGCTGGTTGGCGCGGTTGGTGATGTCGATGTTCGCGTTCTGCGAGCTCGAGGGGAGCCGCGCGCTCAGCCCGAAGCCGCGTGTGCGGTCGTCCTGGGCGATGTTTTCCTTGACCGCCGTGGAGATCGTGTAGTCGTCGATCAGCACGGTGATGATGTCGCCGACGGCGAACTGCCGGCGATCGGCCACCCAGGAGGAGCGGGCCGGCGTCGTCGTGGTGGTGCCAGGTGCGGCGCCCACGGGCGGTGTGGTGTTGGTGGCGCCGGCGGCGGCCGGTGCGCCCTGCGCACGGGCAAGGGCTGGCAGCAGGGCGAGGCTCACAACCAGCAGGGCGGAGCGGAAGCGCACACGCATGATGACAGACATCGCGGGTCTCAGCGGAGGCGAACGGTGTTGGGCGCGACGGCGATGCCGTCGAGCCGGCGGGTGCGATCGATACGAACGCCCACGGGGGCGCCGGCGGTCGCGGCATTGGTGGCCACACCGGTGATGACCAGCCGCAGCGGTCCGTCCTGCCAGATGGCGGTGACGGGCGCGCCGCTGCTGATGACTGGCGGTGCGGAGACAGCGGGGGCGCGCAGCACTTCACCGGCGGCGAGCGCCCGGCGCGTCACCCAGCCGGGCAGCGCCGAGGTGGTGTCGGGCGCGCTGTTCCACCGCCACAGGATCACGGTATCGCGGTGCGCGATGTCCTCGGCGCGCAGCGTTTCGCCACGGGCAAGGGCGCGCGCTGCCACCGTGAGCCTGACGCGCCGCTGGTCGCGACGGAGCGGCGTGGTGCTGTCGGCCGGCTGTTCCTGCGCGCGCAGCATCGCGGCGCTGCTGACCAGCAGGGCCGTGACGATCGCGACGCGCGTGAACAACGAGGGCATGCGGCGGCTCAGCGGGAGATGTTGTTGGCGATCTGGCCCATCTCGTCGGCCGTCTTGATGGCCTTGGAGTTGATCTCGTAGGCGCGCATGGCGGCGATCATCTCCACCATCTCCTGCACGATTTCGACGTTCGAGCCTTCGAGGCTGCCCTGCTGCAGGCGCCCCATGCCATCCTCGTTGGCGAAGCCGAGCACCGGCTGGCCGGAGGCGGTGGTGGGCGCGAGCAGGTTCTGGCCAAGGTTGAGCAGTCCCGAGGGGTTCGCGAAGCGCGCCAGCTCGATGCGTCCCAGCTCCGTGGGCTGGATGTCGTTGCCCCGACGCACACTCACGACGCCGGCCACCGAGATGGTGATCTCGGAGGCATCGGCGGGGATGCGAATGGGCGGCTGCACGGTGAGGCCGGCGCTGGTCACGAGCACGCCCTGATCGGAGATCTGCAGGCTGCCGTCGCGCGTGTAGGCGAGCTCGCCCTGGTTGGTCTGCACCTGCAGGAACCCCTCGCCTTCGATGGCGATGTCGAGGTTGCGGCCGGTCTGCTCGATGGGCCCCTGCTCGTGCAGGCGCTGCACCCCGGCGAGCCGCGTACCGCGGCCCACCTGGATGGCCGGCAGCGTCTCGGCTTCGTTGCCGCCGATGACCTGCGTGCCCTGCACGGTCTGGTAGAGCAGGTCCTCGAAGTGCGCCCGGCTGCGCTTGAAGCCGGACGTGTTCACGTTGGCGAGATTGTTGGCGATGATTTCGGTGCGCGTCTGCTGCGCCATCATGCCGCTGGCGGCGGCGCGGAGTGCTGGATCCATGGGTCGGTCGCTCGGTTAGACGGGCTTGGCGAGGTCGGACACGGCAATGCCGCGGGCCGCGTCGAGGGTGGACAGCGTCTTCTGGGCGGCACCGTAGCGGTGCAGCACGGTGAGCATCTCGGTCATCGCCGCCATCGTGTTGACGTTTGATTCCTCGACGAAGCCCTGCTTGATGGTGCGCTCGCCCGCCGGGATGGCCTGGCGCGAGGCGTCGGGCACGAACTGCGTACCACCTTCGTGCTGGAGGTCGGTGCCAGCGGCCACCCGTTCGAGGCGGAGACGCCCCTGGGCCTTGCCGTTCACCGTCACGAGGCCCGCCGCGTCGATCTCGACGGCGCCGGGGGGCAGCGTGATGGGGCCGGCCTCGCCGAGGACGGTGTTGCCCTTGTCGTCGACGAGCTGGCGGTCGGCGTTCAGGCGGAAGCTGCCGTTGCGCACGAAGCGCTCGCCGCCGGGGGTCTGGACGACGAAGAAGCCGTCGCCCTCCACGGCCAGGTCGAGCGGGTTGTGCGTTTCGGTGAGCGTCCCGGCCTTGAGGTCGATCGCCGTCTCGGTGGCGGCCAACTGGTCATTCATGAGGCGGGCGAACGCCATTTCCGCCTTGAAGCCGCGGGTGGAGGCGTTGGCGAGGTTGTTGGCGAGCACCGCCTGCTTGCGCTCCAGCATCTGAAGGGCGGCGGCGGCGGCGCTCATTCCATTGGTTTGGACGGGTTCTGGCATGTCGTGATCGGAAAAGGGGACACGAACTCACCAGAGGGAAAAGCAATGCGCGGGCCAGCAGGGCCCGGCCGAGCAGGATTGATCGTATGTTATGCTAAGGCAACAGCTTAGGCGTCATTGAGGCGGTTGGCAGGGCGCAGGAAGGCGAGGCGGCGGTGCGGAAAATCCTGCCGATTTCCTGCGGCATCGGCGGGGTTTGCCGCTGCGGCTGCGCTGTGAGACAGCCGCACTGGAGTGCGCGCGCCAAGTCGGTGTGCTTTCTCGTTCCCTCACCCGGCGTCTTGATGACGCGGGACGAGCTGGGCCAGCGATGGAGTTGGCCGCGCAAGCGGCAGGGCCGGACACGGTTCGATTGCGTGTGTCGCCGATGCACGACCGGCGGCACGAATGGTGCGCCACGCATCATTGGCCAATCGCCGCGGTGTCGGGTCATTGCCGTTGCCTGTGCCTCAAGGCGCCGGCGTACTTGGCCGGGATCGCGTGATCAGGAGTTTCGCCACGCTCCGCCTCGTCACGTTCCCTCCGCAGCCTCGTCGCGTTCTCTCCGCAGACTGCCGCCCGCCGCCCGACATTGCCGCGGCGCGCGGCGTCGGGCCTCGATGGCGTTACCGCGATACGCTCGCCGGTCCACCAAGCTCCAGCAGCATTGACACCGCGTCCACCGGCAGTCCGGTCTTCCAGGCAATCTCGGTGGGCTCGGCGCCGGCGGCGGCGAGCGCCTGCACGGCGCGTGGGGTGCGGCCGGCCTTGCCACCCAGCCAAATGGCCGGCGCGGCGGCGGGCGTCGTGCGCACGCGGCTGCGGCGCAGCTGCAGCTCCCGCACCGCCCGGCGCAGGCCGAACGCCAACGCCACCAGCGCCGCCGCGGCGGCCACGCCAGCGACCGCCAGCAGCCGCTGCTCGCGGCTCACCGCCGGCGACATGATGAACGCGCCCGTCACCAGACCCAGCGCCGTGACGACGACACCCAGCGCCGTCAGCTGCAGCGCCTCCCGCACCGCCCGGTTCATGCGACCTGATCCCGCAGCGGCTTGAGTTCGACGCGCAGCTTGCTGAGGGCCTTGCTGCGGATCTGTGAGACACGCGACTCGGTCAGCTCGAGCACCTTGGCGATCTCGTGCAGCTTGAGCTCCTCGAAGAAGTACAGGGACAGCACCACCCGCTCCTGCTCCTTGAGCCGCAGCAGCGCATCCTTGAGGTGCGCGACTTCCTGCTCGTGGGTCAGGCTGTCCTCGACGCCGTACTCGTCGCGAGCGGGGAGCAGCTCGGCGGGGACGGGCGCGGACTGTTCGCGCTCACCCGGGGAGCGGTCGAGCGGCATGTGATGCGCGCCTTCCAGGTCGGCCTGCCAGCGCCAGAGCGTGTCGAGGTCGACGCCGAGCTGCTGCGCGAGCTCCCGGTCATTGGGGGCGCACCCGTGCGCACGCTGGTAGGCCTCGCGCGCGGCGGCGATCTCCCGGGTCTTGCGGCGAATCGAACGCGGGACGTGATCCTGCTTGCGCAGCTCGTCGAGAATGGCGCCGCGGATGCGGGGCGCCGCAAACGTGCTGAACGCGAGTCCGCGCGTGGCGTCGAAGCCCTCGAGGGCGCTCATCAGGCCCATCGTGCCGGCACTCACGAGTTCGTCGACGTCCGCCCGCACGGCGAGGGTACGGGATACTTGCCGCACCACGTGATGCACGAGGCCGAGATGCTCCTCGAGCAGGCGGTCACGGGCCGTCTGATTGCCTGCCTGGTACGACTGCCAAAGCCGTGCATGCATGGCGGCGGATCCTGAGGGAGTTGCGAGAGACACGATCAAGCACCGGAGCGGGAGTGTGGTCGAACGGCCAGCAGACGCATCACCACATCGTGAGCGGCGATCGCGGCTGGCGAACCGGCAGCGGCATCGGGGAATGGCATCCCCCGACGGAGCGCCGCATCGAGGGTGGGGTCGGCCGGAATGGCGCCGGCCAGGCGCAGTGAGAGTCCAAGGAACTGACGGGCACCGGCATCGATGGCGTCGAAGCAGCGAGCGGCATCCCTTCCGTCATGGCGATTGACGAGTACGTCCACCGGAAGGGCACCATGCCGGGTGTGTACGGCCTTGCAGAGGGCGTAGGTCGCGGCCAGCCCCACCGGGTCGCTCCCGGCGGACACGGCGACGAGGCGCTCGTGGGCGTGCGGGGTGACCGCGGCCGACACCGGATCGATCCGGGCGCCACAATCCACCACCACGAGGTCCGCCGTGTCGGCGAGGACGCTCAGTCGCCGCATGCAGGCCCGGCGCTCGGCGGCCGTGAGGGCGGTTGCCGTGCCGGCCGCCATGTCGCCACCGAGGCGTGGCGCGCCGCCGGCGACCAGCGTCAGCGTGGCACTCACCGGGGTGGCCACGTCCTCGGGCGTCGTCCGGCCGCCGCGCAGGTCGCTCCATGCGGCCTGCGGCGACACGCCCAGCATCAGCGCCAGCGGTCCCACGAAATCGTCGGCGTCGATCAGCAACACGCGCACCCCTTCGCCGGCGGCGGCCATGGCAAGCATCGCCGAGACGAGCGTCGAGCCGGACCCGCCGCGGCCACTGGCCACGAGGAGGGTGGGCACGCCCCCGGCCTCGCCGGTCCGCGCCTCTGTCCCGCGGGGGGCGCGCGCGAGACGCATGGCGTCGGCCTGCGACACGGCGGCCACGCCCCGCGGCGTCGTCAGCAGCGAGTGCGACATCAGGCGGGCAACCAGTCCGGCTCGGCGTCGGCAGCCAGCCCCCACGAACGGAGCAGGCGCGGGACACCGGGCTTGAGATCGGCCGGCACATCCTGGCCGTCGGTAATCCAGCGCGCCGGCAGGTCCAGGGACAGCGCCAGGTCGGTGACGCCGGTTTCGCGCGGCACCTCGTCGAGCTTGGACAGCAGCAGGTGGGTGGCGCCGCAATGCGCCCGCGTGGCGCGATAGGCGCGGCCAATGTCGATCGCGAGATCGGCGCGCAGCGACGCCGGCAGCACGAGGTGCACTTCGTCGGGGGCGATGGCGTCGAGCAGCGAGCGCCAGCGCTCGGTGAGCTCCGCACTGGCCGGACTGCGCCCGGGGGTATCGACGATGAGCACGTCGCACGTCTCGGTCAGGCGCTTCATGGCGGCATCGACTTCGCGCGCATCGTACACGACTTCGAACGGAATGGCGGCGAGGTCGGCGTAGGTCGCGAGCTGCTCCATGCCGCCCACGCGGTACGTGTCGATGGTGAGCAGCCCGCCGCGCGCGGCGCCGAACGTTCCGCGGCGCACCGCGAGCTTGGCAGCCGTGGTGGTCTTGCCAGCCCCGGTGGGGCCCACCAGGGCGATGCAGTATGGGCGGTCACCCGCCACGCGAATCGGTGACGGCAACGGCGCCGGCTCGAGCCGCGCCCGCACACGATCGATCGCCGTGCTCGGCGCGGCCAGTACCTCCACCATGGGTACGCCGCCGTCGCGGATGGTGCGCGTGTGCAGGATCATGACGTCGTCGCCGAGCGTGCGGCGGGCACGGTCGGCCACGCGTGTGAGGTCGGCGCCGCGGAACCGTTCGGCCGGTGTGTGACTAGCCATGAGGCATCTCCCAGGTGGCGACGCTGCTCAGCGTGATCTGGGCGGGGAGTTCGGCGAGCGACACCACCGGCAGGCTGGGCAGCACGGGTTCGATGAGGCGCCGCACCCCCACGCGCAGGGAGGGCGGCGTGATGAGCGGCAACGGCCGGCCATCCACCGCGTAGGTGGTGGCCAGGTGGTTGAGGTCGCGCAGCATGCCAGCCAGCGACTCAGGGGTGAGCAGCGGCGAGTTGGCCTGCGCGGCGCGCGGCGAGAAGAGCCCGAGCAGTGCCGACTCCAGTCGGCTGCCGATCGTGATGCCGCGCACGGTACCCGTCTGGTCGGCGAACAGACGCGCGATGACGTTGGTGAGCGCCCGCCGCACGCCCTCGGTGAGCACCTCGGGATCCTTGGTCGTCTCGGCGCCGTCGCCCAGCGCCTCGAGAATGGTGACCAGATCGCGAATGGGCACCCGCTCGCGCAGCAGCCGCTGCAGCACACGATGCAGCACACTGAGCGACACCTTGCCGGGGATGATCTCCTCGACGAGCGCGGGATGTGACTTCTTGAGCGTCTCGACCATCTCCTGCACTTCCTGCCGGCCGAGCAGTTCGGCGGCGCTGCCCTTGAGGGTTTCGAGCAGGTGCGTGGCGACCACGGTGGTCGGCTCGACCACCACGTAGCCGAGCGCCTCGGCCTCACTGCGGCGGGCGGCCGCGACCCACTTGGCGGGCATGCCGAAGCTGGGGTCGACGGTTTCCATGCCGTCGATCTCGGCGACGACGCTGCCGGTGTTGAGCGCCATCAGGAAGCGTGGCAGGACCTCGGCCCGCGCAACCTCGGAGCCGCGCAGCTTGATCACGTATTCGTTGGCCGGCAGCCGGATGTCGTCGCGGATACGGATGGACGGCACGAGGATGCCCAGTTCGAGAGCCGCCTGCTTGCGCAGCAGCGAGATGCGCTCGAGCAGGTCGCCGCCCTGGCTCTCGTCCACCAGCGGGATGAGGGCATAGCCCACTTCGAGCTCGATCGGGTCGATCTGCAGGAGGTCCTGCAGCGGATCGGGCGCGACCGGTGCGTCTGTGATGTCGCCCGCGCCGGGCGTGGTGACCAGCGACAGCTCCAGACGGCGGGCGGCGGCCTTCTCGGAGACCTTGGCCAGTCCGGCGGCGGTGGCCGCGATGGCGAGGAACGGAAAGGTGGGCAGCGCGGGAATGAAGGCGAACATCGTCATGACGCCGGCCACCATCCACATCACCCGTGGCTGGGTGCCGAGCTGGTTGCTGAGCACCGTGCCCATCTTGTCGGTGCCGGTGGCCGCGGTGACCATGAGGCCGGCGGCGGTGCTGATGATCAGCGCCGGCACCTGTGAGACGAGCCCGTCGCCGACGGTGAGGATCGTGTAGGTGCTGGCTGCCTTGCCGATGGGCATGCCGCGCTGCACGACGCCGATGAAGATGCCGCCAATGATGTTGACGATCACGACGAGGATGCCGAGGATGGCATCCCCCTTCACGTACTTGGACGCACCGTCCATGGCGCCGTAGAAGTCGGCGGTCCGTGCGATCTCGTCGCGGCGGACACGGGCGTCCTTTTCGTCGATCAGGCCGGCCGAGAGGTCGGCGTCGATGGCCATCTGCTTGCCGGGCATCGCATCGAGGGTGAAGCGGGCGGCAACTTCTGCAATGCGCCCGGCACCCTTGGTAATGACGATGAAATTGATGCCGATCAGGATCAGAAAGATGACGATACCGACGGCATAGTTGCCGCCGATCACGAACTGACCGAACGCCTCGATGACCTTGCCGGCGTGGGCCTCGGTGAGGATCAGGCGCGTGGACGAGACGTTGAGGCCGATGCGGAAGAGCGTCAGCAGCAACAGCAGCGAGGGGAAGCTGCTGAAGTCGAGCGGATTGGTGGTGTAGAGGGAGACGAGCAGCACCACCAGCGACATGCCGATACTGGCCGCGAGGCACAGGTCGAGCAGCACCGGGGGCAGCGGTACGACGATGAGCGCAATCGTGAGGACGACCGCGGCCGCGAGGGCAAGTTCGGCCACCTTGGGCTTGCTCGAGGTGCCCGGCATGGGCAAAGCGGCGCTGGTCATGCGGGCCTCCTCATGCAGCTGCCGTGCCACGCCACTTGGCGCCGTACTTCTCGCGCTGGCGCATCACGAACGCGAGCACTTCGGCGACCGCCAGGTACATCTCGACCGGGATCATGGTGCCGACCTTGGCCACCTTGATGAGGGCGCGGGCGAGCGGCTTGTTCTCGATGACCGGCACCCCGTGCTGAAAGGCCAGCTCCTTGATGCGCTGGGCGATCTTGCGTTCGCCAAGCGCGACGACATACGGCGCCGGTGCGATGTTGGGGTCGTACTTGATGGCGATGGCGATGTGGGTTGGGTTCACGAGCACCACGTCGGCCTTTGGCACCTCGGCGAACATCGCGCGCCGGATGCGCTCGCGCGCGATCTGGCGGCGGCGTCCCTTCACTTCGGCGTTGCCTTCCTGCGCCTTCCCCTCTTCCTTCACTTCCTGCTTGGTCATCTTCAGGTCGTCGTTCGTCTTCCAGCGTGACCAGCCGTAGTCGGCCACCGCGAGGACGAGAAACAGCAGGCCGGCGTTCTTGATGAGCGTCAAGCCGTAGCGGTCCACGATCGCCAGCAACGCCATCGGCGAGGAGTCCAGCGCAAGCGCCTGCACGTCGGGCCAGGCATCCTGCAGGGTGGCGTACACGGCCCAGCTGACGATGCCGATCTTGGTGAAGGCCTTGAACAGCTCGATGAACGACTGCTTGCCCAGAATGCGCCCGACATTGTTCATCGGGTTGAGGCGCGAGAACTTGGGCTCGAGCGTCTTGGTGGTGAGGAGTCCGCCCGTCTGTGCCGTCTGGATGCCGATCGCGATCACGGCCATCGCACCGGTCATGCCGATCATGGCGACGATGGTGCGGAAGCCGAGCACCTGCAGCCAGGCGATCATGCCGATGCCGTGGTGCTCACGGTCGCCGGCGGTGGCGAGCGTCCCGGCCATGGTGTCGACGAGAAAGCGCCAGAGCGGCGGTCCGGCAAACGCGAACACGAGCAGGAAGCCGAGTAGGAACGCGGCCGTGCTGAACTCGGCGCTCTTGGCGATCTGGCCCTTTTCGCGCGCTTCCTCGAGGCGTTTGCCTGTGGGTTCTTCGGTCTTTTCGCCGGAGCCGCTGTCAGCCATGGCCGGTCAGGTCAGCGCCTCCCCGCCGGCTCGGGGGCCACCTGCACCGCCCGGGCAAAAGTGTCGACTGTCCTGCCGTACGCCGCCGTCCACGTGCCAAGGCCGTTGGCGATGAGGCCAAGCGAGCTGGCGAAGGTGAGCAGCCCGATCCCGATCTGGAGCGGAAAGGCGATGCTGATGATCTGCAGCTGTGGAGCCGCCCGCCCGAGGATGGCGAGCGCGGTGTTGGCCAGCAGGATCGCGGCGATAACGGGCGCCGCGAATTGCAGGCCGGTGGCGAAAATCGAGGACGCGGCCTTCACGAGGGCGAGGAAGCCCTGGTCGAGGGCCACCGGTGCGCCGAGCGGCAGGGCGACGAAGCTCATCGCCACGGCCTTGAGCATGAGGACATGGCCGCCGGCGACGAGCAGCAGCGTGAGCGCGAACAGCTGCATGAACGAGCCAAGGATCGCGCCCTGCGTGTTGTTGACGGGATCGAAGATCGCGGCGCCCGACAGGCCGATGGTGTTGGTTGCGAGTTCGCCAGCGAATTCAGCGCCGGCGATGACCAGCGCCGCGGCGAGGCCGAGCGCGAAGCCGATGGCCGTTTCGGCGAGGAAGGTGGCGGGCGTAATGACCAGCGTGGCGCGGTCGGCGGTCTGGAGCGCGCTGGGGAGCAGCAACACGGCGAACACCACGAGCACGGCGGTGCGCAGCTTCATGGGCACCGACTTGGCGGACCACGCCGGCGCGACCAGCAGCAGCCCCCCCACCCGCAGTGCCGTCAGCACGAAGGCCGCGGCGACGCCCGGTGCAGCGAAATCGGGGAGCCCGAAGAGCATTGGCTCAGGCCACCATGGCGGGAATGCCGCGGATGATCTGGGTCGTGAACTTGATCAGGATCTGGAGCAGCCAGGGCAGACCGACGATGAAGGCGCCGCCGACCAGCACGAGCTTGGGCACGAAGGTGAGCGTCTGCTCCTGGATCTGCGTGACCGACTGGATGATCGACACGACCAGCCCGACGCCCAGCGCGATGAGCAGCAGCGGCGCGGCGACCATGAGGGCGGTCAGGATCGCGTCACGGGAGAGGTCGATGACGAGCTGGTAGGACACGGTGGGCGGCGGTTGACGAGATCCGGTGTGGACGGCTGACACCGGTGCGGTAAAGCAGGGATGGTGCCATGGCGCGTCGTTCCGGTGTTGGATCGGTAACGCGTTGACAGTCAATCGCTTGGGCGACGGGTGGCCGGTCCCGGGTGGTGGGGGGTCGGCAGTGAAGCGGCAGCTCTTGCCGAGTCGCGCACGCCACGTGGATCACACAGCGTGAGGGGCGGCAGGATTTGCGCGGGGGGGGGACGGCTGTCGGTCGCGGCTGCCGCAGGAGCTGGCGGGGCTGCGCCCCGACGACGGGTCCGGGGTGATCGGGGTGTGGACGCGCGACCGGTCACGGCAGGCGGGGGCTTGCCACGCGCCATGCGGGCGCGCGGCGACCGGCGACCGGCTACTTGAAGCTCTGGACCAGGCTCGTGATGGTGAGGCTCCAGCCGTCCACGAGCACGAACAGCAGCAATTTGAAGGGCAACGAGATCATGGCCGGCGGCAGCATCATCATGCCCATGCTCATGAGCACCGACGCCACAACGGCGTCGATGATGATGAACGGCAGGTAGATCGCAAAGCCGATCTGAAAGGCCGTGCGCAGTTCGCTGGCCACGAATGCCGACATGAGCACGTGCAGCGGTACGTCGTCGACGGTGGCGGGGCGCGGCATGCGGCTCATCTCGACGAACGCCTTGAGGTCCGCCTCGCGCGTCTGCCTGAGCATGAACGTGCGCATGGGTTGCACGCCGGTCTTCATCATCTCGACCTGCGTGATCTTGCCGTCGAGCCACGGCGTGATGGCGGTGCGATTGACTTCGCTGAGCGTGGGGCCCATGACGAAGCCGGTGAGCAGCAGCGCCATGCCGGCGAGCAACTGGCCCGGGGGCGCACTTTGCGTACCCATGGCCTGCTTGAGAAAGTGCAGCACGATCAGGATGCGGGTGAAGCCCGTCATCATGAGCAGCAGCGTGGGGAGCAGGGTGAGCAGCCCCATCATGACCACAATGCCCACGGTGCCGTTCAGGCGCAGCCCTTCGCCCTCGCCGTTGCCGCCCAGCTTCACGTCCATCTGCGGCATCATGCGCATGATGGCGTCGTCGGCGGCAATCGGGGCCGCCGCCGCGGCCTGGGCGTTCTGGTTCGCGCGCGCCATCGAATCGAGCTGCATGCGATTCGTCTCGCGCCGGGTGGCGGTGCCCTGCGTGTTCAGCTGGGCGCCGTTGCCGGGACGCGGTGCGGGGGCCTGCGTGGCGGTGCCGGGTGTTGCGGGACGCGCCGTGCGCATGGCCGATGCGTTGGGGGCTCCGGCAGCGGGCACCGGGCGCTGCGGTGCGGCCGGCGGAACGGGCGCGACCGGCGGCGACAGCACGGGCGATGCCGGGGGCTGGACCGCCGGCGCTGCGGGCGGCTGCACGACCGGCGGTGCACCGACGGCGGGGCCTGTCCCGGTTCCCGTGCCCTGCGCATGCAGCGACGGGCTGCCGATCAGCAGCATGGCGCCGGCCAGCACCGCCAGCCGGGTGGCCCCACTCAACGACACGCCAAGCAGGCTCCGGAAGTCACGATCGGCACCGTGGGGCGCCACCGGGCCGGCGCTGCGTCGGGCCCTGGCGAGGGGGCCATAGGTCACCGCGGCCCCGCGGCTCGTCGTCAGCGGGGCCGTCAGGAACGACGGCACTTCGGCCGCTTCGGTGAGCGAGAGCGGGGGGATCGCCGTCACCGTCTGGGACGGCATCGGTGCCGGCGCCAGCGGGGTCGTCGCTGGTGCGGCCAGCGTCACCGGGGCATCCGTCACCGGGGCATCCGTCACCGGGGCATCCGTCACCGGGGCTTCCGTCACCGGGGCGACGGCGTCTGCCGTCGATGCCAGCGGTGGCGAGGCCGGTCTGACCGTACCGAGCGAGCGGCTGAGCAAGCCACCGAAGGTGGTCCCGAACGCCATCGGCGAGAGCGGAGCGAACGCGGCTGCCGCCTCGCTGCTGGACGGCACGGGCAGCGGCACGTGACTGGTGGCGATCACACGCTGGCGGTCGGCCTCGTCGAGCTCGAAGAGCGGCCGCACGCCCCCATCGCCAACCGACACGGCCATGACCTTGTCGCCGACGCGCACAACCGCCAGGCCGGTCTTGGGGCCCAGCGGCACCCGCTGCACGACCTCCACGGCCACGCGGGTGCGCGGTCGCAGCGGACCGGCTCCCCAGCGCTTGAGGGCCCACAGGCACACGGCACCGAGCCCCAGCACGAAGGCCAGGGCCGCCACGACACTCAGCCCAGCGGTCACCATGATGCGGGCGTCCGGCTCAGGTGGTGGGGGGAACGATATCGCTCATCGCGGCCGTCATGCGGCGTGCGCGGCGCCAACCGCAGCGGGGTTGGCCAGCACACGCGTGATGCGCACACCGAAGTGCTCGCCGAGCACCACGACCTCGCCCTCCGCGAAGCGGCGGTCGCCGACGTAAATGTCGATCGGTTCGCCGGCGAGGCGGTCGAGCTGGATGACCGAGCCGCGACCGAGACGCAGGATTTCCTGCACCGTCATGCTCGTGCGCCCGAGTTCGATGGACACCGGGAGCGTGAGATCGAGCAGCATGCCGATCGGCACCTCGGTGTTGCCGAGCATGGTCTGCTCGAAGTCGGTGAACTGCGGGGCGCGCACCGTCGGGCTGGCCGCGACGGTGGCCGCCGCGCCGGCCCCATCGTCCATCAGCGACGAGAGCGGCTGTCCAGCCTTCTTGGCGGCCTGGGCACTGTTGACCAGGGCATCGATTTCTTCGGGAGTCATGCGGAGGTCCGGGAATCGGAAACGGAGACAGGGACGGTGGCGGCGAGGGAAGGCACGGCATCGACGACGCGCACAGCCAGGTTGCCGTTCACGCGTCCGGGGTGGCCGATGAAACGTTCCTGGGTGCCGGCGCGCAGGATCACGCGGGCGTCGCGGGGAATGCCGGTGGGGATGATGCTCCCCTCGGAGAGATGGGCGAGCTCCCGCATCGACAGCTGAAAGTCGGGGAGGCGCGCGGTGAGCGGCACTCGCGTCGCGCGCAGGGCTGCCTCGCTGCGCTGCCGGGTGACTTCGCGCTCCTGTTCGTTCGTCGCCAGGAGGGCCAGCCGCTGCTGGCCGCTCGAGGTGAAGAACTTGTCGAGCACCGAAAAGGGCAGGCAGAGCAGCACCAGGCTGCTCACGTTGCCACTGCTGAACTCGACGTTGGCGACCAGCACCGGGTCTTCGCGGTTGACGACCTGCAGGATTTCGGGCGACGACTCGAAGCCCGTGACCTGCAGGTCCATGGGCACGTGGTCCTGCCAGATCTCCTGCAGCAGCGAGGTCAGCTTGTCGGCGACGCCGCGCACCGCCATGCGCTCGATGGGCGTGAGGGCGCGGGTGAGCGCGCTGCCGTTTCCCTCGCCCCCGAAGAGGCGGTCGATGAGGTAGGTACTGAACTCGGGGCCGACATCGATGACGCCTCGCTGGCCGGTGCCGACGATGTCGAAGATGAAGGAGGAGCAGGGCATTGGCAGCGAGAGCGTGAACTCGCCGAACGAGAACTGCTCGACGCTCTGCAGGCGCACCTCGATCTGGCCGCGCACCCGCGAGATGAGCCACGCCTCGAGCGCCTTCACGAGGCGTTCGTACATGGCTTCCAGCGTGCGCAGGCGCTCCTTCGAGACGCGATGCGGGCGACGGAAATCGTAGACCTGCACGTCGAGCGCCGCCGCGGCGGCTGCCGGTGCGCCACCAGGACTGCCGCCGCCAAGGAGGCGGTCGATGTCGGTCTGGGAAAGTGTTTCGGAGGCCATCGGGGAATGCGGCGGGCCGTTACTGGACGACGAACTGCGGGAAGTACAGGCTCTTCACCGACTTCTTGCCGAAGCGGGACGCGATGGCCTTCGCGAGTTCGCCCTTGAAGACGTCACGTTGGGCAATGTCGGTGAGCTCCTCGGTGGACTTGGTGCTGAGCGTGGTGAGGATGATGTCCCGCAGCTCGGCGTCCCGGCTCTTGAACTCGTCGGCGGCTGTCGCGTTGCCGACTTCCAGGGCCACCGACAGCAGCAGGAAGCGACTGCCACCACTCCCGGCCGGGTTCAGCACGAGGTTTTCGAGGAGATGGACGGGAGCGGCTTCGGCCGCTGCCTCGGCAGCCCCTTCGTCGGTCTTCTTCTTGCCGCCTTCCTCTTCGGCGTCGTGATCGACGCTCTCATCTGCGGCGTTTTCGTGATCCTGGGCCGCGGCGACCATCGCCGAGGCATTCTTGCCCATCTTTTTCGCGACCATCGGGCCGACGAACGCGGCGCCCGTCCCGCCACCGACGGCGAGTCCAACCGCCACCATGCCGATGAGCATGGGGAGCTTGGGCTTGGAGGTTGCGGCTGGGGTACTGGCTGCCTGCGGTTGTTCGGAGGCCATAGGAAAGAGCGGACGAGGGTGGATTCGACAGGGTCGGGAAAAGCACTCCCCGTGCCACCGCCGTCACGCGGTCGCCGCCGCGAGTCAACCTGCTGTCATTGTTGAGGTTACCGCATTCGAGCAGGATCGCTCGGGGGGTCGGGGTCCGGCCTGTCGACCGGCAAAAGCGGGTCGGCGTCGGGGGTGGCGGCAAGAGTTGCCGGGCCAAAAACGACGCGACCGCCGCCACCGGTTCCGGTGGCGGCGGTCGCACCCGATTACCCGGGGTTACCGCTTGATCGTCATCAGCTCCTGCAGCATGTCGTCGGAGGTGCTCACGACCTTGCCGTTTGCCTGGAAGGCGCGCTGAGCCACGATCATGTTCGTGAACTCCTGGGCCAGGTCGACGTTCGACATCTCGAGCGCGCCGCTGGTGAGCTGCGACTGCGATCCCTCGAGCGCAAAGCCAAGCACCCCGCTGCCGGAGTTCGCCGACTCCTGGTACATGTTGTCGCCGATGCGGAGCAGACCGCTCGGGTTGTTGAAGTCGGCGAGCACGATGCGCGCCAGCGGGCTCGTGGTGCCGTTCGTGAAGAAGCCCGTGATGAGGCCGAACCGGTCGATGGAGAAGTTCTGCAGCGTGCCGGCGGTGAAGCCGTTCTGGTCGCGCAGCACCGCCGTGGACGAGGTCGAGGCAAACTGGGTGAGACCGTTCACACCGCCACCGAGCTTGAGCTCGATGCGCACCGCGTTGGCACCCGGCACCCCGAAGTTCAGCCCGGCCACGACATCCGTGGTGAGGAGCCCGGCCTGGTCGAAGGTGAACGTGCCGGAGTTCTCCCCCGCCGGCAGCGTCCCGGTGGGACTCATGAAGTATCCCACCTTGATGACCGAGTTCGGCGGCATGTTCGTCGTGAACGTCACCTCGCCCGACGTGGCGTTGAAGGTGTAGTCGCCCGGCGAGTTGTACTCCACGCCCGTGGCGCTGTACACCCGCACATTGGCGGCCTTGATCTCGTAGCCCGCCGGCGGCGTGGGCAGCGAGACCGGCGCCGGAGGGGAGCTGCTGCTGGTCTCGACCTCGAAGGTCTGTGCTGAGGCGATCGGATCGATGCGCCAATCCCAGGTGTTCGGGCCCGTCTTCCAGCTCTGGAGCTTGATGTCGTGGCGAGTGCCTTGCGAGTCGAAGACGCCGATCTGCGTTTCGGTCCACGCCTTTTGGTTGATGGGGAGCGCGCGGTCGAGCGGATCGTTGAAATTCCCCTGGAAGACGGGCGCCGAGGCGTTGAGGTTGCCGGCGAGCGCGGCCTCGGTCGTCGGCCTGGCAGACACCTTCTGGCCGAAGGGCAGCTTGATGTCGCGGATGCCGTCCTGCACCTGTCCGTTGTCGTACATGCGGCCCTGCACGATGAACCCGTTGGCCGGCGACACGAGCTGGCCGAGCGCGTCCACCTGGAAGTTGCCGGCGCGGGTGTAGAAGCTCTGGTTGCCCTTGCGGACGACGAAGAAGGAGTCGCCCTGGATTGCCAGGTCGGTGTTGAGCCCCGTCGTCTCGAGATTGCCCTGGTTGACGATCTGGTCGATGGAGCCGATCTGCATGCCGAGGCCGATCTGGATCGGGTTGATGCCGCCCTGATCACCGGGCGGGCGGCTGGCGCCCTGCAGGAGCTGGGCGAAGCCTTCCTTGAAGGTCACACGGCCAGCCTTGAAGGCCACCGTGTTCACGTTGGCGATGTTGTTGCCGATGATGTCCATGCGCACCTGGTTGTTGCGCAGGCCGGAGACGCCGGCGAAGAGAGAACGGAGCATGTTGGTGGATCCTCGGGGTCAGGTCGCGGTCAGGCGCGGATCTGGGTGAGTTGCGACATCGGGACGCTGATGCTGTCGCCGATCAGCAGGATGGGATTGCCGTCTTGGTACCGCATGCCGGTGATCCGTCCGGCGGTGTATGTCGTGGCCGCGACATACGGATTGCCATCCTTGGCAACCTCGAACTTGAACGTGTACTTCCCGGGCTTGAGCGGTGGGTCCCACTTATAGTCACCCACGTCGAATGCCTGCTGGCCCTGCTTCACCGGGCCGACGAGGGCCTGGCCGACGGTGGCTCCGGTGCTGTCGATCATGGTGATGCGCCCCGTGCCCGTGAGGCTCCCGGTGTTGACCATGATGGTGCCGGTGCCATCGCGATCGACGAAGGCGTTGTTGCCGGCCGTCACGCCGATCTTGCCGACCGTGGCCATGGCCATCTGTCCTTCGATGAGCGTGGCGAGTTCATCGGCGCGCTGGTTCTGCGTCTCCTGCAGCGACTCGATGGCGTCGGTCATCTGGGCGGCCGCCGCCTTCTGCTCATCGATCGACTTGTTCATCGTGATGAGCTGCTCGACGGTGGAGAACTGGGCGAGCTGCGCTGCCATGTCCTTGCCGTCCATCGGGTTGAGCGGGTCCTGATTCTTGAGCTGGGCGACGAGCATCTTGAGGAACTCGTCGCGGCCCATGGCCGACGGATTGGTGGGTAGCGTGCGCGGCGCGGAGGGTTCGGCCGCTCCCTTGGGTGGCTCGGTGGCCGCGACCGACGGTGTCGTGGTCGTGGTGTCGAACCGGGCGTTGCCGAACGCGTTGCGAACGGAGGTGACCATCACTCGACTCCGAAGGTGGAGGTAACGCGGCGCTGGTGCTCCTGCCGCTCGTTGCGGTCCTGCTGCTGCTGCTGCTGGCGTTCGTCGCGAGCTCGGGCGGCTTGCTCGCGCCGTGACTCGTCCTGCTGCCACTCGCGGGCCGGCGCGCGTTCGCGCTGACTGTTGCCGGCGGCACCATCCTGGGTGCCCGAAGGCGGCGCACCACCGATCTTCAGCGCTTCGCGCTCGCCTGCCGCCACGCGTCCGATCTCCACGGTGTCCTGCGGCTTGCTGGCGCCGACGCGCAGACGCTCGCTCTCGAGTCCGTGACGGCCGAGGGCGTCCTGCAGGTCGGCCGAGCGCATGCGGATGCGCTCGGCGGTCGCGGCGTCGGTCGTGATCTGGGTGGTCACGGTGTTGCCGCGCACATCAACCGTGATGGTTTCCTGGGTACCGTTTGCGTTGTCGACGTTGAGCGTCATGCGGGAGAGCGGGCCGGCCGGCGCATCCGCCCGCATCTGCTGGATGTCGGCCACGCGCTCCGCCTGTACGCTGCCGGCGGGCGCACTGGCCGTGGCAACGCGCTCGGGGCTGGTGGTGGTGACGCCCGCGGTCCCGGTCAGGGCGCCAAAGGCGGGTGCCGTGGTGTCGTGCTGGTCGTGCCCACGCTGACGGCCGCCCTGGAGCGACGTGCCCCGCGCATCGCGGTCGCCGCGGCCGAAGGCCTCTCCGTTGCCGTTCCCGGTATCGTTGGCGAGGCGTGTGGCCTGCTGCGGTGCCGTGTAGGCGGCCAGCCCGTTGGCGGTCGCGGTACCACCCTGCGTTGCGATACGCGCCGCGCCGGACGGTTCGGCCACACGGGCCACGCCCGCCACGCCGGCGACGCTGGCCACCTGCGCCATGCCCGCGGCCGATGCGGTCGGTTCGGGGCGTGGAATCTGCCGGTCCACCTTGAGCGTCGCCGCAGCGGCGGGATCGACCGGTGCACCGTGTCCCGCCAGTTCGAGATGCCCGGGATCCTTCAGGCCGAGCGTGCGCAGCCCTTCCTCGCGCGCGATCCGCTGGAGGCGCGCAAAGCCCTGGGCGTTGTCCCACGACCCATCGATCAACACATCGACCGCCTCGCCCCGGGTGTGCGCCGAATCGCGCGTCCAGGTCACGACTGGGCCACGGCGGCTCCGCCCCTGCTCGTAGAGCCAGTCCTGGCGCTCCTGCGAGCGGACCGTCTCCACGAGCGTTACGTCGTGGCCGTACTCGCGTTTCATACGGTCGATGACGCGTGCGACCTTGCCACGCAGTTCAGGGGCCACCGCGTCGAGATCGCGGACCGGGGTGGTGACATCCCCGCTGCGGGTCTCCGCGGTGGCGAGCGCCAGGGGGGTCGTGTTCCGTTCCAGCTGGCGCGCGGCCAACCGCGCACCGGCCGGTGACCCGGCCTGCGCCAGGATCGCGTCGAGCGCGGCGCGCACTTCGGCCCCGCGGGCGTCACCGATCGCCAACAGCTGTTCGATGGATGCGCCACGCTGCGAGGCGATATGCGCCAGCGCCTGGAGTGCCGCCCGGTCGTCGTGCGGCGCCGCTGGCGCCACTGCCGCCTGTGCCGGCGTACGCTCCGTGGAGGTCTCGCGCGCTCGGGCGTAGGCCAGGAGGTCGACCACGTCACCGGCAGGCCGGTCGTCCGTCGGACCGTCTACGTGGTCGGGTGACGCGCCGTCCACCGGCTGCGCGCTGGCGGTTAGGGCGCTCTGTGCGTTGGTACCGTCGGCCGAAGGCGTCGCGGCACCTGTCATGGGCGCTGCGTCCTGCAGCAGCCGATCGACGAGCGAGGCCGCCTCCTCGGGGAGTTGCTGCACCAGGTCCGTGCGCACCTGTTGCCCCATGGCGGCGAGGAGCGCCAGCAGGGCGGCGAACTCCGGGCGGGACGCGTCGGGCTTGCGATCCTTGTCCCGAATCGATTCGGCGTCGGTGTCCACCGTCTCCCGGCGGGCCGCCGGCGCCGCCTTCGGGGCCGGCCGTGGCGCGGCCCTGGTGACGGCGTTCATGACATGCGCGGTGCTCACGGCGTCTTGCTCCCCGCCGAGAGCACGGCGCCTCTGGTGATGGCCGCCGCGCGGTTGGCGGGGAACGCCGACAGGATCGCCGCTGCCTGCTTGTCACTCATCATGGCGAGGATGGCGCGCACGTCGCCGTCGGTCATCTGGTCGAGCACCTTGGCGGCATCCTTGGCCGGCATGGCCGCGAAGATCTTCGCGAGGCGCTGCTCGGGGAGCACCGTCTGCAGCGCCGCATCCCGCGCTTCCTTCACGGTGGCCGCCGCGGCCGCCGTGCTACCCTTGGTCGGCGCGGGGGCCGCGTCCGGTTTGGTGGCCGGCGTCCCGCCTGCCGCACTCGACGTCGCCGCCATGCTGGCTACCGCGCTCGGGGGCGCCGCCTTCGTGGCGGCCGGACCCGGCGCCGCCTTGGGCTCGGGTTTCGGCGCCGCCTTCGTCCCGTGTTCCGCCGCCGGCGCCGTGTGCGCATCGGCAAGTCCCTTGCGCGCGGTCTCGAGCGCCCGCAGGCTGTCGGCGGGCGTCATCGGCAAGGCGGGTTCGTGGCCCGCGGCGTCGTGTGCCGTGGCGCTGCTGTCGTGGGCGGTGGAGTCACCGTGCGCGGTCGAATCTGCCGCGTGCGTGGCGAGGCTATCGGCAATTCGCGCAGAGTCGACGGCGAACTTTGCCGAGGCGCGCATGTACGCGTACCCCGATCCGCCGCCGAGACCGGCGAGCAGACCAATGGCGATGGGGATGATCAATGCTTTCATCGAGGCGATCCGTCACGGTGAGAGTCGCGGCCGGCGGGTTCGCCGTCGCGTGCGTCCTTCGTGTCCTGCGTGCGTGTGTACTTCGCGAGTGCCACTTCATCCATCTGCACCCGATCCTTCTGGGCCTCGTCGGTACGCCAGGCATGGGCATGGCGCTCCTTGAGGCGATCGAGCACTCGGCGGTCGCGGGCGGCGCTGTCGAGCAGGGCCCGGGCCTCCTGCACACCGGCGTCGGCGTGCTTCACCACGTCGCTGGCGACCACCAACCGTTCGTCGAGAGAAGCGAGAACCGTGCCAAGCTGGTGCAGGTGCCCCACGCGCGGCGCGCGCTGCGTGGCGGTGTGCAGCTGCGTGTGGGATTCGTCGCGCACGGCAGCGAGCGCGTCGCGCGCCCGCGCCGCCGTCTCGGCGCGTTCGCGCGCGGCGGCGAGTTCCCTCGCCTTCACCTGCTCATGCTGGGCACGCAGTTCGAGAATGCGCTGCAGCCGGAAGTTGAATGCCATTTACCGTCTCTGGACCGACGCCTCGATCGATTCGGCGATCTGCGTCAGCGCTGCGTACGTATCACCGTAGAGTGTGGTCTCGTCGGGACGCTGCTGGAGGAACTCGAGCACCTGATGCCGATAGCTGATCGCGGCATCCACATAGGGGTCACTGCCCCGCTGGTAGGCGCCGACCATGATGAGATCTTCCTTCTCGCGATACGCGGCTTCGAGCCGCAGCATGGCGCGGCCGGCACGTCGTTGGCCCTCGTTGGTGATGAGGTCTCTGACGCGGCTCTTGGAGTCGAGCACGTCGATCGCCGGGAAGTGGTTTTGGGCCGCCAGGCGGCGCGTGAGCACGATGTGCCCGTCGAGAATCGAGCGCGTGGCGTCGGCCACCGGCTCGTTGAAGTCGTCGCCGTCGACGAGGACGGTGTAAACGCCGGTGATGCCGCCGCGTTCGCCGTTGCCGGCGCGTTCGAGCAGCCGCGGCAGGTTGGCGAACACCGATGGCGGATACCCCTTGGTCGTGGGCGGCTCGCCGGTGGCGAGGCCGATCTCACGCCAGGCCATCGCCACGCGCGTCACGGAGTCCACCATGAGCAGCACCTGCTTCCCCTGATCGCGGAAGTACTCGGCGATGGCCGTCGCCACCAAGGCGCCGCGGGCACGCACGAGGGCGGCCTGGTCCCCGGTGGCCACGATCACGACCGAGCGCGCCAGTCCCTCCGGGCCCAGCGAATGCTCGAGGAATTCCCGCACTTCGCGACCACGCTCGCCGAGCAGCGCGATCACGTTGACATCAGCCTGCGCGTGCCGGGCGATCATGCCCAGCATGGTGGACTTGCCCACGCCGGAGCCGGCGAAGATGCCGACGCGCTGACCACGGCCGATGGTGAGCAGGCCGTCGATGGCGCGGACGCCTGTCTCCAGCGGCCGGTCGATGGTCTCGCGGACGAGCGGATTGGGCGGCTCGGCGGAGAGCGACACCCGTTCGATGGTGTCGATCTTGCCCTTGCCATCGATGGGATGCCCGAGGCCATTCAGCACGCGCCCGAGCAGGCCGGGGCCCACGTCCACGCCGAACGTGCGGCCGAGTGGCTGCACACTGGCGCCGGCATGAAGGCCATCCAGTTCCCCGAGCGGCATGAGCAGCACGCTGCGCTCGTTGAATCCCACCACTTCCGCGAGCACCGAACGTTCGCGTGCGTGGTTGGTGATGCGGCAGAGTGACCCGAGCCCCACCTCGATCCCGGTGGCCTCGACGACAAGCCCCACCACCCGCGTCACGCGTCCGTAGGAGCCGAAACGCTCGGTGCGGGCCAGGCGATCGGTGAGGCAGTCGATGACCGTGGCGCCGGTACCGGGCGCTGCCGGGACGGTCGGCATGCTCATGCCTGTACGCCGGCGAGGGCGCGGTACGCGCGTTCGAGGGCGGTGTCGACACGGCCGTCGATGATGCGTTCCCGACCCTCGGTCAGGCAGCCGCCGCGCTGGATGGTCGTGTCGGCAATCCAGCGCAATGTGCGCCAGCTGCCCCCATCCTGCTGCAGCGCCGAGCGGCAGGCCGCGAGGTCATCGGGGTGCAGGCGGATGGTGACTTCCTGGTCCACGGGGTACTGCTCGACGAGCGAGGCCACGAGGTCCGCCACGAACGACGGGTCGGCCTGGATCTCGCGCTGCAAGACATGCCGGGCCACGATGATCGCCATCGCGGCGATGTTCTCCTCGGCGTTGGCCAGCCAGCGCGACTCGTGCAGCTGTACCGACTGCGTGGCGCTCGCGAGCGCCGTCAGGGCGCGCGCGAGCGTTTCGTCGAGGGTGGCCTGGGCCGCGCGTTCCGCATCGGCGCGGCCACGCGCATAGGCCTCCGCCTCGATGCGGGCGCATTCCGCTTCGAGCCGTGCGTCGTAGGCCGCGGCGATGTCGTCGACCGACACCGCCGGTGCCTCGTCGGCGGCGGGCGCCGGGTCCGGCACCTCGCCGTCAAACACGTCCGTTGTGAACTCGTCCAGCGACCAGGGAGCGGCGTGCATGCGGCCCGCGTCAGACGATGACATCGTCGGACCCGGCGCTCAGCACGATCTCGCCGGTCTCCTCGAGTGCCCGCACCTTCGAGACGATGTCCGTCTGGGCGGCCTCGACGTCGCGCATCTTGACCGGACCAAGGTACTCGATCTCCTCCTTGAGCCCCGCCACGGCGCGTTGCGACATCGTGCCCATGATCTTCTGCTTGAGCTCGGGGCTGGCCGCCTTGAGTGCCAGCGCGAGCTGCTTGACGTCCACCTCGCGCAGCAGGCGCTGCAGCGACTTGTCGTCGAGCGAGGACAGATCCTCGAAGACGAACATGAGGTTCTTGATCTGGTCGCTGAGGTGCGGGTCCTTCTCGCACACCAGGTCGAGCACTTCTTTCTCGAGTGCGGTATTCACGAGGTTGAGCACGGCGGCGACGGCCGCCGGGCCGCCGACGCTCGACATGCCCTGCGCGAACGCGAGATTCGCCTCGTTGCCGATGGCGCGCTCGACGAGCGCGATCATCTCGGGGGAGACCTTCTCCATCTTGGCAATGCGGAACATGACCTCACCGCCGAGCGCCGGATCGAACTCGCGCAGGATGGCGGCCACCTGGGCCGGGTCGAGGTGAGCCATGATGAGCGCGATGGTCTGCGGGTGCTCGTTGCGCAGCGTGCTGCCCAGCTGCTGGGGATCGGCGCGGCGCAGCCGCCCGAAGCGGTCGCTGTCCGCCAGCTGACCCTGAATACGCTTGAGGATGTGGTGGGCCTTGTCCGGGCCGAACGCCTTCTCCAGCACGTCCTTGGCGAACTCCACGCCGCCGGCGCTGAGCGAATCGACGCCGAGCGTGAGCTCGAGCCATTCGGTGAGCACGGCGTCGATGGTCGGCTGCGGGACGCGATCGAGCTGCGCCATCTCGAGGGCCACGACCTCGGCCTCGTCGGGGTGCAGCGAGCCCGTGAGCTTGGCGGCGGCTTCCGCCCCGATCGCCATGCACAGGATGGCGACCTTCTGGCGGCCGGAGAGCCGTTCCGGGGCGTACTTGTCGGAGCTGTTCGTGCGCGCGAGTGCGATCATGGGAGATGCGGGGGATTACTGTCGGAGCCAGGTGCGGACGACCCGCAGGGCGGCTTCGGGACGCTGCTCGACGGTCGCGATGGCCTGCTCGCGCTCGGGCGTAGTCGGAAGGGGCGGGAGGCGAACGGCAGGACGCTGCTCTTCGAGTTCCTCCTGCTCCTCGTACGCGTCCTCCGCCAGCGCCTGCATGTCCTCCATGGCCTGCTGCATCTGTGTGCTGGCCGGGAGTTCGGCATACGGCGGTGAGCCGGGCAACGCCTCCGGAGTGGCTGGCACGTCGACCACCACGGGCTTCTTCGGGCGGAGCATCAGCACGGCCGTCAGGGCCACGATGAGCAGCACCCCGAGCGCCGCGAGCGCCACGACAGGCTTGGGGTTCGTCTGGATCTTGTCGAGGATGAACTGCGCCCTGCCCACGAAGTCCTTGGGGATGGCGGTGGCATCGCCCGTGTCCACGCGTGGGGCCGGCATGTCGAAGGGCGCGCTCACCACGGAGATCATGTCACCCCGGGCGGAGTCGACGCCGAGCGCGTTGCGCACCAGCGCCTCGATGCGGGCCAGTTCTTCCGGCGTGCGTGCCGTGATGATCGGCTGGGGCACGACCGCTGCGGCGGGCGCGGCGGTGGCGCTGTCGGTCGCCGCACTGTCGGTGGCGGCAGGGGCCGCCGGCAACGCCGGCATGGTGACCTTGTCGGCCACCAGCACGGCGACGGTCAGTTTCTTGAGGTTGCCGATGGCGCCGCTGAAGGTCTCGACGCTCTTCGTGTTCTCGTAGGTGTTGGCGGTGGTGCTGTAGCCGGCGCCCTGCTGCGGCGTGCTGGGGGTCACCTCGGCCTTCTGCTCGACACTCAGCGCCTGTTTGTCGGGGTCCACGGCCTGCACCGTGCGCTCGACCTTGTCGAAGTTGATCGAGGCCGCCACCTGCACCCGGGCATTGCCGCTGCCGACCAGGCTCGAGAGCAGCTTATCGGCCTTCTGCTCCAGGTAGGTCTCGACTTCGCGCTGCACGGCGAGCTGCCGGCTGGAGAGACCCGCCACCGAGGTCTCGTCTTCCACGGTCAGTGCCTGACCGCGCTCGTCCACGATGGTGACGTGCTCCGGCTCGAGGCCACCGACGCTGCTGGCCACGAGGCTGGTAATGCCCTCCACGGTAGCCCGGCGCGGCGTGTCGCCGCCTTCCATCGTCAGCGTGACCGAGGCCTTCGACGGCCGCTCGTTCGCCTTGAACAGCTGGTCGTCTTCGAGCGCGAGGTGCACCTTCACCGCCTTCACGTTCTTCATCTCGCCGATGGTGCGCTCGAGCTCGCCCTCGAGGGCGCGCCGGTAGTTCACCTTCTGGGTGAAGTCGGTCATGCCCCAGGTGGGCTTGTCGAACAGCTCGAGGCCGGGGCGACCGGCGTTGGGGATCTCGCCGGCGGCAAGGTCGACGCGGGCCTTGGCGAGGTCTTCGCTCGGGACCGTGATCGTCGTGCCGTTCGCCGCGAGTTCGTAGGCGATGCCGGCCTCGGTGAGCTTGTCCGTCATCGTCTTGACGTTCTCCACCGGGATGTCGGTGTAGAGCGGCACCATGGTGGGCTTGGTCGCCCACTGTGACACGCCGAACACCAGGCCGGTCACGATCACGCCAACGGCGATGATGGCGACCTGGCGGCCACCGCCGAAGCGGGCCAGCAGCGATTCGAGAGCAGCGTTCATCGGGGCGCCGGATCAGGTCTGCATGCTGATCACGCTGCGGTAGGCCTCGATGACCTTGTTCCGCAGCTCGATGAGCAGGTCGAGGGCAATGCCGGCTTCCTCGCTCGCGGCCATCACCTGGTGCAGCTCGACGTTTTCCCCGTTGGCAAACCGCTTGACGAGGTCGCCCGCATGATCGCGGGTGTCCGAGACCTCGTTGATCGCGCGGGTGAGCGTCTTGCCGAAGGAGTTGTCGCTCGGGCCCGTGATGGGCACCGGCGTCGTCAGGGCGCGATCCTGGCCGAATTCGGGGAGAGACCGCGTGAGGAGGTCGAGCCGTGTCTGCATGAGGAGGGTCGGGTCGGAAGCGGGAACCGTGAGGCGGCGAATCAGGCGCGCACGTCGAGGCGCACACCGCGCGCGACCGGCGGCGGCGGATTGGTGACAGCCTTGATGCGGCTGTAGGTGAGCGGGCCGAGGGCGGCGGTCTTGGCGAAGAAGTTCCGCTCCTCGCTCGTCAGCACGCTCCAAAGCGTCGGGTCGGTGCCCGGCGGCGCCTCGGCCGGCACCACGCCCTGGGCGGTGCTCTGCCCCGCGATGGGGGCCTGCGGCTTGAGCGCCGCCTGGCTCGCGCGCGCCTGCGGCGTGGCCAGCGCCGCGCGATCGAGGCCCTGATGGCCCGTGTTCTGTGCGCGGGCCGGCTCGGTGCGCGTGGCGCCGAGGTTCGGAAGCAGCGGCGAATTGTTGACGGGGGCGATGCTCATGGGACTGGTCGGTTGCAGCGGGAGAAGAAGTGGCGGCGGGCGGGAGTCGATGTGAGGTCAGAAAGGAGGAGGAAGAGGCGACCTCACACCGACTCCCGGACCCGCCGCGAACGACGTCGGGGGCGTCAGATGTCGAGCGCGGCGCGGAGCATCGACTTGGTGGTCTGGAAGACCGAGGCGTTGGCTTCGTACATGCGCTTGGCATCCATGAGCTTTACGAGCTCCTGCGCGGTGTCGACGTCGGGATAGCGCACGTAGCCGTTGGCGTCGGCATCGGGGTGCCCGGGTTCGTACTGCAGGCGACCTTCCCCCTGATCTTCGGCGATGCCTGCCACGCGCACGCCGTACTCGCTGCCGATCGGTCCGTTCACGCCACCGGTCATCGGCAGCACGGGGACCACAATGGGCTTCGGACCGTCTTCCATGACCGGTGGCTGGCCAGGGGGAGCACCGAACACCCCGTTGGCAGCCGACCCGAGCGACTGAGCCGAGGGGTTGCCGGGATTGAAGAGGGCGTTCTGCGCCGTGGCGGCTTCGAGCACGACGTCGCGCCGCTTGTACGGGGCGCCGTCGGGGCCTCGGGTCACGTCGGCGTTGGCCAGATTCTGCGCGATCGTTTCCATGCGCTGGCGCTGCGCGGACAGGCCGCTGGCGGCGATACCCATGGACTTGAACATCGGGCGCACGACCTGCTGCCCCGGGATCGGGAGCAGTGGCGGGACGCGAACGGGATTGACGGGCATCAGCTCGCCCCTCCGCCCTTGATGGCGTTCCGCAGGCTGGCGTAGGTCTTTTCGAGGAGGCGCGAGGTGGCGAGGAAGCGCAACTGCTCGTCGGCGAGGGCCACCATCTCGTCTTCCACATTCACCGGGTTGATGCCGGCCTGGGTGTTCCCGCGGGACGCCTCGAGGGCAAACCCGTCGCTGTTCTGCAGGGTTGCCTTGGAGACGCGATCGGCGATGCTGCGCGAGCGCTCCACGCTCCGGTCGAGTGACGACTTGAGCTGCGGGGCCGATGTGACGCGATCGAAGAGTCCAAAGAGCATCTGGCGGTCCGGAGTGAATGGACGAGGAATTCCGGTGTTGCTCAAAGCAATGGGTGGGCCAGCGTGGGGTGGTTTCGGGATTCGTGCTGCCGGTTGCTGGCTAAAGTGTTCTTCTGTAATGATTTGGGCGGCTAGCTGCGGGTTGGGCGCAGCGGCGAGGCGCCGCTCACGGACACGACAAGAACCGACCGGCGGGAAATTCCTGCCGGTCGGTTGGTGATCCAAGTTGCCGAGTTGAGGCCGGGCGCCGGGGCGGCGGGGAATGCCGGAGGGCGCGCGGGTTACTCGTCGTCGCTGTCCTTGCCGGGGCCGTTCAGCTTGTTGCGCAGGGTGCGCACGCTGATGCCGAGGAGTTCGGCTGCCTTCGTGCGGTTATTGTCGGCCGCCTGCAGCGCATGCTGAATGAGGACCCGTTCGGCTTCGGCGACATTGAGGGTGCTGAGGGCGATCGACCCGGCACGAGGCGAGGCCGACGAGGCGGCGGCATCGGTCGCTGCGCTGGCCCTGGGGGCCGCGGCGGCGGCGCTGACGGCGAAGATGGGGACCGCGCCCGGGGTGGCGAACGCGCGGGGGCGCATGTTGGGGGCGCCCAGCGAGTGGGCCAAGCCGAACCGGGTCCCTTCGAGGCAGTGCGGCTGGATGATGGGGTCGGGGGTCAGGATGACCGCCCGTTCGATCACGTGCTGCAGTTCGCGGACGTTGCCGGGCCACGGGTACTGCTGCAGGGCGTCCAAGGCATCCGCCGACAGCCCCTCGATCTTCTTCCCCAGTTCGGCGGCCACCCGCATGGCGAAGCGGAGCGCCAGCACCGGGATGTCGTCCGGCCGATCGCGCAGGGGCGGGATGAGGACCGGGATGGTGGATAGCCTATAGTAGAGATCCTGCCGGAATGTCCCGTGGTCGGCCTCCATGGCCAGCTCGCGGTTGGTGGTGGCGATGATTCGGACATCCACCTTGATGGGTGTCGTTCCACCCACGCGCTCGAACTCCTGCTCCTGCAGCACTCTGAGCAGCTTGGCCTGCAGATCGAGCCGCATCTCGGAGATTTCGTCGAGCAGCAGGGTGCCGCGGTTGGCGCGTTCGAACGCGCCCTCGACCCGCTTGATGGCGCCGGTGAACGCTCCCTTTTCGTGGCCGAACAGCGCCGACTCCACCAGCCCCTCGGGGAGGGCGGCGCAGTTCAGCTTGATGAAGGGCTTGTCGCGCCGCTCGCTCTGGTCGTGGATGGCCCGGGCGAAGAGCTCCTTGCCGGTGCCCGATTCGCCCTGGAGCAGCACGGTGGCCCGGGTGGGTGCGGCCATGGACACGGTCTGCAGGATACGGCGGATCGCCGGCGAGTCCCCGATGATCTGCCGTTCGTTGCGAAACTGCATGACCTCCTTCCGGAGGGCTTCGTTCTCGCGGCGCAGTCGCACGTACTCCAGCGCCTGATCGACCGCCAGCTCGAGCTGCTGGGGACGCACCGGTTTGGTGATGTAGTCGATCGCGCCGGCCTTGATGCTGGCGACGGCATGCTCGATGCTCGCGTGCCCGGTGAGCATGATGAGCGGGATGTCGTAGCCCTCTCGGGTGAGCAGCTGGATGAACTCCAGCCCGGTCAGCCCCGGCATCCGGTAATCGGAGATGATCAGGTCGACGGCGCCTCGCTCGAGCAACAGCAGGGCTTCGGGAACGCTTCGGGCACCGACGGGCGTATGCCCCGCCTGCGCGAGGGTATCCTCGAGGATCAGGCCGACCGCAGGCTCGTCGTCGACGTACAGGATGGTGGCCATCGAGAGGCGGCGAGGGGACGAAAAGGACCGACGGCGCTCCTGCGGTGTGTGGTCCGTGCCCGCAGGGTGACGCTCGCGCCGATGGTGCGTCCTTCTCTCTGCAAGGAGCGGTCGCACCCGGCAAAATTAGCCGCCTCGTCCAGAAAATGCGACCGACGGGCCATCCGTCGCCGCCACGGGACCCCGGCGCTCAAGACGGCGGGTGCGATTCCGATACTTCCACTCAGCCTGACGGGCTCCGACGTCTCCTCGACGGGGGGGACGCCCGGACCGACCCACCCTTGGTCACATGCGCGTCTCCAATACGATCATCACCCGTACCAGTCAGCGTCGCCTGCAGGAGGGTCTGCAGGGGATCGACCGGGCGCGGGACGACATCGCGACCGGTATTCGCCTGCGCAAGATGTCCGACGACGCCACGAGCGGCGGGCAGGTGGTCCGCATCGGCAGTTCGATGCGGGCGATCACGCAGTTCCGGCGCAACGCCAACCTTGGCATCAATCGCGCGCAGGCCGAAGAGTCCGTGCTCAATCAGGTGTCCCTCACCTTGACGCGCGGCATCGAACTCGGAATGATGGCCGCGAATGGCACGGCCGACGCGCAGACCCGCCTCAACATCAAGGCGGAGGTCGATCAGATGCTCAACCAGACCGCGCGACTCGGCAATACCCGTTTCGGCGACGAGTATCTGTTCGGTGGCACACGTGCCGGTGAGGCCCCCTTCGCCGAACCCGTCCCCCCGACCGGAAGCTTCTCCAGGTTGACGCTGGCAGGCAATCCGGTGAACCCCAGTGGCGGCATCTCGCTGGAAATCGGCGACAACAAGTTCGTCACGCCGAATCACAACGGCACCGAGGTGTTCCTCGACACCGATGCGTTGGAGGCGCTGCGGACCCTGTCAAACGCGCTCGGCGCCAACGATCCGGCGGCCATTGCAGCGGCGAGGGGGCGACTGACCATCGCCCATTCGAAGGTGCAGGCGCTCGTCGGTACGCAGGGCGCCCGGGTGAACGAAATGGAGAGCGCCATCGTGAGCCTCGATTCGGCGGAGCTCGACCTCAAGGCCTTCCGTTCCGACCTGCGTGACACCGAGATCGACAAGGCGATGGTCGAGCTTGTCGGGAAGCAGACACTCTATCAGGCAGCCATGAGCGCCACGTCGCGCATCCTTGGGCTGAGCCTGGCCAACTACCTCTGACAACCGTGAACTCCATCGCCATGGATGCCGTGTCCGCTCACGCCGTGCCGGACGACGTCGCAATCGATGTGCAGTTTCCCATGCCTCTCTGGGGCATCCCGCACGCGCGCACCTACGCGCTCCGCCCGGCCTCGCGCGAGGGCGTGTGGTGGCTGCAGTCGCACGAGGAGCCGGTCACGACGTTCGTGCTCGCCGATCCATTCGTGGTGGAGCCGTCGTATGCCATCGATCTCGGGGAAAAGGAGAAAGCCTCCCTTCGTGCGACGTCTGCCGATGACGTGATCGCACTGGTCATTCTCACCCTGCCCGCTGGGCCAGTCCAGCCGGTGACCGGCAACTTCCGCGCACCCGTCGTGATCAACCTGCGCGCGGGCCTCGGGCTGCAGGTGGTCAACCGCGACGAGTCGCAGCACCTCACGCGTCCGGTGTCGCTGGGTGCCTACCCCCTGCGCCATGACGGCATGGCCGCCCCCGCCACCGACGGCTGAACGGTCCGCGGTACGCGATGGGGCCCGCCTTGATGAAGACACCGGGCTCGCCCAGCGACCCGACGAAATCGTCGGGGACGACGTGCACACGGCGGCGGGAGGGGGGGTGAGGTCGGCCTGCTCATCGGGCTCGTAGGCGTACCCGTGTCGTCTCTCCGGCAGCGAGCACGGAAGAAGCTGCCGCACCTGGACTGAATGACCGTCGCCCACCAGCCGGTGGTGTATGCCAACGCATTGCTCTGAAAGAGTTTGCGTGTTGGCACACGGCATGCATCCACACGTGATGTCCCGTTCGGTCTTCGGCAGTGTGCCCCGGTGGCCGAGCATTGTCCTTCCGCTTTCGTCCCCACTCGCCATGACTGCCTCCTACGTCTTCGATATCGATCCGTTCGCCGATCCCTTCGAAGACCCGGTTGTGTCACCGGCTGCGGCGCCAGACGCGGTGGGTGCCGAGGCCCCGCTCCCCGCCGCCGTGCGCCCCGCCGCTGCGCGGCCCGCGACCGACGAGTTGCCCGCACCGGCACTCCACGCCGACCCGGCGATTCCTGCGGCGCCGCTGTCGGGAGGCGGCGAGGTCGTGGCGCTCGCCGATGCGCTCGTGGCGGCCGGGTACCGACAGAGTGCGATGGCGCTGTTGCAGGCCGACGGTACGCCGGAGGCACAGACGTGCGCCGCGGCGTGGCAGCGCGTGGCGGCGGCAGACACACGCCTCGCGGAGCGCGTGGCGCGATCGGGTCTGCCCATGCTGCCGTCGGTGCAGGTCGCCGAGGACGGCACCCCCCGATTTGTCATCGTGGGCACCACCGAGCGCTTGGTCAGCGCCTGTCATGAGGAGCATGGTCCGACCGGTGTCCTGCCGGAACTGCGCCAGTTCCTGGACGAGGCACTCAGCAGTGGCGACGTCTTCGTCGATGCCGCGCCCGGGCTAGGCTTCGCGGCGCTGGGGGCTGCGACGTGGATCACGCCGGTCGATGTGGTGGCGGCGACGGACGATGCCGCCCTGCGCGACGATCTCCGACAGAGCGCGTGTGCTACGGGGTGTGCGACGCGAATCCATTTCGCCGATGTGGCGGAATGGGCGCCGGCCGCCATCGCGCGGCTGGCTGACCACGGGCTTGTGATGTTGCACGCCGGTGAGGCCGCGCACGTGGCCCCGCTGCTCAGTGTGGGTCAGGCCCTGCTGCGGGGGGATCGTATCGGGGTGGTCGCGTGGCGATGCGGGACACCGACACGCCCGGCCGAGGGCACCGAGGTTGCCGCCGCCGTGCTTGGTGTGCTGGGCTTCCGGCATTTCGCCCTCGCACAGCGCGATGGCATTGCCGAGTTGGTTCCCACCGACGCCGTGGCGACCAACGAATACGTGTTCTCCGTGGCGCCGGCCTTCATCGCGCGCAGCGATCGCTGATGCGGGTCGTGCTCGCGGTGCACACGGCGGAGCTTCGCGTGGCCGCATGCGCGGCGGCGGGAGCGCTGCGTGCCGAGGGGATCGCGGAGGTGTTGGTCGTGGACCTCTCGTCGCCTGTACACGGCAGCACCCCGCAGGCTGATGCCGACGGCGTGCTGCACCTGCCCGCGGATCCGACCCTTCCCATGGTGGCGTCGACGGCACTTGCCCAGTCGGCCCGCCTGGCCGAGTGGTTGGGCACGTGTGCACCCGACGTGACCGTGCTTGCGGCTGATGCAGGGCTGGCCCATTTCCCGGTGATGCAACGCGCCCAGGGGCTGGTGCCGGCTACGTCATGCATCGGCTGCCTGCTCACGCAATCGGCAGAACTCGAGACCGTGGGGACGGACCGCTGGCTGACCGAGCCTGCCCTGCTCGAGCGAGCCGCCACCACCGGGGCCGCGATCAGCGCCGCCGACCTGCTGCTGTGTGCGCCGGGGGTGACGACGGTCGCGCTCGAGCAGCGCGGCTGGACGCCGCCGGCGGGCACCCGCCGTGAGGTGGTGCTCGATGCGGCAACGCTGGCGGACGCCGTGCGCGCACTGTCGCGCGATGTCCCCGCGGCCGCGGCGCCGATCACGCTGCCCCGGATCAGTGTGTGCGTGACCCACCATGAGCGTCCGGCGCTGCTGCGCCAGGCGCTCGCCAGCATTGCCGCCCAGGACTACCCGAACACCGAGGTGCTCATCGTCGACGACGGGAGCACGTCGGCCGAGACGCGCGCCGCCCTCCACGCGATGGAACCATGGATGGAGAAGCGCGGGTGGCACTTGCTGCGTGAGCCCAATCGCTATCTCGGGGGCGCGCGCAATGCGGCCTGGACGCGCGCCACGGGCGAGTACGTCCTCTTTCTCGACGACGACGACTGTCTGCGGCCGGGCGCGCTGCGTCTGCTGGCCGAAGCGGCCGAGCGCACCGGTGCCGACGTGACCTCGTGCTTCCTCGACTACTTCGAGGGCACCGACGCCCCAGGTCCCACGACCCCGGTGCATCACCGGTGGGTTGTGCCCGGCCCGTGTGGTGCGAGTGCGATGCTCCAGAACGATTTCGGGGCCGCGGCGGCGCTCGTGCGGCGATCGCTGCTCGAGGCGACCGGCGGATACACCGAGGACCGCGGGGTCGGCTTCGAGGATTGGGAATTCTGGCTCCGGGCGTATGCGCGCGGGGCCCGCTTCACGGTCGTGCCGCGGGCGTTGCTCTGGATTCGCTGGAACATCGGCGGCATGCAGCAGACCACCGCGCGCCGCCAGGCCACCAATCACGCGCGCGCCCTGCGCCCCGTCGCGGAGACCATGCCGGCGGTCTGGCGTGACCTTCCGGCGCTCGCCGTGGGGCTCCACCGCAAGACTCAGTGGCTGTCGCATCGCGTGGTGCAACTGGAGCGCGCGCTCGCCGACGCGCAGCGCGCTCCCCGATCGGGCGCGGTGCCGGCGGGCACGCCGTCGCTGCCGGCCCGAGTCGCGCGCGGGACCTCGGGGCCGATGCGCTGCCAGGTGTGGCATACCGAGGGGCTTGGCCTCTCCGGCATCCTGTCGTGGATGTGGCGCTTGCGTACGCAGTTCGGTCCCGCCACCGATGTCGACGTGCGCCTCGTGGATCTCGCCATGCGCCCGTACGGCTTCCAGCAGGCAGGCCCGGATCCCTCCACGCTGTACGACGAACGCATCACGTCTTCCGCGGCGTTCCTCGAGTTCCTGCAGCGCACGGCCGACGACGTCCACGTCATCAATCATGCGTTCGACGTCGTCTCGGCGCTCGTCGAGCAGTTGGGGGTGGAGGTCGTGCGCACCTTCCGGCTGATCGGGGTGTGCCACACCGATCAGGACTACTACTACGACAATCTGCTGCGCCTGGCGCCGGTGCTGCGCGCGATTGTGTGCGTGAGCGAGACCTGTGCCCGCGAACTCGCGGCGCGCGCTCCGGCGCACGCGGCCAAGCTGGTCGTGCTGCCCGCCTGGGCGGTGACGCTGCCGGCCGAGCCTGTCCCACCGCGTCGGGCGGGTGCTCCCCTGCGCCTGCTCTACACCGGGCGCATCGTGCAATACCAGAAGCGCGTGCTCGACCTCGTGCGGCTCGCGATCGAACTGCGCCGTGCGCGCGTGGATGCCACCATCACGATCGTTGGCGATGGTCCGGATCTTCCCGCGCTGCAGGAGGCGCTGACCAGGGTGCGCGGGCATGCGGTGCCGGTTCGGGTCGAGCCCGTCCGCGCGCCGTGGGACATGGAGCCGCTGCTGCGTGCCCATGATGCCCTGGTGCAGGTGAGCGAGTTCGAGGGGGCGAGCGTGAGCCTCATGGAGGCGCTCGCGCATGGCCTGCTGCCCGTCGTGACGACCACCCGCAGTGGGCACGACCTGCTCGTGCCCGGGGAGAACGCCGTCACGGCTCCGGTGGGCGACATGCGTCGGCTGGCCGAGGCGCTCCGCGACGTCACCCGCACGCCTGCCGGCCTCGCGTCACTGCAGCGCGCTGCCCGCGCCACGGCCGAGCGCTATCTCGGAGACTTGGCGTATCCCGAGCGCTTTGCCGGACTGGTGAGCCAGGTGGCCCACGAACCCGTCACCGGGCTTGCCCGCGTGGCGTGACGACAAGGCGTTGCCGGGGGCGCATGGCCACCCGGCAACGTGTCGCGGCACGCCATCAGACGGCAGCCGCCACGTGGGTCCACCGGTCGGTGTGCGGCTCCTCGTCGAAGGTCAGCACGGTGACGCACATTTCCTCAGTGACCACCCGTTGGCAATGCTCGAACAGCGCCGCCGCCGCACCGGTCTGCGATCCGCCGTAGGCGGTCTCGTGGAACTCTCCCTCGAGGTAGTCGAGGTGCAGGCGGGCGAACTCGGTGGAGGCCGGCAGGTGGTACTCGCCGCCCTCGCAATCGATCTTCATCAGGTGCACCCGGCGATCGGGGACGTATCGCCGGATGAGCGTATCGAACGTGATGGTATCCACGGCCCGCTCATCGAGGGCGCGCTGCAGCCGATCGAACGCGCGGCGATCGTCCACCAGGGTGGAGGAGGCACCTGAGCAGGCCCCCGCCAGATGCAGCGTGGTGCCAAGGTCATCGCTGTGGAGCGCCTTGTTCAGCACGGTGACGTTGGTGATCGCGTTCGCCACGAGGTTGCGTTCGAGCTGTGTACACAGTTCCCGGATGGGTTCGACGGCAATGACGTGAGACTGCGGATTGCGCTTGCCCAGGATCATCGACACGAGACCATTGTTGGCCCCGATGTCGAGGAACACGGCGCCCTCGACGCCGTGAAAGCGCGACAGGCGATACTCGTCGCGCTCGATGATTTCGATGATGCAGCCCCTCGCGGAGGGGTCGTGTGCGTGATGCCAGAAGGTGAACGGTTCACCGGCATAATCGAACCGGCCAGCCTGCAGCCCTGCGAACATGGGGGAGCTCCGAACATGGTGGCGGCGTGAACGGCCGCCGGTTGATCGACATGCGCGCCTGACCAGCGCGGGGGCTGGCCGGGCGGCGCTGCCACGCGTTACCCGGCGCGGCGTCGGGCGGAAATGGGGTGTGCATTCGCGCGGGCGGGCTGGCCCGCCGTCGCGATCCGATCCAGGTACCGGGTCATCTCGCCTGCGAGCGGGCCGAGTTCGTCGGTCGTGAGCCGTCGGCGCATCTCGGCCAGCGCGTCCAGCGGGCATCGTCCGAGCGCGCTGGGATCGGCCTGCAGCACGGTCGCGACCTCACGCACCACGGCCGGCGCGGTGGCCGAGCCCGCGATCGTGCGACAGAGGGCCTGCACGATCTGCTGACGCCGGCGCGAGGTGATCGCCCACGAGGTCATGTGCCCCAGCAGCGCCAGATTCGGTCCGACCCCCTGAAAGAGGAACGCGCGGGGATCGCACAGCACCGTCGCCACCGTCGACGCGGCCCGCACGACCCCGTCCTCGTTCTCGAGATTCGCGAAGGGGGTGAGCGCGCTGAAATCGTGGCGTGCCAGGAGGTCGTGCACCGCGCGTGCGCTGTCCCACATGCTGGCCATGGGGAACGTGCTGGTGTCCTGACCCGGATGAATACGGGTGCGTCCGACGCGGGCGTCGACGAACTGCAACGGTGTGCGCAGGCTCAGGCGCAACCAGAGATCGAAGTCCTGGGACCAGCGATACCGCGTGTCCCACCCGCCCATCTCCTGCACCAGCGCGCGGTCGATGCAGATGGTGATCCCGTTGACGTAGTTGGCGCGCAGCAGCGTCAGCGTCTGCTCGGCCGGGGCGGGGATGGCCGACAGCTGGCGCCGCTCCGGCATGGGCTCGAGGCGACCCTCGGCCTCGTGCAGCAGCGAGAAGTTCGCATGGAAGACGCGGGCATGCGGCCAGATGCCCTGCGCGTCGGCGAAGATCGACAGCGCGTCCGGCTCGAACAGGTCGTCGCTGGACAGCCAGCAGATGCGATCCCCGCGCGCGTGCGCAAGCGCGGTATTGAGCGCGGCGCCCGTGCCCCCGTTCGGCTGCGTGAAGCCGCGGATGCGGCGGTCGCGCGCCATCCACTCGGCAATCACATCACGGGTGCCGTCGGTCGAGCCATCATCCACCACCACGACCTCGAAGTCCTCCCACGTCTGGTTGAGCAGGCTCTGCAGGGTTTCCGGCAGATAGTGCGCCTGCTGGTAGCTGGGAACGAGGACCGAGAAACGCACCGGGCCGCGGGTCCGGGTCGGGAACCGACGCCGCCCGGGGGCATCAGGCAGCACCGCGGTCACTCGCGCGACGTAGCGGTCGAGGAGGGAGCCATGATGGCCGACGGTCGCATGCGTGACGCGTTCGTTGTAGCGTTGGCTCTGCCCGGCGCCGCCGAACCAGTGGATCCCGATCGCGCCGGACGGCAGCGACTTCGGATCTCCCGGCGCGTGCAGCTGGGCGATCTGGCGCCAGTCGAACGCGTAGACCACGTCCATGTCGATGTTGAACGGACGGTCGGATGGGTGCAGGGTGGCAAGCGCCTCGAAGGTGGGGAAACACCGCTGCAGCAGATGCGACCCGAGTGACTGATACACCGTGGGATCGAACGTCCGCGGGGCCTCGGCGACGAGCTGCTCGTAGCATGCGGCACCCGGTGCCCCGAACAGGAAGCCGATGAACTGATGGCCGTAGTGCGCGCAGAGCCCGACGCGTGCATCCGCCTGTGCGGGGTCGTTGAAGGACGCGAAGCGCACGGGACGGTGGTAGGCAATGTCGGCGTCGCTGTACAGGCCACCCTCGGTCGCGAGGACGTGCCAGCGGAAGAAGTCGGCCTTGAACGTCTCCGCAGCGCCGGCGAGCGCCGGCCAGCGATCGAAGTCCACCTCCACGATGTCCACGTCGGCCAGCGCGTAGAGGTCACGTGCATAGTCGCGACCACGGAAGGTGCTGCCTTCGTATGCCTCGAGCGTCGTCCACTCGGCCGACCGCTGGTGGAGCGTGCGCGGGACGTGCACCCGCACTTCCCAGTCGGGATTGGCTCGACGGAACGAGGCAACCGTGAGATAGCGCAGGAACGAGGTCCGCTCACCGCCCCAGTAGAAGTGGGCGATGCGCGGAATGGCCTGCAGATGCCACGGGCGGGTGAACCCGAGTCGGGTGCGCAACGCCTGCGGCCCGCGCGCTTCGAAGAGCGTGTGGAGCTCCGCCCACGTGGTGTCATCGGGAAAGAGGTCGCCCGCGCGGGCCAGCACCGCGGCCACGTCGCCGCCGTCGTGCAGGGCCGTGTCGAGCGCGCGATACATGGCAACGCGGGAGGAACGCTGGTACTGCGGACTCCGCGAGGCGCCGTCTGGTTCGTCCTGCGGATTGGCACCGGTCACGAGCCACTCCGCCAGCACCTCGGCCTCTGCCGTATTCGCCAGGCCGACGGCTCGCGCCTGCTCACGCGCCACGCGGTGGGCACGTGGCGCGATCATGAACGGCGCGCTGCGGTCGATCGTCCGGAGGGCGGTGTCGATGTCCTGGGGTGACAGGTAGCGACGAGCGAGTTCCACGGCCGCCTCGGCAAACTGCGCGCGCCATGCTGCGCGCTCCGTGCCCTGAAGCCACGCGCGCAGCCGCTCCAGCAGCACCGTCGACGGCCCCACGCCCCGGTGTATTGGGGCGGTTGTGTCCACCGCGATCGTGAGCGCCGACTTCGCGGCGGCCAGCAGGCGCTTCGGATCCTGCACGACGGCTGGCGCGAGCAGTGCCTCGAAGGGGCGCTGCTCGAGGAAGGTGTCGAGGATGAGCCCGGCCTCCACGCGGGGGCCCGCCGTCACCATCGGCAACGAGGGCTCCGCAGCGGGAGTCGCGTGCGCGGCCGCCACCACACGCAACGTCGGCCCGCTGGCGGCGAGCTCGAGGGCCAGAGCGAACTCGGGCACCCAGCGCCAGCTGGTCCAATCCGAGGTGGTCGAGGTGACGGCCGCGGAAGCGAGGCAGAGCGGGGCCGTCACCGACCACCGGCCTGCGCACGCCGCGAGCACGGGCGTCTCGAGCAGGGTGCCGGCCGCTGACGACGGCATGGCCCGCGCGGCGATGCCCTCGGCCTGCTCTCCCGATCCGATCAGGAGGGCTTCCGCGGGGTACGCCGCGACGGCGCGCTGGAAGGCGCGGAGTGCGGTCGGCTCGAGTGTTGTGCCGTGGGTGGGCACCACCAGCCACGCCGTGCGGGCGGCGGCGGCGGCGGCCACCAGCGCCGCGCTGCGCGTGGTGTGCGTCCCGGCATCGACCACCCCGTCCGGCATGGCCGGCACGGCGGCGTTCGGCATCGCCTCGTCCACCCGCGCCACGATGATGTCGACGTCCCCGTGTGCAGCGTAGGGTGCCGACGCGTCGGCCACGGACATCGTGGTGTCCAGGACAAGCAGCAGGGAGACGCGAGGAAGGGCAGGCATGGTCGGATGAGTGAACGGTCGTGGAACGGCGTTGGTCGGGGCGCGGCGGGCGGCGCGACGGGGGGCGGGCGCCACCTCAGCCGCTGAGGGGCTCCCCATGCCGGTCGCGCTGGTGCGCGAAACGCCGATGACTCGTGACAATGCGCACCACGCGCTCCGCCACGTCGGGGACCACATACTCCTCGGGCGGCGACCACGACGGCGGCGCCGCAAGCACCGTGTCCACCAGGGTCACGATGCGCCCGGTATCGGCCCCCGAGAGCACGTTGCTTCCGCACTCCAGCGTCTCCGGACGCTCCGTTACATCGCGCAGGGTCACGGTGGGCACACGCAGGATCGCGCACTCCTCCTGTACGGTGCCGCTGTCACTCAACACGCAGCGCGCATGACGCTCGAGGGCCACGAAGTCGGCGAAGCCGAACGGCGTGAGCAGCCGAACCCCAGGGTCGTCCGCGCCAAGACCGTACTCCGCGAGGCGGCGCTGTGTGCGGGGGTGGGTGCTCACGATCACCGGCATGTCGTGGCGTGCGCGCAGCGTACGCAGCGCGCCGAGAATCGCCGACAGGCGCGAGCGCACGTCCACGTTCTCGGCCCGGTGCAGCGTCACGAGCAGGTAGCGCCCGCGCTCGATGCCGAGCGTGTCGTGAATGGACGACGCCTCGATGCGCGCCTGATGGTGGTTGATCACCTCGAAAATCGGATTGCCCGTGACATAGATCCGCTCGGCCGGGATCCCCTCGCGCATCAGGTTGTCCTTGCTGTTGCGCGTGTACGGCAACAGCACGTCGCTCGAGTGGTCGATCAGGCGACGGTTCACCTCCTCCGGCACACGGTCATCGTGGCATCGGTTTCCGGCTTCCATGTGGTACACCGGCACGCCAAGCCGCTTGGCCGCGATGGCGCCCAGGCTGGAGTTGGTATCGCCGAGCACGAGGAAGCGATCGGGGCGCTCACGTTCGAGGATCTGCTCGAGGCCCGACACGATGGCGCCCAGCTGCTGGCCGAAGCTGCCGCGGGCGCCGAGGTGGTGGTCCGGCGGGCGCACCGCGAGTTCCTCGAAGAACACGCCGTCGAGCGCATGGTCGTAATTCTGGCCGGTATGGACGAGAATCTGCTCGCCCATGGCATCGAGCCGCGGGATGATGCGGCTGAGGCGGATGATTTCCGGCCGCGTGCCCAGAATGGTGAGGATCTTCACGCGACGGATCAGGAATTGAAGGGATGCGCCGCCATCTCAGTCAGCATGGCGTGAAAGGTTGGCGGCTCCGCGTAGCCGGCCGCTCGCCACAGGGCCGCGTTCGTGTCGGCATCGGCGGTGGCGAGGGTGCGGTCCACCACCGTCGGGGCTTCACCGTGGGCGATCGTGAGGTCCGCCCGGCCATACGTGGCGGCGAAGGCGTCCAGCATCGCGGCTTTCGTGACCAGTCCCGTCGGGATGACGTGCTGTACGCGCGGCAGGGGCAGTGCCGTGCGCACGATCCCGTCGCACAGCCGGGCAAAGTGGTACGTGGTGATGCCGTTCCAGAGATGGTTGGTGAAGCCGGTGAGGCGCGCGCCATGGGGCTGCCCGCGGAACCAGTCGAGCAGCGACACGTGGCCGGTCACTTCGGGGCCGATGATCGAGCAGCGCAGGTGGTGCAGGGGCTCCGCCGGCACCTCGCCGAGGCTTTTCGTGCGCCCGTAGGCATCGAGCGCGTCATGGGCGGTGCCTTCCACGTACCGACCGGTGCGCCCCGACCAGACGCAGTCGGTGGCGATCTGCAGCACACGGGCTCCCGCCGCGCTCGCCGCTTCGGCGAGCCGATGGGGGAAGAGCGCGTTCACGCGAATGGCCCGTTCGACCTGCGCGGCATGGTCGTCCTTGATGTACGGCTTGATGACGCCGATACAGTTGATCACCCACGTGAAGTCCGAGAGCGCGGGGAGTTCGTCGCGCTCGGCATCGAACGCCAGGCAGGATACGCGGGCCGCGGGCCCGCTGATGCCGGGCCGCGTCCCGGTGCGCGAGGTGACCGTCAGGGCGATGTCGGGCGACCGGGCGAGCACGTCGGTGACCATCGCGCCCAGCATGCCGGTGCCACCAAGCACGAGTACCCGTGGCGTCGGGGGCGCGGTGCTCATCGTTCCTCCACCGTCCACGGGTTCCACAGGCGTGCCGGATACCGCACGTCGTCCGCCCGGCTCTCCTCGACGGTGGAGGTGGAGAAGAACACGAGCTGGGTGTCGTCGGCGAGTGACATGAAGCCATTCGCGTAGCCGGCAGGAATGTGCAGGATCTGCGGCCGCTCGGCGGCCAGCACATGGCGATGCACCGGCAGATCAGGCGAGGGCGAGTCCCAGTCGTCCACCGCCACCGCGGCCACGATGGCGGCGCCGCGTGACACCCACACGTACTTGGCCTCGTGTCGATGCGCGTGCCACGCGCGCACGAACCCCCGCGCGTGGTTGGACACGGCATAGAAACGGCGCACGCCCTCGAAGCCGAAGCCGTTCACGAACGCCACCTGCCCACGATCATCCACGGCGAGACCGCCCTCCAGCAGGGTCGGGCGCGCCGCCGGTGGCGTCGCGCTCATGCGGCCCGCAGGTGGGTGGCGTACCGCGCCAGGAACGCCTGGTTGGTGTACCGTGGGTTCTCGATGTCCCGGATCCGCCCGGTGACAAGCAGCTCCTTGACCTCCTCGATGCCGTCGTCGATCGAGTGCGAGGGCCGGAAACCGAACGTGGACGCGGCCAGCTCGCTGCGCACCCGATAGTTGCGCGCGTCCTGGAACGTCATGTCGGTGTGCTCGATCACCAGGTCGGGGAAGTGGTTGCGGACCTGATAGGCAAGGTCCACGATGCGCACGTTCTGCCGATGCAGGTTGTAGATCCCCCGGTGCGCGGTGCCCACGTTCTGCACCACGGCGGTCGCGGCATCCTTTACATGGAGCAGCGGCCGGAACTGGTCGCCGCCGAACACGGTGACCTTGCCCGCTGTGAAGGCCCGCACGACCAGCGTGTTCACCACAAGGTCGAGGCGAATGCGGGAGAACAGGTCGCCGACGCCGAAGATGGTGCCCAGACGGAAAATGATGGCGTTGCTGTTCGCCAGGGCGCGCTCGGCCTCCAGCTTCGTCGACGCGTACACCGAGAGCGGATTGGTGGGCGACGTCTCGTCGAGCTCCGCATTCTGTGCGCCATACACGGAGCACGTCGACATGAAGACGATGCGGCCCTGGTAATTGGCGGCGAGCCATTCCACCGCCCGCTGGTTGATCTCGACCGCGACGTCGGGGTTGAGTGCGCAGGCGCCGTCGCCGACGAGCGCCGCGAGCCACACCACGGTGTCGGCCCACGCCAGATGCGGGCGCAGCTTGTCCGTGTCGCGAATGTCCCCGTAGACGAAGTCCACTGGCTTGCGACAGGCTTCCTCGTACAGCAGCGCATCGTAGATGCGCACGGTGTGCCCTTCGGCCACCAGTTGGTCGGTGACGGCGCCACCGATGTAGCCGGCGCCGCCGACAATGAGGACGTTCACGAGATCACTCCTGATCTGAGGAGGGTAGGGAGGGTTCGCGCCCGGATTCGAGGGCGTCTGCAAACAGCTATGCAAGACGCGTGCCCAGCACGCGAAGCCTGTAACGTGTTGTTTGGCAATGCTTTGGGTTGATCAGGCCGTCCCGCCCCGGAGTGCCGCGCGGCGGAAACATCGGCCGTCCGGCCAGCCGGAGCGGCACCGCGTGCCGAGCAGGTGTCACGCGGCGCAATACGCGCGGACCGGGGTGGTCACCAGCGCGGCCACCTGCTCCCCGATCGCCAGCGATGCGGTGAGTCCCGGGGACTCGATGCCGAACAGCTGCACCACCCGGGGTACGCCGTGACGGGCAGGACCGTCGATGCGGAAATCCGCCGCCGGCTCGCCCGGGCCCGACAGTTTGCTGCGGATGCCGGCATAGGCCGGTCGCAGCGACTCCATCGGAAGGCCGGGCCAATAGCGACGGATGTCCTGCGCAAACGCGGGCGCTCGCGTCGCATCCACGGCATACTCCCATGAGGTCGTCCCGTGCGGCAGCCATTCGACGTCGGGACCGAAGCGTGCCTGCCCGGCCAGGTCCAGCGTCAGGTGAATGCCCAGACCGCCATCGCTGGGCGTGGGGTACACGAGCCGCGTGAACGGCACGGCGCCGCTCAGGGCGAAATAGTGTCCCTTGGCCGTGTGCTGGACCGGAATGTGTTCGGACGGGAACCCCACCATGGTGCGGGCGACCGCCTGGGCGTGCAGGCCGGCCGAGTTCACGATCCAGTCCGTGGCGATCCTGGTGCCATCGGCATCATCGGTCGTCACGATCCAGTGATCGGCGACACGATGCACGGCCCGGACCGCGGCGCGACACGCCACCGCCCCCCCGTGCGCTTCCACGTCGGCGCGCAGCGCGGTCATCAGTCCGTGTGAGTCCACGATACCCGTGACCGGCGACCACAGGGCGGCCACACAGGCGACCTCCGGCTCCATCTCACGAACCTGTGCACGGTCGAGGCGCTGGAGTTCATGGACGCCGTTCGCCTGGGCACGCGAGGCGATCGCATCGAGACGCGCGGCATCGCCGTCGTCGACCGCCACGATCAGCTTGCCACACTGCCGGTAGGCAATGCCGTTCGCCCGGCAATACTCGTACAACAGCGACCGGCCACGGACGGCGAGGCGCGCCTTGAGCGACCCGGGGGCGTAGTACAGCCCGCCATGGACCACCTCGCTGTTTCGCGACGAGGCACCGGTCCCGACCGTCGCCGCGCTTTCCAACACGAGGACGTCACGTCCACTCAGGGCGAGGGCGCGCGCGATCGCGAGCCCGACAACGCCCGCACCGATCACCACGCAGTCAACACGATCCATTACGCGATGTCTCCTGGGGAAAGGGGGGCGCGGCGGAGGGCGGCCACGCACTTCGTTACCCGATCGATCACCGGCTCCCATCGCATGGACTCGTCCTGACGCAGCAGCGTGACGCGGTCGTACCACGGCGTTCGCTCACCCTGTACTCCCCAGCGATAGTCCGGGCAGAAGGGCAGGCAGAGCAACGTCGGGATGCCCAGCGCGCCCGCGAGGTGGGCCACGGCACTGTCCACGCTGATCACGAGGTCCACCCGACGCAGCGCATGCGCCGAATCCTGGAACGTCGCGCACGCCGCGCCGACATCGAGCAGGCGAGGCTGCAGCGATTCCGGCAGCGCCGAAATCATCGATGGGGTCTTCTGCATGGCCACGAACCGCACGGCTGGCAGGTCGAGCACCGGGGCAAGCAGGGCACCCCGGATCGACCGGCGATGATCATTGATGTGCAACGGGTTCCCTGCCCACGCGAGAGCGACCGTCGGGATGCCGTCGCGAGGCAACAGCGCCGTGAGATGCGGGGGACAGTCCCCGGACGGGGTGAGATATGCTCGGCCATGAAGATCGGCGGGGGTGATCTGCAGGACGTGCATGAGCGACATGAGCGGCACGTGCAGTTCGTGGCGCGGGAACGGAGACCCGACGGCCGTGCACGTGGCGACCCCGGGGGCCGCGGTCAGCAGTGGGACGAGCGGGGCCGGGCAGCGCACGTGCACCACGGCGCCACGGGCGGCCAGGGTCTCGGCGAAGCGGACGCCCATGATCGCGTCGCCCAACCCTTGCTCATGCTGGATAAGGAGATGCCGACCGGCGAGGTCCGTCACGCCGTCCCAGCGCGGGGTGGGCGGGTTCTCCCGGTACAGGATGGATCGCCCGATCGCCTCTTCGCGCGCCTCCAGCGCTGCCCACCCGGCAGGCCAGTCCCCCAGCGCCACGAGTTTCATGCCATACTGCATTCGCGCTTTGGCGTGGTGCGGCGCCAGCGTGAGTGCAGCGGCGTACACGTCGCGCGAGCCTTCCCAATCGCCGAGGTGCTTCAGGATCTCGGCCAGATTGTGCATCGCGGACACATTGCCGGGGTCGAGCCCGATGGCACGCTCGGCGGCCGCGAACGCCTCACGCGGGCGATCCAACTGCAGCAGGACCGTTGCCAGATTGTTCGCCGCATCGCTGCGAGCAGGAAAGCGCTCGGCGAGCTCGCGGGTTTCGCGAAGCGCGTCCGTCATTCGCCCAGCGTTGTAGTACGCATGCGCCAGGTCCCGCCGCGGGTCGTGCTCGTCCGGGACGACCGCAACGACGCGCTCGAGCTGCGCAATGGCCTCGCGGTGCTCCCCCGCGCGCATCAGCGCGCGCGCCTGCCGGGCCACATGGGTCCAGTCGTCGCCGGACGGGCGACGTGGGGCCCGGGACGGATGAACCGGGTGGCGCGGGAGCGGCGGGGCCGTCCTGGCTCGGCGTGGTGGCATCGGAATGGAGGAAACGCGCGGGAGTGGAAGCGCCGCGGCGAAGGCGGCGGGCGCTGACTCGCCTCAAAATGCATTAATTGTGCCATATCCAAAGCCTTGTCGGACAATGATTTACGATGGTCTCTCGCTTCGGCGGGCGCCTCCCGGCGCCCCTGCTCGGGCAACTCTTGCCGCCCACGGCGGCACGTCCAACCGATCGGCGGCCCCCTGTGCGCGTCGCCCGTGCTCAGGGGGGAGCCCTGTCCGGCGCCATCGTCAGCCGGCGATGCAGCGTCGTGATCGCGCCCCCCCAGTCCAACGGCGCCGGTTGTCGGATCAAGCGGACACTCGGGTACCAGGGCGTACGATCCCCGGAGAGCCCCCATCGCCAATCGGGAGAAAACGGCAGCAGCACCCACGTCGGGCAGCCCATGGCCCCCGCGAGGTGCGCGAGGCTGGTGTCCACGCTCACGACGCCGTCGAGCGTCGCGAGCAGGGCCGCCGTGTCCATCCAGTCGCGGCAGGGGGGCATGGGCGCAATCGGGAGGCCCCCGGGCACCGGGACATCGTGCTGCAGCGATACCCAGTCCACGCCCGGCAGGCCGACGAGGCGCGCCAGCTCGTCACCAGGCAGGTCGCGCAACACCGTGCCGAGAAACTCGGGATTGCCCTGCCAGACCACGCCCAACCGACGCGGCGTCCGCGCCTGGCCCCCGTCCGGCGCGACCGGCTGGGCCTGCAGGTACGGCATACGCTCGCTGGCCACGTCGTCATCGAGCCCGAGACGGTACGGGAGGGAGAGGAGGGGGACGGACCACTCCGCAGCTGGCCCGTCGTCGGGCGGTCCTACCGGTAGGCCATTGGCCTGCAGGAGTCGCGTCAACGAAGGGGCCGCGGCGACCCACACCTGGCCGGCGCCGCGCTCCATCAGGCGTGGCACATACCGCAGGAAGTGAAACTGGTCGCCGAACCCCTGCTCGGCGCACACCACGATCCGCTGTCCCTTGAGCGGTTCGCCGTGCCACTCCCGGGTGCCGGGCCACGGGGCGGGGCGTCGCCGCGCCTCGAACAACGCCCAGCCACGGGCATTCGGTCGCGCCATCAGCGAGGCGAACGCCTGCTGACGCCTGGTGATGGCATGATCGGGGCGCATGGCTGCCGCGCGGGCCAGCCAGTGTTCGGCCGTCGCCAGATCGCCGAGCGCGTATCGGATCTGGCCGGCCGTGAGCAGCACGGTCGGGTCGTCCGGCGCGAGGGCGAGGGCGCGCTCCGCGTGGAGCCACGCCGCCTGTGGATCCCCGGTGGCCCGGGTCGCGCTGGCGAGTGCGCCCCACGCCGCGGCATCCCGGGGACGAGCCGTCGCGACTCGCTCGAAGCAGTCCCGCGCCTCACGCGGTGCCCCCTGATCCAGCAGCGCCGAGCCCAGTTCGAAGAGCGCCGGGATTTCGGTGGGATCGGCATGCCGCCACGCCGCAAGGAACGCCTCGCGCGCCCGAGCCCTCCGCCCACCCAGCTGCCAGGCGCGTCCCGTCATCTGGTGCAGGAGCGCCAGGCCGGGGAACGCGGCGGCGGCCCGCGCAAAGGTCTCGGCCGCCTCCTCGTAACGCCCGGCCTCGAGGGCCATCTGACCGGCGGCGAGGAGGTCGGGGAGCTGCGACGCCGGGTCGCTCATGCGAAACGCGGCAAACACGGGCCGGGCATGTGACGAAATGTGCTGGAAAGCCGGGAGAAATGCGGGACGCGCTAAAGGTTTCGCGACCGCCACCGAGACTGATGCGGTGACTGGGACCCCGATCGTCGGACCCAGAAGGGGCACGGACGCCCCGGACATCCCATCACGGAGGATACACGCATGCGTATCAACACCAACGTCGGCGCGCTGACCGCTTCCCGCAACATCTTCGTCAACCAGATGGCGACGGAAGGCAGCATGCGGAAGCTCAGCTCGGGTCTTCGCATCAGCCGCGCGGCGGACGACGCGGCCGGTATGTCGATCGCCAACAAGCTGCGTACGCAGAGCCGTTCGCTCAACCAGGCGGCGGCGAACGCCGAGCAGGGCAACGCCATGCTCCAGATCGCGGAAGGCGCGGCCCAGACCATTCAGCGCATTCTCGAGCGTCAGAAGGAGCTCGTCACGCAGAAGCTGAACGGCACCAGCAGCAGCACGACCACGGACACGGTCGAGAGCGAAATCGGCAAGCTCTCGGCGGAAGTGGAGCGCATCATCAACATCACCACGTTCCAGGGGTCCTCGGTCTTCGGTTCGCTGGCGTTCCAGGTGGCTGAGCAGGATTCGGACGGGACGGTCACGATTGATGCCGGTCTGGCCGTTGCCGACGTGAGCCTGGCCGACAGCGCCAGCCTGCAGGATGTCGACGACGCGATGGACGCCATCAACGAGACCCTCGCGAACATCGGTGCCGGCCAGAACGTGCTGGACTACGTCACGCAGAACCTCAAGTCCACCGTGGTGAACCTCCGCGCGGCGGAATCGACCATCCGCGACGTGGACATGGCCGAGGAGATGGCCACCTTCACCAAGAACAACATCCTGCAGCAGGCGGCGCAGGCGATGCTGTCGCAGGCGAACCAGGGAGCACAGGGCGTCCTGTCGCTCTTGCGGTAAGGTAGGCGGTTCCCTTCGCAGTGAACGACCCCGGGGTTGGCTTGGCCAACCCCGGGGTATGGCCTTAGTGACGTGACGGAGAGGACGGCATGACCACCATCAACTTCAGCGGGCTGAGTTCGAGCATCCAATGGGGTGACGTCGTCGACTCGACGATCAAAGCCATGGAAGCGCGGAGCGTGCAGCCGCTGACCACGCAGATCGAGCGACGTGCCGCGCAGAAGGCGGCGTGGAACACGTTCCGGACACTCGTCGATAACCTGAACAGCAGCGCCTTGGCACTGCGTCGTCCGGGGATTGGCGGATTCACGACGATGGTGCCCACGAGCCCGGCCACGGGTCGGGCCCTGCTGACGGCCACGGCCAATTCGGCGGCCACGCCCGGCAAGAGCCGGGTGGAAGTCCTGCAGCTGGCCGATGCGGCGAAGCTGTCGGGTGGCTCCGTCGCCGACGTGAATGCTGCGCGCAACCTGACGGGCGCCTTTTCGATCAACGGCACACAGATTGCCATTGACCCGGCGGATTCGCTGCGCGCCATTCAGGCCAAGATCAACAGCGCCAACTCCGGCGCCACCCCCACGGGCGTCACGGCGTCCATCGTGAGCGAGGGGCCAACGGCCGGTCGGCTCGTGCTGACGTCTACGTCGGGCAGCGCCAATGCGATTCAGCTCACGGATGGCACCGGTGGCATGGCCCGCGAACTCGGGCTGCTCGACACGCGCTCGAAGCCCATCTCGTCGGCCGTGCAGTCGGTGGCGGCCGCCATGGGCATGTCGGTGTGGCCCCAGCCGGCGCAGATCCGCGTGGGCAGCACGGTGATCACCGCCGACCTTTCCACCGATTCGCTGGCGGCGATCGCTGCGCGCATCAATGCGGCGGGTGGTGCGGCGTCGGTCGAGTCGGAGCAATACGGAAGCGAAACCCGGTTCCGGCTCGCGGTCGACGGCAACGTATCGGCCATGGACGGGGACGCCGATTCGGCCGATATCGTGGCGGCACTCGGCTTTGCGGCCGGGCAGCCGGGACGCGTTCCGCAGACGGTCCAGTCGCCGCTGCTCACCAGCGCGGGCGGCGGGGCCGCCACGGCCGCCACGGCGCTCACGGCGCTCGGAGTCGACGGCACACCGACCGGGCTCGCGGCGGGGGATGCCATCAACATTCGTGGCGTGCGTGGTGACGGCACATCCGTCAACTTCGGCCTGATCGTGCAGCCTGGCGATACCGTGCAGACGCTGCTCGAGCGGTTCAACGATCCGGTGACCGGCCTCAAGAGCGGAGCGCGCACGGCCACGGCCAGCCTTGGCCCTGATGGCCGCATTCGGGTGACCGACGATACCGGCGGCCCCTCGAAGCTGTCGTTCTCGATGAGCATCACGCGCGCCGACGGCAGCACCGCCCCCATCGGCAGCACCACCGTGTCGGTCGCTGGCCGCAGTCGCGCGCTGCAAGAAGGGAAGCAGGCCATCGTCCTGGTGGATGGCCGTGAGGTGCGCCGTGCGTCCAACACCATCTCCGACGCCATCGCTGGTGTCACCCTCAACCTCACCAACGCCGAGCCGGGGACGACCATCGACGTCACGGTGGATCGCGACCGGGCGACGGCGGAGGACACCATCCAGAAGTTCGCGGACGCGTTCAACGCGATCCGCCGGTTCTTCGACGAGCAGCGGCAGCCGGACAGCCCGCTGTATGCCAACTCCTCGCTGCGCCGGGTCGTGGACTCGTTCACGGATGCCCTGCGCACCAGCGTGTCGACGAACGCGACCTACCGCTCGCTCGCCGTGTCCGGTCTCGCGCTCGATCGCAATGGCCTCCTCACGGTGAACAAGGACACCGTGTCGAAAGCCCTCGCCGAGAAGCCGGAAGAACTCGAAGCCCTGTTCGGCTTCTCCGGCGTAGGGACGGCCTTTGTGACCGCTACCGACAACGCGACGCGGTTCAGCACCGGGACCATCGCCACCCAGCTCACGAGTATCGACTCCAGCACGCTGACGCTGCGTCGTCGCGAAGGTGAGGCCAGGAGCCGGCTCGACGTCCGCCGTGAGCAGCTCGTCCAGCAGTACACCCGCATGGAGGAGGTGGTGTCCCGACTCAGGGCCCAGAGTAGCTCCCTGCTCGGCTCCCTCGGCGCACTTCAGACCAAGGATCGGTGACCGATACTCCGCAGTAGCGCAGCATCGATCCCTCCTCGACTCAACACCCTGCCCCAATGTCCTACGCCAGCCAGACGTCGTCGTATCGCGAGATGGAAATTCATTCGGCGTCGCCCGAGCGTCTCCTGGTCATCGTGTTCGAGCAGCTGGTGGTCAACCTCGAGCGGGCCCGCCTCGCGATGGAGCGCCACGACATCGAGCTGCGCGTGGTTTCGCTCACCCGGGCACGCAACCTCGTGGCGGAACTGCTTGCGACGCTCGACTTCGAGCAGGGTGGGGCGATCGCGGTGGAGCTGGCCAACCTGTATCAGTTCATGCTGATGGCGCTGGTCGACGTCGGGACTCGACGGGACGTGGTCACCATGCGCAAGCTGGTGAACATCGCGTCGCACTTGCGCGACGGATTCATCGGAGCGGCGCAGCAGCTCGCGGCCGAAGGCGCCACCGGGCGCCGGCGGTCGGCATGAGCCAGCGCCATCCGGTCGCGCCGTTGCAGCGGGAGACGTCGTCGTCGACGGCGGCGCCCGAGGCCGCCACCGCTGCGGCTGATCGCTCGGCGGTGGCACGCGAAGCCCTGGCCCTGTGTGCCGGCGCCGATGCGCTGGCCCGTGAGGCCGAGTCCGTGATCGCCTCCCGCACCAACGAGGACCGGCTTCTCGCCGTGCTTGAACGGCGGGATGAACTGGTGCAGGACCTTGCCGAGCAGCTGGCCCTCCTGCGATTCGAGCGGCCACGCGCCGACAGTCCCCTGTTGGCGGACACCGAGCGGTTGGTGGCGGCGGCAGATGCGGTCGTGGACGAGGTGTGCGCGGCCGTCTCGGCGACGCAGCGGCGGACCCTCGATCTTGCGGCGCGGATGGCCCGCCGGACCGAGGAGATCCGTGCCGAACTGGACGAGGTGCAGCGGGCCGTCACCGCCAGTGTCGGCTATGGCATCGGATCGGCTCCCCACTTCGTCGATCGGGTGCGCTGACCATGCCCGGTCAGCCCGAACGCTTCGACCACCTGCTGCAGCAGAAGCTCGACGAGCTCGATGCCGCGGCGGCGGAGGAAGCGTGGCTGGAGGTCGACGCCGTGGAGCAGCTCCGACTGCGGGCCGCCCACCTGGTCACGGGCGAAGAGGGGCGACGCTGGCCGACCGGGGCCGCCGTGCAGTTTCAGCAGGACCCAGGGGCCCAGCGGCCGGCGCCCCCGGTACTCGACATCCGCTACCCCGCGCGTCGGGCGGCCGAGCCGGTGGCCGGGGGCGGTGCAGAGACTTCCCCTCAGCGACCGGGGCGTGGCATTCCGCGATCTGGAACACCGTCGCAGTAAAGTTTCCCGGCGATGCTGCCGATAGTCCCATGTTGAGGAGGAGGAAACCCCATGAAGATCAACGGCTACATCGATTCCCTGCGTCCGACGCCGGCGAGCACCCCTGCCGTCCAGCGTTCGACTCAGGACGTCCCAGCAGTATCGGCCCCGCGGCCGGTCAAGTCGGACTCGGTCCAGATCTCGGAGGCGGGCCGGCGTCTGAACGCCGAAGCGCGCGAGGCGCTCGACCCCGAGCGGGTGACCGAGTTGCGGCAAAAGGTCCTGTCCGGCGCCTACAACACCCTCGACGTGGTGGATCAGGTGGCTCGACGCATTCTCACGCGTGGCGACCTCTAGTCGCGGCGCCAACCCTTCCGGCCACTCCAGGAGATCGGCGGCATGAAGTTCCTTGTGGTGGACGACTCGGCGACCATGCGTCGAATCGTCATCAATTCGCTCCAGCGCATCGGCTACAACGACACGGTCGAAGCCGGCGATGGGCAGGAAGCGCTGGCCAAGTTCGACGCGTCCATCGGGTTCGTGATCACCGACTGGAACATGCCGAACATGACCGGCACCGAGTTCACCAAGGTCCTGCGCGCCCGTGCCGACGGACGCCAGATCCCGGTCCTCATGGTCACCGCCCGCTCGGTCAAGGAAGATATCCTGACCGCGATGGAAGCCGGCGTGAACAACTACATCGTCAAGCCCTTCACCCCCCAGGTCCTCAAGGAGAAGATCGACGCGCTCCTGCCTGCGGCGGCTGCCTGAGGACATGAGCCAATGAGTGACACCCGTGCCCAAGCGGCATACCACGACTCCGAAGCGGCGCTCCGCCTGGTGGACAAGGAGCTGGACCAGCTCCGTGAAACTCCCGCCGCTGCGCAGCGTCTCATCATGGTCAGCCTCGCCGACCTGCCGCAGATCCTCGAGCGTGCCAACAGTCAGATTCGGGAAGTGCTCACGCACCTTCGCGAGACGCGGCAGGCCATCCAGTCCACGACGCTCGACAAGATCCAGACCACGCACGACAAGCTCAAGGAAGTGACGTCGGCCACCGAGGATGCCGCGACCAACATCATGGACGCCTGCGACCGGGCCAACCAGATCGTGGATGAACTCGATGCCGTCGATGCCGCCGAGGTGCCGGATCGGCAGCGGGCGACCGACCTTCGGGCCACCTTGCGCGACGAGCTCTTCATGATGATGGGCGCGCTGCAGTTCCAGGACATCACCTCGCAGCAGCTCACCCATGCTTCGTCGATGCTGATCGACATGGAGTCCCGGCTGGCGGACATCTCGAAGCTCTTCGACTCGAGCATTTCGCCCGACCGTCCCCTTGCGTCGATGCGCGGGGCACCAGACGAGAAGACCTACGATCCGAATGCGACGATCCGCAACGCCGAACAGCGGCAGCATCTTGTCGACGAGATCTTCACCACGGTGAAGGCCGGCGCGGCCTGATCGCCGAGCGCCCTTGCTCACTCAACGGCCCGCACAAGCATGTGAGGGCCGTTCGTGTCTGCGGGACCGACAACACCGAGGTCGGTGGTAAACCTCCGGCGGGGTCGGCCCGATACTGCCCACCGAGGCGAGTGTCCGCGTGGACGCTCCCGTCGAGACCTTCCTGCGCCATTGCCCGTGTCTCCTTTGAACCTCGATGACGCCGCCACGCTGCTGATGCAGCTCGAAGCGACAGATACCGCCGACCTCTCGGTGCTGCGGGATGCGCTCACCGACCTCGCGTTCGAAAATCGCGTTCCCCTTCGCGCCCAGCCGCTGGTGGCCAAGGCCGCCCGCGTGCTTGGCACGATCGTGAACGGGACCGCGACCGATGTCACGGCGGCGTTCACCGAGGTGGGTCAGGTCATCGAGGAGGCCATGCGGGTCAGCGACCTGTACGGCATGACTGCCGTCGCGACCGATCCGATGGCTGGCGCGATGGGGGAGGCGGTCGATGGGGCGAACGGCCTCCCCGTTGCTTCGGGGGGGGAGCATGCCAGTGACGACCACGCCAACCAGGCCGGCCAGCCGCCGGCCCAGGCGCTCGCGGCGACGGCGCCGGTTCCGGCCCCGCTGGCTCCCGCCGCGTCCGCCCAGGCGGAAGCGCCCACGGCGCCCGTTCCCACGGCGCCCGCGCCGACGCGATCGGCCCAGCACGATGTCGGCGCTGACCGCCTGCCCGACGACGCCGATCGCGTCCTGCTCCCCGAGTTCATCACGGAAAGCCACGAGTGCGTGACCAACTCCGAGGCAGCGCTCCTCCAGCTTGAGGAGAATCCGACCGATGAGGAAGCCGTCAACACCGTGTTCCGTGCGTTCCATACGGTGAAGGGCACCTCGGCATTTCTCGGGCTCACCCGCATCGCCGCCTTCGCCCACGAGGCCGAGTCGCTGCTGAGCCGGGTGCGCGACCGGGAGATCAATTATACCCGCGGCTGCGCCGACCTGTCGTTGCGCAGTGTGGACATGCTCAAGGAGCTGCTCTCGTCGGTCGAGGTCGCGCTACAGGGCGACGGTCGGCTGCCGCTCCCCGCGGGCTACCACGAGCTGCTTGACGCCCTGGCGGGCTATGACCCCGCCCGCGACGCCGCGGGGGTGGCCCTTGGCGCTGCCGCGGCAGCGGGCGATGACATCTTCCCTGCGGTGTCGTCGACCGGCACTCGCGGCGCTGCCGACCCGGCCGCGCCCCCAGCGGCTGGCCAGGTGGCCGCTGCCACCCGCAAGGCCAGTGACTCCAACGGCGACGCCACGATCCGCGTCCGGACCGATCGCCTCGATCGTCTCGTCGACATGGTCGGCGAGCTGGTGATCGCGCAGTCCATGATCGCCGGCGACGACGCCTTCGGCAGCGGCACCCAGCATGAACTGCTCCGCAAGGTGGTGCACGCCGGCAAGATCGTGCGGGAGCTGCAGGACCTCAGCATGTCCATGCGCATGGTGCCGCTGCGTACCACCTTCCAGAAGCTCGCGCGCGTGGTCCGCGACACGGCCATGAAGGCCGGCAAGTCGGTGCAGTTCGTCACCGATGGCGACGACGTCGAGATCGATCGCACGCTGGTCGACCGCCTGAGCGATCCCCTCGTGCACATGGTGCGCAACGCGGTGGATCACGGGGTGGAGCCGCCACACGAACGCACCGCCAACGGCAAGGCCGGCACCGGCGTGGTCCGCCTGCGCGCCTTCCACGCATCGGGCAACGTGGTCGTTGAACTGATCGACGACGGCCGCGGCCTGCATCGCGACAAGATCGTGAAGAAGGCGATCGAGAGGGAGCTCATCGAGTCCGACAAGGGCTTGAGCGACAGCGAGGTGTTCAACCTCATCTTCGCGCCCGGCTTCTCCACCGCGGACAAGATCACCGACATCTCCGGTCGCGGGGTCGGCATGGATGTCGTGCGCCGCAATCTCGAGGAGATCCGGGGGCGTATCGACATCACGTCAGCGCCGGGCCAGGGCACCACGTTCGCGATCCGGCTGCCGCTGACGCTGGCGGTCACCGACGGCATGCTCGTGCGCGTGGGCGAGGAACGGTTCATCGTGCCGCTCACGCACATCCACATGAGCTTCCGCCCCGAGCCGAGCATGCTCTCGACGGTGGTGGGCAAGGGCGAGATGGTGCTGCTGCGCGGCGAACTGATGCCGATCGTGCGCCTCCACCGCCTCTTCGACGTGCCGAATGCCGTGGAGAACCCGCTCAAGGGCCTGCTCATGATCGTCGGCGATGGCACACGGCGCACGGCGTTGCTCGTCGACGATCTGCTCGGCCAGCAACAGGTGGTGGCCAAGGCACTCGGGGACGGCCTGGGCAAGGTTGCGGGGGTCAGTGGGGGGGCGATCCTCGGCGATGGCCGAGTGGGCCTTATCGTCGACGTGAACGAGACCGTGGCGCTCGCCCAGTCCGGCGAACCCCCGCCATCGCGCCACGAGCGCGCCACGGCGGCGTGATCCGCCGTAGGGCGCCCGGCCTCGCGGCCCCGGCACCAAGGTCCCAGTCCCAGACAGTGAAGCGCGGACGGCTGGGCGCCGATACCACCACTGGACGGGTCGTCTGACCCGTTCGCGTCCATTCCACTCGAACGAGCCATGCGTACGCAGTCCGACACCGCCACTCTCACGCCGTCTCGCGCCGGCAAGTATCTCACCTTCTTCCTCGCCGGCGAGGAGTACGGGCTCGAGATCCTCAAAGTGAGCGAGATCATCGGCCTTCAGCCCATCACGCGTGTGCCCCGGATGCCGGAGTTCGTCCGCGGCGTGATCAACCTGCGCGGCAAGGTCATCCCGATCACGGACCTGCGCATGAAGTTCGGCATGGACGCCCGGGATTCCGAGGACAGCTGCATCATCGTGGTCCAGATGAGCGGCGTACAGACCGGCATCGTGGTCGATCGGGTGAGCGAGGTGGTGGCCGTCGCCGAGGCGGACATCGAGGATGCGCCCACCTTCGGGGCTGGCATCCGGACCGAGTTTCTGCTCGGCATCGGCAAGACGGGTGGCCGCGTCAAGCTACTGCTCGATATCGACAAGGTGCTGGCCACGAGCGAGCTGGCGGCGCTCGAGTCGGCGCAGACGCACACGGCCTGATCCACCCCGCCCGTTCACGGCGACCACCGGGAGCTTCCGTGGCCCCACCACACACGCCAACCGCCGTCCTGGCCGACTGTGAACTCACGCCGGCCCAGTTCGCGCGCATCACCGGCCTGCTGTACGAGCATGCCGGCATTCGCATGCGCGAAGGAAAGGAGGGGCTGGTGCGCGCCCGCCTGACCAAGCGGCTGCGCAAGCTCGGGCTCCCCGACTTCGACGCTTACCTGACGTTCGTGGAGCAGGAGACCTCGCGTCGGGAGTTCGCCGAGATGATCGACGCGCTCACCACCAACAAGACGAGCTTCCTGCGCGAGGCCTCGCACTTCGACTTCCTGCGCGACGACGTCTTCCCGCAGCTCCGGGGTCCGGTGCGGATCTGGAGTGCGGGGTGCTCGAGCGGCGAGGAGCCGTACACGCTGGCGATGCTGTGCCAGGATGCGTTCGGCGACAGCGCCGCTCGCGACGTGCGCATCCTCGCCACCGACCTCAGTCATCGCGTCCTGGCGACGGCAAAGGCCGGGGTCTACCCGGACGAGACCATGGCCGACGTGCCGTCCGAGTGGCTGAGGAAGTACTGGGTCCGCAAGACGGACCACGCGGGACGGGTGGTGTACGAGGCGCAGGGCAACCTGCGGCGGCTCGTCCACTTCGCGAAGCTGAACCTGATGGAACGGTGGCCGATGCAGGGACCGTTCGACGCCATTCTCTGCCGGAATGTGATGATCTACTTCGACAAGGCGACCCAGCAGGAGTTGGTGGAGCGCTACTGGGCGCTCCTGCGACCCGGCGGGCACCTGTTCGTCGGACATTCGGAGAGCCTCACCGGCCTTGCGCACCGGTTCCGGTATGTGCAGCCCGCCCTGTACGTGAAGTAAAGTGGCTATCCTCGCGTCCGCCAAGGCGGTAGATCGGGTGGTCGGCGTCGCCGACCTCAAGGTGTCGAACGTGGCCGGCGAACGGCTCATCACCTACGCGCTGGGCAGTTGCCTCGGCATCGTGGTCCACGATCCGGTGGCTGGTGTGGCCGGTATGCTGCACGTGATGCTGCCCACCGGCACGATCGACCCGGCCAAGATGCTGGAGAAGCCGGCGATGTTCGTGGACAGCGGCGTCCCGCTGCTGTTCAAGGAGTGTTACAAGCTCGGTGCGAAGAAGGAGCGCATGCAGGTCAAGGTGGCGGGCGGCGCCCACGCCGGCGCCTCCGAGGCCGACGACCGCTTCCAGATCGGCAAGCGCAACATGATCGCGCTGCGCAAGCTGCTCTGGAAGAACGGCGTGATGGTGCATGCGCACGACACGGGCGGTGTGCAGACGTCCCGCACCATGTGGGTGGACGTGACCAGTGGCGAGGTCACGCTCAAGATCAACGGCGCCGAAAGCAAGCTCTGACGAGCGGACTGACGTATGGCCTTCAACGTTCTTGTGGTGGATGACAGTGCCGTCATGCGGCAGATGGTCGTCCGTACCCTGAAGATGAGCGGTCTGCCGCTGGGCACGGTCCTCGAGGCCGGCAACGGCGAGGAGGGCCTGTTCATGCTCCAGGACCAGTGGGTGGATCTGCTGCTGCTGGACATCAACATGCCGGTGATGACCGGCGAGGAGATGCTGCGGCGGCTCCGGGCGAACCCGGAGACGGCGCAGCTGCCGGTCATCGTGGTGTCCACCGAGGGGAGTGAGACACGGTTGCAGGCGCTGCAGGAGCTGGGCGCCTCGATCGTGCGCAAGCCATTCGCGCCGGAAACCCTGCGCGAGAACATTCTGCGTGTCACTGGAGTCACGGATGTCGAGTACTACGGTCCAGTCCCTGTCGCGAGCGACGACGGCGACTTTTGAGGAGCTCGCGCTCCTGTTCCCGGAAGCCGACCTGTTCCCGGAGCAGGCGGCGGCACCGTTGGATGTCGCGGTCTCGGTCGAGTTCCGGGGGCCCCTGGCCGGCCGCCTCGTCGTCCGCGCCTCGGAGTGCATCCTGCCGGCCATCGCCGCGAACATGCTGGGGGCCGATGAATCGAGGCAGCCGGCGTTGCAGCGCGATGCGCTCGGTGAGGTCGCCAACGTGATCTGCGGACACGTGGTCCCCCTCATCGCCGGCACCGACGCCGTGGTCAATCTCAGCGCGCCCCGTGTGCTCGAACCGGGCGCGCTCGATTCGCGCGACGACGACGAACCCTCGGCGCGGGTGCAGTTCGGCGTGGAGGATGGGCGCGTGGAAACGCGGCTCTACCTGTTCCCCGCATCGGCCACGGCGGCGTGAGCACCCTGCGTTCGGTGCCATCGATGGCCAACGGCGCCGGCCCCGGGCGGTCGCCCACGCCCATTCGTGTGCTCGTCGTCGACGACTCGGCGCTGGTGCGGCGCATCCTCACCGAAGCGCTGTCCAGGCACGATGACATCGAAGTCGTGGGCACCGCCACCGATCCGTACGTGGCGCGGGAGCGCATCGCCCAGCTGCGCCCCGACGTGATCACGCTCGATATCGAGATGCCGCGCATGGACGGCCTCTCGTTCCTGGCCAAGCTCATGCGGCATTTCCCGCTGCCGGTCGTCGTGTGCAGTTCGCTCACGCCGCAGAACAGCGAGACCGCCCTGCGGGCCCTCGCGCTCGGTGCGGTCGATGTCATCGCCAAGCCCGGCTCCTCGCTCGCGGCTGTCGACGTGGTCGAGGAACTCGCCCGGGCCGTGCGGGCGGCGTCCCAGGCGCGGGTGGCGAAGCGCGTCGACTCGGTGGAGGTGCCGGCCGTGGCCCGCCCCGCCATTGCCACGCTCGACGCCACCAACAAGATCATCGCCCTTGGCGCTTCGACCGGTGGCACCCAGGCGCTCGAACAGGTGCTGCGCCGCTTTCCGGTGGACGCGCCCGGGACCGTCATCGTGCAGCACATGCCGGAGCACTTCACGCTGTCGTTTGCCAAGCGCCTCGATTCGGTGTGCGCCATGCGCGTCCAGGAGGCGAGGGATGGGGACTACGTGGTGCCCGGGCTCGCGCTGGTGGCGCCCGGAGGCAAGCACCTCGTGCTGCAAGCCAATGGCGCCCGCTGGGTGGCCCGGGTGAAGGATGGCCCCAAAGTGCACCACCAGCGTCCCGCCGTGGATGTGCTGTTCCAGAGCGTCGCCCGCTGCGCCGGTCGCAACGCCGTCGGGGCGATCCTCACGGGCATGGGCGCCGACGGTGCCAAGGGCATGCTCGCCATGCGCGAGGCGGGGGCGTACACGGTGGCGCAAAACGAGGACACCTGCGTCGTGTACGGCATGCCGCGCGAGGCGGTCAAGCTGGGGGCCGTCGTCGACGTCCTCCCGCTCGACGGCATCGCCGACGCGCTGCTGCACGCGCTGAAGGCCCCCGCCTACGCCTGAGGCGGGGCGCTGCCCTCGGGGACTTACTGGGGCGCCACCAGCGGCAGCTCCAGCCGCACGACGGTCTCCTGCCCGTCACGCCCGAATGACACGGTCCCCCCCTGCGCAGCGGCGAAGGCGGTCACCAGCGCCAGCCCCATGCCGGCCCCACGCACCCCGGACTTCGTGGTGACGAAGGGCCGCCCCAGATTCCCCAGCGATGACGGGAATCCGGGCCCGGTGTCCCGCACCTCGACCACGGCGTGCGTGGGTGTCGTCGACGCCCGCACCTCGATCGGCGCACCGGCCGGAGCCGCTTCGTGCGCGTTTTGCAGCAGTTCGGCCAGAACCTCGCGCCACCATGTGGCCTCGGCGCCGATGAACGCATTGGTGGTGGCCGTCACCGCGACCGGACGCGAGGCGACCAGCCGCTGGAAGGTCGTGGCCGCATCCTCAAGGCCCGCGTCGACGGCGACCGGTGAACGCCGCATGCTGCTGGCGCGTGCAAAGCGGGTCACCCGCTGCAGGTACTGCACCATGCTCTCGGCCGCGCGCTGGATCTCCGCCACGTCCGCATGGGTGGACGTGGCCGCGGGCAGCTCCGTCAGGAGCAGCTCGCTGTAGGTCCGCACGACCGTGGTGAAATTGTTCAGGTCGTGGGAGAGCTGGCGGGCATACCGGATCAGCGTGTCGTCCATGACGGCATTGGTGGGGGATGACCTGCGGAGTAGAATATGACGCACGGGGTCGGGTTGGCCACCAACCGGCGCGTCCCTGCCATGTGGCGGTCCTCACGATCCTTCCATCCTGCCTTCTCCCCGGAGCCCCCGATGCTTCACGGCGCTGCGCGTGCGTTTGCTGGCCTGCTGGTGAGCGTATCTCCCTCTCTCGCCGTCAGCCAGTCTCCTCCGCCGATCGCGGAGCAGATCGCTGCGGCGGTGCAGGCCCTCCCGAAGGAAATGCGCGACGGCGCCGGTGTCATGGGGTACAAGACGGCTGGCAAGCTGGAGCTGCTGCGCCCAGTCAGGAATGGTATGCTTTGCCTGGCTGATGATCCGGCCGAGGAGCAGTTCCATGTGTCCTGCTACGCCGACAGCATGGAGCCGTTCATGGCTCGTGGTCGGGCGCTCCGCGCACAGGGGGTCAAGGGCGCCCAGGTGGACACGGCGCGCTTCGCCGAAGTGAAGGCCGGCAAGCTCACGATGCCGACGAAGCCGGCGGCGCTGTACCAGATCTTCGGGCCGAAGGATGCCTACGATGCCGCTACCAATTCCGTGAAGGGCGGGCGCGCGCTGTTCGTGGTCTACATCCCGTTCGCCACCGCCGAGAGCACCGGCCTGTCCACCGTGCCGTCGGACAGCAAGCCGTGGCTGATGCTGCCCGGGACCCCCAAGGCGCACATCATGTTCAGCGCCACGATGTGAGTCCGGTCGTCACGCCCCTGACGCGCCGCCGCCTCGACGAAGCCCAGGAGGCGCTGGCGGCTCGCGACATCCGGCTCGGTGAGGTGATCGCGCGGGTGGGGCCCTGTACCATGTTGCCGCGCCGCGAGGGGACGCACTTCGGCCATCTGGTGCGCAACATCATCCATCAGCAGCTCTCCACGGGTGCGGCGGCTACCATTCACGGCCGGTTTGTGGCCCTGATCGGCGGCGAACGGGATGCGCCTGATCCGGCGGCCATCCTCGCCCTGCCCGAGGAGGCGTTGCGGGCCTGTGGCTTGTCGATGGCCAAGACCCGGGCCATTCGGGACCTCGCGCTCCATGTCGTCGACGGGCGGTTGCCGATGCACGCTCTCGACACCATGACCGACGACGAGGTCATTCAGGCGCTGGTCCCGGTGCGGGGCATTGGCCCGTGGACCGCCCAGATGTTCCTCATGTTCCGCCTTGGCCGGCCCGACGTGCTGCCGGTGCTCGACCTCGGTGTGCGGAAGGGGGCGCAGCGCATGTACCGCACGCGGGCCTTGCCGGATGCCGCGCGCCTCGAGAAGCTGGCGCGGAACTGGCGCCCGTGGGCCAGCGTTGCGAGTTGGTATTGCTGGCGTGCACTCGAGCTCGACGACGCGACCAGCACATCCCCACGGGCGCTGCGCGCCGCCCGTCGCGTACCCTGATCTCGTGAAGGTGCTGAGCTGATGGCGGAGTTTCGCAGGCGCATTCGCGTGCCCGTGCCGGTGGAGACGCTCTTCGGATGGCATGAGCGGCCGGGCGCCTTCCTGCGGCTGTCGCCGCCGTGGGACCGCCCCGTGGTGCTGTCGCACACCGGTGGGATCCGCGACGGCGCCCGGGTAACGCTGCGGGTGCACGCAGGGCCGATCCCCACCACCTGGACGCTCGAGCACCGCGACTACCTCGCCAACCGGCAGTTCCGCGACGTGCTGCGCGAGGGGCCGTTTTCGTCGTGGGTACATACGCACTGCTTCGAGCCGGACGGTCCGGCCGCCAGCGTGCTCGACGATCACATCGTCTACCAGCTGCCGTTGGGTGAGATCGGCGACATCGTGGCCGGTGGATTTGCCCAGGCGACGCTGGCGCGGGTGTTCGCCTATCGCCACGCGCTGCTGGTCGGTGATCTCGAGCGGCATGCCCAGTTCGCCGACCGCCCGCGGCTGCGCGTGGCCATGACGGGGGCGACTGGATTCATCGGCACGCAGTTCGCTGCGTTCCTGAGCACGGGCGGGCACGAGGTGGTGCGCATCGGTCGCGGGCCGGTGCGTCCGGGGGTGGTGGATGTCCGTTGGAATCCCGACCGCGGCGAACTCGACCCCCGCGCCCTTGAGGGTGTCGACGCGGTGGTGCATCTCGCCGGTGCATCCATTGCCGAGCGGTGGACGCCGGCACATCGCGCCGCGATCAAGTCGAGCCGGGTGGAGAGCACGTCGCTGCTCGCCCACACCATCGCGCGCCTCGAACGCCGGCCACGTGTGTTCCTCAGTGGATCGGCCATCGGCGTCTACGGCAACCGTGGTGACGAGCTCCTCACCGAGCATAGCCCCTTCGGCACCGACTACCTCGCTGAAGTTGGGCGGGCGTGGGAAGGGGCGACCGAGCCGGCCGACAAGGCGGGAGTGCGTGTCGTGCATCTGCGCACCGGTATCGTGCAGGGGGCTGCGGGTGGCGCCCTGGCCAAGCAGGCCCCGCTCTTCAAGGTGGGGCTGGGCGGTCCGCTGGGCGACGGACGGCAATGGGTGAGCCCGATCGGCCTCGACGACCACCTCGGGGCGATGCATTTCTGCCTCATGCGGGGCGACGTGCGGGGCCCGGTGAACCTCGTCGCCCCCGACCCGGTGACGAACGCCGCGTACACGAAGGTGCTGGCCCGTGTCTTGGGGCGGCCGGCCCTGGCGCCCGCCCCGGCGTTCGCGCTGCGGCTGCTGCTGGGCGCCGAGATGGCCGATGCCACCGTGCTCACCAGTCAGCGGGTGGTGCCGGCGGTGCTGCAACGGGTAGGCTTCACATGGCGCCTGCCGACGCTGGAGGCCATGCTTCGGTTCGAGTTGGGCGTCTCCGCCTGACACTTTCCCGCGCGCTCGGCGTAGTGCTGGTACCCTCATGAACGTCATTCTTCTCGAGAGCGTCCTGTTCATCGCCCTGCTGGCGGTGGTGGGCGCTCTTGTGCTCAACGCGCTGGGTATCACCCCCGTCGGCAGACGCCTGCGCCAGACGGCCAATCGCAAGCGCATCGACAAGCAGGCCGAACTCACCTGTCCCATCCACGGGCTGCAGCGCGAAGACGATCTCGTGCGGCTGCCCACGGGTGAACCCCTGTGTCCCAAGTGCTACCAGGAGGCCGTCCATGGCCACATCGACTGATGACCTGCTCGAAGGTATCCGCCACTCCATGCGCAGCTCCCTGACCGGCATGCCCGGCGGCGGGGGCGGCGGTAGCGGCGTGTTCCGCAAGCTGGGGCTCGCCGCCGTGCTGCTGCTCGGGCTCATCCTGCTCGTGCGGCCAACCATTGCCTACATCGAGCCGGGGCATGTGGGCATCGTCATCAACCGTGCCGGTGGCGGCGTGTCACCGCAGCCGCTGGGGCCGGGTTTCCATCTGCGCAACCCCGTGTTCACGCAGATCCAGGAGTATCCGACGTTCATGCAGACGCTGGTCCTCACGCGCGAAAGTACGGAGGGCTCGCCGAGCAATGACGAGATCAATGTGAACTCGGTCGAAGGGCAGCCGCTCTCGCTGGACGTGTCCATGTCGTTCGAGCTCGATGGGGCTCGGGTGCCGGCACTGTACCAGACGTTCCGCACCGATGTGCAGGCCATCGCCCGCGGGTTCATCCGGCAGGCCATACGCCAGTCGCTGCAGGAGGTCGTGGGCCAGGAGCAGATTGCCGAAATTCTTGGCCCGAAGAAGGCGGCCGTGGTCACGCAGACGCAGGCGCAACTGCAGAAGCGCCTCGACCCGTACGGCATCATGGTGAAGCAGTTCACGCTCAACGAATTCCGCGCACCCAAAGCCGTGATGGATGCCATTTCGCTCAAGAACGTCATGCAGCAGCAGGCACTCACGGCGCAGAACGAGCTGCAGAAGAACACGTTTCAGGCGCAGGGCGACAGCATCAAGGCGGCGGGACGCGCCAAGGCCATCCTCACGGAGGCGGAGGCGCAGGCCAAGGCCAACGACCTGCTGTCGCGCAGCATCACCGGCAACCTGGTGCAGTACGAGATGGCCAAGCGCTGGAACGGGCAGATGCCGCAGGTCACGGGTGGGGCCATGCCCATGATGCAGTTGCCGGGCTCGATCAAGAGCCCGTGAGGTCGATGGCATGCCACGCGTCGCCTTCGATGCGCTGCCCAATACGGCACGCCTGTGGGTGTTCAGTGCCGCCGGCCCGGTGACCGGCGCAGCCGCCGAGGCGTTGCTGACGCTCGTCGATGGACATCTGGATCGGTGGCGCGCCCACGGCGTGCCGCTGGTATGCGCTCGTGACTGGCGTGACCATCGCTTTCTTGCCATCGGCGTCGACGAGGCGGCCACGGGTGCGTCGGGGTGCTCGATCGACGCGCTGTTTCATGCGCTGCGCGATGCCGAGCGTGAGGTCGGGACGTCGCTGGTGGACAGTGCGCGCCTGTTCTGGCGCGATGCAGACGGCGTAGTGCAGGGGACCGACCGGCCGGGGTTTCGCGCGGCCGGTGCCGCGGGCGTGATCGCTACGGACACGCCGGTGTTCGACACGACCGTCGAAACCGTGGGCGCGTGGCGCACCGCGTTCGAGAAGCCGGCGCGGGAGAGCTGGCAGGCGCGATTGCTGCCTCCTCGTTGATCGCGGGGGGGTAATCGGTCAGTCGGCCGTTTGGGCGCCCGCTGTGCGGGCGCGATCCACCGCTGGATGCACAGCGGGATGGCTCGGTGCGGCGGCAGGGGGGCTTCGCCGTTGCCACCTCGACCAAGGGAGGCAAGGCGACGTGATCGAAATCGGCGCCGGCCCATCGGTTTTGCATCCCGTTGGAGATCGCGCCGCCGGAGGCGGCGCCCATTCGACTGCTACGTCATTCCGCGGACGATCACCGCAGCCAGTCGTCCAGCCGCTCGGCCACGAACCGATCGTCCGCGAGATCCGGATACTGCGCGGATAATCGTGACAGGGCCTCCGCCTGACCCGGTGACAGCTGTTCGTGGGTGTCGAAGGTCCACGTGCCGCGTACGAGGCCCTGGAGGCGCAGGATCTCCAGGATGCCCGGCAGGCAGCCGCGATACCCGTTCGCGGCGTCGAAGATCACGGCGTTGGCCATGGTGAGTGCGGCCCCGCGCGTGAGCCACTCGCGGCGCAGCATGTCGGTGCCGGAGGCGCGCCACGTCTGGATGGCATGCAGCATCTCCACCGCCTTGGAGGTCCACACGGCCCACTGCCCGAGCAGTCCGCCCACGAAATGCCGCGTGTAGCCGCGGCCGCCGCTCGTGACCGGCATATCGGTCACCAGGTCGGCAACGATCGCATCATCGTTGCCGGTGTACAGCGCGATGTCGTCGCGGCCGGCATCGGCGAGGGCCCGCACCACGTCGAGGGTGGCATAGCGATCGAATGGCGCCACCTTGATGGCCACCACGTTCGCGATCTCGGCGAACTCCCGCCAGAACGCGTAGCCCAGGCGACGTCCGCCCACGGCCGGCTGCAGGTAGAATCCGAACAGCGGGATCGCTTCGGCCACGCGCCGGCAGTGCGCAAGGATCGCCTCGTCGCTCGCCTCACGCCACGCACCCAGCGACAGCAGGCCGCAGTGGTAGCCGAGGGCGAGGGCGATCTGGGCTTCGCGGGTGGCCTGCGCCGTGTCGCCGATAAGTCCCGCCACTCGCACGAACGGCCGTGACGCGTCGGCCAGCGCCGCCGTCGCCGTCTCCGCGGCGAGTTCGAGCACCGGGCGATAGAGCCCGATCTTCGGATCGTGGATGGGGAAGCCCGTGGTGTGCACGCCGACGGCCATGCCGCCCGCACCAGCCGCGACGTAGTAGCGCGTCAGGGCGCGCTGGTGCCGCTCGTCCATGTCACGCGTGGGCGTCAGGGCCAGCGGATGCGCCGGGATGACCTGACCGGTCTGCAGGTGCGCGCGCACGTTGAACGCGGCGTGCTCAGAAGCGCCCATCACGCACCTCGAACTTGGTGGGTTTCGACAGCAGGCGCCCGCCCTGCCGCACCCACGCCACGGCCCACGCACACAGCGTGTCGAGCGGGAGCGGGGTGTACGGCAGCAGGGTGTGCAGACGGTGCACGTTGGCCACGAGCGCATCCGCCTGTTCGGTGCCCACGCACACGGGCGTGACACCGGCGTGGCGTCCGAGGCACTCGGCGAGCTCGCGCACACGTACCATGGGGCCGGTCACGTTGAGCGCCACCGGGGGTGACGCGGCCACACCGAGCGCACGCAGCGCGAGCCGGTTGGCGTCACCCTGCCAGATCACGTTCACCCAGCCGGTGGCGAGGTCGATCGGCTCCTCGGCCAGCACCCGGCGCGCGAGTTCGGTGACCACGCCATAGCGCAGATCGCAGGCATAGAACAATCGGTAGAGCAGCAGCGGTGAGCCGGTTCGGCGCGCCACGCTCTCGAACGCCCGCTCGCGCCCGATGGTGCTGGCGGCATACTCGCCGTCGGGCACGAGCGCCTCGTCTTCCTGCGAGCCGCCGTGTGCGACCGGCGTACGGCCATACACGTTGCCGGTGGAGAAGCAGACCATCCGTGCGCCCGCATAGCGCTCGGCGGCATGCACGCTGGCGACGACGTTCTGCGTCCACGTTCCCACCGGATCGCCGGTGGTGCCGAACTTCTGACCGGCGAGCCAGAGGACGTTGGCGGCATCGGGAAGGGCCGCGACGGCGTGTGGATCAGAGAGATCGGCGCGGATGACGTCGACACCGGTGGCCTCGAGCATGGCGGCGGCCTGCGGATCGCTGAACCGCGAGACGGCGATCACACGACGGCCACGGTCAGCGATGGCGCGACGTGCCATGCGGGCAAGCGTTGGCCCCATCTTGCCGCCGGCCCCGAGGATGAGCACGTCGCCGTCGAGGGCGCGCAGTGCGTCGATTGTGTGCTGATCCGGCGTGGCGAGGCGGTGCTCGAGATCCGGTTCGGTAATCGGGGCGCTGCTGGAAGAGGTGCTCATGTCCTCTGGCCTTGTGTGTGCGCGACATTCCTGCTGCCTGGCCGCGGATTACGCAGAAACGACGGCAACCACACGGATACAGCAACAGCTCGTATTGGTCTTATCCGTGTCGTTTCCGACTGCGTCGGTGTGATCCGCGGCCAGAATACTCAACAGCAGCGGCTAGGCATCCCGAAGAGACGGTCTACACCGACGCGGTCGCGCCCACCGGCGGCATCGCGATGCCGAGTTCCGCCGCCAGCGCGCGCCGACCCATGTCGATGCGCTCGCGCGCCATGGCCTTGAGAGTCGGGAGGTCGCTCAGGGTCATGTGGGCGGTCTCGATGGGGTCGAGCACCTGCGCCAGCGCTTTCGCCTTGAGAAAACGAAACGTTCCCTTGGCCATCGCGTTGCGCGTGCCCGCCACCGCGATCGGCAGGATCGGCGCACCGCTTTCGATGGCGAGGCGGAACGCGCCGTCCTTGAACGGCAGCATCTCCTGCGTTTTCGAGCGGGTGCCTTCGGGGAAGACCATCACGCTCACCTTCTTGGCGAGCCGGTCGCGGCATTGGGCAATTGCGTTGATCGTGGAATCGCGATCGCCGCGTACGAGGTGGATGTCTCCCGCCATGCGCATCATCCAGCCCATGCAGGGGATCTTGAACATGGTGTCCTTGCTCAGCCACTTCATCTCCCACGGGAAGCAGCTGAGGAGGAACACGTCGGCGTACGACTCGTGGTTGGCGATCACCACATACGGGCGTCGCGGGTCGGCGAGCGAGCCGCGGACACGAAAGCTCCACAGCCCATTGAGGCGCATGGCCGTGACGCCCACCAGGCGGAAGGCGCGCCCGGCGGCATAGCGCCCCTTGTCGAACGGGGCGGTGCACGCGAACACGAGGGCCACCACCGGCGTGCCGAGGATGACGACGAGAACCGTCTCCACCCAGGCCCACCAGTTCAAGATCGTTCCGAGCATCGGTGGTCAGCCCTGCGGGAGCGCCGGATTGTCCATGGGATCAGCGGGATCGATGAACCCAAGCTCCTTGTGTGAGCCATCACAGAACGGCTTCACCTTGGAGGCTCCGCACCGGCACAGCGACATGGGCCGCCCCTCGGCGCGCGGCGGGATGACGGTGCCCTCGTGGTCGAGGAGGACGATCTGGGCGGCATCTTCGGCGTTGATGCCGAGGGAGCCGTTCTTGCGGACGGTGATGGTGATGGGCATGAGAGCGCAGGGACCAGGAAGGAGGGTGTCGGGGAGGAGGGGGCAGCGATGGCGCGGGCTGCCCGGTGAGTGCTACGCCTCGGATGCCGCGGCCGCGTGCCGCTTGAGGCGGGCGATCATGGCATTGAGGCCGGACTCGCGGGCGCCCAGACCGATGTCGGTCATGAGCAGCCGCACGAAGTCCCCTGGGAGCGCCAAGGTGACGGCCGGTGGCTGGTCGTTCACGGCGGCAAACACGATCGCGAGGATCGCCGCCACCGTGGGTGACTGCCGGGCGTTCACGTCGGCGAAGAAATGGATCGTTCCGTCGGCCTGCTGTTCGGGAAAGAGGTCGACCCGCGTCTGGCACTCGTGGACCGTGTACGCCGCCCGATCGAGCGCGGCGAGGCGCTCGGGAAGCGGTTCGAGCTTCTTCGACCAGGCCAGGAGCGCTGCCATCTTGTCTTCCCGCCCCAGCATGCGGAATTGCTTGAGGGTGCGGGCGAGGGTTGGCGGCAGGCCTTCGGTGGTGTCGGACATGTGCCAAAGCTAGCCGGTCCGCCAACGGTCACGGGACGGGTTGACGGACCGGCCGGGGCGCGTCGTGCGGGGCCTAGCGGCTCCTGGGAATGTCGATGGCGGGACTGCGGGCGAAGAAGCCCACCGGCCGCAGCGCGAAGCTGTGCCAGGCGACCGGCATGACCGGCCAGTCCTCGGGGCGCGGCACATGGTGGAAGCCGAGCGTCAGCCAGGCCACCACGTCGGTGTTGCCGATGGCCCGGTTGGCCGACGTCCACTTGGGCAGGCCGTCGCCGGCCACGCTGTTGGAGGGGTAGTCGCCCGCGGCATAGAGCTCGGTCGGCGCATAGGGCGTGACCCACAGGGTGTGGTCGACGAACCCGGCCCGGCGGCGCATGTAGTCGTCGGGGGTCATGAGCGACATGGCCCCGTGGCCTTCGATCTCGTACCCCACCGGCCACCCGAAGGGGTTCTTCACGGCCGGATTCACGATCCGCCACACTTCCGGCGCGTTCATCGGGGACATGCGCATCGCGTCACGTTCCCGCTCGGGCGCGAGCGCCTGCACGGTCCACACGCTGCGCCGCGGGTTGTCGGCGGCGAGCGTGGTCGTCTGCAGCTTGTCGACCAGCAGGGCGTTCTGCTCGCCGTCCACGTCCATGTCCAGCCGGAACGAGAAGAAGTGACTGTGGTTCACGCCCACCAGCTTGTCGGCGATGAGGCGGCCGTAGTCGTTGTCGCGCGGGGTGCCGCTGGCGGGCTTCACCTGGTCCATGCCGGTGGCCCCGACGTTCACCGTGACGGCGCCGTCCTGCTGGAAGACCCAGTCGAACAGGTAGTCGTAATTGCCGGCGTTCATGTACATGCGCAGCACGAGGTCGGTCCGCGGTCGGGCCTCGTTGACGCTGCCGCCAGCCCGCGTGTGCCGCCATGCGACATCACCGGTGCTGCGCTCGAACAGACAGCTCGTTCGCTGCCGCTCGCGTGGGGCCCCCTTGTCGGTGACCACGTAGCTGCTGAAGTACGTGGCGTAGAGCGGGCATTCCACACCCGGCTCGAGTGAACTCGCAATCCCGCCGAACACCGAGGGATAGGTGCCAAGGTCGAAGTAGCCCTGATAGTTCCACGGGTCCGACGCGTCCATGTACGGCACGAACAGCTCCGAGAGCGAGCCCTGATACATCACCGACCGTTCCTTGCCCGCGTCGACGTAGCGCACCTGCGAGACCACGAGGCCACGGCGCGCGTCCATGCGGAAGTGGAACTTCCAGTTCTGCCAGCTCACCTCGTGTCCGTCCACCGAGTACGTCGGCCCCTTGGGCTGCACCATCTCCACCGCGTTCACGGGCGCGCGCGTGGCCCCGATCTCTTCGGGCGCGTGGCCTCCCACCGGCCCCGTGCGCGTCTCCACACCCCGGTCGATCACGCGCAGGACCTTGTCGTTCGTGAGGTCCACGACCGCCACCAGGTTGCCGAACGCTTCGGCGTACCCGGAGATGCGCCCGCGGGAATCATCGCAGGTCACGTGCAGCACGCGCAGGTTGCGCTCCTCCGGCAGGTCGAAGTACCCGTTGTTGGCCGGGAAGCAGCCCACGTGCGTGAGGTCGGTGATGCCGCGCCGCTTGAAGGCAGCCTGCACGCGCGCATCCTTGAGCACGAGCGCCTCGGCCGCATGGCCTTCGGCGATGCTTGTCATGTACTGCTTGCCCGGCAGCGGTGTCCAGGTCAGGAGCTTCCGCCCGATGATATCCACGGTGGCCTCGTAGCCGAACGTGCCCTGCGTGAGGTGCACCGACGCCTCCCGCCTGATCGGCTGGCCAGCACGCCACGTCTTCACCTCGGACTTGGGGGGCTCCTTGAGCCCCACGTACAGCAGCCGGAAGGTCGAATCGAGCTTGCCCGACGCCTGGAGCGCCTCGTACACGCTCCAGTGTTCGCGGGCGGAGATGTCGTCGAGCGGGTGAGTCGGCGTCTGCGCCGGGAGGGAGACTGCGGACGCGGCCAGCGCCGCCGCGACGACCGCTGGCCAGCCTGGGCGGGCAACACGGGCACATGACACGAGCGGATCTCCGGAGACCTGAAAGGGAGGAACGGTGCGGACGAGGGCGCAAATGTGCGGCCCCTCGGCGCGGGGGGTAATACGACCCGCCGCGTCCGGGCCGCTCGGGCGTACCTTAAAGGACGGCGGTCGTGGTTGCCTGCCTCATCTCCCCCTCCACCTTCCCATGTCGCGTCGCCTGCTGGTTTCGCTCGCCGTTGGACTGCTCGCTTGTCGCGGCCCTGCCGAGGCTGACTCGGCGGTCGGTACGCTCGAAATGGTCGAAGTGGATGTCGGCCCGCTACAGCCGGCACGAGCGGTCCGCGTGCTGGTGGAGGAGGGTGATCCGGTGCGCATCGGGGATACGCTGGCCGTCTTCACCATCCCCACGCTGGCCGCCTCGCAGGCGCAGGCCGACGCCCGGGCGGCGGCCGCCGAGCAGACGGCTCGTGAGCTGGTCCGCGGGTCGCGTCCCGCCGAAGTCCTGCGCGCCGAAGCCGATCTGCGGGCGGCCGAGGCCGACGCCGAGCGCACCGCCGCCGACGTGGCGCGCCTCGAGCCGCTGGTCGCCAAGGGGGATGTCAGTCGCGCCATGCTCGATGCGGCGCGCGCAGCGTCACGGGTGGCGGCCGGACGCCGCGACGCGGCCCAGGAGGTGCTGCGGCTGGTGCGCGATGGCGCGCGCGCCGAGCGGCGGCAGGCGGCGGCTGCGGAGGCCCGGGGGGCACAGGCGGCCGCCGAGGGATGGCGCGCGACGGCTGATGACCTCGTGCTGCTGTCGCCCGTCGATGGCGTCGTCTCGAGCCGCAATGTGGAGCCGGGGGAAGTGCTGGCCGCCGGGCAGAGCGCCATCACCGTGGGGCAGCCGATGCGGCCATGGGCGCGCATCTACGTGTCCACCGGCGTGCTGTCCCGTTTGCGGTCGGGGGACACGCTCGTGGCGCGTCTCGATGGCGACACCACGAGCTATCGTGGCCGCATCACCGCCATCGCGACCAAGGCCGAGTTCACGCCGCGGGTGGCGCTCACGGAGCAGGAACGCGCTGATCTGCTCTTTGGCGTGAAGGTGGAGTTCGCGGACACCATGCTGCGGTTGCGTGCCGGCGTGCCGATCACCGTGCAGTTGCCTCGTGCCACTCACTGAGGCGATGGCCGTCCCGCTGGCGGAGGGCCGGCAGGCGCCCGTTGTACGCACTCACGCGCTGCGCAAGGCGTTCGGCGGCCTCGTGGCGGTGCAGGGGCTCGATCTCACGATCGCCCGCGGCGAAGTGTTCGGCCTGCTCGGCCCCAACGGGTCGGGCAAGACCACGACCATTCGCATGCTGTGCGGGCTGGTGGTGCCCACCAGTGGCACGGCGGAGGTGGCGGGCTTCGACATCACGACCGAGGCGGAGTCGGTGCGGCGACGGATCGGCTACATGTCGCAGCGCTACGGCCTGTACGACGAGCTCACGGTGCGCGAGAACCTGCGTTTTTACGCGAGTGTGTACGGCCTGGTCGGGCGCGAGCGCGATGCGCGGCTGGCTGCCCACATCGAACGGCTGGGGCTCGGGGGGCGCGTGAGCCAGCGGGCCGGGACGCTGAGTGGCGGGTGGAAGCAGCGCCTTGCACTGGCCTGCGCCACGGCACATCACCCGGACCTCGTGTTTCTCGACGAGCCGACAGCCGGTGTCGACCCGGCCGCGCGTCGCACCTTCTGGGAAACGATCTACGAACTCGCCGGTGATGGTACGACGGTGCTGGTGACCACGCACTACATGGACGAAGCCGAGCGGTGCCAGCGGCTTGCCTTTCTGTCGCGGGGGCAGCTCATCGGGCTGGGAACCCCGGCCGAAGTCGTGCAGCAGTTCGGAGCCACGACGGTGGAAGACGTCTTCGTCATGCTGCAGCGGAAGGACGAACAGGAGGCCGCACTCGGGATCGGGACGACGGCGGTGGCGGCGCGATGAGGTGGCTCGATCGCGTGGAGCGCTGGACCGCGTGGCCGATGCTCTGGAAGGAGTTCCTCCAGTTGCGGCGCGACCGGCTCACGTTCGCCCTCATGACGGCGCTCCCGGCCATTCAGCTGGTGCTCTTCGGATATGCCATCCAAACGGACGTGCGCAAGCTGCCCACGGTGGTCGTGGACGAGTCACGCACGAGCGAAAGCCGGGCCCTGGTGCAGGTGCTGCAGAATACCGACAACTTCAGGATCGTCGCCGCCGTGCCCGGTCGTGATGCCGCGAAACGATGGATCGAACGCGGGGCGGCGCGCGTCGCGTTGGTCATTCCCCCCGAGTACCAGCGCAACATCCGCGGCGGGCACACCGGTGTGGCGCAACTGCTCATCGATGCCGCCGATCCGCAGTCCAGCGGCGCCGCCATTGCCGGAGCGCAACTGGCCGCGCAGGCGCGGAGCACACAGTTGCTGGCGCAGCGCTTTCGGCTCCGCCCGCCGGTGGAGATCCGCGTGCGGCCGTGGTACAACCCGGCCCAGCGCAGTGCCACGTTCATCGTTCCGGGGATCGTGGGCATTCTGCTCACGATCACCATGACCCTCATCACCAGCACCGCCATCGTGCGCGAACGCGAGCGTGGCACGCTCGAGCAGCTCATCGTCACGCCCATCGGCAAGTCGAGCCTGATGCTCGGCAAGCTCATTCCGTTCGTGCTCGTGGGCTACGTGCAGATGTCGGTGGTGCTGCTGCTTGGCGTGGTGTTCTTCGGCGTGCCGGTGCAGGGGAGCCTACTGCTGCTCTACGCTCTGGCGCTGGTGTTCATCGTCGCCTCGCTCGGCGTGGGGCTGCTGATCTCCACCGTGGCGCGCAGCCAGGCGCAGGCGATGCAGCTGAGCTTCTTCTTCATGCTGCCCAACATCCTGCTTTCCGGCTACATCTTCCCGCGCGCCGCCATGCCTGAGCCGGCGCAGTGGCTCGGACTGCTGCTGCCACTCACCTTCTTCCTGGACATCCTGCGCGGCGTGCTGCTCAAGGGCATCGGGGTGCGCGACTTGCTGGCGCAGCTCGGGGCCCTGTTGCTGCTCGCGGCGGTGTTGTTCACGGTCAGCGTGCGGCGGTTCTCGAAGACGCTCGACTGAGAAGGGCCGGGGCAGCACCGAGGCGATCCGAGCCCGAGGTCGGAGACCGGATCGGGCTCGGAGCGCTGAGGTCTGACCGGATCAGTGCCCCCGCACCGGCTGCGGCCGATACGGCGCCTCGAGGCTCGCGATTTCCTCCGCCGAGAGTGCCACGTCGACCGCGGCGATGGCGTCCTCGAGCTGCGGCAGCCTCGTGGTGCCCACGATGGGCGCGGACACCACCGGCTTGGACAGCAACCAGGCCAGTGCCACCTGCGCCATGGAAATGCCGCGTTCGTTGGCCACGGCGCGCACGGCATCGACGATCGCCCACTCGGTGTCCTGGTCGTACAGCGTGTGGCCATACGAGTCCGTCGCCGCTCGCGTGGAGGCGCTGCGGTCACCCACCGACGACCGCGCCCCGGCCAGCAGGCCGCGCGCCAGCGGTGACCACGGCATCACGCCCAACTGCTCGGTGGCGCAGAGCGGCAGCATCTCCCGCTCCTCTTCGCGGTACAGGAGGTTGTAGTGGTTCTGCATGGTGGCGAAGCGCGCCCACCCGCGACGCTCGGAGACCCCGAGTGCGCGGGCCAGCTGCCACGCCCACCCCGAGCTGGCGCCGATGTGGCGCACCTTGCCCGCCTGCACGAGATGGTCGAGCGCGGCGAGCGTCTCGTCCACCGGGATGTGCGGATCCCAGCGGTGGATCTGGTAGAGGTCGATCGTGTCCACGCCGAGCCGCCGCAGGCTGGCTTCGCAGGCCTGCACGATATGCTTGCGCGACAGGCCGCCCATGTTGGGCCGGTCCGCGAGCGGGAAGTAGACCTTGGTGGCGATCACCAACTCGTCGAGGCGCCCGTACTCCCGGAGCGCCCGCCCGGTCACCTCCTCACTCACGCCGAGCGCGTACATGTCGGCCGTGTCGAAGAAGTTGATGCCGGCCTCGATGGCGCGGCGGAAGAATGGGCGCGCGTCCTCTTCCGCCAGCACCCATGGCCGCCAGTCGGGGGTGCCGAAGCTCATGCAGCCGAGGCAGATCCGGGAGACGGTCATCCCGGTGGAACCGAGGGTTGTGTAACGCATGGGCCGGGCAGGAAGAGGGGCAGAAACGGTCTAGACTGGAGGTCCAAGTCTGGCCAAGGGAACCGATCGCGGCGCCTGTCGCTACAATGTAGGTGCCCGTCGCGTCCCTCACCCCGCCTTGCCATGCTGATCCGTCATCCTGACGACCTCCCGTCTTCCGAGATCACCCCCGAAGGCCTCTACCAGAACCGTCGCGCCTTCGTGGGCACGGCCGGGGCACTCGCACTCGGCACGGTGCTCGCGCCATCGGCGGTGCAGGCCCTGAGTCATACCGGTGGCCAGGAGGACAAGGTCACGCCCGAGGAAGACGCGACCAGCTACAACAACTTCTACGAGTTCGGCACCGACAAGGAGGAGCCGAAGGAGCTGGCCAAGGACTTCAAGCCGATGCCCTGGACGGTGACTGTCGAAGGGCTCGTGAAGGCGCCGCGGCCGTACGCGTACGACGAGTTGCTCGGCAGGTTGCCGGTGCAGGATCGCACCTACCGCATGCGTTGCGTTGAAGCGTGGTCGATGGTGATTCCGTGGCAGGGGGTGCAGCTGAGCGACATCATCAAGCGCGTCGAACCGTTGCCGAGCGCCAAGTTCGTGGAGTTCACGACGCTGTACGACCCCAAGCGCATGCCCGGCCAGCGCCGCGCCGTCCTGCCCTGGCCGTACAAGGAAGGGCTGCGCATGGACGAAGCCATGCATCCGCTCACGCTGTTCGCGACCGGCATGTACGGCAAGCCGCTCCCCAACCAGAATGGCGCGCCGCTGCGTCTGGTGACGCCGTGGAAGTACGGCTTCAAGGGTATCAAGAGCATCGTGAAGATCCGCTTCACCGACCGCATGCCCAACACGACCTGGAACGACGCCAATCCCAGCGAGTACGGGTTCTACGCCAACGTGAACCCGGCCGTGGATCATCCGCGCTGGAGCCAGGCCAAGGAGCGACGCATCGGCGAGTTCCTGCGCCGCAACACGCTGCCCTTCAACGGCTACGCCGATCAGGTCGCGTCCCTCTACAGCGGCATGGATCTCCGCAAGTTCTACTGATCGCGTGCGCACCCTGATGGCCCGCGCCGAACCGCTCGTTCGGCGCTGGGTGCGGCCGGCGCTGTGGGCGCTGGTCGTGCTGCCGGCCCCCGTCCTCGTGCTCCAGCTGCTCCTCGACCAGCTTGGGGCCGACCCCATCGACAAACTCGAGCGCCTTTCCGGCGAATGGGCCCTGCGTTTCCTGGCGGGGTCCCTGGCCGTCACGCCCCTCATGCGGCTTACCAGCTGGGGGTGGCTGGTGGCCCAGCGCCGTTTCCTCGGGCTGGCGGCGTTCTTCTGGACGCTCGGGCACCTGAGCATCTACACGGTGCTCGACTGGTTCTTTGACTGGGACGAAATCATCAAGGACGTGCTGGAGCACCTGTACATCACGCTCGGCATGCTGGCCTTCGTCCTGATGATTCCGCTCGCGCTCACGTCCACCAAGGCATCCATCCGCCGGCTGGGAGGCGCCCGCTGGAACCGCCTCCACGCGCTCGTCTATGCGTCGGTCATCGCCGCGTGCCTTCATTTCTTCTGGGCAGTCAAGAAGGACGTCGAGGAGCCGATACTCTACAGCGTGGGGGTGGCCGTCCTGCTGGCGTTTCGGGTGTTCCGGCGCCCGGTGCGGCGACCCCCGTCCGGCGGTCGCCCCGCCGACTCCCCGGTGGCGGCTGCGTGACCGCGGGGCCGGCCCGGGGGGGGGCGTCGGACAACTGGCTGCTCCCCTCTGTGCCTGGCTTCATGACGTATCCGAACGGGGTCGCTCAACGCCGCCCCGACTCTCCTGACCATGCTGATCGCCGCCGCCCTCACGGGGGGGCGGCAGGACAAGGCGTCGTTGACCGCCGATCGGGCGATCGGGCGATCGCGCCCGCGTGGCGATGGGCATGACCTTGCTCCAGCCCCCTGGCGAGGCGGTGGCCGCGACGGTCTGGTGGCAGCTCCTGCTGCCGCTGCCGATCGTTGCCGCCTCGCTGGTGCTGGCCTGGCGGGCCAGTCGGGATCTGGCGTTCGACCGCAGGACCCGCCGGTTCTGGCGGCTGCTGATGGTCGCGATCGCCCTGCTCCACGCGGAGCAGCTGCCCACACGGCTCGTCCCGCAGGTGCCGTCCGTGGGGCCGTGGGGGCCCCTGCTCGTCTCCCTGGCCGGCCCCCTCCTGCTGCTGGCGGCCCTGCTCCAGCTTCCCACGGCTCCGCGCACCCGGGTCGACAGGGCGAAGCTCTGGCTCGATATCGGTACGGTGACGGTGGGCGGCATGCTCGTGGCGTGGTACGATGTCAGCACCGCCACGCTGCCCGGCGGTACCCTGTCGCGTCTGCCGCTTGCCGTGCTGTACGCCGAGGCGGTGCTCGACATCGTGCTCGTGCTGGTGGCGTCGCTGCACTGGAGGCGGACCCTGCTCCAGCACCGCGCGACCATGCTCGTCCTCATTGGCGTTGCCCTGCTCGTGCACTTTCTCGGGCACACCGCCGCCATCGTCCTCCTCCGGCGCGGCGTGCCGCCGCTGAACATCATGCCGGTCGTGTCGCTCCTCACCATCGCGGTCATGGCCTCCGCCGGCTGGCACAGCCGCGCAACGGTCCTGCAGCGCGAGGCGCGTCAACCCCGCGACCCCGCGTTGCGGTCGTCGAGCGTGATCCCCTACGTGGCGGTAATCCCCGGCTTCGCCCTGCTGCTGCTGGGGGCCATGGAGCAGAATGCCCAGCCACTGTTCGGCCTCGTGGTTGGTGCAGTCATCCTCACGGGCCTTGCGTTCGCTCGGCAGTTCGTGGCCACCCGCGAGGCGGTGAGTCTGCACACCGAAGCAGCCGGGCGCCAGAACGAAGCCCGCCTCCACGCCCTCGTGCAGCACTCGAGTGACGTGATCATGATCGTCGATCCGGATGGGACACTGCGCTACGTCAGCCCCTCCATGACGACGGTGTTCGGCCACGCGCCAGCGCACGTCATCGGTAGTCCCGTGACGACCCTGCTCCACCCCGAGGACGTTCCCGCCGCGAGGCGCTTCCTCGAGGAGCTCACCCATACCGCCCCGCGTCCGGGCGCGGCCTCGCCCGATGTGCTGAAGGCGGAGTGGCGCCTCGCACACGCCAATGGCGCCTGGATGACGGTCGATACCGTGGGGACGAACCTGCTCCATGAGCCAGTCGTGGGCGGCCTGGTGCTCAACACGCGCGACGTGACAGAGCAGAGCGTCATCAAGCAGCAGTACATGCATCAGGCGTTCCACGACCCCCTCACCGATCTCCCCAATCGCTCGCTGCTGCTGTACCAGATCGGTCACGCGCTGGCTCGCGGTTCGCGGCACGGCGTACCCGTGACCGTGCTCTTCCTCGACCTCGACAACTTCAAGACGGTCAACGACTCCCTGGGCCATGCTGCGGGCGACCGGCTCCTGGTGGAGGCCGCCCGACGCCTTGCCTCGTGCGTGCGGGGGAGCGATCTCATCGCCCGGCTTGGTGGCGATGAGTTTGCCGTCCTCGTCGAGGACGCCGAGTCGGTGGATGACGTGCTGCTCGCGGCCACGCGCATCGGCGCGGCACTGGCGCGGCCGTTCCCGCTGAGCGGCAAGGAAGTGTTCGTGAGCGCGAGCATTGGCATCGCCCGCTCGTCGCCCGGCGAAAGTGCCGACGACCTGGTGCAGAACGCCGACGTGGCCATGTACGTGGCCAAGACGCGCGGCAAGGGGCAGCAGGTGCTCTTCGAGACCGAAATGCGCCGCGCCGCACTGGAGCGGCTCGTGGTGGAGGCGGACCTGCGTCGCGCCATCGAGCACGAGGAGTTCTTTCTGCAGTACCAGCCCATCGTCGAGCTGTCCACGGGGGACGTCGTCGGGGCCGAGGCGCTGGTGCGCTGGCCCTGCCGCGAGCGGGGCACCGTGCCGCCGGGGTTCTTCATTCCGATCGCCGAGGCGACGGGGCTGATCGTTCCCATTGGGCGCTGGGTGCTGCGGCGGGCCTGCCGCGAGGCGCAACGCTGGACGAGCGAACGCGGCCACGCCGTGCGCATCACGGTCAATCTGTCGGGGCGCCAGCTGCAGGATGCCGGAGTGGTCGAGGATGTGCAGGCCGCCCTCACGGAATCGGGACTCGATCCATCGCAACTCGTGCTCGAGATCACCGAGAGCATGCTCATGCAGGATACCAGCCTGTCGACGAGCCGCCTGACGGCGCTCAAGGCACTCGGCGTGTCCCTGGCCATCGACGACTTCGGAACGGGGTATTCTTCGCTGAGCTATCTGCAGCGCTACCCGATCGACATTCTCAAGATCGACAAGGCGTTCGTGGATGTAGTCGACAAGGGAGAGGATGGACCGGTGTTGGCCCAGGCCATCGTGGCACTCGGAGAGACGTTGCGGCTGCACACCGTGGCGGAAGGCATCGAGACGGAGGCGCAGCGTGGCCACCTGCTCGGCCTGGGCTGCGAGTTCGGACAGGGCTATCTCTTCGCCCCGCCGCTCGATGCCGACGCCTTTGGGCAGCTCCTGCGGGTGCGTGGCGCCCGCACGCTCTTTCCCGTTGGCCCGCTGGGCGACCTGAGTGCCCCCCAGGCCGCGTAAGCCAACGACCCCGACGCCGGCAGCCCAGGGGACAGCCGCACCGCCTGCGCGCCTGGAGGCATTCGCGGTCGCCGCTCCAGGGTTCGCGCCGCTGATCGCCGCCGAGTGCGTGGCGCTGGGACTCTCGCCGCGCGAGGTGACGCCGGCCGGTGTGGCGCTCGAGCTCACGCCGGCCGAGCTGTTCACGCTCAACTGCTGGACTCGCCTGGCCAGCCGTGTCCTCGTGCGTTTGGCCCACTTCGGCGCGCGTGATTTCGCCACCCTCGAGAAGCAGGCGGCGCGGGTACCATGGGCTCGCGTGGTGCATCCCGGCGCGTCGGTTCGCCTGCGCGTGACCTGCAGAAAATCGCGTCTCTATCACTCGGATGCCGTCGCCGAGCGCGTGGCGCGCGGCCTTGCGGCGGGGATTGCCGGCGCGCAGGTGAGCGGACGGGCTCGCGACGATGAAGAGGATGACGGCACCGACGAGACGGCGCCGGCGCAGCTGATCGTGGTCCGTCTCGATCACGACCGCTGCACCATCAGTGCGGACAGTTCGGGTACCCTGCTGCATCGGCGTGGCTGGCGAATGGCCGTGGCCAAGGCGCCGCTGCGCGAAACGCTGGCAGCCATGATGCTCGCCGCCGTCCCGTGGGATGGCGGCGAGCCGCTGGTCGATCCGTTCTGCGGGTCGGGGACCATCGGTATCGAGGCCGCATTGCGGGCGCGCCACATGGCTCCGGGGCTGGCGCGCCGCTTTGCGATGGAGCGCTGGCCTGGCGCCGATGCGGCCGCGTGCGAGGCGGTACGCGCAGCCGCGCGGGCCGCCGTGCGACCCGGTGTGGGTGTGCCGATCGTGCTGCGCGACCGGGATGCCGGGGCCATCACCGCCGCGCGCGCCAACGCCGAGCGCGCCGGGGTGCTCGGCGACCTGATCATCGAACAGGGCGCCCTCTCGGAGACCGACCTCGCCGCGCTCGGTCCGCGCGGCCTGCTGCTCACCAATCCACCGTACGGCATGCGGGTCAGCGACGGCGCCGACCTGCGTGGGCTCTATGCTCGGCTCGGTGACGTACTGCGCGCCGGGGGGCCCGGGTGGCACCTCGGCCTGCTCGTTCCGCACGATCGTGCCCTCGCCGGGCAGCTGCGGCTGCGGCTCACGCCCGCTGTGCACACCACGAATGGCGGGTTGCCGGTCGAGCTGCTGCTCACGCCTCAGGCGCGGAAGTAGTCGCCCCGCCAGCTCTTGATCTGCTGCTTGATCTCCTTCCCCTTCATGGCGGGATTGGCGATCACCTGCTGCACCAGCGCCGGCAGCTCGGCGTCACTGGCGAAGCGCAGCGCGATGTAGTGGCGCGGCGACAGCGTCGCCTCGGCCTTGGCGGCCAGCTCCGGTGTGAGGACGCGGGCGTAACGCAGCTGTTCCTCGAGACGGATGAGCCGATCCTGGACCCGCAGCGGTGACAGCCGGCTGACCGCCGTGACGCCGAAAAGCGCGAGCCCGCCCACCAGCACGTAGCCGGTATCCGCGCCGGGATTCGCGAAGAACCGCGTCAGGCTCCAGACCAGAAACACGAGCGCCAGCGGGCTCGCGAAGAAGTGGTAGATCGGCGTGAACTTCGCGTGATTGGCGTAGGACTGGGGCTGGGAGGACATGTAGTCGTTGGGAAGAGGGCAGGACGTCAGGAACCGGTACAGAAAGAATCCTACTGCGGGCCGGAACAGTTCCGCTGGTCGGCATTCGGTGACGCCTGCGCTGACCGATGCGCGCGCTCCCTGGTTTCCGCTGTTTCCGTGCGTCCCGGCCGTTCATCCGAGGCGCTCCCGGCGTGCGCGCCGTGCCAGGACGCGGCCACCCGGGAGGCCGTGCCGTCAGTCGGTCCGGTGTGTCGTTCCCGCGGGAGGCCGGGCGGGCCACATCAGGAACCGGTCGATCTCGGCCACGGCCGCGCGCAGGCGGTCGTCCCAGGAGCCCCGCACGACGGTGAACGGCGCGGCGAATCGTGTGAGCGTCTCCAGGAACAGCGTCTGCACCTCGTGGCGCCGCTCGCCGCGATCACGGACGCCGTCGGGCACCCACGGCACGTCGATGTCGAGCAGCAGATACCGATCGGCACGTCGCGCGCTGGCCAGTGCCTCGACGACGGGCGGACACTCGCCATGGTAGTGATGGCTGTACGCGACGGTACTCAGGACGTCGGTGTCGTGCACAATGAACTGATGCCCCGCCTCGCGGGCCCGTGCGAGGTACGCCTGCTCGAGCGCCACCTGCCCGCGGGCGATCGGCTCGACATCATGGATGGTCAGCGGTACGCCCTGGCGCTCGGCATAGCCTCGTGCGAACTCGGGTACCGACAGGGTGCCGTATCGCGCCGCCACCTCGGTGGCCAGCGTGGTTTTGCCTACGCACTCGGAGCCGGTGATCACGAGGCGTGCGGGCGGGATGAGGCCAGGGCTCATGCGGAGGCCTGCGTTGCGCTCTGCTGCCGGTACGAGCGGCGCCACGCCACCAAGCCGTGTGCGGCGAGCCCGAGGAATACCGCGTACAGCACGGCCGTCAGCGGGAGTCGCCGGTTGATGAACAGGCCGACGTAGATCACATCCACGGCGATCCAGAGCAACCAGTGCTCGAGCAGTTTGCGCGTCATCATCCACTGGGCGACCAGACTCGTGGCCACGAGGGCCGCATCGAGCCAGGGCAACGCGGCACCGGGGAGGCGCGCGGTGACGGTGGCCAGCAGCAGCCACGTGCCCGCCCCCACGGCACCGAGCATGACGGCGAGGCGCACCGGGGTCTTCGTGACTGGGCGTGTCGCGCGTGGGACCGCGTGCGCGGACCCGCTGGCGGCGCCATGCCACCAGTACCACCACCCATACAGCGACAGTACGAAGTACACGCCCTGCAGCCCGGTGTCAGCGTACAGGCCCGTGCGCGCGAAGACCACGGCATAGAACACGGCGTTGAGCACGCCAAGTGGCCAGCTCCAGAGGCTCTGTCGGGTGACCAGCCACACGTTCAGCACACCCGTACCGAACCCGAACGCCTCGACGCACGACGAGCCGTGCGTGGCGAGCCAGGTGCAGGGGGATGCGAGGACACTGGTCATGCCGGGCAAAGCTAATTAGGCTATGGGCACATGACCGGGGTGCCCGCGCCGCCAGTGTGCGCAGGCTGAGAAGACACCCGTAGAACCTGATCCGGTTCGTACCGGCGTAGGGAGTCCACTGATGTTTCGCCAGATTCACACGCGCCGCGGGCGCGTGCGGCGCTCGGCGAGCGCGGGCCCGGGCCCGCGCATCGCGCCCGCCATCGTTCGTTACGCCATGCGCGCGGCGGTCCTCGCCGCCGGCCTGGCGGTCATCCCGCCGACCGCCCAGGCGCAGGTCCGTCCCGACAGTGCCGTGCGAGCCGATTCGGCGGCCCGTCGCATCGAAGGGGTGACCGTGCAGGCCATCCGTGCTGGCAGCGACACACCCATTGCCCAGAAGACCATCGAGCGGGCAGCGCTCACGCAGCGTCACTTCGGGCAGGATGTGCCGATGCTGCTCATGAATGCGGCGCCGAGTCTCATGGCCCACACCGAGACGGGGACACAGTGGGGCTACAGCTACCTGCGGCTGCGCGGGCTCGACCAGACACGCATCAACATCACGATCGACGGCGTGCCGCTCAACGACATGGAGGACCAGGTCCTCTATTTCGCCAACTTCGCCGATCTGCTGTCCAACGTGCAGAGCGTGCAGGTGCAGCGGGGGGTGGGCACCAGCACGGCGGGTACGGCGTCCTACGCCGGCTCCATCAACTTCGAGACGGTGCCGGTGGCACAGCGGCAGGCGGGCGGGGATGTGCAGCTGCAGATGGGATCGTTCGGCGCCCAGCGGGCCACGGCCTCGTTCAATACCGGGCTCACCGACCGCCGGTTCGCGGCCTACGGCCGCGTGAGTGCGCTGCGTACGAACGGCTATCGCGACCACAGCGGCGTCATGGGCCGCTCGGCGTTCCTCGGGGCTGGCTGGTTCGGCGACAAGGACATTGTGAAGCTCACCGCCCTGGTGGGGTTGCTGGCCGACACGCTGTCGTACACCGGGGCCACGCTGGAGCAGCTGGCGCGGAACCGGCGCTTCAATCCACTCTCGCCCGACGAGCGGGACAAGTTCGGCCAGCAGATGGTGTCGCTGGCGTGGTCGCGTGCGCTCTCCGGCGGCGGCACGGTGAACACCACCGTGTACCGCAACTCGGCCAGCGGCAACTACGACTACTTCGAACTGCCCGACCGCTACCGCTTCAATCTCGCCCACACGTGGTACGGTGCCACGAGCGTGTACAACGTGGAGCGCGGCGCGGTGCGCCTCCACACCGGCATGAACGCGAACACCTACCAGCGTGCCCACCGCGGCTATCTCCAGCCCGACGTGGCCTTGTACGACAATACCGGCCACAAGCAGGACGCCAGCGCGTTCGCCAAGCTGTCACTGGATGCCGGCAAGGTCCGCTGGTTTGCCGATGTGCAGGGGCGGTGGGCGCGATTCCGCTACGCACCCAGTGCGAACGCCGGCATCTCGGAGCGCCATATCGACTGGGCATTCCTCAATCCCAAGGCGGGCGTGACCTATACCATCGGACACGGCGTGTCGGCGTTCGCGAGTTACGGCATCACCAGCCGCGAGCCGGCACGCAACGACCTGTTCGGCGGCGAGGACGACCTCAACAGCGGCAACGTGGCCGACTTCGGCGACTTCACGCGGGTGAAGCCGGAACGATTGGGTGACACCGAGATCGGCCTCAACGTGACGAAGGCGCTGCTCGATTTCTCGGCCAATCTGTACAGCATGGACTTTCGCAACGACATCGCGCGCATTGGCGCACCCACGGCGTCGGGGTCCATCCTGCGCCGCAACGTGGGCAGCAGTTACCGGCGAGGCCTCGAGGTGGACGTGGCGTATCGCGGCATCCGGCGCGTGGTGCTGGCTGGCAACGCCACCTGGAGCACCAACCGCATCGCGCAGTTCACCGACTCGTCGCGTGGTACGCCGGTGGTACGCCGCAACGTGGAACCGCTGCTCACGCCGCGTTTCGTGTCCGCGCACCGCGTGGAGGTCATGCCCACGGCCCGGGTGATGGTCGGCCTCGAGGGGCGCTACCAGAGCCGGGCCTTCCTCGACAACACCAGCAGCCCCGACCGGGTGCTCCCCGACTACTACACGCTCGACGCCACGGCGCGCGTCACGCTGGGGCGCACGAGTTTCGTGCTGCGCGGGCAGAATCTCGGCGAGACGCAGAAGTTCGGCAGCGGTGCGGTATCCGGGTCGGGACGCGTGCGATACTTCGTGCTGCCGGCGCGGGCGCTGTTCGTCACGGCGGCGTATACGTGGTGATCGGGTCGCGGGCCGGCGCCGGCGATTGGCGCAGGCGTCCGGAGATTGGCGCGGAGGGCCGAGAGTGGCACGAAGGAACACCCACGAAGCATGGGAACGGCGGAAGGCACGGATTCCGCGGTGATGATCGGGTGGTGTTCGGCGTGCGCGAGATCCGTGCGTTCCGCCGTTCCCGTGTTCACCAGCGTGTTCGTCCGTGAACCACTGTGCCCGCCATCGCCGCGTCCGACCGGGCGCTGGCGCTCTTGGCGTCACCGACGACTCAGTGCGCGCGGCACTCGGCCTCGCCCACACCGGAGCCGACAACGCCGCGCTCGGCGAACGCATCACGCTGCCGGCGCGTCTTCGTGCGCTGCTCGAACGACACCACACGTCGCTCGGATACCCTATCACCCGCGATCCCGCCGAAGCCACGCGGAGCCCGGATCGGGCGCGCCAGGTGCTCGTGTCGTAGGGCAGCGGCTCCATCAGCGTTCGGGTACCCCGCCCCGTGCCACCGGTGCAGGCCGTCAGACGCGTCGAGACGCGCAGCGACGGACAGGCGCCGTACACGCGGCCCATGCTTGGCGGGTCGCGGCCGCTCTACCACTTCTTCGTGGAGCGGCTCGGCACCACCGTGATGACGGTGCCCACCGTGAACGCCGACAACAGCCGCACGCCCCCAACGAAAACCTGCGCCTCCGCAGCCTGTGGGACGGCATCGCCCGGATGGCCGAGCTCATGACCATGCTCGGCGCCGAGCGGCCGCCGCGCTCCTGAGCGCCGGGCACACCCGCTAGTCCGCCGCCTTTCCCATCCGGCACTTGTCGCTGCAGTAGCGGACGTGCTGCCAGTCCCGCTCCCACTTCTTGCGCCAGCTGAAGGGACGGCCGCAGCGGGCGCAGCGTTTGTCGGGGTGTCCGTTCACCCCCCGGGCGCGGGTGCCGCCGTCACGTGGGCGCTTGGCATCGTGCTTGGTCATGTCGCTCCCCAAGCGATGCGCGCCGGTGCAGAGTTCCCGGATGCACAGCCCCCACGACGCATCCGCGCATCCGACCCGCTCGGAGGACCTCCTGTACTCCGACTACCGGCGGACCGAAGAGCTGGGGACGCTCCGCCAGGTCGCCCGGGCTCTGGCCGCGGAAACGCGGCCCGAGAGGGTGCTGGAGACACTCTGCGCCCTCTCCATGGTGCAGGCGCGGGCTGGTGGCGCTGCAGTGGCGTCTATAAGTGGCGACAGTGGCGTATATACCGCAGGAACAGGCAAGGCCGCGTCCCTCCTCGGGGTGTCCTTCCCGCTCGCCGGCACCTTCACGGGGCGTGTCGCCGCCGAACATCGCGCATTGGCGTTCGACTCGTCGGCCGCCCGCACCCCGTTCTTCGCCACCGTGATCACCAGCCTCGGGGTCGGGCCGGTCCTGCTCATCCCACTGCTCGCCAACCAGCAGCTGTTCGGGGTGCTGTCCCTTGTCCGCGACGTCGGGCACCCGCCGTTCGACCGTGCCGATGAAGAGCGGCTCTGGGTCATGGCCGACCTCGCCGCGCTGGCGCTCTGGAAGGCGCGGCTCTTGGAAGAGGCGCAGTCTGCCGACGCCGCCAAGACCAGCCTGCTGGCCATGCTCTCCCACGAGCTGCGCACCCCGCTCACCGCCCTCGAGGGCTACGGCGAGCTGCTTGAGGACGAGATTCTCGGGCCGCTGAGCCCCGAGCAGCGTGACGTGGTGACCCGCCTCCGCACCGTCGGGCGGCACCTTGGTTCGCTCATCGAGGACATTCTCACCTACGCGTCCCTCGAGGCCGATCGGCTCACCGTGCGGTCGGCTCCGGTCCGGCTCGATGAAGTGGTCGACTCCTTGCACCCCTTCCTCGAGCCGCTGGCCCGGGAGAAGGGGATCGAGTTCATCCTCGCGGTGGAGCCCGGGCTGCCCGTGCTGCACACCGACGAGGACAAGCTGCGTCAGGTGCTGCTCAATCTCTGTCAGAACGCCATCAAGTTCACGGAAACCGGCGGGGTCACGCTCCGCGTCTCACGCGGCTCGCCCGCGCCCGACGGCGGCAGCGCCGTGCGCTTCGCCGTGCGCGACACCGGCATCGGCATTGCCACCGCCGATCTGCCGCGCCTGTTCCGTCCGTTCTCGCAGCTCGAAGACGTCAACGCCCGCCGCCACCGGGGCACTGGGCTTGGCCTGTACATCGCCCGCCGCGTGGCCACCCTGCTCGGGGGCCGCATCGAGGTCGTCTCACGCCCCGGGGATGGGTCGCTGTTCACCCTCGTCCTCCCCGCTCAGCCCTGAGCGCCCCGCTAGATTTCAACGCCATGTCTGCCATCACGAGCGTTTTCAACGACGGCGTCGTCGCCGAGCAGTTCGAGCGGTACCGCCGCGATCCGGCCAGTGTCGACGAGACCTGGCGCCAGTACTTCCGCGTTGCCGAATCGCTGTTTGCCGGCACGGCGCCGGCCGCGGCCACGGACACTCCGGCGGCGACTGCTGCCCTGGACGTGGCGCTGCTCTCCAAGGTGGCCGCGGCGGCCTCGCTGCAGCAGGCCATTCGCATGTTCGGCCACTATGCGGTGCAGCTCGACCCCCTCGGCACGCCACCCGCCGGCGCCGACGAACTCTCGCCCGAGTTCCATGGCCTTACCGAGGCCGATCTCGCCCGGATCCCCGGCGCTGCGCTCGGCGACGAGCGCTTCGCCACCGCGCGCGACGTGATCGCGCGCAAGCGGGCCGTGTACTCGAACAACGTGGGCTTCGAGGTGTGGCACCTCGAGGTGAACGAGGAGCGGAACTGGTTCCGGCACGCCTTCCGCGACGGCATCCTCACGCGTCCGCTCACCGCCGACGAGAAGAAGCAGGTGCTCACGCGCCTCAACGAGGTCGATGGCCTCGAACGGTTCCTTGGCCGCGCCTATCAGGGCTACAAGCGATTCTCCATCGAGGGCACCGACACACTGGTGCCGATGCTCGATGCCATGATCGAGGCGCTGGGGCGCGAGGGCGCGAAGGAAGTCGTGATCGGCATGGCACACCGCGGCCGCCTCAACGTGCTGACGAACGTGATGGGCAAGCCGTTCGAAACGCTCTTCGCCGAGTTCGAGGGGCACCACGACGCTGCCGACGCCAATGCCACCGGCGACGTGAAGTACCACATGGGCTTCAACGGGGCCCGCCTCGTGGATGGCCGCGAGGTCAGGCTCCGGCTCATGCCCAACCCGTCGCACCTCGAAGTGGTGAACCCCGTCATCGAGGGCGTGGTGCGGGCCCTGCAGCGCGAGCCGGGCAAGCCCGGCGCACGCAACGAGCACACGGTGGTGCCGGTCGCCATCCACGGAGACGCCGCCTTCCCGGGCGAAGGCATCGTGGCCGAAACGCTGAACATCTCGCATCTCAACGCGTATCGCACCGGCGGCACGATTCACCTCATCGTGAACAACCAGGTGGGCTTCACCACCGACCCGCACGATGCGCGCTCCACCTACTACGCGTCGGATCTCGCCAAGGGCTTCGAGATCCCCATCTTCCACGTCAATGCCGACGACGCCGAGGCGTGCATCATTGCCATGCGCCTGGCGTGTGCATACCGCGCGACCTTCAAGAAGGACGTGCTCATCGACCTCGTGGGCTATCGCCGCCACGGCCACAACGAAGGCGACGAGCCGATGTACACGCAGCCCACGCGCACGGCACTCATCCGGCAGCACCCCACGGTGCCGCAGGTGTGGGCCGCGCGGCTTGTCCGCGAAGGGCTCATGACGGCCGACGAGGCGGCCGCGGTGGAGCGCACGGTGTCGCAGCGATACGCCGACATCCATGCGCGCTTCAAGCAGTCGCTGCTGGCGCGCGAGAAGCATGCGCCGTGGCCGGCGGAACCGGCGCCCGCCGTACGTACGGTGGCCACGCAGTTGCCCGCCGAACGGCTGCAGTTCGTGAACGAGTCGCTGCTGCAGTGGCCACGTGACTTCACGCCCAACCCGCGCCTCGCCAAGCAGCTCGAGCGGCGCCGTGAGGCCATGGGCGAGCAGGGCGGTATCGAGTGGGGGCATGCCGAAGCGCTGGCGTTCGGGTCGCTGCTGCTGGACGGCTGGTCGGTGCGCCTCACCGGGCAGGATGCCGAGCGTGGCACCTTCTCGCACCGTCACTCGGTACTCAGCGACGTGAACACGGGGCGCAAGTACGCGCCGCTCGCCAACCTTCCCGGCACCAAGGGCGCCTTCGAGGTCTACAACTCGGCACTGTCCGAAACGGCCATCCTGGCGTTCGAGTACGGCTACAGCGTGGTCGCCACCGACACGCTCACGCTGTGGGAAGCGCAGTTCGGCGATTTCGTGAACGTCGCGCAGCCGATCATCGACCAGTTCATCGTGGCCGACCGGGCCAAGTGGGGCCAGGACAGCGGGCTGGTGATGCTGCTGCCGCACGGCTACGAGGGGCAGGGGCCGGAGCACTCCAGTGCCCGCCTCGAGCGGTTTCTGCAGATGTGCGCCGAGGGGAACATGACGGTGGCGTACTGCAGCACGCCGGCGCAGTACTTCCATCTCCTGCGGCGGCAGGCCCTGCGCACGAGCCGCCGTCCACTCATCTGCATGCAGCCCAAGTCGCTGCTGCGCCTGCCCCAGGCGGCGTCGAGGCTGGATGATCTCGTGCACGGCGGTTTTCAGGCAGCCATCGACGACCCGGTCGCGTCGCGGTACCGCGACGACGTGCGCCGGCTGGTGTTCTGCACCGGCAAGCTGTACTACGATCTCGCGCTGGCCCCCACGCGGAATCCGCAGGTGGCGCTGGTGCGTGTGGAAGAGCTCTATCCGTGGCCGCATGAGGAGATCCAGCGCATCATGGACCTGTACCCGGCCATCGAGCAGGTGGTGTGGGCGCAGGAAGAGCCCAAGAACCAGGGTGCGTGGACCTATGTGCAGCCGCGGTTGCGGGTGTCGGCCGGTGCGGCGGTGGGCGTGCGCTATATGGGGCGCCCCGAGCGGGCCAGCCCGGCCGAAGGCTTTGCCGATGCGCACCAGGCCGAGCAGGCGCGCATCATCGCCGCCGTCATGGATGTCGACTCGGCCCCCACGCCACTTAGCGTGATGGCGCAGCCGGGGGCCCCGTGGAGCGAGCGGCCGTGACACGAGGCGCAGGGTCAACCTGGTGGGTGCTGAGCGCCGCGACTCTGGTCGCGGCGCTCGTCGCTCGTGCCCATGTTGCGGTGGCGCAGGTTGCCCCGGAACGTGGCGCGGCGGCACTGGGCTCCACGCTGGCGGGCATTGGCACCACGGGGCGCGTGCTCACGGTGGCCGCGCACCCCGACGATGAGGACACCCCCATCATCGCGTGGCTGGCGCGTGGCCGGCATGTGGAGACGGCGTACCTCTCGCTCACGCGCGGCGACGGCGGGCAGAACCTCATCGGCAACGAGCTCGGCGAGGCGCTGGGCGCTATCCGCACGCAGGAGCTGCTGTCGGCGCGGCGCATCGATGGCGGCACGCAGTACTTCACGCGCGCCTACGACTTCGGCTTCAGCAAGCACGCCGAGGAGACGTACACGCACTGGCCCAAGGATTCGATTCTGGGCGATGTGGTGCGGGTGGTGCGCGCGTTTCGCCCGCATGTGATGGTGGCGTTCTTCAGCGGCACGCCGCGCGACGGGCATGGGCATCATCAGGTGAGTGGGCTGCTCGCGCGCGAGGCGTACGACCTGGCCGGCGACACGGTGCGTTTTCCCGTAAAGGACTTCGGGCTCCCGTGGACGCCGCTCAAGTTCTACCGCAGCGCGCGGCAGGCGCCTGACAGCGCCACGCTTCGCGTGAACACGGGTGAACACAACGCCCTGCTGGGCCGCAGCTGGTACGAGATTGCCGCTGAAAGCCGGTCGCAGCACAAGAGTCAGGGGTTCGGCGTGCTCCAGCGAAAGGGTGTGATCTGGGGGTATCTCGCGCGTGAAGCGGCGCGCCGCGGGCCGGCCGATCCGCGGGCCGAGCGGTCGCTGTTCGACGGTGTGGACACCACGTGGGCGGCGTTGCGCTCTGCGGTCCCGGCACCTGCGCAGGCGGCGCTGGATTCAGCGCTCACTGCGGTAGCAGCAGCGCGGGCGATGTATCGCGCCGAGGACCCGGCGCCGGTGGTGCCACGGCTCGCCGACGCGTTGCGGCACGTTCGCGCCGCGCGCAGCGTCTGGCGCAACGGCCCGGGGCTGTTGATTGCCGGACGCCCCGGGGCGCCGTCGTCGCTCTCGCGCCGGTCGCCCGACGAAGCGCCGCCGGCGGTGTGGGACGCGCTCACCACGACCATCGAACGCACCGAGCAGGCGCTGGTGCTCGCCGCCGGCGTGGTGGTGGAGGCCACGGCACCGCGGGCCACGTTCCCGGTGCGCGAGTCGGTGAAGGTGGCGGTGAACGATTCGCTGCCGGTGACGGTCACGGTGTTCAATCGTGGTGCGGCGCCGGTGCGACTCCGCAATGCGTCGGTGGCCGGGTTGGGGCTGCGCCCCGGCGAGACGGGCGACCTGACCATCGCCCCCGACAGCGCGGCGGTGCTCAATCGCTGGGCGGTAGCGTATGCGTCCAACTCGCCGTGGTGGCGCGCCTATGGCCGCAAGCAGCAGGACTGGTTCCAGGCGCCTATCGATGCGCGCAACGAGGCACAACAGCAGGCGCAGCGGGCCACGCTGGTGGAGGCGCGACTCGAGATCGCGGGGCAGTCGGTCTCGGTGAGTGCGCCCGTGGTGTATCGCTACGCCGACCCGATCAAGGGCGACCAGCAGGTTCCGGTGAGCGCGGTGCCCGGCATCACGGTGAATCTGGCGAGTGCCATGGAATACATCCGTGCCGGTGTCCCGGTGGAGCGACTGGTGCCGGTGCGGCTGCAGTCGAGCTATCCGCACGAGGCCAAGGTCACCGTGCGGCTGGAGCTCCCCGAGGGGCTCAAGGCCGACAGCACCGAGCGGGAACGCACGCTGGGCCCCGATGGCAGCGCCATCGTGACGTTCCGCGTGCGCGGTGTGGTGAAGGAAGGCCAGCTGCAGCTGGTGGCGATGGCGCTGCATGACGGCACCATGAGCACCAACGGGTCGTATCTCATCAGCTACGATCACATCGCCTCCATGCGTCTGTACGGCGGGTCGGGGATGTACCTGTCGGCGGTGAAGGTGGCGCTGCCGCCGCGGGCCCGGGTGGGCTACATCAAGGGCGTGGGGGACACCGGTCTCGAGGCGCTTGAGCAGCTGGACATCGCGGTCGAGAAGATCGAACCGGCGATGCTGAGTGCCACTGATCTGTCGCGCTTCACGACCATCGTGGTGGGGCCGCGCGCGTATGAGTCGAGCGAGGTGCTGGTGCGGCAGAATGCGCGCCTGCTGGACTATGCCAATCGCGGCGGGACGCTGGTGGTGCAATACGGCGCGCAGAACATGAACGCGCTGGCCAGTGTGTTGCCGTATCCGCTGCAGTGGGCGCCGCGGGCGGCGCGCGTGACGATGGAAGACGCACCGGTCACCGTGCTGCGGCCGACGCATCCGCTGCTCACGACGCCCAATCGCATCGGCGCCACCGACTGGGCGGGGTGGGTGCAGGAGCGGTCGACATACATGCCGAGTGTGATCGACAAACGCTACACATCACTGCTGCGCATGAACGATCCGGAGGAGCCGGCGAACGACGGCGCGCTGCTCGTGGCCCCGGTGGGGAAGGGGCGGTACGTGTACGTCACGCTGGCCTTGTTCAGACAACTGCCGGCGGGGGTGCCGGGGGCGGCGCGCCTGCTGGCGAACTTGGTATCGGGGGTGCCGGTGGTGCAGTGAACGGCTACTGCGGGTGGAGTTGACCTGCTACTGCGGTTTTGGACTGCTATTGCAGTTATGGGCCTTCACTGCGGTTTGGGAACACGGCGGTTGGGGTGGATATGGTGGGCCCTGGACCGGCGTTGCCGGTCGGGGCCAGAGCCCTCCCTCGTGACTCGCCTTCTACTCCCGGCATCGCGCTTTGTCCCACCTTCCTCTCCTGCTTGCGGTTTTTCACACTACGCGAAATCACCGCCTCGGAAGCAGGCGTCCCAACTACGAACTCACGGTGCGGCGGATCCGGGAACAGTCCTGCTTGCCATGAGTCATCGACGCCACGGCGACCTGTGCAGTGATGCTTAGAAACTGGGCAGCACTACGTGACCGGCAACACATCTGAGCCTGCAATTTACGATCGAGCGACCCGAGGGCTCTTGCGGAACGGCAACCGAGAGCAAACTCTTTGCTGGGAGGTCACTGCAACAGTGGGGGTGTTGTGCACGCGCCGTTGCTCCAGGGACGAAGCGGTTTGGTCGCCAAATGGTCGGCCCCCGCTGCTCACGGCAGCAGTAGCTGACCGCGTTGTGTCGGTGAACCGTCCGATGGAGTGCGCAGCACTCGAGCTGTGACCTTCAGGACTACGGCTGATTCGAAGGTACTCGGATCGACAAGGAGGTACTTGTGCCTGTGTCAACACAACGCCTTCGCGAAATCGTGCGCTCATTGCCCATGTTTGGCGCCGTCTTCCTCGTGCTCGTGTTGGGCATGCAGGTCCACGAGCTGAGGAAGTACAAGAGCGAGGTTACGCGCGTAAAGGCGTTCCCGCGAGCGGGCCAGTGGATGCCGGCCGTGGATCTTGTCTCCACATCCGGCGACTCCGTAACAATCGGCGAGACGGATATCGGACGGGCGCAGATCCTCATCGCATTCAATACAACCTGCGAGTTCTGCCGAGAAACGATTCCCGTTTGGCAACGCGTGACGGATTCGCTTTCCCGCGACGCGCGAGGGCGTTTCGATGTTGTGTGGATTTCCGGCAGTTCGTGGGAGGCCACCAGAAGCTACATGGCACGCCATTCCATCCGTGCGACCGTCGCGAAAATGCCGTCCGAAAAGATGTTGCGCGTCTATCAAATTCGGGGCGTGCCGCTGACCATCGTGTTGGATCGATGGGGACGCGTTGCGTACTTCCATGCGTCGAAGTTCGCAAAGCAGGCTGACGTCGATTCATTGTTCGCCGCTGCATACCAAGCAGCGGCCGCAGATTCAACTCTGAACTCCGTGGCAAGCCTCGATCCATGACGCTACCAAGTCTTTCTCGCGCGCACTTCACCGGCTTCGCGTCGTTCCGGCGTACTCTCGCTCAGGTCGTAGCGGGCGAAGCGAGCGCCTCAATGATCGCGCGTAACCTGCACGGCACGCTTCACCACGTCGCCAGCACGAAGGTCTTGGCACGGGTACTGCGCTCCGGCATGCCGGTGCTGTTGCTGGCCTGCGGCGGCGCCGGTGTGAGCGATGGCGCCAATCCGGGCGAGACACCCACGGGCCCCCCGACAACCGGCACGGTCCAGCGAACGAGCCTGAGCGTTCGCGTGCAGATCGATCCGGCCGACGCCGCCCTCGCCAACGCGGCTGGCGTTGGCGTGGCCGGGTTGACGGTCCGGTTGACGCGGGCCGGTGATCAGACGGCCCCCCGCACGGCTGTCACTGATGCAAGCGGCGCCGTGCAATTCGATGCACTGCTCGACGGAATGTATACCGCGAGTGTTGAGCGCACGCTCACGCCCGGGGAGCTTGACCGTCTGCCACCAAACGACCGTGATGCCGGCATCTTCGCAGGGGGCAGCACCGTTCCCGTATCACCACCGGCGACGCCGAGTACGGTCGTCTCCCTCGTGGCCGCCCGGCGCGGGTCTGTGGTGATTTCTGAGGTATTCGACTTTACCGGTACGGGTCCCGTCTACAACTGGGCGCACTACGTAGAGTTGTACAACAACAGCGACACCACGGTCTATCTAGACGGGATGTTGCTCGCCTTTACGTCAACGAATCTTCACACCGCCGGCTTTGCGCCCTGTAACGACGCCAGCTTCGCGCCGTATCGGGCAGACCCGAACAATATCTGGGCTGAAAGTGGCATTCGGTTTCCGGGGGGCGGTCGCGACCACCCGGTACTTCCTGGGCAAGCTCTTGTCTATGCGCAGGATGCCTTGGACCATTCGCTTGCAGCTGGGTCCGGCAGTTACCCGAATCTCGCCGGCGCGCAATTCGAGCATGTCGGCACCCCAGCGGATACCGACAACCCTATCTCAGCCAACGTGCTGCCAATCTTTGCGACCGGTACTGGCGCCGGTGGTCGCGGGTTACGCGTGACTGTCCCGACCAGTATCGCGCTCGTCAAAGCACCGGGGTATAGCCCGCTCGACACCGTGGCGTTGCTGCCAGTGACTCCAACGCCAATTGGTGGCCTACCACGTTCCCCGCGAACGTTTTGGCGCGTTCCACGCCGCGACATCATCGATCTCGTGTCGTTGGACTATTCAGCGGCGCACAAGGCGTACCTGGCCACCACGACCTTTCGTTATGTCGTCTGTCAGCCGTGGTTGCCATCGATCTTCGAGCAGGCGGAGGCAGAAATTGCCGACTATCGGTTCCCTGGGGGAATGCGCCGACGGTCGCTTGGTGTGAGCGCCACTGGGCGCGAAATCCTGATGCGCACCCGTACCAGTGCGAGAGATTGGGAAAGAACCTCCGATCTGCTGCGACGTTCACTGAATCGAGAACGGTAGCGAGCAGGGGAGGAACGAACACCGCCTGGCGAGTAGCATCAGTGCGATACGCGGGCATCGTCGAGAGTCGCGATGCGGAGATTAACACCGATCAACGGAGAACCACATGTCAAAGGTCAACGAGGGACTAAGGCTCGTGGCACTCGCAGGGGCACTTCTCTTCGGTGGTGTCCAAGCCGCCCAAGGCGGTGTCCCGTTTCGGAAAGCAGATTGTCCGCCCAACAACTCGAATTGGTGCGCGACATCTCGCGGCGGACTAGCCAACTGCATCGCTTGTTGCAACGGTGCGACGAATTCAGTCTGTTCGTTCTTCGACGAAGACTCACCCACTCCGCCCTTCAGTCAAGGGTGCATTTGCGGGGGATGACGATAGGGTAGTCTCGACTGGTTCGCTTCGGCGGTTCGTTGAGACGAGCAACGAGGGCGTGGCATTGTCGGGGGGACAACCCACGAGGCCGCGCCCTCTATCCTTCTCCCTTGGAAGATCGTGAGGGTGCGAAAAGATCTTGGGTAGCCTACGGCCTGTACCCCAAGCTGAACGCGAGCCGAGTCCGATCGCCGCCCGGCTGCAAACGTGAGGGTAGCCGCGTGCTTGGAGATGCCTGCTCGCCGCGCAGTTGCACGAATACCGTGCGTCCCTTCACGGCCCGCTGCAGCGACAGCCACGCCGCCCATGCGGACGCTTCCGCCGCGTCATAGGCGAGCTCCGTTGCTTGCAGCCGACGGTAGTTGGCGCCGCGATTGACGTTCGGTACTTGCCCGCTGGGTGTGCGGTTGGCCCACGACGCGCCGAGCGCCACGGACGTCGCCCCGAAATGCCGCGCCAGCTCACCACTCACGAACGGCGTCGCGACATCGACCCGGGCGGCAAGGTCGGCCACGAAATCCTCCCGCACGTATTCGCGGTTGGTGACGCCGGCTATCACACCGGCTTGCCACCGGCTCCACCGCCGCCGCACATCCAACTCGGCGGCCTGCTGCGCGTCGCTCCCGCGAATGGCGAGCCCCGGGAGGTCGCTCCGGCGCCCTTCGCCATCAAACGACAGCGCGTGAGCCACCAGCATCACATCAGTGCGGGTGCCCAGTGCGCGGGATATTTGCAATCGCGTCTCGGATCCGTCGAGCCGCCAGGCATCGGTTGGACGCACCCGTGCGGTGATCTGGAAGTATTGATCGTCCGCTCTCTGACCGGCTTCGTGCGACAGGACCACCACCGTTCCCAACAGGGTAACGTCGAGACTGCCACCAATCGCGGATGCCCGGCGGTCGTGCCGCACGAATACCGGTGGGCCGGTCAGTGCAATGCCGGCGGGTTCATCCAAACCCTGCACGGAGTACAGCACGGTCGCCAGAGGATTGGCGCTTAACACAAACGTTTCAGTTGGCTCAGACCACCGATAGAATCCGCCCACGCGCACGCGTCCCAGCAGCCGGCGTTCGACGCCGACCGCAAGGCTTGGGGTGGCCCATCGCCCCGTGCGTCGCAGCGGAAAATCGATGGAGTTGTGTTCGCGCGAGTCGAGTCCACCACTCAGGCCAACGCCAAAGCCCCCAACGAGCCACCCCAATGCGCCTTCGAGGCGGGCGCGGGTGCGCTGCATGGGTGGGCGAACTGAATCGGTCACCACGAAAGGCGACGTCATGCCGGCGCTCACGCGCTGGGTGAACGCCGAGACCTCGTGGTACTCCTGGTCGATCACGAAGCGTCCCATGGCCATACCGCGCGATCCGACCGGCGACCAGCCGCCGCCGATCAGTTGCGAGGCCGCACCGCGCGCCATGTCGAACGGTCGATGAAAGTCACCGCGCTCCTGTGCCCGTTGTACGCGCAGTTCACCGAATCGACGCGACGGTTCGCGTGCCCGCAGAAAATCGCTTGCCAGCGCTCCGGGAGCGCCCGTCAACATGAATGCTCCGGCGACCGGCGATGGGCCGTCGAGCACGCCGGGCGCCATCGGGGCGCGCACCTCACCACGCGCGACATCGGCCAACGGCCGCAATGGTGACCACGCGCCCAACCATGAAAGCGTTGTGCTGTTGGTGACGCTGCTCGCGTCGTGTGCGCGAGCCCACGCCGATGGCGGGGCATCCTGCGCCGCCAGGGCGTGGCGTGCAGGGAGCGTCGCCAGAAACGCACCAGCCACTGCGGCCCGTAGCGTAAGCACGCGGGTCATTGGGCGCTCCGAAACAAGCCAGTAGTGGGCAGCGTGAGCTCCGCCCCGAACCGTGAACTGGGCAGGGCCCGCACGGCGCCACCGCTACTGATGGTCAGGAACTTGTCGGTGACGTTGTACACGTAGAACGAAAGGCGTCCGTTGCCGGCAATGGATTTCGCGACCTGCAGGGTCATCACCCAATCATCCGGTGAGGTGAAGCGGCCGGCGATGGTGCTGGCACGTTGTTGCCGCAGGTCGCGAAACTCCGAATCGAGCCGCCGCTCAGCGGGCACCGGTACCAGAGTCCCGTTTCGCGTCAGATACCCCGCAAACGATACCGAGTCGGTGGGTGCAAACGTCTGCCGTGATTCGCCGAGCCGTTGCTGCACCGTGGCCGTGAGCACCATGCCGAGGTCCGGCTGATGGTGGACCAATCGCCACGTCAGGATTGAACGCGTCGATGTCGTCGAGAGTCCTTCGTAGTACGCGACCCAACGGATGCCGGTGTCCAGTTGGAATTCCCCGAGCCGGTTGGCCGGACCGAAGTTGCGGTCGTCGGTCACGAAGTCGGTGGTAATCTGTGCCCCGTTTACCTCCAATCGCGTACGAAGCGCAGGGATGACCGGCAACGTCACCGTGAACTCCACGCCGTGGCTGCGGAGTGTGCCGCCATTGGCGAAACGGTCGAGGAAAATGGGAATGTCGTCGAAGCTAAGCGGCGGATCGACGATGCGTCCCGGCTGTCCAGTGCCGATGCCGGTATCGGCGAGCGCGTATCGTGCGCGTTGCAGCGAGGTCGGCTCACGGCGCAGCGTGACTGCGCCGGTGATGCGATCATCAAACCACACGGCGTTGATCGCGCCTCGACGCATGCCGCCGTCGAGCTCAAATCCGAACTCCTGCTTCCTGGCCCGAGACAAGCCAAGCGATTCGTTGCGAGGATCGCGAATGAATGTCGTGATGACGGCGAGTCGCTCGGCGGGATTGGGCGTGTAGCGATTGACGTTGACGAGATCGTAGAACTGCTTCGCAGGATTCAGTTGCGCGACGCTGGGTGCCTTGCTCACCACGCCGACGCCGCCTCGCAGTCGCGCCCATGGCCGTGGTGAAATCTGTGTCACCAATCGTGGCTGTAACTGCGCTGAACGGATCCCATCGCCCCATCCTCGCTCGTGCAACGATTCGAGCCGCAGCCCGGGCTGCACTTCGACGTGCAACCCGCCAAGCCGCGTGGCGACGCGAGTATCCACATAGGCGCCGGTGGTGGCCAGAGGCGCAATGATGGCAAAGTTCCGGGGACGATCATAACCGGACGTGCCGTTGAATGGACTCGCCTGCGGTGGACGGGCAATGTCGAACTGGTAGCCAATCCCATCATTCCACTCGCGTCGCGCCTCGGCGCCGATGCGTAGTTGCGCGGCCACGGCGCCGCGGCGGTTTCGCTCCCACTCCAGCCGAGAATAGAGCAGTCGTGGCGCCCCCTCGATGGAGTACGCACCAGAATAGGGGCCCTCGACATACGACCCGATGTTGCGCCCTTCCTCCAATCGATCCGTGAAGGGCGTCGTCGGACGTGACAGGATGCGTGACTCGCGGGTGGTTTGTTCGGTGCGATCCAGTGCGCCCGTCCATTCCAGCAAGCCGCCCGCCAATGCCAGTCGCGCGCGAGTGCCGAGGCGCAGCCCGCGGTCGTTTTGAAATGAGTTGCGCCCGGGTTCGAGATCGATGCGCTCGGGGGCATCAAAGCGGAGTTGCCACCAGTCGAGACGCGAATCGAGGCTGAAGCGCGGTGTGGTACCGGCGGTATTGCGGATGTCGGGAACGGCGCCTAGTTGCAACCGATAGGCCACCTGGCCCGCGCCGCGAATGATCGACGTGCTGCTGAGCGTGCGGGCGCTGCGCGTTTCGGCAACGTTTCCGGTGATGGTCAGCGCATGCCGGTCCGATGCGAAGGCGCGACCTCCCACAACATTCCCCTCGGCAGTCCGGGGATCGAATCGGCCGGCAAACTCCGGTGAGGCAGCGGCCGCACGCGTGTCCACGATGATAGCACCCTGCGTAAGGTCTCCCCAGCGCGCCGAGGGGATGCCGCGAATGACTTCCACTCGTTCGAGGGTCGAGGCCGGAATGCGCCGCAGGTCGACACCGCCTCCCGCCGTCGAGGCGCTCGGGGCAATCTCACCGCGTGCACCGATGCCCTGCAGATTAGCATTGTTGGACAACGGGACGCCGTCGAGCACGATGAGCGTGCCAGCGGCGCCGATATCGCCGGCTGAGGGACCGTTTACGCCGCCGGCGCCGCCCAAGCCATTTTGCGCCAGCGCCCGAAGCGAGAACTGCGCGCTGGCGTCGAGTCCGGGCGGCTGGAGTGGCGTACCGGGAATGAGCTCCAGCACGCCTTGCAGGCTCGCGGCGATCTGATTTGCAATGGCGTCACGGTCAATGACGCTGGCGCTTCCCAATTCCCCGCGTGCGCGACCGGACTGATCGGCGGTGACGATCAGTTGGTCGAGCTGCAAGGCGCTCGTGGCAATGATGAGATCGAGGGTCACGCTTCCCGTGACAGGAACGGTGAGCGGCGTTCGGCTGGGGGCGAAGCCGAGTCGTCTGGCTGAGAGCACCTGCGGCCCCGGCGGGGCATTTCGCAGAGTGTAACGTCCGAGTGAGTCTGTTCGCGTCTGGAGCGCTGTCCCCTCAAGGGACACGGTAGCGCCCGCAAGTCCTGTCGCGCTTCCGCGCACGCGGACAATCCCGGTGATCAGAGTCCCAGTATCCTGCGCCGCGGCGAGCGGTGCACGCAGCACGAGCGCGGCGCCTGCAACACAGACGGCAATGAGAAGTCTCACGGCGGCGGGCTGGCGCGAGGAAGGCATTGCGAATACGGGCGATGGAAACGTCGGGCACGGTGCGACAAATACTTGTCAGCCTGATTTGCAGTGTGCTCAACAAGCACAAGTTGCAATGTGCAGTTGGGAACTGAAAATGGAAACCGAGTGGCAATGAACCGTGCGGCATGATTCCTGGAGGGCCGGCCACTGCCGCTGGGAACTGCCACTGCGAGTTGGGGTAACCGGCCTCTGCAATTGAAGACTGCCTCTGCGGTTCGGGACTGCACCTGCGGTCTGGGATGGAAAGTGCGGGGGCGCCATCCGCACCTGCGACTGCGGTGCCACTCAAGAGACCAATGACGAATTCACTCCGACTGACTCCAGTCATCGCCACCCTGCTCCTCGCGACCTCCCCGCTCGGCGCGCAGACCCGCGGCGCGCAGGTCACCCTGCAAGCGGGGATTGCCTCGGCCGCCGACGCCTACCAATCGAACTGCGGGCACTCAAGTCTCGCGTTCGGAGTCGACGTGCAAGGCAAGGGACGAGTCTTCCCCCAGGCGTCGCTCGAGCGCTTCACCGGGGCCGGTGGCGGCGACGTACTCTGCATCCCGGCGCCGACCGCGGGTGGCTCGACAGTGGGCGGTCTTCGTCTCGAAGGGGCGACGCGACTCGGAATTGGCTTCGGCGCTCGGAGTGCGCCGCGCGCGGTGCAGCTCGAGGGCGTGGTGAGCGGTGGACTGATCTCGGGTCGCAACGGCTTCGTCGATCGCCCTGATGACGACCGCCGTCGCGTGAGGCCACAAGTCGGAGGGCAAGGCTCTCTCGTGGTGGCGCGGGTGCTGCTGCTCTCGGCCGCGATGCACTGGACGCGGCTGACACTCGATGCCGTCTCGCCGACGGGGAATGCCGGGAGGTTGCGTACCGAGTGGTCGCCCGTGGTGACGATGCACATTGGCGTGCGCTTTCCGTGAGGAAGGGCAACTGCGGGTGGGGTGAACTGCTACTGCGGGTGGGGGTGAACTGCTACCACGGTTTTGGACTGCCACTGCAGTTCTGGACTACCACGGCGGTTTGGGAGCCCTGCGGTTTGGGTTGAGGTTGGGCATCACCCTGGCCGCACGCCCCATCCAACCTCAAGGAATGCCCCGACCGGCAACGCCGGTCCGGGGCCATCCACTCCCACCCCAACTGCCGTGTTCCCCAACCGCAGTAGCCGTCCAGAACCGCCGTGGCAGTCCAAGACCGCAGTGGAAGTTCACCCCGCCCGCAGTGGCCGTTCGTCCTGCTCGCCACGCCCAAAACTCAACGCCGACCCCACCACGACCACGACCACCGCCCCAATGACGTTGTGCCACAGGAAACTCACCTGTGGCGCCCCGAAACTCACCGCCGCCACCGCACCCATGCCGGCCAGCAGCCCCACGAACGCGCCCAGCGCCCGCGTCCGCTTGATCATCGCCAGCAGGAACACGCCGAGAATGGAGCCGTAGAAGAACGACCCGAACCGGTTCACCACCTCGATGAGTGACCCGAGCGTGGCTGCATAGGTGGCCACCACCATCGCGAATACACCCCAGATCGCCGTGGCCACGCGACCGGCGGCGAGGTAGTGCGAGTCGCTGCCTTCGGGTTTGACCCACCGCTGATAGAAGTCCACCACCGACGCCGTGGACAGTGAGTTCAGCTCGGCGGCAATGCTCGACATGGCCGCGGCCAACACCGCCGCCAGGAACACACCGGCGAAGCCGAGCGGCAGGTGATCGAGCACCAGGCGCGGGATGATGTAGTTCACGTCGCGCGAGCTCTCGCCGGTGGCGGCGGCGGCGGCGTCGAGTGCTTCCTTGCGCACGCCGTCGAGGGCGGCATTCTGCTCGCGGAACACCTGCAGCGGCGCGTCGCCCTGCACCGTGGCGGCCTCGCGCGCGGCCTGGTCACGCGCCGCCAGAGCGGCCGTGTAGCGAGCCTCGAGCCCCGCGTACACCGCCGGCTGCTGCTCGCGCAGCGCGGCGTCGTGGCGCGGGTTGTACAGCATGGGCGCCGGCGTGAAGGTGTAGAACAGGAACACCAGCACGCCGATGAGCAGGATCAGCGCCTGCAGCGGGATCTTCCAGTACGCGCTCATGAGGAGCGAGCTGCGCGCTTCGTCGACCGATTTGGCGGCGAGATAGCGTTGTACCTGGCTCTGGTCGGTGCCGAAGTACGACAGCATCAGGAACGTGCCGCCCAGGATGCCCGACCAGAACGTGTACGTCTCGGTCAGGGTGAACGAAAAGTCGAACACCTTGAGCCGCCCCGTACTGCCCGCAATGCGCAGCGCGTCGTCGAGCGGCACCGGCAGTCGCATGACCAGTACCGCCACAATGGCAAACAGCGCGCCCACGATGACCACCATCTGCTTCACGTCGGCCCAGGCCACCGCCTCCACGCCGCCGATGACGGTGTACAGAATGGTCGGCACGCCGATGAGCAGCACGCACCACGTGAGGTCCCACCCGAAGATCGCCGACAGCACCACGCTGGGTGCGGCGATGATGGTGCCCGCCGACATGCCGCGCGAGAGCAGGAACAGGAAGCTGGTCAGCGAGCGCGTCTTGGCGTCGAAGCGCTTTTCGAGGAACTCGTAGGCGGTGAACACCTTCGCGCCGTGCAGGAACGGCACGATGGTGACGCCCAACAGCACCATGGCGATGGGCAGCCCGAAGTAGAACTGCACGAAGCGCAGGCCGTCAGTGGCGCCCTGGCCGGTGGTGCCGATGAGCGTGATGGCCGACAGCTGCGTGGCCATGACGCTGAGCCCCACCGCCCACCACGGGAGGCTGCGGCCGGCCAGGAAGTAGCCTTCGAGATTCTTCGTGCCGCGGGTGCGGCGCAGGCCGTCGACCACGACAACCAGCAGGTACACCGCCACGATGACCCAGTTGATCCAGTGCATGATCGGCCGGTCAGGCGGTGTAGCGGGACTGCAGCAGCCAGAGCAGCGCGAGCGTCATCACCTGGATGACCAGCACGCGCACCAGCGTCGATTGGAAGTGCGACATGCGGGGAAAAGGTAGTGGGCGACCGCCGCGGCCGCTCCGGTGTCGGCACCGGGTGGCGTGCAGACTCCGACGGATCAACCGCAGCACGTCACCCACCTCGCCGGGGCGGCGAGTGGCCCTCCAGCCGCTCTCGCTCCCGTTTGCTGTCACCGCGGCCCCACGCTACCTTCCCGCCGGTCCAATCCTGCCCCGGGGGGCCTGCGCGTCCCGATAGGCTGCGACGGCGTAGCCGGGGGCGGACGTAGGCCGCAGGCGGCACCCTATCCATTTCGCAGATGGCAGCGTCGGGGCGTCCCGATCTCGTCCCGCCAGGAGCAGGCCGACCGACGGCGACGTTGGAGGGACTGCTCGAGGCGCTTCCTGCCTCCGCCGTGCTCTTCGGCGCGGACGGTCACGCGGTGGCCGTCAATCGGCTCGGACGCGGGTGCTTTGTCATCGACGAGCGGGCGCCGCTACCCTCGCAGCCAATGGCGGTGGTGTTGCAGCTGTTCGGGACCCCGGCGCTCGACGCCGCCCAAGCGGCAGCCCGCGGGGCATCGCCGGAGACCTGCACCATCCCCAATGGCCGCACGGGACGGATGACCGAGGTGCGCGCTGTGGCGTTCGGCAAGGATCTGGTGCTGGTGACAGCGGTGGATGTTGGCGACCGGGATGCCGAACGGCAGCGCCTGGCGCGCGCCGAGCGCGAGCGACGTGGGCTGCTGGCGCTGATCCCCGGAGCGGTCAGGCTGGTGGGCCTCGCCGGCCACATCGACAGCGCGAACGATGAGGCGATGGCTGAACATGCCGAAGGGCCGCCGGCAGATGTCCGTGCGCTCTGGGAGCGCGATGCGCCCTATGACCTCGTGCATCACCGACCCCTCGGCCTGCTCGACGTCCCGGCGATGCGGGCGCTCGCCGGGCAGATCGTTCGGGGCCAGCGGCTCGAGGTCCGGCGTCGGAGTGGTCGCCGCGTGGTGGAGGCGTACGCTGCGCCGGTGACGAACGACAGCGGACAGGTGCTGGGGGCGGTGCTGATCGACGTCGACGTGACCGAGAGCGAGCGGCTGGTCGAGGAGCGCTCGCGGGCGCTCCTCGCCACGCACGAGGAGCAGGTGCGCGAACGCCGCCTGTCGGCGGTCGGCCAGCTCGCCGCCGGCGTCATGCACGATGTCAACAATGCCCTCAACCCCATCATGGCCGCGGCCTATCTGCTGCGGCATCACGCCGAGTCGCCGGCGGCCGTGCGCGACTACGCGGACCGTATTCGCAAGGCAGCCGAGATCGGGGCCGCGACGGCGTCACGCGTGGGGCGGTTCATCCGTCAGGAGCCGGTGCACGCGGGTGGCGACGAAGAGGTGGACGTGTCGGTGCTGGCCGACGAGGTGCTCGACCTGACCGAGCCCATGCGTCTGCGCCGCTCCAGCGAAACCGGCGAGGTGCGCATCGTCCGCAGCTTCGCCGAGGCCGCCCGCATGCGCGGAATCCCCGGCGAGATTCGTGAGGCACTGCTCAATCTTGTGCAGAACGCCATCGACGCCATGCCCGATGGCGGAACGCTCACCGTGCGGACGGCGCGGGAAGGCACGGACGCCTGTATTGCCGTGCGCGATACCGGGGTCGGCATGAGCGCCGAGGTGCGCGACCGCGCCTTCGAGCCGTTCTTCACGACCAAGGGCTCGAAGGGGTCGGGGCTCGGGCTGGCCGAGGTGTACGGCATTGTGCGGCGGCACCGCGGCACGGCGACGATCTCGTCCGTCCCCGGCCATGGTACGGAAATCACGTTGCGCTTCCCGGCGGTCTCCTCGCCGGCGGCTGTTCAGGTGGCCCCCGAACCCGCTCCGCAGGCGCCGCGCCGGATTCTGGTGGTCGAGGATCATGAGGACGGGCGCGAGTTCCTGCGCCGCATCCTCGAGGGCGACGGGCACACGGTGGACGCCGTGGGCAGTTGTCAGGGCGCCCGGGATCGGCTCGGCGCGTCGGCCGAGGCGCCCTACGATCTTCTCCTCACCGATGTCGGTCTGCCGGATGGCAGCGGCTGGGATTTGGTCCGCGAGGCGAAAGCCGCCCACCCTCGCCTGCGGATCGGGGTGATCACCGGCTGGGAGCCGATGGCCGGAGCGGAAAAGGTCCGCGAGGCGGAGTTCGTCCTCCGCAAGCCGTTGCGGGCGGCAGAACTGAAGGCTCACATTGCGACGGGACCTTCCCTCGCGTCACCCTCTCACGCGTAACCTCATGTCGGACCTCCCCTCGACAATTCGCGTCCTCGTGGCCGAAGACAATGCGCTCGAGCGCTCCATGCTGGTCGACCTGCTCGGCGCGCTGGGCCACATGGTGGTTGCCGAGGTGGACAGCGGGACGGAGGCCATCGAGAAGGCCCAGCAATTCACGCCCGATGCCGTGCTGCTCGACATGCACATGCCGGGCGCCAGCGGCGTCCAGGCTGCGGAGGAGATTGCCAACGCGTTGCCCGGTACGGCCGTGGTGCTCATCACGGGCGACCTGTCGCTCACGCTGTCGTCGGCCGATGTGCTTCGCAGCACCGCGGTGGCGCTGCTGCCCAAGCCCACGCCACCCACGACGCTCGATGCCACGCTGCGCATGGCCGTCACGCGGGCGCGTGAGCTCATTGAAGCCAGGCGTGAAGCCGCCGAAGCCAGACAGCAGCTCGAGGCCCGCAAGCTCATCGAGCGCGCCAAGGGCATCCTGATGCGGCGCACCGGCAGCACCGAGCAGGAAGCCTACCGCATCATGCAGCGCAGCAGCCAGGACCGCTGCGTGCGCATGGTGGACATCGCCAAGGCTGTGATCGACTCCGAGCCCGGGATGAAGGCATAGCACCCCGGGGGCGCTCGGACGTCGTCCGCCGTCAGGAGATCGGCTTGCCGGCGTTCGGGCCAGCCACCTGCTTCACCAGCTGATACAGGAAGTCGAGACCGTCGTAGAAGCTTCTGATGCGCAGCTTCTCGTCGCGGCCATGGGCATTGGTCTCGCCCGGGGCCGAGAAGATGCCACTCACGCCATAGGTGGGGATGCCGGCGTTGCGCAGGCGATACCCGTCGGTGGCGCCGGTACTCATGGTGGGAATGACCGGCACGCCGTTGAACATGGTCTTCGTGAGCTCCGTGGTGGCCCGCAGCAGCCCGGGGTTGATGGCGGCGGGGGCGCCATCGGTGCGGTCGGCGCGGGTGCCGGTGATCTGCACCGTGCTGTCGTTCACCACGCGTTCGAGTGCCGCCTTGACCTGCGACGCCTTGCTCGTGGGCGCAATGCGGCAGTTCACGTTGGCAGTGGCCAGCTGCGGCAGCGCGTTCGGGGCGTGGCCGCCGCTGAGCATGGTGGCCACGCAGGTCGTGCGCAGCATGGAGGCATAGCGCGGGTCGGTGGACAGCATGCGCGCTGCCACGGTGTCCGAGGGATTGGCGACGATGGCCCTCATGGCCGCCGCCAGCGACGGCATCTCCACCTTGGCGGTCTGCTCGAAGAACGGCCGGGTGACGTCGTTGAGTTCAACGGGGAACGTGTACACCTGGATGCGCCCCAGCGCCGCGGCGAGCGCGTAGATGGCGTTGTCCTTGCGCGGCACACTGGAGTGCCCACCCGTGTTGCGCACGGTGAGCGTGAAGTCCTCGTAGACCTTCTCCGCTGCCTGAATGGAGTGGAACAGCGGCTGGTCGTCGGGGCCGAGTGTCCCGCCACCGCCTTCGTTGATAGCGTACTCGGCGTCGATCAGCTCGCGATGGTTCGCGATCAGCCAGCTCACGCCATTGTCGTTGCCCCCTTCTTCATCGGCGGTGAGGGCGAGGATGAGGTCACGCTCGGGCACCCACCCCTCCTGCTTGTAGCGCAGCAGGTTGGCGGTGAGGATGGCGGCCATCGACTTGTCGTCGGCGACACCGCGGCCCAGGAAGTAGCCGTTCTCCTCACGCATCAGGAACGGGTCGTGTGCCCAGTCGCTGCGGCGGGCCTGCACGACGTCGAGGTGGGCGAGCAGCAGGATGGGTCTGCCGCGCCCCTTGCCGCGGTAGCGCACGATGAGGTTCTGCTTCGCCGGCGCGCTCGCGGGCCCCACGAGGTGGATGTCGTTGGCGGGAAAGCCTGCCGCCCGGAAGCGCGCCGCCACGGCCTCGGCGGCCTTGGTCACCGAGCCGACACTGTCGGCGGTGTTGATCTCCACCATCTCCTTGTAGATGGCGCGCGCCGCCGCCTGAGCCGGCGTGAGGGAGGCGGGGGCGCCGGGTGCGGGGCGCATGAGGGGCTGGGCGGCCAGGCCAATGACCGGCAGGGCGGTGGCCGCGAGCGAGGCCGCGGCGAAGGCAAGAGACAGGGTACGCATGGCTCGGAAAAGGCGATGGGGACGAGCGATAGGCCAACCCATGGAACAGAGCGCGTGCCCGTCGGTGCGTCAACACGGCCCCTGTCCGCGGCGTATGTTGGGAGGTCCCTCCAACCCTGCCCATGTCCAGATCCCGCCGAGACTTCCTGAAAGCCGGTGCGACGGTGGCTGCCGGAACGCTGGTTGCCACCTCGCCCCTCCTGGCCGAGTCTTCCCGACTCCTCGTCCCCATCACCGACCTGCCCCCGGTCGATGATCCCGCCATCAAGGCGCTCATGCAGGTGGCGCTCGACGCCGCCATGAGCGGTGGCGCCTCGTACGCTGACGTGCGCGTGAACGCGCGCCGCCAGCAGAACGTCAACACCCGCGACCGGATCGTGCAAGGTGTCAGCGACACCGACACCTACGGGCTCGGCGTGCGCACGCTGATCGACGGTGCGTGGGGCTTCGCGGCTACCAGCCGCCTCGACAAGGACAGCGTGGCCACCGCCGCCCGGGCGGCCATCGGGCAAGCGCGCGCCAACCGCGCCTCGCAGCTGCGCCCAGTGGTGCTGGCGCCGACACCCGGCAACCAGGTGGGCGAGTGGAAGAGCCCCATCGAGGTCGACCCGTTCACGGTGGCCATCACCGACAAGGTGGCGTACCTGCTCGCGGCCAACGAGGCGGCGCTCAAGGTGAAGGGCGTGCGCAACGTGACGTCGAGCATGTTCTTCCTGCGCGAGGAGAAGTCGCTCATGACCAGCGACGGCTCGTACATCGTGCAGACCATCTACCGCACGTCGCCGGGGATGAGCATCACGGCCGTGTCGCCCGATTTCCGCGACTTCCAGTCGGTGCAGAGCAACGAGGTCGCGCCCATGGGGCTCGGCTACGAGCACGTCACCAACAGCAAGCTCATCGAACGCGCGCCCCAGTGGGCCGAGCTGGCGGTGCAGAAGCTGAGTGCCAAGCCGGTGGAACCGGGCCGCTACGACCTGCTTCTGCACCCGAGCAACCTGTGGCTCACCGTGCACGAGGTCATTGCCCACCCCACCGAACTCGATCGGGCCCTGGGCTTCGAGGCCAACTACGCCGGCACCAGTTTCATCGCGCCACCGGATCAGGTGCTCGGCAAGCTTCGCATCGGCTCCGATCTGCTCAATGTCGTCGGCGACCGTGAGCAGAGGGGCTCCCTCGGCGCCATCGGCTGGGATGACGAAGCGGTCAAGCCGGTCAAGTTCGACATCATCCGGAACGGCGTGTTCGTGGATTACCAGACCACGCGCGAGCAGGCGACGCTCATGGCCGACTATTACAAGCGCGTCGGCAAGCCGGTGCGCTCGTACGGTTGCTCGTATGCGCAGAGCTGGGCCGATGTGCAGTTCCAGCGCATGCCCAATGTGAGCATGGTGCCGGGCAACAACGACGACACCTGGGACAGCCTGATCGCCAAGATGGACAAGGGCATTGCCATCGTCGGCGATGGCTCGTTCTCCATCGACCAGCAGCGCTACAACGGCCAGTTTGCCGGCCAGATCTTCTACGAGGTCAAGGGCGGCAAGATCGTCGGGCAGCTCAAGGATGTGGCGTACCAGTTCCGCACACCGGAGTTCTGGAAGTCGCTCAAGGCCATCGGTGGCCCGAAGAGCTACGAGCTGGGCGGCGCCTTCGGCGATGCCAAGGGACAGCCGGGGCAGTCCAACTCCGTCAGCCATGGCTGCGTGCCGTCGCTCTTCCAGCAGGTCAACATCATCAACACCGGGAGGACGGCATGAGCGAGTTTGCTCCCCGTTCACTCTTCGCACCGGCCACCATCCTCTCGCGGGCCGAGGCGCAGGACATCGCGCAGCGTGCGTTGAAGAACTCACCGGCACCGGAAACGCGCGTGACCATCAACAGCGCGGCCCGCGCCGACACGCGCTTTGCACTCAACCAGGTGACCACGTCGGGCGAGAACAGCGACACGCAGGTCACCATCACGGCGTACGATGGCAACCGCGCGGCCAGCGTGAACACGAACCGCCTCGACGAGGCGTCGCTGGCCGCGGCGGCGAAGCAGGCCTACGAGATCGCCAAGCTCGTCCCTCCCAACCCCGAGCGCATGCCGGAGCTGGGCGCGCAGTCGTATCCGGCGGCGCGCGAGCGTGTGATCACCATGCCGACGCCTGCCGAGCGCGCGGCGGCGGCGAAGATCGTGACGGAGCTGGCGCGGGCGAACGACTTGATCGCGACGGGATTCATCGAGTGCCGGGCGGGCGCGACGGCGCTGGCCAACTCCAAGGGGCTGTTCGCCTACGACTCGAGCTCGGCCGTCACCATGACGAGCACCGTGCGCTCCCCCGACGGAACCGGCTCGGGCTGGGCGTGCAGCGACGGCAACGGTTTCGGCGATCTCGACCCGCAGGCGCTTGCGGCCACGGCCGTGCAGAAGGCCAAGGATTCGCGCAATCCGGTGGCCATCGAACCCGGCCGTTACACCACCATTCTCGAGCCCACGGCCGTGGGCAATCTCGTGCAGCTCATTGCCGGGGCCATGCAGGCGCGTGCCGCCGACGAGGGGCGCTCTTTCTTCACCAAGCCCGGTGGCGGCAACAAGATCGGGCTCAAGGTGGTGGACGACCGCATCACGCTGATCTCCGATCCGGCCGACGCGTCGAGCACCAACGGCGGCTACGACGACGATGGCATGCCGCTCGAGAAGGTCACGTGGATCGAGAACGGCGTCGTGAAGACGCTCAACTATGATCGGTACTGGGCACAGAAGCAGGGAGTGCCGCCCACGCGCTCGGGGGGCGGTGGTTTCCGCGGCGCCGGCCGCTCGCTGCGCATGCTTGGCGGTAGCTCGAGCATCGCCGACATGGTCAAGGGCACCGAGCGCGGCGTCCTGGTGACGCGCTTCTGGTACATCCGCCCGGTGGACGCGCGGACGATTCTGTACACGGGGCTCACGCGCGATGGCACGTTCCTGATCGAGAACGGCAAGGTTACGCGGTCGATCAAGAACTTCCGCTTCAACGAAAGCCCGATCTTTTTCCTCAACAACCTCGAGGCACTCGGGCCGACCATCCGTATCAACTCGTCGGAGAACCTGTCGGCGGGTGGCTCGGTGTGGATGCCGCCCATCAAGGTGCGGGACTTCACGTTCTCGAGCCTGTCGGACGCGGTGTGAGCTGAGTTTGCGGGGCCGCGGATTCGGCGGAAACGGGCGGAACCCACACCGATACGGCTTTCTGCTTGTATCGATGTGGGTTCTGTCTTTTTCCGTCTGATCCGTGGCTTGGCTGCCGTCTGGCTCAGACCGCCTGCACGAACACGCACCCCGCCTGCTGTGCCATCACGTTGGCGAAGATGCCACTGGGCTGCATGATCACGCCCGGCACCAGCATGCCGTTGGCCTTCGTGCGCGCCTCGGCTGGCGTGAGCTTGTCCTTCTTCTGAATGAGCGACACCACGGACCGGTAGGCGAGGCCGCAGCCCAGCGCGATGGCGCCGTTGGCGATCTGCTTGTCGAGCAGCAGCGAGGCCATCGAGGCCGGCGGCTGCGGACCGTTTGCCGACGGCAGCACCGGATTGGTCTGCTGGATCTTGCCCGCGTCGTTCTTGATCTTCTCGGCCTTGCCCACCTCGTAGGTGGTCCAGAACTCCTGATTCATGGCCAGGAAGATCGCGTTGTGCCGAATGACCATCACCGCGGACAGGTCGGACTGCGGTACCTTGAGCGTGTCCATGTACTGGCGCTGCCAGATACCCGAGCGCAGCACACCCACGCCGCCCTCGATTTCAGGGATGTCGAACATGGCCTTGTGTTTGCCGGTGATGCGCGCCGCCCAGGAGGTGTCCCACGGGTCCTGCTGCTGCTGTTCCCATCCCGCAAGCGACGAAGCCGCGGTCGGTACCGTGTCGGCGGCGGCCACCGTGCTGGCGTGACCCGCCGTCGGCAGTACGGCGAGGGAAGTGGCGCCGAGCCCGGCCTGTTTCAGGAATGCGCGACGGTCGGTGGACATGAGGGGCAGCTCCAGGAAGGATGAAGAGGCGACAAGATGCGGGAGGCGATCGGATGACTCAACCACAGCCTGTCGCAGTCAAGCCAGATCGACGTTGGTGAGGCAACAACATGATGGCGCCAACGGACGCCGTTGTCACGGGCGGTGCTGCCCTCGCTGCCACTTGATGCGCGAGTAAGCCACCTGAAAACCGGCGCGCTGCGCGTTCTTCTGCGAGGTGCTGCCTGGTTGCGCCACCATCATGGCCAGGTCACAGCCGGCGTCGGCCGCGAACTGCAGGCGCGCCTCCAGCAGCGCACGCTGCGCGCCGCGCCGACGTGCCGTGGGGACGGTGCTCGCCCCGGCAAACAAGGCCACCCCGTCGTGCACGTGCAGAGCGCCGGTGGCAATCGGCAGGTCGCGCTCGAAGGCCACGAAGCAGTGCGTGTCGGTGGCGCGCGCACTCACGCGGCCCAGACCGCGAACGAACTCCACGATCGCCGCCTGCTCGCCCCACCCCTCGGCGGCAATGTCCGCCCACCAGTCGGATTCGTCGGCGGTGGTGCGCCGCACGATGATCGCAGCCTCACGGGCCAGCGGTCGATGCACGGGCTGCGCCAGCACCGTGGACCACTCGATCACGTCGTACCGGCGTTCGGCGAGGAGCCCCAGCAGCGCGGGATCCGCCATGGGGCTCACTTCGTGCAGCACATCGGCGCCGCGCGCGCTGAAGAACGCCTCGATCGCCTCGAGTTGCGTCGCCGAGGGCGTGGAAAAGAGGCCAAGGCCGAACGTCTGGGTGAGTGGCGAGCCGACACCATCGAACATGGCCCAGGCGCCGTCCACGTCACACCAACCGGCGCCGACGGCAGGGTCGATCGTCGCCCGCGCCTCGACGAAGGCGGCGTTGGCGTGGGCTTCGGCCCGCTCGAGGCGGCGGGCGAGGGCAAGGTCGCTGAGCAGGTGTGTCGTCATCGGGGGGAGAGTGGTGCCTATATTCCCGGCATGAGAGTGCTGTCGCTCCTTCAGGCGGTCGATGAGACGGGTCGCTACACCGGCGGCGGACTGCCGAAGGGCGCCGTGATCATCGTCGCGCTGGTCTTGCTCTACGGCCTGCCCAGCATGCTGGCGTGGTCGCGGAAGAGTCGGCGCCGCTGGAAAATCACGGCTGTCAACGTACTGCTCGGCTGGACCGTGATCGGATGGGTCGTGGCGATGGTGATGACCTGGGCCTACGAGCCACCAGGTGATGGGGACGTGGATGTGGACCGGTTTGCGGTGGACAACGAACGACGGTAGCGACAGGGCGGCGCCCCAGTGGCGTCATGCATGACCGCGTGATCGGTGTGCGCACGCGAGTCCTCCCGCCCACCGCCGTTGTGATCACCCATGACGCTCGTATCGGTGCCGCCGGTGCGGTGCCGCCGGTGCGCTACCGCTGTTCGTTGTGGGATGAAGCCATGATCTCGACCAGATTCCCATCCACGGCCTCGATCACCGCTTCGTGGCCCGAATCGCCCGTTTCGCGCAGTGCCGAGCGCACCGCCTCACCCGCTCGCTGCATGCTCGCGTAGGGCACGTGGACGGCGGCTTCGGGACATGGTTTGGGCCGAGGCGCCGAACCAGCGCGTGTCGAAGTCGCGCAACCGCTCGAGGTCGGGTGTGCAGAGCGCGAGGTGCTCGACGCGCATCCCGACCGGAACACCGGAACTCGCCGCACACTCACGGCGTAAACACGCAGCTGCTGCGGGCCGGCAGCATGAGCACGGCCATCGCGCCGCCGGTTGGCGCGCCACACACGCCCAGCACGTCACGCGACGGGACGGGCGCTGGCACCCGCACCTCGGCCGCCTTGCCGTCGTTGTTGATGGCCACCACCACGCGCCCGCGGCGATAGACGAACTGCTGGTCGGTGACCACCAGATGCTCGGTCGCGCCCCGGCGCAGGTCGGTGTGCGCGGCCCGCGCCCGGAGCAGCGTCTGTACATGCGACCACACGGCCTGCTGCTCCGGCGTACGCCCGCTCGCCGCGAAGGCGTCGCGCGCATCACCCGGCCAACCGCCGGGGAAGTCGCGTCGGTTGTCCGGGTCGGGACCGCCCGCGATCGCGATCTCGTCACCGTAGTACACCAGCGGCGTCCCGCGCGTGGTGAGCACCGTGGTGAACGCCAGCTTCAATCCCTCCACCGTCGCCCCGCGCTCGCCCATGAAGCGCGACACGTCATGCAGGCCGAAGAATGGCATGAGCGCCGACGGATCGTCGTAGAGGTGATCGCGCATCAGCATCTGTGCGATCCCCTTGACCGGCTTGCCGCCGATGAAGGCGTCACGGATGGGGTAGTACAGCGGAAAGTCGAAGAGATAGTCGACGCCCGTGCGCACCCCATCGTGTGTGCGCTTCGTGCCCTCGAAGAACCGGATCATCGCCGGGTCGCCGTCGAATACCTCACCCACCACGCGCAGCGTCGGGTACTGCTTCTTGATGGCCGCCATCCAGTCGCGCCAGAATCGCGTGGGCACATACGGCCACGTGTCCTGACGGATGCCGTCCATGCCGCTCATCCCCACCCACCAGAGCGTGTTCTGGATGAGATAGGTGGCGACGTCGGGATCATCCTGGTTGAAGTCCGGGAGGATGTTGATGAACCAGCCGTCGAGCGTGGCCCGGCGCAGCGCGTCGGTGGCGTAGGCATTGGCCAGCGTCCACGTCTGCCAGGTGTTGTCGGGATGCCGAGCCTGTGTGCCGTGGTACCACGTCGGCGTCGGCGCATCCTTCACCCACGGGTGGTAGGGGCCCGTGTGGTTGGCCACCATGTCGACGATGACCTTGATGCCCTGCCGGTGGGCGTCGTCCACGAGCGCCGTGAACTCCGCCATTGTACCGAGGTGCTCGTCGACGGCGTAGAGGTCGGTGGCCCCGTAACCGTGATAACCGGTGGTGGGCTGCTGGTCGTAGACCTCGAGCGTGTCGACCCCATCGTTGTTGTCGTACAGGGGATTCATCCAGATGGCGGTGATCCCGAGCGACTTGAGATACGGCAGCTTCTGCCGCACCCCGGCGAGATCGCCGCCGTGGTAGTAGCGCCCCTTGCGGCGGTCGAGAAGGCCCGGCGACTTGCCGGGCCGATCGTTGGTGGTGTCACCGTTCGCGAAGCGGTCGGGCATGAGCAGGTACACCACGTCGTCGACGCCAAACCCCTGAAACCGACCGAGGGTGGGCAACGCCGCCGAGATCTCGAATGGCGCGTTCACCACACCGTGCGGCGTGCGCAGGCGCAGCGGATACGCCCCCGGTCGCGTTCCCGGCGCAATACGCACGTCCACGAACGCGTAGGTGCCGGCGTCACTCACCCGGAGCCGGCCGCAGGTGAGGCGCGGACATTCCACGCGCGCACCGCCCAGGTACTGTCCGCGAATGAGGACGCGCACCGGGTTGATGGAGTGGTTCGCCCACCAGTTGGGCGGCTCCACCTTGGTCACGATCGGCGCCTGCCCCCGTACGGTCACTGGCACCAGGACACCGAGCGCCAACGCACCGGCGGCGCGCTGCAGCCCGCGCAACGCCGCGATCACGCCGACGCCTCCGTGGGCACCTGGACGCGGAGCACCAGCAGCGCCGCGATGGCCATGAACACGCCGCCGGCCACCACGGCTGCCATGCGGTTGTTGCCAAGGAGGGTGTTCATCACCCACCCGAAGCCCAGCGAGGCGACGATCTCGGGAATGACGATGAAGAAGTTGAAGAGGCCCATGTACACGCCCGTCTTCCCCGGCGGCAACGCCGTCGAGAGCATCACGTACGGCATGGAGATGGTGCTGGCCCACGCGATGCCCACACCAACCATCGACAGCAGCAGGAGGTTGGGGTCGCGAATCACCGACACCGAGGCCAGCCCCGCCGCACCAGCCAGCAGGCACAGTGCATGGGTGGCCCGCGAACCGCGGGCCTTGGCGATCGCCGGCAGGAACAGCGAGAACACGAACGTGACCGCCGAGTACGCCCCGAAGCACAGTCCCGCCCACTCCACCCCTTGCTGATAGCGGGGATCGTTCGTGTCGCTCGCCCCGAACACGTCGGTGGCCACCGCCGTCGAGAAGTACAGCCACATGCAGAAGAGGCCGAGCCACGTGCACATCTGCACGAGCGCCAGCTGGCGCATGGTGCGGGGCATCGCGCGCGCCGCGGCAACGATCTCGCGGGCACCGGCAAGCACACCCGCGCTCTGTGCCTTCTCGCGTTCGAAGGCGGCGAGGTCGGCCGGCGGCTTCTCCTTCGTCGTGAACACGGTGTACATCACCGCACCGAAGAACGCGACGGCGCCCACGTAGAACGACAGGCGCACCGTGGCCGGAATGGTGCCCGGTGCGCTCGCTGCGACGCCGAACCAATTGGTGAGCATCCAGGGCATGGCCGAGGCGATGACGGCACCCAGGCCGATGAACAACGACTGCATGGCGAAGCCACGCGTCCGCTCGTTGGCCGGCAGCAGGTCGGCCACGAAAGCGCGGAACGGTTCCATCGAGATGTTGATGGACGCATCGAGAATCCACAGCAGCCCGGCCGCCATCCAGAGCGCGCTGGAATTCGGCATCGCGATGAGTGCCAGCGAGCTGAGAACGGCCCCGATCATGAAGAACGGCCGCCGTCGCCCGAAGCGCGGTGACCACGTCCGGTCGCTGAGGTGGCCGATGATGGGCTGCACAATCAGCCCCGTGAGCGGTGCCGCCAGCCACAGCATCGGAATCTCATCGGGTTTCGCACCGAGGTACTCGTAAATGGCGCTCATGTTGGCCATCTGCAGCCCCCAGCCGAACTGGATGCCGAGAAAGCCGAAGCTCATGTTCCAGATCGACCAGAAGTTGGTCGGCGCACTGGTGGTGCGCGCGGCAGGCCCCGCGGTGCTCTCGCTCATCGTTCGTAGGTGGTCGTGAGGTCGTGGAGATGCGCGGTGAGCGGCGCGGTGAGCTGCGCCCAGGTGAAGCGGAAGCCCCAGTTGCCCGCCTGCCGCCCGGGAAGGTTCATGCGTGCCTCGCTTCCGAGCCCGAGCACGTCCTGCAGGGGAATGAGTACCGTATTGGCCACCGAGGCGAGAGCGGCGCGGATGAGCACCCAGTGCATGTCCTGCCCATCGGTGCCGAGGTAGCGCTTGGCGAACGCCTTCTCGCGTGCCACCGCGTCGGCACCGCGCGTGGAATCGCCTTCGCCGGTGGACTGCCACCACCCCATGGTGGTGTCGTTGTCGTGCGTGCCGGTGTAGACCACGAGGTCACGGACATAGCGATGGGGGATGAAGTTCGAATCCTGTCCGTCGAAGGCAAACTGGAGGATGGCCATGCCGGGGTAGGCGAACTGTTCACGGAGCGCCTCGACGGCCGGTGTGATGAGCCCGAGGTTCTCGGCGACAATCGGCAGCGGTCCGAGCGCGGCGGTGAGCGCGTCGAACAGTGCCGCGCCTGGTCCCTGCACCCAGCGTCCGTGCATGGCCGTGGGTGCGTCGCCCGCCACCTCCCAATAGGCCTCGAAGCCGCGAAAGTGATCGAGGCGCACGAGGTCGAACTGCTCGAGGGCGGCCCGCATGCGCGCGATCCACCATGCGAAGCCATCGGCGTGCATGCGCTCCCAGTCGTACAACGGGTTGCCCCACAACTGGCCGGTCTCGCTGAAGTAGTCGGGGGGCACCCCGGCCTGCACGCGGCGTGTGCCATCCGCGCACAGCTGGAACTGCGTGGGATTGGCCCACACGTCGGCCGAATCGTGCGCCACGTAGATGGGCACGTCGCCCATGAGCCGGATGCCGCGCTGCGCACAGGCCTGCCGCAGCGCCCGGTACTGTCCGAAAAAGACAAACTGCTGCTTGTAGAGCCGTTCGATGTCGGCGCTCAGCGTGTGGCGCCATTCGAGGAGTGCCGCCGGATCACGCTGCGCGGCGCTTGGGTCCCACGCTGTCCACGCGACGCCGCCGTGGGCGCGCTTGAGGGCCATGAACAGCGCATAATCCGGGAGCCAGTGCGCCTGATCGGCCACGAAGCGCCGCACGGCGTCGTCGAAGGGGACCGTGTCGAGCCACGCGGCGAGTGCCGCCTCTTTTGCCGGAATCACGGCGCCGAAATCCACGTGCTCAGCGGGAAACGCGCCCTCCCACCCCGGGACGTGGATGAGCAGGGGATTGCCGGCGAACGCGGAAAAGCACTGATACGGTGAATCACCGTACCCGGTGGGCCCCAGCGGCAGCACCTGCCAGATCTTCATGCCGGTCTCGGCCAGCCACTGGGCAAACCGATGGGCCTCGGGGCCAAAGTCGCCGATGCCGCCCGGACCAGGGAGCGACGTGGGATGCAGCAGGATGCCGGCGGCGCGTGGGAACTGCATGGACGGGTGGTGGGATGAGGAGAGGGGGGCGATGCGCTACGGAAGACGGCGCGCCCATCCGACGGGGACCGCACGATCGGTGGGGTGCCGGCGTCGCCGCTCCGCGCCGACCCGGGGGGGAGAGCCCGCGTCGGTTGCGCCGTCGTCGCGACCCGCCCCCGGGAAGCGGAGGATGGGCCAGGTGGATCCGTTGGCGGACGCGAGGCAGGTGAGAACGACGAACGCGGCGGGACTCACGGGCGGCTATCTCGTAACGCTTTGTTTATCAATGACTTGGAAGTCCACCGCCGAGGAGGGGGCGGCGATGGGCGGCTGGTGACGGTCGGCCGAGCGGCGGGGGGTGACCAATGCCGCCATGTCACGCATGAAAACCCAGGCGACCGGCAGAAACTCGCCACGGGGGCGAAAGTCCGCCACCCACCGCAAAAAAACTCCCGTACAGGACCCGCAAGGACAAAACGTCATCTTGACAGTTTCGGGTCCGGGTTGTTTCATGGCGTTTCATCATCCCCACTCACATGTTGCTCGCCTCCTTCCCGTCGGGTGACATGCGCTGAACCAGCCCGGGGCCAGTCGTGGCCGTTGTGCGGCGACCGTCCTCGGGCTTTCCCGGTTCATCCCCCAGCGGCGATCGTCTCTTCAATAGATGTAGTCTGGACCAGAAAGTCCGAACCGCGTCGTCGACGGGTGATCGCCGGTCCTTCCCCGCTCCTTTGGAGGCATGCGTTTATGGCGGTAGGCGTCCGTTGGTTCGCCGCAGCAGCAATCGGTACGCTGCTCTCGGCGGGCCAGGTCAGTGCCCAGGCAACGGGCAGAGTCTCCGGCCGTGTGGTGGACTCCACCACGGCAGGCGTTCTGGCGAACGCCTCGATTCAAGTTGTGGGGACGCAGATCGGTACCTACACGCGTAACGACGGCGGCTTCCTGCTGCCCGCCGTGCCGGCGGGTGCCCAGCGTCTCCGGGTCTCCCGTATCGGCTACGCGCCCAAGGAGGTGAGCATCGCGGTGGCCGCCAATGCCGGCGTCTCCGTCGAGGTGCAGCTGTCCCCGGTGGCGGCGCAGCTCACGGGCGTCGTCACGACCGGCTACGGTCAGCAGCGGCGCGAGGCCATCACGGGTGCGGTGGCGAGCATCAAGGGTGACGACGCCAACGTCGGCGTTCAGCCCAATGCCACCGGCCTGCTCACGGGCCGAGTGGCCGGCGTGAACGTCATCGCCAACAGTGGTGAGCCGGGCGCCGGCGCCCAGATCCGCATCCGTGGCGGCACGTCCATCAGCGCCTCCAACGAGCCGCTCTACGTGATCGACGGGGTGCCCATCCAGAACGACCCGACGGAAGCGGGCGGCATCGGGCTGAACGCGGGCGCGGCGCTGCCGCGCAACCCGCTCAACATGATCAACCCGAACGACATCGCCAACATCACGGTCCTCAAGGACGCCTCGGCCACCGCCATCTACGGCTCGCGCGGTGCCAACGGCGTGGTGCTCATCGAGACCAAGCGCGGCGCGGCGGGCGTTTCGTCGGTCGAATACGAGACCTTCGTCGCCTCGGCGGCGCCGGCGAACTCGCTCGATTTCCTCTCCGGTAGCGAGTACCGCACCTTCGTGCAGCAGCAGGTGACCGCCGGCCGCCTCAACCAGAACGCGCTGAACAACCTCGGCACGGCCAACACCGACTGGGAACAGGAGCTGATGCGCCGGAGCACGACGGTGAACCACAATCTGTCGTTCACCGGCGGCAACGCCACCACGCAGTACCGGGCGTCGCTCAACTACCTCGATCAGGAAGGCATCGTCATTTCCAACGGCTTCCGCCGTTTCCAGGGCCGCCTGAACGCCAACCATCTGGCCCTCGACGGCAAGCTGCGTCTCAATTTCAACCTGACGTCGTCGAAGGTCGACAACGACTACCTGGCCAACGAGAACGGCGGTGGCTTCGAGGGTGGCGTGTTCACGAACATGGCCATCTTCAATCCGACCCAGCCGATCTTCGCGCCGAATGCCGAAGTGCCGACGTACTATGAAATCGGCCCGGGCCGTCAGTCGGTCCGCAACCCGGTGGCGCTCGCCAACCAGATCGCCGACGTCGCCACGACGAACCGGACGCTCGGCAACATCCAGGCTACCTACAGCGTCACCAGCTTCCTGACCGCCTCGGTCAACGTCGGTACCGACCGCTCGAGCGGTGTCCGCCAGACGTACCTGCCGCGTGCGAGCTCGGTGGGGGCGGAGTGGAACGGCCGCGCGCGCCAGGTGAGCCGCACGCTCGGCAACAACACGCTGCAGACGTTGCTGACCTTTGCGCCACGGGTGTCGGACAACCAGGAGCTCGAGGTGGTCGGCGGCTACGAGTACTCCGACTTCGACAACGGCGAGTTCGGCGCCGAGGGGCGCAACTTCCTCACCGACGCCTTCAGCTTCAACAACCTCGGCGGCGGCGGGACGCTCGTCGCGCCCTTCTCGTTCCGTGAGCAGAGCCGGCTGGTGTCCTTCTTCAGCCGTGCCAACTACAGCTACAAGGACCGCTACTTCCTCACCGGCGTGATCCGCCGCGACGGCTCGTCGCGCTTCGGCGCGGGCAACAAGTGGGCCGTCTTCCCGGCCTTCTCGGCCGGCTGGAAGATCAGCGACGAAAGCTGGATGCAGGGCAAGGGCTTCTCGAATCTCCGCCTCCGCGCCGGCTACGGCCTCCAGGGCAATCAGGCCGTGTCGCCGTACGCCTCGCTCATCCTGCTCGAGCCGAACGACGGGGCGCGCTACCCGTTTGGTGACAACATCATCACCGGCGTGGTGCCGACCCGCAACGAGAACCCGAACCTCAAGTGGGAGCAGACGGCGCAGTACAACCTGGCCGCCGAGTTCGGGTTCAAGGACAACAAGTACACCGGTACCCTCGAGTACTACCGCAAGAACACCAACGACCTGCTCCTCACGGTCGCGGTGCCGCAGCCGGCGCTGGTGCCCACGCGCCTCGAAAACGTGGGCAGTCTGCACAACACCGGTATCGAAGCCACGTTCGACGCCAACCTGCTGCAGCAGCGCGACAAGTCGTTCACCACGGGCCTCGTGTTCTCCATCGAACGCAACCAGGTGGATGACCTCGGTGGCCGGTCGTTCATCACCACCGCCGGTGTCCAGGGGCAGGGCCAGTCGGGCAACGTCGCCCAGCGCATCCTTCCCGGCCAGCCGCTCGGCACCTTTTGGGGCGCCGAGTTCGTGGGGGTGAACAACGAAGGCAAGCAGCTGTTCAACAACTACAAGGTCACCCGCACGAACGGCGTCATCACGAGCCGGACGCTCGACGGCACCACCACCTCGCCGGACGGCGACGACCAGACGATCATCGGCAACGCCAATCCGAGCTTCAGTCTGGGCTGGCGCGGCAACCTGCGCTGGAAGAAGTTCGATGCCAGCTATCTGTGGCGCGGCGAGTTCGGCCGCGACGTGTTCAACAACACCGCGCTCGTGTATTCCACCCAGTCGGCGGTGCTGCAGGGGCGCAACTTCCTCCGCTCGGCGCTCGACCAGCAGGACGCCATCACCGAGCCGGCCATCTACTCGTCGCGCTGGATCGAGAATGGCTCGTTCTTCCGCCTCCAGAACGTGACGGTCGGCTACGCGTTCAAGCTCCCTGGCAAGGGAGGCGACGCCCGCTTCTACGTCTCGGGCGACAACCTCCTGCTGTTCACGCCGTACAGCGGCTACGATCCCGAGGTGTTCACCGACGTCGGCCTCGCATCGCGCGGCATCGATTACCTCGCCTACCCGCGTGCCCGGACGTTCACGTCGGGACTCCGCGTCCAGTTCTGACCAACCCGGACCGAACGAACAGACCATGCGTATCACTCACACTTCCCGCTTCCGCCAGCTCTGGCAGGCCGGCCGTCTCAGCGCGGTGCTGCTGGTGCCGGCCGCCACGCTCCTGCAGGGGTGCACCGACCTCGAGGAGACGCCGACCAGCGCCATCACCCCGAACAACTTCTTCAAGAACTCCGATGAAGTGATCGGTGGCGTGGCCTCCGTGTACGCCGCCCTGCGCAGCACCATGTGGGGCTACTACAACCTCAGCCAGGTGTCGACCGACGAGAACGTCGTCCCGACCCGCGGCTCCGACTGGTTCGACAACGGCCGCTGGCTCGACTTGTATCGGCACACGTGGACGCCCACGTCGGGGTCGGGTCTTGAGGACATCTCCGGCGTCTGGAACGACCTCTTCGGCGGCGTAGCCCGCGCGAACGTCGTCCTGAGCGCGCTCGAGACCACCGATGTGCCGAACAAGGCAACCATCGTGGCAGAAATGAAGGCGCTGCGCGCCTTCTACTACTACCTGCTGATGGACTTCTTCGGTGGGGTGCCCATCGTCACCACGACCGAAGTCAAGCCGCGTGAACAGGCCACGCGCGCCGAAGTGTTCGCCTTCATCGAGAAGGAGCTCACGGAAGCGCGGGCCGCGCTGCCCGATGCGTGGCCGGCCGAGAACTTCGGCCGCGTCACCAAGGGGGCCACGGACGCCATTCTCGCGAACATGTACCTGAACGCGCAGGTGTTCACGGGCACGGTGACGGCGACGAGTGGCCTCACGCGGGGTACCGCAAAGTGGACCGAGGCCATCACGGCTGCGGACCGCGTGCTCAACTCCGGGCGCTATCGCCTCAATTCGGATTGGCGCGCGAACTTCAACGCCACCAACGAAAACTCGCCCGAGAACATCTTCACGGTGCGGCACAGCACGCGCGTCCCGGGCATCGGCCTGACGTTCGTGATGCGCATGGGCCACTACAACTCGTTCGCGGCGTCGCCGTGGAACGGGTTCGCGACCCTCGCCGAGACCTACAACGCGTTCGACAACGCCGACGATCGCAAGAAGGTGTTTCTCGTGGGACCGCAGGTCGACCTGCTCACCGGTCGTCCGGTCACCGATCGCGCCGGCAACCCACTGGTGTTCACGCCGGAGATTCGGGACCTGTCGCAGGCCACGGAAGGTGAAGGCGCCCGTATCTACAAGTACACGGTCGATCCGAACTTCAACGGCGGCGACAACGGGAACGACTACGTCTACTTCCGCCTTGCGGAAATGATGATGATCAAGGCCGAGGCCCAGAACGAACTCGGACAGACGGCTGCCGCCGTGCAGCTGGTCAACCAGATCCGAGCCCGGGCCTTCACCCCGGCCAAGCCGCTGCCCGCGAACATCTCCCAGACAGACCTCCGCCAGGCCATCTTCAGCGAACGCCTGTATGAGTTCATCGGCGAGGCCAAGCGCCGTCAGGACATGATCCGCGCCGGCACCTACACCAACGCGCGCTTTGGCAAGGCGGCGTCGTCGCCATTCCGTATCCTGATGCCGATTCCGCAGAACCAGATCGAGACCAACCCGCTGCTCAAGCAGAACCCCGGCTACTGAGCCGGTTCGGGTGGTTCCTGCTGGTCGCCACGGCCTGCGTTCCCGCGAACGCAGGCCGTGGCATTCGTAGTCTCCTCATTTCGTGCCGTGACTCTCCTCTCGAAGCGGGCCCACGCCGGGTGGCGACGCGCCGCCGGCCTCCTGCCGGCCCTCATCCCGGGGCTGCTGCTCTCCAGCGCCTGTGCCAAACCCGAACAGCGCCGAGCCAAGTCGCCTCCGCCCGCCGACTCGGCGCTCTTCACGCGAATGCCCGCCGCGTACACGGGTGTCAGTTTCGTCAATCGCGTCGAGGACACGCAGGACCAGAACGTCTTCCTGTACCGCAACTTCTACAACGGCGGCGGGGTGGCCATCGGAGACCTCAATGGGGACTCCCTCCCTGAGGTCATCCTCACTGCCAATCAGCACGGCCCCACGCTGTACCTCAACGAGGGCGCGTTCCGTTTCCGCGACATCACCAAGGCGTCGCAGTTCACCGATCGCCAGCCGTGGACCACCGGGGTCACGCTTGCCGATGTCAATGCGGACGGCAGGCTCGACATCTACGTGAGCCACGCCGGGAGCGGCGTACCGGCCACACGCGCCAATACCCTGTGGATCAACCAGGGCACCGGTGCCAACGGTGTGCCGACGTTCAAGGAGATGGCGCGCGACTACGGCGTCGCCGATGAAGGATGGTCGACCCACGCCGTCTTCCTGGACTACGACCGCGACGGTGACCTCGATCTGTTCGTCATCAACAATTCGCCGCGCCCGGTGAGCAGCTTCGGCCTGCGCAACACCCGTACCGAGCGCGATCCGTACGGGGGCCATCATCTCTACCGCAACGACGGCCAGCGTTTCACCGATGTGAGCGCCACGGCCGGCATCTTTGGCCCGGAAATCGCCTTCGGGCTTGGCGTGGGCGTCGGCGATCTCAATCGCGACGGATGGCCCGACCTCTACGTCTCGAACGACTTCTTCGAGCACGACTACCTCTACGTGAACAACCGCGACGGGACGTTCCGCGAGGCGGTCAAGCAGGCCATGCCCGTGCTCAGCTACTTCTCGATGGGCATGGACATCGGCGACCTCGACAACGATGGCTGGCCGGACATCTACACCACCGACATGATGCCGGAGGATGAGTTCCGCATCAAGACCACGGCCATGTACGAGGGGTGGGACATCTATCAGGCCAAGGTGAGGAACGGCTACCATCACCAGTTGATGCGCAACATGCTGCAGCGCAACAATGGCGATGGCACCTTCACGGACGTCGGCTATCTCACGCGTACGGCCGAGACCGACTGGAGCTGGAGCGCGCTGCTGGCCGACCTCGATCTCGACGGCCGTAAGGACGTGTACGTCACCAACGGCCTCGCGCGCGACGTGACCTCCCAGGATTATGTGGCCTTTCTCGCCGACAAGGAGACGATGAATCGTGAGGCAGGGGGGCGCCGCGTCGACTTCCTGCGCCTCATCCGGGCCATGACCAGTACACCCATCCCGGACTATGCCTTCCGTAACGACGGCGACCTGCGCTTCACCAACATGGCGAAGGCGTGGGGGCTCGCGGAGCCGAACATCTCGAGCGGCGCCGCGTATGGTGATCTCGATGGCGACGGCACCCTCGACCTGGTCGTGAACAACGTCAACACCGAGCCCTTCGTTTATCGCAACAATGCCCGCACGGTGCTGCCGGGCCGCCAGTCGTTGCAGGTCCAGCTGGAAGGCGAGGGACGCAATCCGTTCGCCGTGGGGGCGACGGTCACGGTGCACGCCGGCCCCACGGCCATGACGCAGGAGCTGTATCCGGCGCGCGGATTCCAGTCGAGCGTGGACTACGTGCTCACCTTCGGCCTCGATACCCTCGCGGTTGCCGATTCCGTGGTGGTCGACTGGCCCGACGGCCGTCGCAGTGTCCGTACCAGCGTGGCCGGCAACACGCGGCTGCGCATCACCTGCGGCGATGACGCGCTGAGGCCTACGCCTGCCCTGCCCACGCCGGCTACGCCGTTGCTCGCCGACGTCACGGCGGGGGCCGGCCTCGATTTCGCACACGTCGAGAACGACTACGTCGATTTCGATCGGGAGCGCCTGATTCCCAGGATGCTGTCGACGGAAGGGCCCGCGCTGGCCGTCGGTGACGTGAACGGCGATGGATTGGACGATGTGTACCTGGGCGGCGCAAAGGACCAGCCGGGACGCCTGTACGTTCAGGGGAGGACCGGTGCGTTCCGGTTGGCTCCCGGTGGTGCCTTTGCGCAGGATGCCGCCTCGGAAGACGTGCGTGCACTCTTCTTCGATGCCGATGGTGATGGCGATCGCGATCTGTACGTGGTGAGTGGTGGCAACGAGTTCAGTGAGGATTCGCCGGCGCTCCAGGATCGGCTCTATCTCAACGATGGTCGCGGCCGCTTTACCAGGGCGCTGAATGCGCTTCCCGACGCGCTCGTGAGTGGTGGGGCGGTGGCGGCAGCGGACTTCGATGGGGATGGCGACGTCGATCTCTTCGTGGGAGGGCGCAGTATTCCCTGGCGCTACGGTGCCGACCCCCGCAGCCAGCTGCTGCTGAACAACGGCCAGGGTCGTTTCCTCGATGTCACGACCAGCGCATCGCCTGGCCTCGAACGCGTGGGCATGGTGACCGACGCCCTGTGGCATGATCTCGATGGTGACGCCCGCCCCGACCTGCTGCTCGTGGGCGAGTGGATGCCGGTCACCGTGTTCCGGAACGTCGGGAACGGCCACCTCGAGCGGGTCGATGACGACGGCCTGGCCAGAACACACGGCTGGTGGAACCGCGTCCTTGCCGCCGATCTCGATGGCGATGGCCGTTCGGAATTCGTGCTGGGCAATCTCGGACTCAACACGCGCTGGCGCGCCAGCGCCGACGAACCGATCACCATGGTCGTGAAGGACTTCGATGCCAATGGGTTCGTCGAACAGATCATCGGCATGTACAATGGCGGTGTGCAGTATCCGCTGGTGCTGCGTGATGACCTGATCAAGGCCGTGCCCCCCTTCAAGGCGCGCTTCCTGAATTACAAGGACTACGCGCTCAAGACGATGGACGACGTCATACCCGCTGCCGAGCGGCAGGGCGCCATCGTGAAGCCCCTGCATTATCTCGAGAGCGCCGTACTGCGGCGCTCCGCCACGGGTACCTTCTCGCTGACCGCTCTGCCCCGGGAGGCCCAGCTTGCTCCCCTCTATGGCATCGTTGCGCGCGATGTCGACGGCAATGGCACCACGGACCTGCTGCTGGCAGGCAATTTCGACGGCGTGAAGCCGGAGATTGGCCGCATGGCCTCGATCGATGGACTGGTGTTGCTCGGTGATGGTGCGGGCGACTTCACGGTGCAGCGGGCCGCCAGGAGCGGCTTCCGGGTGCCTGGCCAGACGCGCGACCTGCGGCGGGTGCGCTCCGCAGGCGGTGATCGATTCCTCGTGGCACGCAACAACGCCACGCCGCTGCTGTTCACGGTGACTCGGCCATGATGCCGCCACGCACGCAGGGGCATTCACTGGCCGTGATCGTGACCACGGCGCTGACCCTTGCCACCTTCGGCTGCACCTCGGCCCCACGGGTACCGCCCGAAGCGCTGCAGTCGGCGACGCCGCTGCATGAGGCCATGCAGGAGCTCACCAATACGATGGTGTACGACATCTTCAGCCCGCCGCAGGCGAGCCGGGTGTATGCGTACGCCAGCATCGCCGCCTACGAGGCCATCCGCCACACCGACACCAGCTGGCGCTCACTGGCGGGGCAGGTGCGGCAATTGCCCGCGGCGCCACGACCAGCGGCCGGTGACACCGTGGTCTGGCCACTCGCCGCCGTACGCGCATTCCTCACGGTCAGCCATCAGTTGACCTTTTCCCGCGCGCGCACGGACTCGGTGCGCACCGCCATCTCCGAGCGCTACCGCAGCGCGATGGATGCCGCGACGTACACCCGTTCGCTCGCCTATGGCGATTCGCTGGCGCAGCAGGTGTTGGCCTGGGCGGGCAGGGATGGATTCAAACAGGCGCGCGGCCTGCCCAAGTACAGCATCACCAAGACCCCCGGGCGCTGGGTGCCGACGCCACCGGCCTACATGGACGCCGTGGAGCCGCATTGGGGCACTGCCATCACGCCGTTCGTGATGGACTCCGGGAGCCAGTTCCGCCCGGTGGCCGCGGTGCCCTTCGATTCCACCAGGGGCTCCCGGTTCTACACGGCAGCGCTCGAGGTCTACGAGACGGGCCGTACGCTCACCACGGAGCAGCGGGCGATCGCGGCGTTCTGGGATTGCAACCCCTACGTGATGAACGTGCAGGGGCACACCATGTTCGCCACCAAGAAGATCACGCCGGGTGGACACTGGATGGGCATCGCGATGACGGTGGCGAAGCAGTCGGATGCCTCGATGCTGGCTGCCGCCGACGCGTATGCCCGCACGGCCCTGGCGCTGGCCGATGGATTCATCGCCGCGTGGGAGGAGAAGTTCCGGTCGGGCGTGATCCGGCCGGAGACGGTGATCAACCGGTACATCGACGAGACGTGGGTCCCGCTGCTGCAGACCCCCCCTTTTCCGGAGTATCCGAGCGGACACAGCGTGATTTCCACCGCGGCCGCCCAGGTGCTGACGGACATCTACGGGCCGGCGTTCGCCTTTACCGATTCGGTGGAAGTACCCTACGGACTGCCGGCCCGCTCGTTCGCCTCATTCGCGGCAGCGGCCGATGAGGCGGCGATCAGCCGTCTCTACGGTGGCATCCACTACCGGCCGGCCATCGTCGAAGGGCAGAAGCAGGGGGCCCAGGTCGGCCAGCATGTGGTGGCGCGCGTGATCACGCGTCCGCGTCGGGCACTCGCCGAGCAGTGACCCGCTCCACCTGGCGCCGCCGGCTGCCGATCGTGGCGGCACTCGCCGTGGTTGCCTGCGGCGAACGCGGTGGGGCGCCTGACGCACCCGCGGCACGCCGCCCGCCCGACAAGCCGACGCTGTTCGCCGCGCTCGCGCCATCGGTCACCGAGGTCACGTTCACCAACACCCTGCCGGAAGCGCCCGACTTCAGCATCCTCAACTACCTGTACTACTACAACGGGGGCGGGGTCGCGGTCGGCGACGTGGACCACGATGGCCTACCCGACCTTTACTTCTCCTCGAACCTCGGCGAAAACCGGCTCTACCGAAACCGGGGTGGCTTCCGCTTCGAGGATATCACGCGGCAGGCCGGGGTCGCCGGCCCGCCGGGGTGGAAGACCGGGGTCGCGATGGCCGACGTGAACGGCGACGGCTCTCTCGACCTGTATGTGTCGGCGGTCAACTACCTGACCATGGCCGGCCGCAACGCGCTCTACATCAATGACGGTGCCGGTCGCTTCACCGATCGCACCGACGAATACGGACTGCACTTCGAGGGGTTCTCCACACAGGCGTTGTTCTTCGACTACGACCGCGACGGCGACCTGGATCTCTACCTGCTCAACCATTCCGTCCACACCGAGCGGCAGATCGGTACCGCGGCCCGGCGCGGCGTTCGGCACCCCAAGTCGGGCGATCGCCTGTACCGGAACGATGGCGCGCGTTTCACCGATGTGAGTGTGCAGGCGGGCATCTTCGCCGGCGTGGAAGGCTTCGGGCTCGGCGTGGTGGCGACCGACGTGAATGGCGACGGGTGCGTGGACCTGTACGTCGCCAACGACTTCCAGGAAAACGACTTCCTGTACGTGAACGACTGCCGGGGGCGGTTCGTCGAACGCGGGACCGCGGCGATGAGTCACACCAGCCGCTTCTCCATGGGCGTGGACGCGGCCGACATCGACGATGACGGCCACCCCGACCTCCTGACCGTGGACATGCTCCCCGAACAGGAAGCGATCTTCAAGACGTCGGCGAGCTATGAAAGTGCCAATCTGTTCGAGATGCGTCTGCGTGCGGGCTACCAGCCGCAGTACCCGCGCAACGCGCTGCAGCGGAACCGCGGCGACGGGACGTTCACCGACATGGCGTTCCTCGCCGGTGTAGCCGCCTCGGACTGGAGTTGGGCGCCACTCTTCGCGGACCTCGATCTCGATGGTCGCAAGGACCTGTTCATCACGAACGGCATCTATCGGCGCCCGAACGATCTCGACTACATCAACTACGTCGGCAACGAGGCCAATCAGGCCGCGCTGGCCCGCGGGGTCACCCGCGCGGAGAACCGCGCGCTGCTTGAGCGGATGCCGCAGATTCCGCTGCCGAATCATGCCTACCGCAACGACGGCGGCTGGCGCTTCACCGACATGGCCGCCGCGTGGGGCCTCGGGGAGAAGGGGTTTTCCAACGGCGCGGCCTACGTCGACCTCGACAACGACGGGGCGCTCGACCTCGTGGTCAATCGCATCAATGCGCCGGCGTCGATCTACCGCAACACGGCACGCGCGGCGGTTGGCGCGCGCCACTACCTCCAGGTGCAGTTGGCTGGAGGCGGGCGCAATACCGAAGGGATCGGGGCCAAGGTGATCGCGGTGACCGGCGGGAAGCGACAGCTGCTCGAACAGCAGCCCGTGCGCGGCTTCCAGTCCAGCGTCGATCGTCGGTTGCACTTCGGGCTTGGTGAGCAGGCTACCATCGACTCGCTGATCGTGATCTGGCCCGACGCCCGATATCAAGTGCTCACGCAGCTGGCTGCCGACACGCTGGTCACGGTGCGGCAGGACCGTGCGCGTGGCCGCTGGAGGTACGACCCGCCGCGCTCACCGGCGGTCCGTGACGAGGCGCCGCGCCTCGGGGCGGCGGTCGCCCACATGGAGAACGATTTCCTCGATTACAATCGTGAGCCCCTCATGCCGCACGTGGTTTCGGCCGAGGGGCCGGCGCTCGCCGTCGGTGACGTGAACGGCGATGGCCTCGACGACCTGTATGTCGGCGGCGCCAAGTGGCAGCGTGGGCGCCTGCTCGTGCAGCAGCGCGACGGGCGCTTTCGTGAGTCGTCGTCGGCCACGTTCGCCGCCGACAGCGTGGCGGAAGATGTCGACGCGACACTCTTCGATGCCGATGGAGACGGCGATCTCGACCTGTACGTCGTGAGCGCAGGCAACGAGTTCTGGGAAGCGTTCGAGGCGCTCGATGATCGTCTCTACCTGAACGATGGCGCTGGCGGCTTCGCCCGCCGCGTCGACGCGCTGCCCAAAGAGGCCCGGGCCAATGGCGGCACCGTCACCAGCGGTGACTTCGACCGCGACGGGGATCTCGATCTGTTCGTCGGCAGCCGGGTGGTGGCGCGGGCGTACGGTCGCATGCCCCGCAGTCATCTGTTGCGCAACGACGGGCGCGGCCGTTTCGCGCTGGTGAGTGACACGGAAGCGCCCGGCCTTGCCGAGGCCGGCCTCGTGACCGCCGCGCGCTGGGTGGACGTGAACGGCGACCGTGCGCTCGACCTGGTAGTCGCCGGCGAGTGGATGCCGGTGCGCATCTGGTTCAACGAGCAGGGGCGCCTGGTGGAACGCACCGCCGCCAGCGGTCTGGCCGGCAGCGAGGGGTGGTGGCAAAGCCTCACCGTGGACGATGTGAACGCCGACGGCGCCCCCGACCTGATCCTCGGCAACATGGGTACCAACGGATACCTGAAGGCCAGCGCGCGGGAGCCGGTGCGCATGTACGTGCACGACTTCACCGGCACGGGAACGGTCAAGCAACTCATCACGCGCTACGTCGATGGGGTGGCCTATCCACTGGCCGGGCGCGATGAGCTGGTCAAGCTCATGCCGGCCATCCGCGGCCGCTATCCGTCGTATGCCTCGTTCGGGGCCAGTCGGCTCGAGCAGATCTTCGATCCGGCGGAGCTCGCGAAGGCCGAGGTGCGCGAAGCGCGTACTTTCGAGAGTGCGGTGGCCCTCAACGACGGCCACGGGCGTTTCACGCTGCGGGCGCTGCCGCTGGACGCACAGGTGGCCCCGGTCTTCGCGTCCGTCGTCGCCGATTTCACGGGTGATGGACATCGCGACCTGCTGTTGGGGGGCAACGTGTACGGCGCGCCGCCCGTGATCGGCCGGTACGATGCCAGTCGTGGTTCGTTGCTCGTGGGCGACGGAACGGGCACGTTCAAGGCCGCCGACCTCGCCCGGTCCATTCCCCTCGATGGGCAGATCCGGGCGCTTGCCTTCGTACGCCGCGCGGCGGGGCCTCCGCTCCTCGCGGTGGCCCGGAACGGGTCCACGCTGCAGCTTCTGTCGCTTCCCATGTTCACCCCTCCCGCCGCACCCCAATGACCCAGCTGACGACGATCGACTATGTCGTGATGGCCATCTACTTCGTTGTCGTGCTCGGCATCGGCTGGGCGCTGCGGCGAATGATGCGGACCTCGTCCGACTTCTTCCTCTCCGGCAGGTCGCTGCCACCGTGGGTGACGGGGCTGGCATTTCTGTCGGCCAACCTGGGCGCGCAGGAAGTCATCGGCATGGGTGCCTCCGGTGCCAAGTACGGGCTCGCCACGAGTCACTTCTACTGGATCGGCGCCATTCCGGCCATGGTGTTCGTCGGCATCTTCATGATGCCGTTCTACTACGGCTCCAAGGCGCGCTCGGTCCCCGAGTATCTCAAGCTCCGCTTCGACGAGAAGACGCGCACGTTCAACGCGTTCGGCTTCGCGGCCATGACCATCTTCTCGAGCGGCGTGTCCATGTATGCCATGGGCAAGCTGCTCAACCTGCTGCTCGGGTGGGACTTCGACACCAGCATTCTCGTGTCGGCCGCCATCGTGCTGGCCTATGTGACGCTTGGCGGTCTTACCAGCGCGATCTACAATGAAGTGCTCCAGTTCTTCATGATCGTGTTCGGCTTCGCGCCGCTGGTGTGGGTGGGACTCAAGCAGGTCGGCGGGTGGGACGGCATGACGTCCAAGCTCGCCGCCGCCGCCACCCAGCGCGGCCTCCCCGAATACGCCTACACCAACGTGTGGCAGGGCATGGGCTCGGCCACGACCAACTCGATCGGCATCGAGTGGTTCGGCATGGTCATGGGGCTCGGCTTCGTGCTGTCGTTCGGCTACTGGTGCACCGACTTCCTCGTGGTGCAGCGCGCCATGGCGGCCGACTCCATGACGGCCGCCCGGCGCACGCCGCTGATCGCCGCCGTGCCCAAGATGTTCTTCCCGTTTCTCGTGATCGTGCCCGGCATGATCGCGCTGGCCATGGGGGACAACATCATCCCGGCCAAGCTCACTGCCGCCGGCACGCCGCTGCTCGATACCAACGGCAACGTGGTACTCGACTACGACCTTGCCACGCCGATGATGCTGGTCAAGCTGTTTCCCACCGGGATGCTGGGGCTCGGCCTCACGGCGCTCATCGCCTCATTCATGTCGGGGATGGCGGGCAACGTGACGGCGTTCAACACCGTGTGGACCTACGACATCTATCAGGCGCACATCCGCACGCAGGCCAGCGATGAGCACTACCTGTGGATGGGGCGCATGGCCACGGTGGGCGGCATCGCCCTCTCGGTGGCAGCCGCCTACGTGGCCGGCGCCTTCAACAACATCATGGAGTTCCTGCAGCTCGTGTTCGCGTTCGTGAATGCGCCGCTGTTCGCGACCTTCGCGCTGGGCATGTTCTGGAAGCGCAGCACGGGGCACGGGGCCTTCTGGGGGCTCTTCGCCGGCACGGTGGCCCCGGCCATTCATCACGGCATATCGCTCGCGAATGGTGCCACGCCAGGGGTGAAGGGCGGCTTCTTCGGTGTGATGCTGACGTACCCGAGCGAGATGGCGCAGACGTTCTGGACAGCGGTCGCGGCCTTCACGACCTGCTTCGTCGTCACGATCCTCGTGAGCCTCGCCACGACCCCGCGCCAGGACGCCGAACTCGAGGGACTCGTCTACTCGCTCACGCCGACGCCGCAGGACAACGTGAAGGCGTGGTACGAGAAGCCGAGCGTCTTTGCGCTGGTGGTGCTGGCGGCCATGGTGCTGCTCAACGTGCTCTTCTTCTGATCCTCACCTCCCCCTCACACGAGACTGCTGCCATGAGTGGTGCTGCCGGCATGGACCTGCGCTACCCGATTGCCCTGCTGTTCGTGGTGCTCGGGGCCATCCTCACCGTGTTCGGAGTCATGACCGGAAGCGATACGGCCATGTACGAGCGCTCGGCGGGGATCAACATCAACCTCGCGTGGGGCGTCGTGATGATCGTGTTCGGCGCGATCATGTACGGCCTCGCGGCCCTCGCCCGCCGGCGTCAGTCGGCGTGAGGCCCGGCGCCGTGGCCGCGTCGAATGCCGAAGGCGCGGTCGATGAGCCAGTCGGCCGTCGCGCCCTGTGGCGCGATGAGCCGATGCTCGATGCCCAGAATCGTGTCGATGATGGGCTCGTAGATGTCGCGGTTGCGGGCCATGCGCCGCTCATGGGTGTCCTCGTGGGTCGCTTCGAGAAACACCCGCACGTCGAGGTCGTCGAGCATCAGCACGTAGGTGCCCTCCACGATCAGCACCTGCACCCGCGCGAAGTCGCGCGTCACCTGGTCGAACCGGTTCTCGGGGTAGTTCACCACCGGCGCGTCCACGCTCGGTGCGCCGGCGCGAAACGCCGTGATGTGCTGCGCGATATGCGCCATGTCCACTTCGTGCGGCCCAACCGCACCGAGGTCCTGCAACCGAAATGTGTGGTTGGTGCGCGGCGGCCGGATGAAGTAGTTGTCCTGATGCACCAGCCCGGCGGCCACACCGCGCGCCTGCAGCGCCTCGGCCAGCGCCATGGCGGTCGTGCTCTTGCCGCTCCCCGATTCGCCGGCCACCCCCACCACCAACCGTTCCCCCGTGGCGGCCAGGTGGGCCAGCTGCGGGGCCAGCGCCTCGGCCAGTGCGTGGCCGATGTCCATGAACGCGGGGTCGTTGCGGGCGTCACTCATGCCGTCCCCCGGCGCGTGTGGACGGTGAACAGCGCCGTGGCCTGCGCGGAGCCGGCGTGATGCAGCAGCAGCAACCCCGTGGCGGTGTACGCCATGTGGCGCGTGCCGAGGGCTGCGCCGGTGAGGCCGTGAAAGTACTCCTCGAACGCGAACGCCTCGAGCGAGGCCAGATGACCTGTCACGAGCTGGCGGAGGCGGGTGAGGTCGTCGTGGCGGCCGTGCCGCGCAAACGCCAGCGCCAGCCACCCCAGCCAGATGGGCCAGATGCCGCCGTTGTGGTACTCATGCGGCCGGTTGCGGAAGCCATGCAGGTGGTAACGCGACAGCGCCGGCCAGTCGGGGTCGTCTTCGTCGATGACGGGGCTGAAGGCCGGCGGCAGCGCGCCAGGCTGCAGCCACGTGGCCGCGATCTCGTCGAGCGCACGCTGGCCGAGCGAGGGCGCGAGGCCCGAGAGCGCGAGCAGCGCGCAGGCGGCGAGGTCCACATGTTCGTCGGTGCGCACCGGCGAGATGGCGGCCACCGGAAAGCGGCGCGCGCCGCCGTAGCGCCAATCGCCCTCCGGGAGGAACCGGGCCGCGATCGTCTCGCCGATACGTGCGGCCTTCTCCTGCCAGGCGGGTTGCCCGCACACCTCGGCGAGCAGCGCCAGGCCCCAGCCGCGCAGCACCTGGTCGTACAGGATGTAGCCGTCGAACGGATACTCGTCGGCCCAGTTGCCACCGGCCGGGACGTACAGCAGGTGTCGGCCGTTGTACTCGATGCCGTCGAGCAGGTGCACCACCTGCTCCACCGACGACTGGAACGCCGTCGCGTCGATCGCGCCCGCGCGCGCCGCCAGCGCCACCCCCACCAGGTACCAGGTGGCGGAGTCGAAGCGTGGCGCCAGGGTGCCGAAGCTCACATGGGCCGTGCCGTCGGCATCGACACGGTAGTTGGACGCGATCTGGCCCTCGGGCCCCTGCAGATCGCGCAAACCCTCGAGGGTGCGCACCAGCCCGGCCGTGACCACGGCGTCGTGCGTGAGCAGCCCCGCAAGGCCCGCCATGATCGCATCGCGGGCGAACACCGCCGCGTAGTTGGCCACCGTGCTGCCTGAGGCGAGGATGCCGTGGGCTCCGCTCAGCGCCTGCAGCAGCGCGGTCGCTTCGTTCAGTCGAAGATCGTCCTTCATGGAGAACTGATGGCCAGTACGATGAGCGCGCCCGACATTTCGGACGCGTCGGGCATGGCACGACGCCCGCACCTGACGTTCGCGCAGATCGTGAACATGAACGTCGGCTTCTTCGGAATCCAGTACAGCTTCGGGCTGCAGCAGAGCAACATGAGCCCGATCTACCGCTACCTCGGCGCCGACGAGGCCAGCCTGCCCCTGCTGTATCTGGCCGGTCCGGTCACGGGGCTCATCGTACAGCCCATCATCGGGGCGATGAGCGACCGGACGCTCAGTCCGCGGGGGCGCCGCACGCCCTACTTCCTCATCGGGGCCATACTCTGCTCGCTGTCGCTGCTGGCCATGCCATTCAGCCGGACGCTCTGGATGGCCGCGGGTATCCTCTGGATTCTGGACGCCGCCAACAACATCACCATGGAGCCGTACCGCGCCTACGTCTCCGACCGACTCGACCCGAAGCAGACCTCGCTCGGCTTCCTCACCCAGAGTGCCTTCACGGGGCTTGGCCAGACGCTGTCGTACATCACGCCGTCCGTCCTGGTGTTTCTGGGCATGAACCGCGACGCCGTGAACGATCGCGGCATCCCGCACATCACGATGCTGGCGTTTCTCATGGGCGCCGCGTTCTCGGTGCTGTCCATTCTCTGGTCGGTGAGGACGACGCCCGAGTTGCCCCTCACGCCCGAGGAGCGCCAGCGCATCGCCGCGCTCCCGCGTGGCATCGGCCATACGGTGCGCGAGATTGGCGAGGCGCTCCGCGACATGCCCAGCACCATGCGGCAGATGATCGCGATGAAGTTCTTCCAGTGGTACGCGATGTTCTGCTACTGGATCTACATCGCGCCGGCGCTCGCGCTCACCCTGTTCGGCACCAAGGACCCGGAATCGGCGGGCTTTCGTGAGGCCGGCCTGGTGGTGGGGCAGGTGGGCGCGTTCTACAACTTCGTGGCCTTCGTGGCCGCCTTCGCCATGGTGCCCATCACGCGGCGCATCGGCGCCAAGTGGATGCACAGCATTGCCCTCGTGGCGGCCTCGGTGTCCATGCTGGCCATTCCGGCCATCCAGGATCGGGCGCTGCTCTTTCTCCCCATGCTCGGCATCGGCCTCGCGTGGGGCAGCATGATGGGCAACCCGTACGTGATGCTGTCGGATGCCATTCCGCGGGAACGCGTGGGTGTGTACATGGGCGTGTTCAACATGTTCATCGTCATTCCCATGCTCATCCAGAACCTCACGCTGCCGCTCTTCTACGACTCGCTGCTCGGCGGCAATCCGGCGCATGTCATCCGGTTGGCCGGTGCATTGCTGGGATGTGCGGCGGTGGCGTGTGCGTTCGTGACGGTGAAGCGGGCCGATGCCACGTCCTGAGCATCGGAACGGAGCAGCGTGTGCGCTCGTCATGCTGGCGTTGACGTCGGCCTGTTCCGACCGGGCCGCCTCGCGAGCCACCACCGCAGGACCGGCGGCCGGCACCGACAGCGCGGCCCGCGCGCCCGCCGTCCCGCCCTACGATCCGTCACGCGAGCTGGGAGCGCTGTTCATCGACGCGCAGATGATGCGCGTCTTCGCCGACTCCAAGACGCTCGTCGATGCAACACCGCGCCGCGACCCGGCTGCCATTGCCGATGCGTACCTCGCCGAGAAGTCCGCTGCCGACTTCTCGATGCGCCGCTTCGTGGCCCGTGAGTTCACACCGCCGCCGGTTCCGTCGGTCACGGCGCCCGCGGGCAGCGGCCGCACGATGGAACAGCACATCGCCGATCTGTGGCCCGTGCTCACGCGGCAGGCGGATGTGTCCGACCCGCGCTCATCGCTGCTGCCGCTGCCGAGGCCGTACGTGGTGCCCGGCGGGCGCTTCCGCGAGGTATACTACTGGGATGCGTACTTCACGATGCTCGGCCTGCTGGAGAGCGATCGGGCAGAGCAGGTGGGGCAGATGCTCGACAACTTTGCGCATCTCGTGGAGACGGTGGGGCACATCCCCAACGCCAACCGCACCTACTATCTCAGCCGCAGCCAGCCGCCCTGCTTCGCGGCCATGGTCGGGCGCTACGCCGAGGCGACCGACTCCACCCGCGCGCTCGTCTATCTCGAGGCCATCGAGCGTGAGCTCGCGTTCTGGATGAACGGCGTCGATTCGGTGGCCCCCGGTGGTGCGTATCTGCGCGTGGTGCGTCTGCCCGACGGATCGGTGCTCAACCGCTACTGGGACGATCGCGCCGAGCCTCGCCCCGAGTCGTTCCGGGAAGATTTCGTGGCCGCCCAGGCGTTGCCGGAAGGGGCGCGCGAAGGCTTCTACCGCAACGTGCGGGCGGCCGCCGAAAGCGGATGGGACTTCTCCAGCCGCTGGATGCGCAATCCGCGTGCGCTCACGTCGCTCGAGACCATCGCACTGGCTCCCGTCGATCTCAACAGCCTGCTGTACCATGCCGAACGTACGGTAGCCGCGCTACGGCGTCATCGCGATGCGCGCGGTGACGCTGCGGCGGCGGCGCGCTACGAGGCCCGGGCGAACGCGCGGGCCGACGCGCTGCGCGCGCACATGTGGGACGCCGCCACCGGCTACTTCTACGACGTGCGCTGGGCCACGGGGGAACGTGTCACCGATCGTCCGTCGCTCGCGGCGGCGGCTCCCCTCTACTTCGGCATCGCCACGGCCGAACAGGCGGCGGGCGTGGCCGACCGCCTCCAGCGTGATTTTCTGAAGCCGGGCGGATTCACCACCACGCGCATCAGGTCCGGTCAGCAGTGGGACGCGCCCAACGGCTGGCCTCCGCTGCAATGGCTCGCCATCGAGGGGGCGCGGCGGTACGGGCACACCGCGCTCGCCGATACGGCGCGCACACGCTGGCTGACGCTCAATCGCAAGATGTACGACGCCACCGGCAAGCTCACCGAGATGTACGACGTGTGGGATCTCTCGAAGAAGGCGGGCGGCGGCGAGTATCCCACGCAGGATGGATTCGGGTGGACCAATGGTGTTGCCCTGCGCCTGCTCCGCTCGCCCTGATCCTTTGCCACCACCACGATGACCCGACGCCTGCTCGGCCGCGAACTGCGCGCCTACTCGATGATCACCTGGTGCTTCGAGCGGCTCTTCTGGGGTCTGTATCTGCTCTCGCCCAGTCGCCTCGCCGGCGGCAGTCGCGTCGTGCACTACGGATCGGAGGCCTTCCGGCTCGATCCGCACGGGACGACGGTGCGGCGTTCCCGGCGCATCGAGGTGTACATCCTCAGCTGGTTCATCATCGAGGCGATCCTGCTGGCAGTCGCCGCGCTGGAGGCAGGTTGGCCGTTGTGGTTGCCTCGTGTCCTCGCAAGCCTCCGCATCCTCGACATCCTGCAATCCTCGGTCAACCTCAGCGTCTTCGACCAGCTGCGTTCCCGGGGCAGTCTCATGGTCTCGTCAGCCGTGCGGACCCTGGTGCTCAGCTTCCTCAACTATCTCGAGCTGATCATCCTCTTCGGCATTCTGTACACGTCCGTCAATGCGCACCTCGTGGGGTCGGCTGGCTGGCTCGACGCACTGTACTACAGTGTGGTCACGCAACTCACGATCGGGTACGGCGACATCCGACCGCTCGGGGTGGCGCGCCTCATCAGCTCCCTGCAGGGGCTCATCGCCGTGGCGTTCACCATTCTCATCTTCGGGCGCATCGTGTCTGTCCTGCCGCGGATCGAGAGTGTGATGCGCCACGATGCCGGCGACCCGACGTCTCCCACGACGTAAGCCGCGCACCGCCGGATTGTCAGACCCCGCCGTCATCTCCGTGCGCCACTCCAACCGGGAGCCAATGTATGGAGACGCTGCTGCAGGTCGATCATCAAGTCATCGAATCTGAACAATCCCCGAATGGCGCCGGCGGCACCGTCGTGCGCGCCTTGCTTTCCATCGCCGGACACGCCCACGCGCGTGACATGCGCCCGCCCATCGGGCTGGCGCTGGTGCTCGATCGCAGCGGCTCGATGAGCGGCGAGCGCATCGACGCCGCGCGGGTGGCTGCGGCGCGTGCTGTGGATCGCCTGCATCCAGACGAAGTCGTCTCAGTGGTCGCATTCGACGATCACGTACAGACCGTCGCCGCGCCGCGGCCGCGCCAGCAGCACCACGGACTCGCCGCCGCCGTGCAGGCCATCGACGTGCGCGGCAGCACCAACCTGAGTGGCGGCTGGCTGCGCGGCCGTCAGCACATGGAGCAGGCACTCGGCCTGCTCGGTTCGTTACCCGGTTCGTCGCGTCGCGTGGTGCTGCTCACCGATGGCCACGCCAACGTCGGCATCACCGAGCCGGCCACACTCATCGAACTGGCTCGCACGGCGCGGGCCATGGGCATCACCACCACCACCGTCGGCATCGGCGAGGGATACGATGATGCGCTGCTGCGGGCCATGGCCGACGCCGGCGATGGGAACGCGTGGTACGTGGAGCATCCGGATCAGTCGCACGACGTGCTCGCTGAGGCGCTCGGCAATCTGCTGTCCGTGAGCGCACAGGGGCTCACGGTGACACTCAGCCTCGGTGAAGCCGTGTCGCTGTTCACCGTGCACTCCGACTGGCCGGTCACCAGCCCGTCCACTGGCGTGTTCACTTTCGATCTCGGCGATCTGTACGCTGCCGAACCCAAGCCGCTGCTCTTCGAGCTGTTCGTACCGGCCGGGATGGCGGAAGGGCTGGCGACGGTGCCGACGGCCATCGCGACGATCTCGGTGAGCGGCGATGTGATGACCGCGAGCGGTGGCGTCGAGCATCGGGTGGTGTATCTGCCCCTGTCGGCCACGCTCGACGGGCAGAACCGCCTGCAACCGGAGGTGGAGCACGCCGTGCTGCTGGCGCGCACCGCGAAGGCCCGTGAGGAGGCGGCGCGCCGCCAGCGCGAGGGGGACGCGCACGGCGCGCAGGCAGCCATGCTGTCCGCCAGGGAGTGCCTCATGGCCAGTCCACTCACGCAAGACGCGGCGGTCGCCGAGGAGCTGGCGGACCAGGCGGATGACCTGACGGCGCTGGCCGAACGGTACGCGTCGCACACGTTCAGCGAGCGCGACGCCAAGTACCAGATGCAGCGCAGCTACAACCAGAAGCGCGGGAAGCTGGGGTACGACAAGGCGCTCACGCGGCGACGGGGTGAGTGAACCGGCGATGTGTATGCGGCGCGCCGACATTATCCGGACTCGGTGCGCCGTCGGGTTAATCGAATCCTCATGGAGCCTTCATCATTTTCTGCATTTACCGATTCACAATGCGATCGTAATATCGCCAGACTCTCACCCCAAGGGCATGATCACTGCAGTATTGAGCGTTCTCGGCGCTGCGTTGACAACGGCCCTGGTCACGGCGGGCGTGGAATCTGGGGTGACCTCGGGTCAGCCCCCCACGCTCGGCGCGAGCCTTGCTCCGGCTGGTAGGTCGGGCACTGGGGTGATGCGGTTGCGGCTTTCGTTGATCGTTCCGGAGGGGTGGCACATCGCCGCCGAGAACCCCGGTACTGGAGGACTTGCAACGCGTCTTCAATGGCAACTGCCGACGACCTGGAGCCTTTCGGATGTTCGCTGGGCCGTTCCCCTTCGATCGCTCGACGGAAAGGACACGCTCTACACGTATACTGGCCGCGCCGACGTATATGCCAGCTTCATTGCACCGGAGGCAGCGAGGCGACAGCCGGTGACCGCCATCGTGAGCTATGGCCTGTGTCGTGATGTGTGTATTCCCGGCGTCGTACGTGCGACGTGGACTCCCTAGATCTCGAGCGTTTCCTGCTACCTTCTTGACCGACTACTCCTACCGAGGTCGTTCAGTAATGAATCGGATTCTCACTGCTTTCGCTGCGGTGGCATTGACCTGCGTGTACAGCACCGAAGCACAGACGCAGAACACGGCTGCGGACACTGCGTATACCCCGTCGCAGGATTTCCAAAGTGGACGTCAAGTCATTGCCGTCTACTTCGGCGCCTCATGGTGCAAGCCATGCGATCGGCCGGACATGAAGGAGGCGGTGCGCAGAATGAAGCCGATGCTGCTCGCGCAGGCCGTGAAGCACGGTGCCTTCTTCAGTGCCATGGGGGTCGCGTTGGATCGCGATCTCGCCAAAGCGCTCACGTTCCTGACACCGAACGGGGCATTCGACGAATACGTGATTGGATCGGACCTCACCAGTCTGGCGGCCGAGCGATTCATCTGGGGAGACCCGGACAACATTCCGGCCGTGCCACAGGTGGTCGTCCTGGAGCGGAACCTGAAGGTAGAGCGTGGCAAGCCGATCACGTTCGGGGCGACTCGTGTGGTGAGACGCATACGCGGCGATTCGATTCCGCCTTGGGTTAAAGCCGGCGCCACTGTTTCGTTCGACCCCAAGTGGTAGGGCAGCTCGTCGGGCGTGACGGCCGCATGACGGTGGGGCCTCCGGCGCTGGAGCCATTCGCGATCTGGGCGTAGCTTCGGCATCGCTCCCAACTCCCGGAATCGCGCCCATGCCACTTCGTTCGACTGTCCTGCGGTCCCTCGCCGCTTCGGCCTCCCTGCTGCCGGCCACCCTCGCCGCCCAATCGCTGCGTCCGTCGGGCACGGGCTTCAGTCTGTCGGCCGCCGCGTCGCTGGCCCAGGTCACCACCGATCTGGCAGGGCGTGATGCATCGTCCGGTAGCGCCACCTGGCGCGCCGATGTCCAGTACGGGGTCACGCCGCGGCTGGCGCTCGTGGGCGCGCTGTCCGTGCGCGATATCGATCAGGAGGGCGACGCGCTCGCGGTGCGGAGCGTGGATCTTGGCGTCCGCTACCTGGCACGGGCCGGCGCTGCCGTGCGCCCCTTCGCCGAGGCAGGATTCGGCGTGCGGCGGTTCAGCACGAACACCGTGGGCGGTGTGGAGGTGTCGGCGCAGAACACCGGCCCATGGGCGGCAGCCGGCGTGCTGGCGCTCGTGCAGGGACACTGGGCCGTGGAGGGCGCGGCCACCTACGGTGCCGTGCGCTTCGAAAACTGGCGGGCTGGCGGGGTCGCGCCAGTGCTGCAGCCGGTGAACTACCGCGAAGTGGGCGCGCGGCTCGGGGTGCGCTACTTCGTGCGGGTGCGGTAACAGCCGCTCAGCGACGCATACGCCACCACTCCACGAACTTCCGATCACTGGGCGCCAGCGGCAGTTCGAGCAATCGCGCCGGCACGTCCCATACCAGCGCGGCATGCTCGAGGCATGCCGGCTCTCCCTGAATCGCCACCGGCAGGAACGCGATCACGTATGGCGAGCCTTCATCGGCCACCGCGAACAGCTCGGTGCCGACGGACGCCGCCTCCACGCCCAACTCCTCGGCCAGCTCGCGGGCGATCGCGTCCACATCCGGCTCGTCTGGTTCACACTTGCCGCCGGGAAACTCCCACAGGCCGCCGTGGCGCTTGTGCAACGGACGTTGGCACACCAGCAGCGTGTCACCGCGCTGGACCACCGCGGCGACCACGCGAATCGACCCGTCAGACACGCCCGCGGTTACGGCGTGACGCCCATGAGGTACTTCGCGTACCACCCCAGGTAGCGCTCGTAGCGGTCCCGCACGAAGCTCGGGCGTGTGATGCCGTGGAATTGCCCGGGATATACCACGAGCTGCGTGGGCACGCCGAGCGACGTGAGCGCCTGGTACATCTGCTCGCTACCGCTGATGGGCACGTTGAAGTCCTTCTCGCCCCCGAGGTACAGTGTGGGGGTGCTGATCTTGTCGGCCCTGTAGAAGCCGTACGACAGCTTCTCCCACAGTTTCGGGTTCTTCCACGGCGCACCGAGTTCGTTCTCGTATTGGTAGATGTACTGGTCGGTGCCGTACATGCTTGTCTGCAGGGCGCTGCTGGCGCCGCTGGTGGCCGCCTTGAAGCGCGTGGTGGTGGCAATGGTGTAGTCGGTAAGGATGCCGCCGTAGCTCCACCCGCCGATACCAAGCCGGTTGGCGTCGACGAAGCCCAGCGAGATCGCATGGTCGACGCCGGCGAGCAGGTCCTGCACCTCCTTGTTCCCCCAGTCGGCGAAGATCGCCTTCTTCCAGGCCTGCCCGCGCCCGCTGCTGCCCCGATAGTTCACCGCCAGCACGAGGTAGCCGTTGGCCGCGAACAGCTCACGCTCGAAGTTGTAGAGGTGCTGGTCCTGCCCATTCGGCCCGCCGTGAATGCGCAACAGCAGCGGGTACTTCTTCGTGGCATCGAAGCCCGCCGGCTTCACGAGCAGCGCGCCCACCGTCTGGCCGTCCTTGTTTCGGAACTGCACGTCCTCCGTGGTGGCCACCTGCAATGCCGCGAACACGCTGTCGTTCACGTGCGTGAGCGCGCGCAGCGTACCGCCGTCCCATGCGTGCACCTCAGCCGACCGCTGCGCGGTGCCGGTGTTGACTACGATGCGGCCACTGCGTGAGACGTCGAACGCTGTGACCACGCGACGTCCGTCCACCATGCGCGACACCACGCCGCCATCGAGAGGAACCGTCGCCAGGTGCTGCGCGCGGTCGTCGCCCAGCAGGACGTGCAACGCCGTGCCGTCGGTGGTCCACGCCAGCTGGCTCACGTCGCGGTCGAGCGTGGGCGCCACCAGACGCGGCGTGCCACCCGTGCTGGACACGATGGCGATGGTGTTCTGCGTGTAGGCCGAGAGCTCCGGTTCGCTGCCCTGCAGGTACGCGATGCGTGCGCCATCGGGGCTCCACACCGGGCCGGCGTCCGGGCCGCGCCATGAGGTGAGGCGCACCGGCGTGGCGCCGGGCGTGGCATCGACCACGTAGATGTCGCTGTTGTTCGCGCGATCGGGATCACCCTCGCGCTCGCTCACGAACGCGAGCCGCTTGCCGTCGGGCGACCAGCGCACCTGCCGGTCGTCGAAGTCGCCGGTGGTGAGCTGCTCGGCCTTCTTCGTGGCCACGTCCACGATCCAGATATGATCGCGCCGCCGGTCGAGGTAGCCGTCGCCATCGCGCTTGAAGGCGTAGCGGTCGATGACGATGGGCTTGGGACTCGTCGTCTTGAGCGAGTCGGGCTTGCCCTCCTCGGGGTCGGGGTCGTGCGAGATGACCGCGATACGCGCGCCGTCGGGCGACCACTCGTACTCGGCCACCCCTCCCTTCAGCGATGTCAGGCGCACCGCCTCGCCACCAGCGCGGTCGAGCAGCCAGATCTGCCCGCCCTTCGACTCGTAGCGCCCCGACACGAAGCTCAGGTAGCGGTTGTCCGGGCTCCAGCGCGGGTTGCTCTCCCCCTCGGGCGACGCCGTCATGCGCACGGTGCGGGACCCGTCCCAGCTCACCATCCACACGTCGCTGTCGCTCTTGTCCCTGGCCGAGTCGACGGTGGTGACCGTGTAGGCGATCCACGCACCGTCGGGGGAGATGCGGCCGGCGCCAACGTCGCGGAATCGGTACAGGTCGGTGGGGCGGAGCGGGCGGGGCTGGGCGGCCAGCGCCGTCGGCGTCATGGCCGCCTGAACGGCGGCCGCGATGGTCAACAGGAGGGTGAGACGAGCGCGCATGACGAACGGGGCGGGGAGGGGACCGGACTCGCGGGACGATTGGCTGAAAATACGCGGCCCCTGTAGCGTAGGGCATGGCCGCCACTCCCCTCTTTCAGGCCCAGGGCCTCACCAAAGTCTACGGCAGCGGCACGGCGCAGGTCGTGGCGCTGCGGGATGTCGACCTCGAACTCGTGGCCGGCGAGTTCGTGGTCATTCTCGGCCCGTCGGGGAGCGGCAAGTCCACGCTGCTGAACATCCTTGGCGGCCTCGATGCGCCCACCAGCGGTCGTGTGACGTTTCGTGATCACGTGCTCACCGGCGCCACCGAAGACCAGCTCACGCAGTACCGACGGGAACACGTGGGCTTCGTGTTCCAGTTCTACAATCTCATTCCCGGGCTCACCGCGCTGGAGAACGTCCAGCTGGTGACCGACCTGACGCGCGACGATCCGCATCATCGTGGCGCCGAGGATCCGGCGGAGGCCTTGCGGCTGGTGGGGTTGGGCCAGCGGCTCGATGCGTTCCCGGCCCAGCTCTCCGGGGGCGAGCAGCAGCGCGTGGCCATCGCCCGCGCTGTGGCCAAGCGCCCCGATGTGCTGCTCTGCGACGAACCCACTGGCGCGCTCGACTTCGAAACCGGCAAGCTGGTGCTCGAGGCCCTTCGGCGGGCCAATCGCGAGCTCGGGACCACGACGGTCGTCATCACGCACAACGTCGGCATCGCCGCGATGGCTGATCGTGTGCTGCGCATGCGCAGCGGTGAAATCGTCGAGCACACCGCCAATCCGTCGCCGGTGGATCCGTCGGCGCTGTCCTGGTAGCCAGCCATGGCGCCCGCGTTTGCTCGCTTCTCGATGCTCGACCGCAAGGCGTTGCGCGACCTGTGGCACCTGCGCGGCCCGGCGTTCGCCATTGCGCTGGTGGTGCTGGCCGGCGTGGCCAGCTTCGTGTCGATGCGCTCTATGGTACCGCACCTCCGGTCGGCGCAGCAGCGCTACTACGCCACCGCACGCTTTGCCGACCTGTGGGTACGCGTCACCCGGGCTCCGGCGGCCGTGGCCGACGACCTGCGCGCCCTCCCCGGCGTGACCGCGGTGGAGACGCGTGCGGCCGACGATGTCATCCTCGATGTCCCAGGTTTCGGCGAGCCTGTCAGCGGCCGCGTGATCGGCTACCCTGGTGGGCGCCTGCCAGCGGTGAACCGCGTCGTGCTGCGGCGTGGCCGGTTCATGGCCCCCGGCAGCGACGACGAGGTGGTGATCAGTGAGGGCTTTGCCCAGGCTCACGGCCTTGCCCCCGGCGACTCGTTGGGGGGCATCCTCAACGACCGGTGGCGCCGGCTGCACATCGTGGGTATCGGGCTGACGCCTGAATTCGTGGTCGAAACCAAGCCGGGCGAGCTCTTCCCCGACAGCCGCCGCTACGGCGTGCTCTGGCTTGACGCCGCCGCCGCGGCAGCGGCACTCGGCCTCGAGGGGGCGTGGAACGAAGCGAGCCTGCTGCTGCGCCCCGGCACCTCGGAGCGGGCCGTGATCGCCCGAGCGGATACGCTGCTCGCCCGCTACGGCGGCCTGGGGAGCTTCGGGCGCGATCTGCAGCCGTCGCATCGCTTCCTCTCCGATGAGATCACGCAGGCCAGCGTGTTTGCCACGGCGGCGCCTGTCATCTTTCTCGGCGTGGCGGCGTTTCTCGTAAACCTCGTGCTCGCTCGCCTGGTCGCGTCCCAGCGCGAACAGATCGGCATGATGAAGGCCTTTGGTGTGAGCACCCGCGCCCTCGCCCGTCACTACGCGCTGATCGCCCTGGGCCCTGTGGCCGTCGGTGCCACCGCGGGCACGGTGTTCGGTCTCTGGCTCGCGGGGCGGCTCGCGACGGTGTACGCGAAGTACTACCGCATCCCCGATGCACCATTCACCCCCACCTGGAGCGTGGTCGTCATCGCGGTGGCCATCACCGGAGTCGCCGCGCTGCTGGGGGCGGTGCAGACGGTGCGCCGCGTGGTGCGCCTGCCCGCTGCGGAATCCATGCGTCCCGAGTCGCCCGTGCGCTACCGGGCCGGCCTCGTCGAGCGGCTGGGCCTCACTCGGCACGTTTCGCCAATGACCCGCCTCACCGTGCGTGGCATCGAGCGGCGGCCACTGCGCGCCGGCCTGGCCCTGCTCGGCATGGCGCTCAGCGTGGCGGTGACCATGATCGGCCTCTTCGCGTTCGATGCCATCAGTGCCATGCGCGACGTGCAGTTCCGCGCTGCCCAGCGCGAGGACCTCGCCGTCACCTTCACGCGCCCGCAGGGCGACGCCGCGCTGCGTGAGCTGGCGCAGTTGCCCGGTGTCACGCAGGTGGAGCCCACGTGGGCCGTGCCGGTACGCCTGCGCCACGCCCAGTACGAGCGCCGCGTCGCCATGACCGGCGTCCCCCCGCAGGCGGCGCTTCGGCAGGTCGTGAATGCCCACGGGGCGCCGGCGCCGCTCCCCGGCGACGGGCTGCTGCTGTCGACCGAATTGGCGCGGCTGTTGCGCGTGCAGGTTGGCGACACGGTGGCGGTGGATGTCCTGGTCGGAAGGCGCGCTGACGGGCGGCTGCGTGTCGGCGCGCTCGTGGACGACCTGATCGGTACCAATGCCTATGTCCCCATGGGCGCGCTGCGCGCCCTCGTGGGCGATGCGGCCTATGACGGTGCGGTCCTCGCGGTCGACGCCGTCGCCCTCGATCGTGTCTACGCGCATCTCAAGCAGGCACCCGGTGTGGCAGGGCTCAGCTCGCGAGCGGCGCTCATTGCCAACTTCGACAAGACCATGGCTGAGAGCTTCAACATCACCTTGCTTACCTTGGCCGCCTTCGCGGGGTTGCTGTCGGTGGGGGTGATCTACAACACGGCGCGTATCGCGCTCTCCGAGCGCGGACGGGAGCTGGCCAGCCTGCGCGTGCTTGGCTTCACGCGGCGCGAAGTGGCGCGCATGTTGTTCGGAGAGCTGACCATCCTGGGGGTGGTGGCGGTACCGGCCGGATTCATGATCGGAGCCGGTTTCTGCTGGGCCCTCGCGGCGGCCCTGAGCTCGGAGCTGTTCCGGCTGCCGCTCGTGCTGGCGATGCGCACCTACGCGTTGTCGGCGCTGATGCTGTGCGTGGCGGGGGCGCTGTCGGCCTTGCTGGTGCGGCGGCGGCTCGACCGGCTCGACCTGGTGGCGGTACTCAAGACGCGTGAGTGAGGAGACGCATGACCAGCCGTGTGAAGCGGGGATTCGGGGTCGGTGCCGGCATCGTGCTGGTGTCGGTGGCCTTCTGGTGGTGGCAGCGCGGCCCGGTGGTGTCGGTGGAAGTCGGCATCGTCACGGAGGGTCCGCTGCGGGTGACCATCAACGAGCGGGGGACGACGCGCGTGCGGGCGCACGCCGATCTCAACGCCCCCGTGAGCGGGCGGTGGGTACCGTCGGCACTGCAGGTGGGCGACGTGCTGCCATCGGGCGCTCGCGTGGGCCTGCTGTACCCGGCTCCCATGGATGGCAGTGCCCGCCGACAGGCCGAGGCGCGCCTGGGGAGTGCGGACGCCCTGCTCACGGAGGCACAATCGCGCATCGCGGCCGCGCGCAGTGCCTTGGGCGACGCCGAGCGCAGTCGCGTGCGCACGGAAGGTCTCGCCGCCGCCGGTGGTGTGTCGCCGCAGGAGCTCGAGCGGGCGCGTGATGCCGTCACCGGGGCGCGCAGCGCGTTCGAGGCGGCGCAGGCCCGCGTACTCGCCGCGCGCTACGAGCGCGACCAGGCGCGCAGCGCAGCGCAGGCCGCCGGGGGCAGTGGTGCCGCGCTGCCCATCGTCACGCCCATCCCGGGCACCGTGCTGCAGCTCGACGAGGAGCACGAGCGCGTCGTGCCCGCAGGCACACGCCTGCTCGAGGTGGGGGATCCGTCGGATCTCGAGGTGGTCATCCCGGTGCGTACTGCCGACGCGGTGCGCATGCGCGAGGGGGCAGGAGTGCGGCTGAGTTTCGGCCCGGTCGGCGCGACGGACGGCGACCGCGCGAGTGGCACCGCGGTCGTGTCGGACACCATCGCTGGGGTGGTGCGCCGGATCGAGCCTGCCGCCTTCACCCGCCTGTCCTCGCTGGGCGTGGAGGAGCAGCGCGTGAATGTGATTGCCACGGTCCCGGCCACCGCCGTGCATGTCGGCGATCGGTTCGAGGCCCAAGCGCGCATTACGGTGTGGGAAACGAACCGTGCGGTGCGTGTTCCGGTGAGCGCGCTCGTGCGCGATGGCGAGCAGTGGCTGGTGTGGCGCCTGCAGGCGGGACGCGTTCGACGCCGCACCGTCACGCTCGGCGAGCGCAGCGACACCATGGCGCAGGTCCTCGGCGGGCTCGCCGCCGGTGATACGGTCGTGGTCTACCCTGGCGACGCGATCACCGAAGGGGCGCGTGTGAAGGGCACGGTGCGCTGATCACCCCTTCACCACCCGCGGCGCATACTTCTCCAGATCACGCCCCATGGTCAGCGTGATCAGTACGACCGCCGCGCTGATCCAGAACGGACTCGGTTGGCTGATGGCGTCGAACGCGATCCCCAGGATGATCGGAAACGCCACCCGCGTAATCCCGCCGAACGTCTGCTGCACGCCCATGTACAGGCCGCGCTCCGCACTGCTCACCACGCGTGACAGCATGGCCGTGACACAGGGAAAGGTGAACGCCGTGCCCAGCGGCAGCAGGCCGATGGCAATGGCCAGCGTCACGTAGTCGCGCGAGAACGAGAGCCCCAGCAGCCCCGCCGCCAGCAGCACGATGCCGACACGGCTCAGCCGCGGCTCGCCGAAGCGATCGACCACGCGCCCCAGGAACACCGCGCGTACCAGCACGCTGAGCCCGCCGATGTACATGAACACGTAGCCGATCGTGTTCTCTGTCACCCCGAAGCGCCACGCCAGGAACAGCGCGAGAATGGCGGTCGTGCCCTGGAAGGCACCAATGGCGAGCGCGTAGATCAGGATGAGGCGTGATGCGGGCTCGCTGGGGTGCGACAGCACGCGAAACACAGCTTCACGCGAGCCCTTGCGCACCGGCGGTATGCCGTCGGCGCCGGCCGCGGCGATGCGCCGCGTCTCCGTGAGGTACTTCCACGCGAACGCCATGTTCAGCACACAGAGGCCTGCCGCCACCAGCCCCGGCGTGTGCTTGCTCCACAGCTGCACCCACGAGCCGATCACCGGACCCAGCGCCACACCGGCGTTGGTGGCGGCCGAGAGCCAGCCCAGGCTCTTGGCGCGATCCTCGGGGCGGGTGGCGTCGGCCACGTACGCCTGGATGACGCTCACCGTGCCGCCGCCAGCGCCCTGCACGATGCGCGACAGGAACAGCAGCCACAGGCTGTCCGCAAACGCGAACACGATGTACGCCACCGCACTCGCGCCGAGCCCCACCATCAGCGCCGGCCGCCGGCCATGCCGATCGCTGAAGCGCCCCCAGAGCGGTGCACTGAGCAGCTGCGCCACGCTGAACGAACTGACCAGCAACCCCACCACGAACCCGCCGGCGCCAAGGCTCTTGGCGTAGAACGGCAGCAGCGGCAGGATCATCAGCATGCCGAGCATGTCGATGAAGGCCGCCACCATCAGTACCGCCAGCTTGCCGAAGGCGGACGTGCCGTCGTCCACCGGGTGCTCGGCGGTGTGGGATGGGTCGGCGGGTGTACTCACTCCGTCTTGCCCAGGGCCGCCGGGGCCGTGCTGCGCCCCACCACGCCGGCGAGTGCCACAATGGTGAGCACGTAGGGAATCATCTCCACGAACTGGCTTGGCACCAGCTGTGCGCCCTGCAACTGAATCTGCAGCGTCTCGGCGCCGGCAAAGAGCAGGCAAGCCACGGCCACGCGCACCGGCTCCCAGCGGCCGAAGATCACCGCCGCCAGCGCAATGAAGCCGCGTCCCGCGGTCATGCCGTCGGTGAACTGATGCTGGTCGAGCGCGAGATACGCGCCGCCGAGACTGGCCATGGCGCCTGCGAGATAGAGCCCCATGAGACGCAGGCGACCGACGTTCACCCCCAGCGACGCCGCGGCCTCGGGCTTCTCACCCACCGCGCGCACACGCAGGCCGAACGGCGTCTGGGCGAGCACCCATCCCAGTACCGGCAGCACCCCGAGGCCGATCCACACCACCGGATTCATGGCACTGGCCAGCATGGCATTGCCGACGCCCTCACCACCGAACCCGGCCACACGCGGCGAGTTGCTCGAGCTGTCGAACACCAGGCGCAGAAAATAGCGCGTCGACGCCACGACGATGAGGTTGATGGCCACGCCCACCACCACCTGATTGGCCATGAAGCGCAGCGTGGCCACGGCGAGGATCGACGTGATGAACGCACCGGCCACCAGCGCGCCAAGCAGCCCTGCCCAGGCACTGTCGCCGTAGTACGCACCGAGCGCGGCGCCGAATGCCCCGCTCAGCATGAGCCCTTCCAGCCCGAGCGCGATAATGCCCACACGCTCCGACATCACGCCGCCGGCGGCCGCCAGCAGGTACGGCACCGCGATGCGCAGGGTCTGCAGCAGGAACAGCAGCACGATCATGCGCCAGCCCTCTGCCTGGTGGCGGCCTTGGGCAGCGAGGCGGTCACGCTCGCCGCCGCCGCCCGCAGTTGGCGCTGCACCTCGGGAACCGCCGTGGCCACCGACAGAATCACCACCGCCGTGAGAATATCGGTGAGCTGTTTGGGCACGATGGCATTCACCGCCAGGCCGCCTTGCGACAGCGTGCCGAAGAGCAGCGCCGCCGCCAGGATGCCGAACGGATGGTTGCGCCCCACCAGCGCCACCGCAATGCCGAGGAAGCCCGCGCCGCCAGCGAAGCCCTCCTCGTAGTAGCCTTTGTAACCCAGCACGAAATTGACGCCGCCCAGGCCGGCCAGCGCACCGGACAGGCACATGCTGGTGAAGAGCACCCGCGGCACGCGTACCCCGCCGTACTCGGCAGCATCCGGCTGCAAGCCCACCGCGCGCAGTTCGTAGCCGCTGCGGGTGCGGAACAGGTACCACCAGGTGGTGGCGGCGGCGACGGCGGCCAGCACGATCACGAAATTTGCCGCACTGCCGCTGAAGACCGCGAAGGCATCGGCCAGGCGGGGCAGGCGCCCGGCGTTGATGTCGGGGGTGCGCAACGACTCCGGCAAGTGCAGGTGCGTGGACACGATGTAGTTGAGCAGCGCCAGCACGATGAAGTTGAGCATGATCGTCACGATCACCTCACTGGCACCGAAGCGCGCCCGCAGCGCGCCCGGCACCGCGCCCACGCCGCCGCCCACCAGCATGGCGGCCAGCAGGCAGAGGGGCACGGCCAGCAAGGCCGGCGTCCCCGTCGGCAGCAGCAGCCCCACCACCGCCGCGCCGAAACCGCCGGCCGCGAGCTGCCCTTCGGCGCCCACGTTGAACAGCCCCGCGCGACCGGCCAGCGCGAAGGCGAGGCCGGTACAGGTGAGGGTCGTGGCCTTGTAGAGCACCTGGCCGATGCCGTACGGATTGCCCCACGTGCCCTTCACCAGCAGCGCGAACACCGTGGCCGGGGACTCGCCGAACGACAGGATGAGCAGGTCGCCGATGACCGCCGCCACGCACAGCGCAACGACCGGCGGCAGTACGGCTTCCCACACGCGCGTGGAGCGCAGTGATGCGCCGCTCATGCCGCAGCCCCCGTCATGTAGGGGCCGAGCCGTTCCGCGGTGCACTGTGCTGCGGGGAGCACGGTCACGAAGCGTCCACCGTACATCACCGCGATGCGGTCGGACAGTGCCAGCACCTCGGGGAGGTCGGCGCTCACCAGCAGGATGCCCTTGCCGGCGTCGCGCGCGGCGCGCAACTGCGCGTGAATGAACTCGATGGCGCCCACGTCCACGCCGCGCGTGGGCTGCGCAGCCAGTAGCACACTGAAGTCGCGCCCCATCTCGCGCGCGATCACGATCTTCTGCTGGTTGCCCCCCGACAGTGCGCGCGCCGGCAGCGCCGGCATGGGCGGGCGGATGTCGAAGCGCTGCACCTGCTCGGTGGCGTTGGCCTCGATGCGGGCGCGATCGAGTCCGCGACGCGTACCGAAATGGTGCTGCCGCCCGAGAATGAGATTCTCGGCGATGGAGTAGTCGAGCACGAGCCCGCGGCGGTGCCGGTCTTCGGGGATGTGCGACAGGCCGGCGTCGGCGCGTTCGCGCACCGAGCGCCCCTGCAGCGCGCGCCCACCGAGTTCCGCCGTCCCTCCCTGCACCGGGCGCAGCCCCGCGATCGCCTCGAGCAGTTCGGTCTGTCCGTTCCCCTCCACGCCGGCAATGCCCAGGATCTCCCCCGGTCGGATCTCGAATGACACGCCGTTCACCGCCGTCGTGCCCCGGTCAGATGACACCCGCAGGTCACGCACCGTGAGCACCGGTGCCGCCGTCGAGAGGGAAGCGCGGGACGATGCCTCGCCCACCGCGCCCATGGCGTCGAGGTGCAGGTTCACGTCGCGCCCTACCATGGCCCGCGCGATGTCGCGCGGCGTGGTGCCGGCCGTGGCAACGCGCGACACGGTGCTGCCAGCACGCATCACGGTGATGGCGTCCGACACGGCGATCACTTCGTCGAGCTTGTGCGTGATGAGCACCACCGTGCCGCCGTCGGCGCGCAGCGTGCGCAGCACATCCCACAGCTGCTGCACCTCGGGCGGCGAGAGCACCGCCGTCGGTTCGTCGAGGATGAGCACCTTGGCGCCGCGATACAGCGCCTTGAGGATTTCCACGCGCTGCGCCTCACCGACACTGAGGTCGGCGACCTTTGCCCCCGGGTCCACATGCAACCCGCACTTGTGGCAGAGCGCCGAGACCTCGAGGATGGCCCGGTGCAGGTCGAGGCGCGCGCCGGCGGTGGGCTCCATGCCGAGCACCACGTTCTCGGCCACCGTCAGCGTCGGTACAAGCATGAAGTGCTGGTGCACCATGCCGACGCCGGCCGCAATCGCCTCGCTGGTGCTCCAGCCGGTCACATCGCGACCGTACACCTCCACCGTACCGCCGTCGGGCGCATACATGCCCGCCAACACGCGCATCAGCGTGCTCTTGCCAGCGCCGTTCTCCCCCACCAGTGCGTGGATGTCGCCACGCGGGACCTCGAGTGAGGCATCGCGATTGGCCACCACGCCCCCGAACGTCTTCACGACGTGCTGCATGCGGATGGCGATCGGTGCACTCACTGGGTGCCCCCGCGCGTACTGGGCACGGTGATCCTGCCGGCGATGATGTCGGCGGACAAGCCATCGAGCCGCGCACGCACGTCGGCGGGAATCAGCGCGGCGTTGTGGTCGTCGTCGACATACCCGACACCTTTCTCGGCGAGACCGAACTGCTGCACCCCGCCGGTGAATGTGCCCTCCTTCACCGACTTCACGGCCTGGAACACCGACTCGTCGATCCCCTTCACCATGCTCGTCAGAATGAAGCCCGGGGCCTCGTTGTACTGATCGGCGTCGACGCCGATGGCCAGCTTGTTGGTGGTGCGTGCGGCTTCGAATACGCCGAGCCCCGTGGAGCCGGACGCGTGGAAGATCACGTTCACGCCCTGGTTGTACATCGCCAGCGCCATCTCCTTGCCGCGCCCCGGATTGCGGAACGCTTCGGGGGTCACGCCGGCATAGTTCGCAATCACCGTGCAGTCGGGGCACACGTGCAGCACCCCGGCGCGGTACCCGGCCTCGAACTTGTGAATGAGGGCGATGTCCATGCCGCCCACGAAGCCCACCTTCTTGCTCTTGCCCACCAGCGCCGCGAGTGCCCCGACGAGGAATGAGCCCTCCTCTTCGCGGAACTTGAGCGCCTTGAGGTTGGCCGGCAGCGGCAGTGCGTGACCGGCGGCATCGGTGGGCAGCGCGAGGTCCACGTCGGCAAAGCGGATGTTCGGATACTCCTTCGCCAGCGTGAGGATGTCGTCGGTGAAGATGAACCCCACGCCGATCACGAGATCCATGCCTTCGGCGGCCAGGAGCCGCAGCCCCGCCTCTCGGTCGGAGCCCTCGCCGGGCTCGATGTAGGTCACGCGGGCGCCGAGCTCCTTCGCCGCCCGTTCGCCGCCCAGGTAGGCGCCGTCGTTGAACGACTTGTCGCCGCGGCCACCGACGTCGAAGACGATGCCGACATCGAGGCCGTCGGAGGAGTCCGCCACGGTGGCGCCGGCGGGGCGGACGGTGAGAAGGGCGACGTGGGCGGCGAGGAGCGCCCCGATCAGAAAGAGGGTGCGGCGCATGGCCCCGAAGGTTGGCCGTCCGAGGCCGGATCGGGAAGCCCTTCCCTCGACGCCGCGGGGGCGGTCATCAGCGCGTGGCCGGAGCCGTACGCCACAAGCCGTTCAACATGTCGCTGGCGAAGAATCCTGACGGCGACCAGTGCACCCCCCACACGAACACGGCGTCCACGCCGTTGCCGGAATAGGCGGCCTTCTCGCGCCCCATGAGCGCCAGATCGCAGCGGCCGTCGGCGGTGCGCTGGGCGGCGGTGCAGCTCCCCAGATCCCCGCGCACATCCAGCACCCGAACCCCGGCGTTGTAGTAGGCGGCATAGGCAAATCCATTGGCCTCGTCCACCGAGAAATTGTGCGTCCCGGCGCCCGGGACCGCGTACACGGCCACCTCCCGCGGGGCCGACAGGTCGCCGAGGTCCACCACATGTATGTCGCCGCTGGACGATGAGCCCACCGTGCCCGGCCCCTCCTGCCCGACCAGCAGATAACGGCGCGACGATGTGACCGGGTCGTGGAGCCACCAGATGTTGTGCACCTGCCCACCAACGGTCTGCGCTCGCGAAATCAGGCGCGGCGCCGCCACGCTCCCGCCACGCGCCCCGATATCCCAGATCCCCACCCCGTCGTTCCAGTCGGCCGTGAAGAGCAGGCCGTCGCGCACGAAGACGTCGTGCACGAAGGGGCTGCCCATCTGCTGCGACCACACCGTGCGGGGATTCCGCGGGTCGCTCAGGTCGAGCACGACCAGGCGCGCTGGCACACCGCTGGCCGGGTCGACCGCGCAGAAGGCGTACAACACGCCGTTCACCCGGGCCAGCTCCGCCGTGTGCACGCCGTAGCGCAACTCGCCGCCGGTGGTGCGCACGAGCAGCTGCGGCCGGCGCGGATCGGCCAGCGAGAAGAGGGCCACGCCGCCGTTCGGGTTCGGTTCGATGGCCACCAGCATCAAGCCGCCGTCGTCGGACACCTGCACGTCGCCCGTGGTGGTGGCGTTGGCCACCAATACGCTGTCGACCAGCCGCGGCTGATTGGCGCTGACGTCCCAGATCTTCACCGCGTTGCCACGCACACCGCCACGCGTACCCCATGTGGTGGTGTAGGCGGTCGTGCCTCGCACCCACAGCTCGGCGGTAAACCGCTCGGTCACCGCCCCCAACCCGAGATGCGTGAGTCGGCCAGGCACCGGGGTTGGCGTCGTGGGTAACGTCGGCGTGGTCGGGGGGAGGGCGGACGACGTGGTCGCGTCGTCGCCGCCACCGCAGGCGGCGAGCATGGCCAGCAGCACCAGCGAACGGAGACGCGGCATCGGCACGGGCATCAGCAGCAGGGGGTCAGGGCGCATCGTGGAGCCCGTGGGTATGGGGGCGGGGCAGGGTGGCAATGTGCGCCGGGTCGAGCACTCCGTACCGACCCATGCGCTCGCGCATGGAACCAACATGCAGCCGGGCGCCCAGCGTCACCGACCACTGGCGCGCCGCGCCGTAGAACTCGGCCGGGATGAACACCGCCGGGGTGCGCCGCGCCTCGGCCAGGGCGCTGGCCACTTCGGCGAAGGGGCGCAGCTGCACACCGCCCAGCGACCACGCCGGCGCGGCCAGCTGCACCGTGCCGATCGTCCAGCGCGTCACGCCGATGATCTGGAAGTCGATGTGGCCGGCACTGCTGCGGAACAGGTCCAGCAGTCGCTCGTGCTCCGGGCGTTCGGTGCGCTCGGCGCGCGCTGCCAGCGCCCAGCCGCGCCAGCTCGCGGCGCCCTCGGCCAGCACCGACTTGAACCTGAACGCGCGCTGGCGGCCGAGCCCCTCGTCGGTACGCGCGAACTCCACCAGCGCGTAGCGCCACCGGCGCGTCGACGACGTGGCGGCGTAGCGCAGCGACGTGCTGAGCTGGCGATGATCGAACGCGCCGCCTTGCGTGATGCCGGGGCTGCGCACGAACGCCCGGCTGGCCTGCCATTCCAGCGCCGCCGTCGGCGCCACCGTGAGCCGGGTGCTGTGCGAGTCGCCTACGCGCTGCCAGCGCGGCGCCACAAAGGGCGACACCGGTTCATCGCCGTTGAACCACGCCTGCTCCAGCGTGAGGTGCCGCGACGCGCGCCGCAGTTGCACCGCACCCACGGCCTGCACCCGCTCGATGACCTGCGCGTGATGATGGTTGACCGGATACTTCATGAACGGCCGCATCATCGGGTCGTCGGTACCGTAGGGCGTGAAGCCCTTGCCCACCGCCAGCGAGGCACGCCACGGCCGCTCCGCCGGCGAGACGGCCGCCAGCATGACCTCGTGCACCAGCGTATGCGGGTGCCGGCGGTCCACGTACCCTTCGCCGTACATGCCGGCGTTGAGCTCGCCGCGCCGCAGCGTGTACCCCTCGAAGTTGACCGTGGCGGTGCCGCGCAGCCACCCGCGGGAAGCCGCCGCCATGAGGTTGGGCTGCGTGAGGTACCCTTCGGTGAAGCGGCGCCCCAGCAGCGCCGGATCGGCCGACGTGACGCCGCCGATGGCCATGACGCCGAGTTCCCGGAGCGGGGCCGACTGCGCCGGGAGCGGAGCCCACGCGACCGCGGCGACCTGAAAGAGCGTGGCCACCAGCGGCAGGCCCGGCACGGCGTTTGGCATGTCCCAAGATACGAACGCGCCCGGATCCCTGCTTCGGGATCCAGGCGCGTCGTGTCGCGTGGCGCGTCAGCGTGTTACTTGATCGGCTTGTACCGATAGCCGTAGATCTTCTCGCCGTCGGCCTTGAGGACGATCTCCTTCCGCTCGCCCTTCTTGAGTGCGCCGGTCGACCCGGTGGCCGACGCCACCACGTTGCCGGCGGCATCGAGGAACTCGGCGGTCACCGAGTAGGTGCCGGTGGCCGCGATCTGCTCCAGCGACAGCGTCAGCGTGGCGTTCTGCGCGCCGCGCGAGAAGCCCGCCACGTCGACCTTCACCGGCAGCGCCTCGGCGATGGTGTTGTACTTCACCAGCGTATCCGTCCACGTCTTTTTCTCGGCCGGGAGCTTGGCCGCCTTGCCCAGCCCCTGCGCGGCGTAGGCGAACATCATCCAGCCGTCGTAGTTGTTGGGGTCGATCTCCACCAGCTTGCGCGACGGTGCGAACATCTCCTGGAACTTGTCCTTGCCGTAGTACGTGGCGGCCAGATTGCGCAGGCCGTCCCGGTTGTTGGGATTCTTCCGCACCGCCGCCTCGAACAGCTTGAGGGCGTCGTCGGCCTTGTTCGAGCGCGTCGCGATCACGCCGGCCATGGTGAGCGAGATGTCGGTGGCCTTGTCCGGCGCCGCCAGCAGCCCGGCGTACACCTGCGGGATGCTCGCGGTGTCCTTGGCCATCGTGAGCGCGTCGGCCCAGCCGTTGTACAGGTTGGCCGCGTCCGGGCTGTCGGGGTTCACCTCGAGCAGCGCCTTGAACGAACCGGCCGCTTCCTTGGCCATGGCCACCTGGTCGGCGCCCTGCGCGCCGCTGGCCATCTCGAGCTGGCTCATGGCCGTGTAGTACATCGAGCTGTTGCGCAGTTCGCGGTACGACGTGTCGGTGCCGGCGCGCTGCACGACATGCCCCCAGTGCAGGATGGCCGTCTTCTTGTCGCCGCGGGCGTTGGCCACGTTGGCCAGCACGTAGTGCGGGTACGGGCTCTCGCCGCTCAGCTTCATCGACCGCTTGGCGTAGAACTCGGCCGAGTCGAGGTTGCCGCCGTTGGACGCACTGAGCGCCGCCTGCGTGTTGGCCAGCCACGCCTCGTTCTGGCGCATGGCCTTCACGTCGTCCGCGCACGCCGGGGCCGCTGCGACGACGCCCTTGAACGCGGCGTCGAGGCCGTCAACGATGTCATAGGGCTCGGCGGGATTGCTCACGAACCCGAGGCTGCCGCGCGTCGGTGCGTGGCCGATACCGGGTTCCATCGCCCAGATCAGCAGGGCCTGCGACAGCGTGTAGTTGTAGCCGGCGAGGTTCTTGGCGAAGCGTTCGGGCTTCGTGTCGAGCTCCTTGATGATCCCCATGAGGATCTTCTTGCGCTCCTCCGGGTTCTGGGCGGACTTGGCGCGCTGGAACGTCAGCGACATCACCGCCAGTTCCTTGGGGGTGTTGGGGTCGATCGAGCAGGCGGCGGTCACCCCACCCGGCTGCGCAGCGGCCGTGGCCGGCACCACGCCGACGCCGGTGAGCGACACTGCAGCCACGGCACTGGCCATGAACGTCAGACGCATGACGTATCCTCTGAACGGAAAGAAGCGGAGAAGACTGGATGAGCAGTGTACCCACTGCCCCGGCCAGGGGTTCTGTTGGGGACGGGAAGTCCTTTGATTGAAACTACTATGACCGAACGGATCCGCACCCGGTTCCTTGTCATCGGCAGCGGCGTGGCCGGGTTGCATACGGCCTGGCGCGCCTCCGAGCATGGGTCGGTGACGGTGCTCACCAAGCGCACCCTGTTCGATTCGGCCACGGCCTATGCCCAGGGCGGCATCGCGGCCGCCCTCGGGGCCGGCGATTCGCCCGACCTCCACCGGCAGGATACGCTGGCCGCCGGGGCGGCGTTGTGCGATGCCGAGGCGGTGCAGGTGCTGGTGGAGGAGGGGCCGGCTCGCGTTCGCGAGCTGCAGGCCGCCGGGGCCCGCTTCGATCTCGATCCCGATGGGGATTTCAAGCTGGGCAAGGAGGCGGCCCACTCCCGCCATCGCATCGTGCACGCGCACGGCGACCAGACTGGCGCCGAGGTGGCCCGCACGCTGGTGGCCAAGGTCCGGGAGTCGGCCGCCATTACGGTGCAGGAGACGGCCCGTGTGCTCGACCTGCTGCTGGTGGAGGACGAGTTCGGGGTGCACTGCGCCGGGGTGCGGGCGTCCATCGCCGGGCGTCCGGTGGAGATCCTGGCGGACGCCACCGTGCTCGCCACGGGCGGCTGTGGCCAGATCTACCGCTACACCACCAATCCGCAGGTGGCCACCGGCGACGGCTTCGCCATTGCCCATCGGGCCGGAGCACGGCTGGCGGACATGGAGTTCGTCCAGTTCCACCCCACCGCGCTCGACACCCCCGAGAATCCCCTGGTGCTCATCTCCGAGGCGGTGCGCGGTGAGGGGGCGTTCCTGCTCAATGGTCGCGGCCAGCGGTTCATGCCCAAGCGCCACCGCCTGGCCGAACTGGCCCCGCGCGACGTGGTGGCCCGCGAGATCTTCCGTGAGCAGCAGGCCCATGGGCGGGTCTTCCTCGATGCCACCAGGCTGGGGCAGGGCTTTCAGACCCGCTTCCCGGGCATCTACCAGCTCTGCCGGGCCCGCGGCATCGATCCCGGCTGCGAGCCCATCCCGGTCACGCCGGCGGCCCACTACATGATGGGTGGCGTGGTCACCGACCTGGCCGGCCGGTCCAGTGTGCCGCGCCTGTACGCCGTCGGCGAGGTGGCCCGCACGGGGGTGCACGGCGCCAACCGGCTGGCCTCCAACTCCCTGCTCGAGGGGCTGGTGTTCGCCGAACGGGTGGCCCGCGATCTCGTGCAGACGCCGCTCGATCTCCCGGCGCCGGCCCCAGAGGACTGGGCCGTGCCGCCCCTCGATGACCGCGGGGCGGCCCAGGTGGCCGCCGACGAAATCCGGCAGGTCATGTGGGACCATGCGTCTATCGCCCGCACCGCGCCGGGGCTGCGCCGCTGCCTCGCGGCTCTCGAGCAGATCGGGGAGCGCCTGACGCCCGGCGCCACCGAGGAGCGCAATCTCCACACCACGGCCACGCTGGTGGCCGAGGCCGCCCTGCTGCGCAAGGAGTCGCGGGGAGGCCACTTCCGGAGTGATTTTCCCAAGACCCGCCGCAAGTGGCAGGACCGGCACATCACGTGGTAACCACGCTGTCATGACCATCCTCGAAGCCCATTACGATCCCGCCCTCGCCCGCGACATCCGCGCGCTCGCCAAGGCGAAGCATGCGGTCATCCTCGCCCACAACTACGAGCGCCCCGAAATCCAGGACGTGGCCGACTTCGTGGGCGACTCGCTGGGGCTCTCGCGCGAGGCCGCCAAGACGAGCGCCGACGTGATCGTGTTCTGCGGCGTGCACTTCATGGCCGAAACGGCGGCGATCCTGTCGCCGCAGAAGACCGTGCTGCTCCCCGATCTCGCCGCCGGCTGTTCACTGGCCAGCACCATCGATGCCGCCCAGCTGCGCGCCTGGAAGGCGGAGCATCCGGGCGCAGTGGTGGTGGCGTATGTGAACACGACGGCCGAGGTGAAGGCCGAGAGCGACTACTGCTGCACGTCGGGCAATGCGGTGGACGTGGTGAACGCCATCCCCGCCGACCAGGAGATCCTCTTCCTCCCCGACATGTTCCTCGGCGCCCACGTGCGCCGGGAGACGGGGCGGGACAACATCCACGTGTGGATGGGCGAATGTCATGTGCACGCCGGCATCGATCCCGAGCACATCGAGAACATGCGCGCGCGACACCCGGGGGCGGAATTCCTCATTCACCCCGAGTGCGGCTGCGCCACGCCGGTGGTGGAGGCCATGAGCGCTGGGGCCATCAACCCCGACAACGTGCACATCCTCTCCACCGAGGGGATGATCAACCGGCCGGCGCAGACCTCGCAGGACACGTTCATCGTCGCCACCGAGATCGGCATCCTGCACCGGCTCCGGCGCGCGAATCCCACCAAGCACTTCATTGCCGCGAACGATCGCGCGCAGTGTGCGTACATGAAGGTCACGACGCTCGAGAAGGTGCGCGATGCCCTGCGCTACGGGCAGCATCGCATCACGGTGCCCGACGACATCGCGGCCCGTGCCCGCACGGCCATCGAGCGCATGGTGTCGATCGGTGGCCGCTCCGGTGTGAGTCCCTTCGGCCCTGAGGATCCCGGCGAATGAGTGCCTTCCACCCACCTCTCCGTCCGAACACCCCGCCGATGGGGACGCCCATCCCCCGGATGATCACGCCGCAGGGCATGCCCTCGGTGCGCGAATCGCGGCTCACGTTTCCGCTCAGTCCCGCGGAGATCACGGCGCAGGTACGGGTGGCCCTGCAGGAGGATCAGGCGTTCAACGACGTCTCCACGTTGGCCACGGTCAGGAGCAGTCGTCATGTGCGCGGCGCCCTCGTGGCCCGCCGCGATGGCGTGATCGCCGGCATTCCGATGGCCATCGAGGCGTTCCAGCAGCTCGATCCGTCGGTCACCATTCGAGTCGATGTGGAAGATGGGGAGCGTGTGAAGTCGGGAGCGACCGTGCTCGCGCTCACCGGGCATGCGCGCGGCATGTTGTCGGCCGAGCGTACGGCGCTGAACTACCTGCAGCACCTGTCGGGGATCGCCACGCTCACCGCCCGGTATGTGGCGGCGGTGCAGGGCACGCGGGCGCAGATCCTGGATACGCGCAAGACCACGCCCGGGTGGCGCTTGCTCGAGAAGTATGCCGTGCGGGCCGGCGGTGGCACCAATCACCGCCTCGACCTGCGCAGCGGGGTGCTCATCAAGGACAACCATCTCGCGGCCATCGGTGGTGACATCGCCATGGCGGTGTCACGGGCGCGCCAGCTGGCCCTGCCCGGCACGCCGGTACAGGTGGAGTGCGACACGCTCGACCAGGTGGACGCGGCGCTGGCGGCCGGCGCCGACTGGGTGCTGCTGGACAACATGTCGCCGGAGCGGCTCCGTGAGGCGGTGGCCCGCTGCGCCGGCCGCGCCATCACCGAGGCGTCCGGCGGTGTGACATTGGAGACGGTTCGAACGGTTGCCGACACAGGCGTGGATCGCATCTCGATCGGTGCGCTTACCCATTCGGCACCCGCGCTCGATCTGGGGCTCGATTTCGACGGGCTCTGACCTCGGGCGCGTTTCCCTCATGGCAGCGGGTCTCGCTGCCGGTTGGTGGTGACCATGCCAGTACGACTCCTGCCGCTCACCGAACCTGCGTCTCGCCTCCTGCTGGAGGCGGTCGTCGACTACGCCGGGCTGTATCCCCCGGCAGCCCTCGACATGGGCGCCGCCGTCCGCAACTTCGCTCACTACCGCGCCAGTGGCGCAGGGTGGATGCTGGGGCGGTTCGTCTGTCCGGCGCGCGACCTGCCGCTGTTCTCGCAGAAGGCCGATCCGCTCCTCCCGCGTGATGCCGGCGCCATCCCGTGGCGCCTCGCGGTCACCGGCAGCGGCGACATCGAAGCCGACCTGGCCGCGATCGCGGCGTTCAACGACCGCCATCGGGTATGTTTCGAGGAGTGTGGCGCCAAGGCGGACGTGTATGAGGTGAAGGCCACCACCATCGACGACATCGTGCGCATCGGCGGCTCGGTGCCGGGGGAGCTCGTGACCTACATCGAGATCCCCGTGCGGGACGATGTCGAGGAGCTCATGGAAGCGATCGCTCGCGTGGGCCGCCGCGCCAAGCTGCGGGCCGGCGGCACGTCGGTCGACCTCTTTCCCAGCGGCGCACAGGTGCTGCGCTTCCTCAAGGCGTGTCTCGCGCACGACGTCGTCGCCAAGGCCACCGCCGGCCTCCACCATCCGCTGCGTGGCGTCTACCGCCTGACCTACGAGGACGACGCACCCACCGGGCGCATGTTCGGCTACCTCAACGTGCTGCTCACCACCGCGCTGCTGCTCAACGGCGGCAGCGACGCCGAGGCGCTGGCGCTGCTCGAGTGCTCCGATCCCGCCGCGTTCGTCGTCACCGAGGCGCAGGTCACGTGGCACAGGCCCGACGGGCTGGTCACCTTCGGCCGCAACGTGCTGCAGCAGGCGCGCGAGCGCGGTCTGGCGGGCATCGGCTCGTGCTCCTTCACCGAGCCGGTGGACGAGGGCCGCGGACTGGGGTGGCTGTAGGCGACGCACCGCCGCGCCGCTCCAGACACCGGCAAGGCCACGGATCACGCGGAAACGGGCGGATCAGCGCAGATCCTGATGTTTCCGTCGGTTTCGGTGGGGTCCGCGGCCGCGTATCGATGGCGGCCGGGCGACGACGCTCGCCGGAGGCGATAACTTGCGGGCAGTGTCCGCTCGGCTTTCGCCATTCACACGCCAGTCACCATGCATCAGACCTCCTGGGTCGCCTCCGCCAACGGGCACCCCGATTTCCCGCTGCAGAACCTGCCGTTTGGCGTCTTCCGCCGCGCGTCCAGCGACGAGGCGCCGCGCGTCGGCGTGGCCATCGGTGACGAAATCCTCGACATCGCGGCCTGTCTGGCGGCGGGCCTGCTTGACGACGCCTCCGATGAGGCGCGGCGCGGTGCCCGCGCCTGCGCGTCGCCGTCGCTGAATGCCCTCATGGCGCTCGGCGCACCGGTGCGGCGTGCGCTGCGCGACGCCCTCACGCGTCTGCTCGCCAGCGATGTGCCCGTGCACACGCACCAGACGGCGCGGCATGCGCTGGTCGCACAGACTAACGCCGAGCTGTTCCTGCCGGTGCAGGTGGGCGACTACACCGACTTCTATGCCTCGGTGCACCACGCCACCAATGTCGGGGCCATGTTCCGCCCCGACAATCCGCTGCTCCCCAACTACAAGTGGGTCCCGATCGGCTATCACGGGCGCGCGTCGAGTATCGTGCTCTCGGGCACGCCCATCACGCGCCCCAACGGCCAACGCAAAGGGCCGGCCGACGAGGTGCCGAGTGTGGGGCCGTCGCGCTCGCTCGACTACGAGCTCGAGCTGGGCGCGTTCGTGGGCACGGGTACCGCCCTTGGTGAGACGGTGCCCGTTGCCGAGGCGGAGGAGCACCTGTGGGGGCTGTGTCTGCTCAACGACTGGTCGGCGCGTGACATCCAGAGCTGGGAGTATCAGCCACTCGGCCCGTTTCTCGCCAAGAACTTCGCCAGCACCATCAGCCCGTGGGTCGTCACGCTGGAGGCCCTCGCGCCGTTCCGCGCGCCGCTGGCCCCGCGTGCTGATGGCGACCCGATGCCGTTGCCGTATCTGCACCACACCGATGATCAGGCACGCGGCGGCTTCGCCCTCACGGTGGAGGTGTGGCTGCGCACCGCGCGCATGCGCGAGGCCAACGAGCCCGCTGTCCGCATCTCGCGTGGCAGCAGCCTCGATCTGTACTGGAGCTTCGCGCAGATGCTCACCCATCACGCGATGAACGGCTGCAACCTGCGCCCCGGTGATCTATTGGGGAGCGGCACCATCTCCGGTGCCGCGCCTGACAGCCGTGGGTGTCTGCTCGAGTTGACACGCCGCGGCGCCGAGCCGCTCTCGTTGCCCAATGGCGAGACCCGCGGCTTCCTCGAGGACGGCGACGAGGTCACGATGGTGGCCTTCGCCGAGCGGGATGGGGCGGTGCGCATCGGATTCGGCCGCTGCGTGGGGCTGATCGCGGCCGGCTGAGCCGGGGCGCCATACCGTGACAGGCGCGAGGCGCTCGGGCGGGCTACCGGAACGCCCCCGACGAGCCCAGCATTCGCTCCGGTATGATGTCCGATCTCCTGTTCGCGCGCTCGCAGATGGCGATGTCGCTCGCGTTCCACATTGTCTTCGCGGTGGTGGGTATCGGCATGCCCGCGCTCATGGTCATTGCCGAATGGCGTTGGCTGCAGACGCGCGACCCCGTGATGCTCGAGCTGGCCAAGCGCTGGGCCAAGGGTACCGCCATTCTGTTCGCCGTGGGCGCCGTGTCGGGTACGGTGCTGAGCTTCGAGCTCGGCCTGCTCTGGCCCACCTTCATGGAGCACGCGGGCGCCGTCATCGGCATGCCCTTTTCGCTCGAAGGCTTTGCGTTCTTCACCGAGGCCATCTTCCTCGGCATCTACCTCTACGCGTGGAAGCGCATCCCACCGCGCGCCCACTTCGTGGCCGGCATCGTGGTGGCAGTGAGCGGCGCGCTCAGCGGCGCCTTCGTGGTGTGTGCCAATGCGTGGATGAACGCGCCCGACGGCTTCACGTTCGTGAACGGCGAAGTCGCCAACGTCGACCCCATCGACGCCATGTTCAACGCCGCCGCGCCGTCGCAGATCGTGCACATGACGCTTGCCGCCTTCGCCGCCTGCGGCTTCGCCGTGGCCGGGGTGCACGCCTTCGCGCTCTGGCGCGGCACGCCGCACCGCGCCTTCCACCGCGCCGCGCTGCAGATCGCGCTCATGATCGGCCTGCCGGCCGCACTGCTGCAGCCGCTCAGCGGCGACTGGAGTGCGCGCGGCGTGGCCGAACGGCAGCCGGTCAAGTTCGCGGCCATGGAAGGGCACCTCAAGACCGGTCCGGGCAACTTCGTCATCGGTGGCTGGCCCGACCCCGTCACCCTTGAGCACCGGGGCGCGGTGGAGATTCCCGGCGCCCTGTCCTGGCTCGTCCACGGCAATCCGAACACGCCCATCCCCGGCGTGGACGCGGTGCCCGCCGAAGACCGGCCGCCGCTGGGCATCGTGCACCTTGCGTTTCAGATCATGATTGCCTGCGGCATGGTCATGGTGACGCTCGCGCTCTGGGGCGCCTGGCGCTGGTGGCAGCGGCGTCGTGGCCGCGGCGTCGCGCTCCCCGACGATCGCCGGTTTCTCGCGGCGGTCATGGCCTGCGCGCCGCTCGGCTTCATCGCCCTCGAGGCCGGATGGACCGTCACCGAGGTGGGCCGCCAGCCGTGGATCGTGCACGGCATCATGCGCACCGCCGACGCCGTGACACCGATGCCCGGCCTCGGCGTGACCTTCGCGCTGTTCACGGCCCTGTACATCGGGCTCGCCATCGCGGTGGTGTTCCTGCTCTGGCGCCAGATCCTCAAGACCGGCGTGTCGGGCACCCCGTTGGGGCTCACCGGCGAAATGCCCATTCCCACGCCGCTGGCCGACGGCCAGCCGGTGGCTGGCGCTGCTGGGCGCCCCTGAATGGCGCCTGCCGGACTCACCTGGACGCTGCCGCACGCGGTGGCGGGCACCATGGTGCTCTCGCTCAATGCCTACGTGCTGCTCGGCGGCGCCGACTTCGGCGGTGGCGTGTGGGACCTGTTCGCGCGGGGCAGGCAGCGCGATGCCCAGCGGGCGCTCATTGCCGAGGCCATCGGGCCCATCTGGGAAGCCAACCACGTGTGGCTCATTCTCGTGGTGGTGCTGCTGTTCACCTGCTTCCCCAAGGCCTTCGCGCACCTCGCCACCGAGCTGCATGTCCCCATCACCATCATGCTGGTGGGCATCGTGCTGCGCGGGTCGGCGTTCACCTTCCGCACCTACGACAGCAAGCAGGACGTGGTGCAGAAGCGATGGGGACGCATCTTCTCCATCGCCAGCCTGCTCACGCCGATCGTGCTGGGCGTCTGCCTCGGCGCCGTGGCCTCGGGCGGCATTCCCATACGCAACGCCGACGCCCTGCGCACGCTCACCTTCCGCGAGCGCTTCATCGACCCCTGGGCGTGGTCGGCATTCCCGTGGGCGGTGGGGCTGCTCACGCTCATCCTGTTCGCGTTCCTGGCCGCCAGCTACCTCACCGTCGAAGCGAGGGACGAAACGCTGCGTGAGGTCTTCCGCCGCCGGGCGCAGCAGTCGCAGCTGGCGCTGCTCATCCTTGCCGCGGCCACCCTGGCGCTCGCCAGAGTCGAGAACCCCCTGCTCTTTACGGGGCTGACCACCGGTTCCACGGCGCTGGCCATGCACGCGATCACGGCGCTCGCGGCCATCACGTCGCTCTGGGCCCTCTCCAACCGCCACTTCCAGGTCGCGCGCCTGTCGGCCGCCGCCCAGGCCAGCTTCATCCTCTGGGGGTGGGCGTGGACTCAGTTCCCGTGGCTGCTCCCGCCCGATCGCACCATTTCGTCCCTCGCCGCGCCCCGCATCACCCTGCAGCTCACCCTCGGAGCGCTGGCGGTGGGCACGTTCATCCTGCTGCCGAGTTTCGTGTACCTGTTCCGCGTCTTCAAGAGCGGGGAGACGGCATTCGAACAGGAGTAGGGCGGTAGGAACGGCGGAACGGCGCGAGCTAAACGGCGCGAGCTAAACGGCGCGAGCTAAACGGCGCGAGCTAAACGGCGCGAGCTAAACG
>JAJTGR010000025.1 GCA_021299375.1 Gemmatimonadota bacterium
CCCCGTGCCGGTCACCCATGGCGCCTCCGGGCACCTGACCGAGCGTATACGCCAGTTGGAACCCCCACGCGGAGATCACCCCCATCTGCACCATGGTGAGCCCCAGTTCGGGGGCCAGGTATTCCTGCGCGATGGCGATGTTGGTGCGCAGCGCGTAGGCCACCAGCCCCATGAGGGCGAGCAGCCAGACCACGCGACGCGAGGACGACGGGGAATCGGAGGCGGACATTGGCGCGGGGAGGAGGGACAACCACGCGCGCCGGCCGCGCGGGTCACGCGGGACGAGAATACGACACGGGCCGGCGCAGCGCCACGCGCACGACGGCAGTGATGGCGGCGTGTCGGCGGAGTCCACCGCCGTGGAAGCTGGCCTCGATCACTGGCAGCGCACGGATGGACGCGTCGGGCCCCGTTGCGCCCATGCGGACGCCGCGCTGCCCCGAGTGGCCACGGCGGCTGGCGCGCCCGTGTCGCCGCGCACGCCGCGGGCGCGTGGTGGACGGCCGGCTACCGCCGTCCCCGCACGCAGCGCACGACGTTGAGAATGCGCACGTCGTCGCCCTGCGGCCCGAAGCCCTGCGGATATCGCGCCGGGTCGCCGTCCTTGGGGTCGGCGCGTTGGCTGCCCGCCCCGTGGACATCGATCAGGGTGCGGGCGCCGCTGCCGGGGGGCATCTCCATCCAGCCGAGGGCGCGGCCGAAGGCGAAGTAGACGGCGCGCGTGTACATGACGTCGGGCGGACCGTCGAACACCGTGGTGCTGGTCCAGAAGTACGATTCGGCGGTGCTGGCCTGCAGCGGTGGCGCCAGCGCCGCGCCCTGCGTGACCGCCGGCGCCCGGGTGTAGTCGACGATGCTGTGCAACTCCTTCGCATCGGGCAGGCGCCAGTCCGCCTGACCGGCCAGCCGCAGTGCCGTGCAGTAGGCCAGCGCGTCGCGCCAGTTGCGGGTCCGCCCGTCATCGCGCTGTTGCCAGATCAGCCCCGAGCCGCGATCGGTCACGGTGCCGTCGCCGTTGTCGCGGTACTCGTTGGTGCCGTAGGCCGGCCCGCGCACGAAGCGCACGCGCATGAGCTGTGGGACGGCACCGCGACTGCCCGGCTGGTAGCGCGGATAGCCCTTGATGCGGCCATCGGCGAAGTTGACGCCGAAGATGGTGGCGTCGTTGTTCATGGTGGTGGCAACGTACGCGGTCGACGACCACAGCTGCACGTCGAAGAAGCGGGCGCCTTCGCCGTAGGCGAACTCGAACGTCGTGGTATCGATGAAGGGACGCGACTGAGCGGCGGTGGGGGCAAACCAGCCGCGGAAGTCGATCAGCGTGTACAGCTCCTTGATGGTGGGCACGCGCCAATCGGTGTGACCACCGGTGCGCAGCGCCGCCGCTGCGGCTTGTGCCTCGTCCCACGACAGGGGGCCGGCGAGGGCGCGCGTCCACGTGAGCCCGGTCACCGGATCGGAGACCGTGCCATCGCTGCGGGCCTGAAACGACTGGCGGGGGCCGGGGCGCTGCCCATCCTGGCCGAAGAAGGACGCCCCCGCAGCCGGACAGTCCATGCGGGCGTCATTGGAGAAGCATCCCTCCTGGGCGGTGCCGGGCACACGCCAAGCCGAGACGTCGGCGGAGGGCACGGTGGTGGCGGCGCCGTTGGCCTCAGCGGCGGCGCCGCAGGCAGCAAGCAGCAAGGGCAGCGCACCGGTGAGCCAGTGCCCGGCCACAGGGCGGCGGGGCGGCGTGAACTGCTCAGCGCGGCATCGCCGGTCGTCGCCTCGCGCGGGCGCGCGCAGGCCAGGCAACGGTCTTGCGGGGCTCATCGGGCTCATCGGAACGCTCCTTGACGTTGACGAAGCGCGGATCGGCCCCGCCCAGCCCATCACGCAAACCCTCGAGCAGCGTCCGCAGGTGCGGACGGTCTGCGGCGGACAGCGACTGACACAACGCCTCCTCGACCTGTTGCCAGGCACGGCGAACCGCCTGCGCCGCACCACGCCCACGCGCCGTCAGCGTGAGAGTCACGCGCCGCGTGTCGTCGGCGTCGACCCAGCGCTCCAGCAGCCCGGCCGCCTGCATGCGCTGCGCCATGACCGTCGCGGTCGGCTGCGCGATGTGCAGACCGGCCGCCAGCTCGCCCACCGTCAGCGGACCCTGGCGCAACAGCGCGTCGAGCACACGCCCCTGGCCGTGATGGACACCCACGCGGGCCAGCGGCGCGCGCAGTTGCTCCTCCAGCAGGCGGCCAATGTGCAGGAACAGGTGGAGCAGGTGCTTGGGCGGCAGACCCGGCTCGTGCATGGCCTAAACATAGCCAGCTATGGAACTGCGTCAAGACACGGGCCGCACTCGTTGGCACGGCGTCACCCAGCAGACCGCGCACCGCCAAACGCAGGCGTCCGCTGGCGCGGCCATGCCGGCACGGCGTCGGCACCGCAGCGACCCACTGTTACGGGCCGGGGCCCGGAAACACAAAACCCGGCGCGGGGCCGGGTTCGGTGGTGGATCAGGCGCGCAAACGCTCAGGGCTTGCGGCGTCGAGCGCGCAGGCCAAGGCCGGCGAGGCCGAGCCCGAGCAGCGCGAGCGAGCCGGGTTCGGGCACCGACGTCACCGTGCCGTTCACGACGATGTTGTCGTACTGCAGTGCGCGGTCGGCCGCATCGGTGCCGGTATGGTTGTAGCCGTACATGCGGAACTCGATCGTCGACGTCAACCCCGTGAGGTCGATGGTGCCCACCGCCATCGTCGGCGGATCGTCGGAATCCGGGGCGACGGTCGGGCCGATCAGCTCCTTGAAGGTCGCGAAATTGTCCGTGCTGTATCGCACGAAGAAGGTGCGCGGATCAGAATGGTTGGCCGACCACGCATCGAACGTGAGGGTGGTCAGATTCAACTGGTGTCCCATGAGGGGCGTCAGTGAGAACCCGGCGAAGATGTTCCGATCGAGCGCCTCCTGCTGTGTGTTGGCACCCGCTTCGTTGACAAACCGCAGCACGGGGGAGAGCATGTACGTGCGGACCAGAAAGTGCCTGAGCCCGGGCCCCAGCGTGAGCGGGCCGACGGTCACTCCCGCCTGAGCGGCGTCGGGAGCGATCGGCCCCGACAGGATGGTCGCGTCGGTGAGGGTGTTGAAGTTCCAGGTGGCGATCTGGGCCTGCGCCGTCAGCGGCAGCGCCACCAGAGCCAGCGCGGCAAGTGTCCGGGTAAATCCCGACATAAGCCTGTGTGAGTGATAAGGTGGATCGAGAGGGGCGGGCCGCACCGCGGACTCGCCGCGTCCTGCCGCGCGGTGCTCAGGCGGTCACCGGTGACGCGAGGCATCACGCCGCCCGAACCTATTCAAGTTCTGCGCCATCCGGAAGCGGCCTCGTGCGTGTCATGCAAGTCGTGGACGACGCGTGGTGTCCCGAGAGGGGACGACCTCCGGTTCCGGTGCTCCACACGCCGCAGCGGGCGCGGACGGATCGCCGTGCGCACCACGACAGACTGTGGCGTGAAGGCAACGGTTGTGGCGCGGCGTCCGGGGCGGGTCTGCCCGCCATCGGCGTGGTCGCCCCCCGAGCGTGGGGTATCACGACAAGCCAGGGCGCTATCGGCCACGACGCTACGAGAGATGGCCGGGAGACCGCCGGGAGACCGCCGGGGCACCGCCGGACACCGCCGGGGCGTCTTGCCGCGCAACGCCCGACGCTTGCCGGGCAGGCCCATCGCCTCCCCGTGTCCAACGCACACCAGTGCGGGGTCGCGCTATTTGTTCTACATTGTAGCCATGACCGGGATGCTCAGGGGCTCACTCGAGGCCACGCTGCTGGCCGCCGTGGCGGCACAGGGCGATGGAGCCAGCGGGTTGGACGTGCGTCGGGCGGTGACCGACCGGACCGGCCGCTGCTACGCCGTGGGGGCGATCTACACGGTGCTGCAGCGTCTCGAGGCCAAAGGGTGGGTCACGGCCCGCGTTGCCGACCCACGCCCGGTACGCGGCGGCAGGGTACGGCGCCTGTTCACGGTGACCGCCGACGGGCACCGGGCGCTGGAGTCCTTCCGCCAGCGTGCCGCGACAGCCTGGGCGCTTCCCATTCCACTCACCGAGGAGCGGTGCTGAATGCATCCCGACACTGCGGAACGCCTGCTGCGCGCGACGGGCGCCTCCCCCCTGTTCGTGGACGACGTGCTGGGTGATCTCGAGGAGTTGCGTGCGCAGCGCCAGCACACGGGCCGAGCGGGCGGGCGTTGGTGGTACGGGGTGCAGGTAGTGCGTGCGCTCCCCTACGCCCAGCGCGACGGCCTGCGCGGCGTCGGGCTGTCTCACCTGGTCGATTGGGGGCAGAAGGCGACCGCCGCGTGGGTACTGGTCGGGTTCTCGCGCCTGATCGCGGGGGGCCTGTGCTTCGGCGCATGGGCCGCCCTCACCCCACCGGCGGAACGCCCCGTGATCTGGTTCCCGTCCGGCCTGGTCATGGTGGGACTGCTGGTCGGCGGTGCGCTGTCCTACCTCCTGCTCGGGTATGTGGCCGCGTGGATGGAGCGCGACCGCCCCATGATGGTGACGGGAGTGGCGGCGCTGTTCGGCGTGATGCTGCACACCCTGATGGCACAAGACGATCTGCGGGAATTCGGATCGGTGGCGCTGGTGGTCCCGCTGTTTGTGGGGTGTCTGATCACCGCCGGCGGCGTGTGGCGCGTTGCGCGCGCGCCGCGCGTCTCGTGAGCGGCAGGGCGCGGAGGACGCGGACCACGAACGCCGCGGCACGGCACGGACGCGCGCCGCATGGCCACACGGCACGATACGGCCATGCGCGACGTCCGCTCGGCGGGGGGCGAACCGCCCCTGGGGCCCCACGCGGTGCCGAGTGAGCCCCAGTCATTCCGCTGCCCGCGGCGGTGACGTCCCGGGCGGACAAGGGCGAGCGGTCGGTCAGCCGGCGCCCGGGCCTCGGCAGGCGTTCGGGCGGTGACGCTCCATGAAGCGATCGGGCGCGGCGAGCGGGGTGAAGTCGACCTTGGCATACAAGCCGTGGGCGTCCCGGGTCACCAGCAGCATGCGCCGCAGTCCCTGAACATCGGCATGGGACATGAGCGCCTCGAGAAGTCGACGCGACAGCCCCTGCCCGCGGTGCGACGGGAGCACGAAGACGTCGGCCAGATAGGCAAACGTGGCGCGGTCCGTGACCAGACGGGCAAACGCGACCTGTTGCCCGTTGACGTAGCCACCGATGCACAGCGAATGGGCGATGGCGCGCTCGAGCGTTTCACGCGGTATGCCGGGCGACCAGTACGTGGTGGTCAGGAAGGCATGAATGGCGTCCACGTCGAGCCGGGACGCATCGAATGAGCACTCGAACCCGTCGCCACGGCCCTGCGGCGCCGTCGGCTCCCCTCCGTTGTCAGTCATCCGTGCTCCGCGTGTATGGCCGGTGGGTTTCTACGGTCAACGGCAGCCGCACGGGCGACCGTTCCTGACCCCTGAAGCGGCGACCGGGGGGAGGAGGGAGGAGACGTGCTCGAGTGGCTGCACCGGACGTCCGCAGGCCGCGCGCGGGAGCGCCCGCTTGTATGCCGCGAGGTGCACGAGTAACCGGAGCGCAACCTGACTGGGGGCAGTCAGGTTGCGAGACGCCGCTGGGTGGCGAAGGCGCCCCAGGCGCCGACCAGCGTGGCGCCGATGTCCCACGGATCGAAGCGGAACCGGGCGCTGCCAACCTGCAGGAACTCCCAGGCCACGAGGCCCGCCGTGGTGAACAGCAGCAGCCACCGGAAGCGGCGGCGCGACGCATCGGTCGGTGGCGTGCCCGCTGCGCGGCGGTCCATCGCCGCGAATACCAGCGGCATCGCGTAGCCGGCGGCGAGATTCGGCATGCTGCCAAGAACGAAGGCGACAAGCGCCCCCGGCGCCCGCACCCGCTCCCGCAGCCAGTGCGTGCCGCTCAGGGCCGCCAGGCCCACCATCCCGGCCAGCGCCAGCCGCACCGACAGGGACGGCATGGCGGACGGCGTCGCAGACGGCGCCGGGCCGGGGGTGGGGCGGCGGTTGCTCATCGGCGGTTGCTCATCGGCGGTTGCTCATGAGCGGTTGGTCACAGGCGGAAGGCCTCTCGCCGAGGCGCGAGCACCCTAGTCACGAATCTCCCGCGTGTTGTCCCCCGGGTTCCGGTCGATCAACAGCGTGTACGGATCGATCCCGGCGCGGGCCGGTGGCTTCGGGACCACGAACGTGTACCGGCTCGTCCCGGTCGCGACCTTCACGCGCCGCACGGCGAGTGGCGCCCCGAGCCGCGCCCCCGGCGCCGGGGCGTCGAACACGCCGACATCCACGTAGTCGGCCATCGGCACCTCGGTCTCGTTCCCCAGCGAGTCGGCGCGGAGCTTCTTCGCGGTCGCCACGACCGTCACCTCGTACTGCCCATCGGGACGCTTGCGGCTGGTCGCGCTGTCCGCCCGCACGTCCCACAGCGTGATCGTGTCGAAGTAGTCCGTGAGGGCGTACCGCAGCGAATCGGGGGTCGCCGCCGTCAGGTGCCGCATGAGGTCGAACGTCGTTGCATACGGCGGCCCGGTGAACCGTCCCTCGTCCAGGAACGCGCGGATCGCCCGGTGCAGCGCCGCCTCGCCGATCAGCTCCCGCAGGGCGAAGAAGGCCAGCGACCCCTTCTGGTACCAGACGTACGATTCGCGGTCCACGCGGGTGAGTGGCCGCTCGCCCCGCGTCTCAGCGGCGCGCCCGCGCAGGTACCCGTCGAGCTCGGACCGGAGGAACTTCTGCGTGAACGGCAGCCCGTGCTTTCGCGCCGTGACCACGAGGGCCGCGTACTCCGACAGCGCTTCCGACAGCATCTGCGCCCCCTCGACCTCGGCGGGCATGCGCTGGTAGGGGAACCACTGGTGCGCGATCTCGTGCGCGGTCACGAAGTACGGCAGGTCGGTGTCCTCCACGTCGGTGCTGTCCACGCGCGCGACGAAGCCGATGCCCTCGGAGTACGGCACCGTGTTGGGGAAGGACTGCGCGAACCCCTGGTAGCGCGGGAACTCGATGATGCGCAGCTGGCGGTGCTGGTACGGCCCGAATTCGCGGCTGGACCTCGCCCGCGACGCCTGCGACGCCTCGATCATGCGCGCGACGTTGAAGCGGTGCGCGGGGTGGTGGTACACCTCGATGGGGACGCCCTCCCACGTGCCGCGCGTGACCGTCCACCGCGCGGAAAGCACCGCGAAGAAGTTCGGGATCGGCGCGTCCATTACGTACCGGAAGTGCCGGCGTCCCCCCTCGGTCCATTCCCGCTGGAGGTAGCCCGGTGCCATCGCGATCTGGTCGGGATCGGTGCTGACGGTGGCGTCGAACGCCACGAAGTCGGCGTCGGCGCTGAAGCTCTGCCGCTGCAGGGCGGCGGCGTCGGTGCGCGGGAGCGCGCGCCGCGTCGGGGGCAGGCGGTACTTCTTCCGCAGCTCATCGCTGCCCAGCTCGGCCCCTTCACTGTAGCCAAGGGTGGGAAACCACTCGCGGTTGAGAAAGGTGCCATTCGTGACCAGCGAGCGGTCGGGGGTGCCGTTGGGGAAGCCGCGCGCCGCGAGGTGCTGCACCACGTGCAGGCGCATGGTGTCGCCCGGCGCGAGGGGCTCTGCCAGACGCAGCAGCCGGACCCCGAACACGGTGTCGGCGGCGAGGAGCGTGGCCCCGCGGTCGAACACCAGTGAATCGAGCGTCACGGCAAGCCCCGGCGCATCACTCGCGATGTTCACCAGCACACTGTCGAGCGCGCGGTCGGTGCGGTTGACCATGGTGTAGCGCGTCGAGAGCCGCGCGGTGTGCGCGGTCGGGGCGAGATCCACGGCGAGGCTCGTGGCCACGACCTTCGGCATCGGGAGCGCCTCGAGCGGCCGCCAGCGCCGCTCGTAGTCTACCCGTCGCCGTTCGGTGGTCTTCCGCGTCTCATACTGGTTGAGGATGTTCGCGTTGTAGAAGATCGTGCCACCGAACGCCGCCATGCCGAGCACCCCACCAGCGGTGGCGGCGCGCGCCGGCCGGCGGTAGCGGGTCGCGAACCGCACACGCAGCGGTGCGGCCGCGGTTCCTCGGGGCCACACCACGTACGCGACAACGAGCAGCACGACCGCCAGCGAGATCGAGTATCCGTGCATCGTCACCAGCGCCGGCACCACGCCGCCGAGCCCGTTGAGATCGGTCCACGTGAATTCGGGGGACGGCCCCACCTGCAGCAGCTGGTGCGAGTATCCGAGGTTGACCAGCGCGATGTTGGCCACGAAGACGAGGATGACGACCACGTGCCCGATCGCCTTGCGCGGCACGAGCGCCTGCGCAAGGAAGGCGAGCGCCGTCATCACGATCCACCCGGGGAAGTCGTAGGGATACGTGTTCCACAGGTACACCGGCACGTCCACGACCGGAAATCCCTTGAGGAACGGCACCACCATCCCGGCGAGCATCACCACCGTGGCATACGCGAACAGGACACCGAGCATGGCGGTGTACTTCCCGAGCAGCACGGCGGCGGTGGGCACGGGCGTCGCATCGGCCACCTGGTCGGCGCGGAGCTGTCGCTCGCGCCACACCAGCTCGCCGGCATAGAACGTGAGGAGCACGATCATGAACAGCGCGTTGCTGGAGATCACGGCCTCCGACACCAGCCAGCTCATCGGCCAGCTGCGGCTGATGCCGGTCTGGTCGGCGAACCACGCGTTCATGATGGTGTTGATCATCCCGATCGCCGCAATCGCGAGAAACGGGACCGAACGGATCATGGCCGTGGCCTGGAAGCGGGTCACGTCCCACCACGCCGTCCCGAGCGACGGGGCCTTGCACACCCCCGCCGCGGCGGCGGACGCGGTCGAGGGCACCGGGACCGGCACTGCGAGCGTCGCGCGGGTCGCCGGCGTGGCGGCCGCCTTGCGGCGCCGCCCGGTGAGGGGCGCACCGACTTCGAGCCGCGTGAAGCGGAACGCGACCGCGAGCAGGACGGCGCCAATTGCCGCCCACAGGGCGCGGTTTGCCAGCAGGAAGCTGCCCAGCGGCAGTAGCCGCGCGTTGCGCTCGGCGGGGGTCCAGTAGCGTGTCTCGAGGGTGATCGAGCGAATGGCGAACGGATCGATCAGGTTGGCGAGCTGGTCGTAGTCGAGCGTGCGGATGAGGTTGCCCGCAATGGCATAGCCAACGAGCAGCAGGATCCCGGCGACATATACAGCGAAGGCGCTGCGGGTGAGCGTTCCCGTCGTGAAGATCAGCGCGCTCAGGAAGAACACCCCGGGCACGCCGATCACCAGGAAGGGCTGCACGTAGTCCCAGGGCCGGATGGCCTGTACCGTCTCGGCGTTCACCCACGGCATGACGGTGCCCAGCAACGCTCCCACGGGCAGCGCGGCGAACACCAGCAGCATGGCGGCAAAGGCCGCGAGAAACTTGGCGCCGAGGTAACCGCGGCGGGTGAGCCGCGTGGTGAACAGCAGCTCGTGCACCCCGACGTCCACGTCGCGCAGCACCGTCGTCCCCACGAGGGCGCTGGTGATGATCTGCCCGATGGCGAGCACGATGCCATACAGCTGCGCGAGCGAGTAGGGGCTGTTCTTCTTGACCTTCCCGAGCGACTCCCCGATGAGAATCGCGTCGGTGCTGACGGCGAAGAAGGCGAGCAGGAACATGATGGCCACGTAGAGCCACGTGACGGGGCGGCGGAAGTGGCTCCGCAGTTCGAAGGCGAGGAGATGGCCGAACATCAGGCCTCCGCCGGTACGCGCCCGCCCGCCGCCGTGGCGAGGCGATGGAAATACACATCCTCGAGCGCCGGTTCGACGGCTTCGAAGCCGTCACCGGGGTCGGACTCGGCGTACACGTGGAGCAGGGTGCTGCCGGCGGCGAGGCGCGCCGAGATGACCTCGTACCGCGCCTTGTAGTCCTCCGCCTGCGCGCGGGGGACGGTGCGGCGCCAGATGCGCCCACGCACCTCGTCGAGGATGCGCTGCGGGGCGCCATGCACGACCACGCTGCCCTGGTTGATGATCGCCATCTGCGAGCAGAGCTCGCGGACATCCTCGACGATGTGGGTGGAGAGGATGACCACAACCTCCTCGCTGACGTCGGCGAGCAGGTTGAGGAAGCGGTTGCGTTCGGTGGGGTCGAGGCCCGCGGTGGGTTCGTCCACAATGAGCAGGCGGGGGCTGCCCGCGAGCGCGATTGCAATGCCGAGGCGCTGCTTCATGCCGCCGGAGAACCCGCCCACGCTCTTCCCGCGGACCTCGTGGAGATTCACCTGCTGGAGCAAACGATCCACAAGCGCCTTGCGCTCGCCGCGATCGGCTACTCCCTTGAGCGACGCGAAGTGATCGAGCACTGCGTCGGCGGGCATGTTGGGATAGAGCCCGAACTCCTGCGGCAGGTACCCGAGCTGGGCGCGCAGGCGGTCCGGCTCGGCGAGGACGTCGAGGTCGCCGAAGTGGATGGACCCGGCGTCTGGCGGCTGCAGCGTCGCGATGGTGCGCATGAGCGAGGACTTACCCGCCCCGTTCGGCCCGAGCAACCCGAACATTCCCGGCTCGATGGTGAGCGTGATGCCACGGAGCGCGTGGACCCCGTTGGGATAGGTCTTGGAGAGTCCTGCGATGCGGAGCGACATGGACTGGGGGGTGGGAGGGGGTCTGGGGGGCGTGACAGAGCGTCCCCCGGGATACGGGGGCGTACGGGGAGCGGTTTCAGCGCCCCCCTGTTTGCCGTGTCGTGGGCGGCCTACTGCGGCGTTGGCCGCGGCGGCAGGGCGCTGAAGTGGGCCCACAGGGCGCGGAGCTCCACCTCGGTCATGTTCGCCGCCATTTTCTGCAGGAGCGACATGGGCGCACGGAGTGGGCGGCCGTCCTTGCTGCGTCCTTCCACCAGCGCCCGCCGGAAGTCGTCGTACGTCCATCCCGACAGCCCGGCCGGGGTCAGGTTCGCCGCCGGCGGCCAATCGGGGGGCCCCTCGACGATCGTGCCCCCGGCAAACTCGGCCCCGTGGCAGCCGCTGCATGTTTGGGCAAGGTGCCGCCCGAGCGTCACGTCGGGGACGTCCGGCGGCGGCAGCACGGCATGCGCGATCTCATGCCGCGTCGGATGCAGCTGCGCCGAAAGCGGAAAGCGCCCGGTCGCGATCAGGATCTTGCTGACGGGACCGAGGGACACGGCCGGCACGGTCTTGTCCACCGGCGGCAGCGACCGGATGTACGACACCAGGTCCGACAGCTCCCGGTCGGACATGCTGAAGAAGTCGCGCGACGGCATCGGGGATGCGTGGCCATCGGGCTTCACACCGCGCCGCACCATGCGGTCCCAGTCGGCCGCGGTATAGGTGAGGGTGCGTGACCCCGCGCCGGTCGTGAGGTTGGGGCCGAGCAGGCGCCCCATGGCCGGGTCGTCCACCATGACGCCGCCGCCGAAGTCCTGGCCGTGGCACTCGGCACAGGCATAGAACGACGAGGCGAGGTGCTTGCCGCGCGCCACCGCGCGCTCCGTCGCGATGGCCGTCAGCTCGCGCTCGGTGACGTCGGCCGCACTCCCGCCGCCGGCGCGGCGTACCGCCCGCACCGAGTCCACCTCGGCGGCGGTGAGCGGGAACGGGATCGGGAACTCCACCCGATGCACGTCGTAGGTGGTCGAGAGCTTGCTGGCCGCCGCACTGGCCGCCCAGGCGTAGCCGCTACCTGCGGCGACCCCCGCGATGCCGATCACCACGCCAACACCAATCAGGATCTTGCGACCGACTCCCATGCGTTGCCCCCGGAGAACGGGGTTTGCGTCCGAATGTGGAGAGGCGGCGCTCAGCGCGGAAGTCGCGCGTGCCGGGATGCGAGCGGCGGCGAGGGGCAGACCGGGGCAGCCGCCACGCGCTCAGGTCAGCGTAAACGCCAGCTCGCCGAGTCCCTGCACCGAGCAGGCCACCGTGTCGCCCGGCTTCAGCCACTGGCGCCGGTCCGGCGCCATGCCCTGGATGACGCCGGCGGGTGTGCCGGTGAAGATGAGATCGCCCGGCTCGAGCGTGAGATACTGCGAGATAGAGCTCACCATGTGCCGGGCGCCGACGATGAAGTCGGACGTGCTGGACGACTGCCGCGTCTCGCCGTTGACGCGGCACTCGATCGTGAGGTTGTCGGGATCCACCTGGTCGGCGGTGACGAGATGCGGACCGATCGGCGCGAAGCCGTCGAGCGCCTTGCCCACCATCCACTGCCCGCTGCGGCCGTTCTGCAGGTCGCGCGCGGTGAAGTCGTTGCCGGTGGCGTAGCCGGCCACGTACGAGAGCGCCTCGGCCACGCGCTTCGCCGGGCGCCCGATCACGATGACCCGCTCCACCTCGTAGTCGAACTGGGTGGCCAGGTCGACCGGGAGTGTGACGGTGCCGCGGTGGCTGTTGAGGGAGGCGTTGAACTTGTTGAAGAGCACCGGGTGTGCCGGGATGGCGGCGCCGACTTCCTCGGCGTGCCGGCGGTAGGTGAGCCCGACGCACACGATCGTGTCCGGGCGCCGCACCAGCGGCGCGTACAGCTGCAGCAGGTCCGCCGCACGAGCCACATCGAGGCTGCCCTTGGCGCTCTTCGCGCCGAGGCGGTCGAGGTTGCCCTCGCGGACGGACAGCAGCGTCAGCCCTCGCGCAAGGCCGGTGCCCAGGGTCCGCGCGGGCGTGGTGGTCGGGTCCGGCGCACAGCCGGCGGTGGCCATGGCGCCAAGCGCGCCGGCCGATCTGAGGAAGTCGCGGCGATCGAGGGTCATGACGCGCGAGTCTACGCGGCGGATGGGTCGCTGCCGGCGCAGGGCCGAAAAACTTTCCGCCGTTGCGGTGCGTACAGCGCCCATGGCACGGCGGGGCGAGGCGTTCCCCCCCGGCGGACCGATGCCGCTCGACCCTTCATCCGGAGTTCCTTATGGAGTCATTGTCCACGCCCGCTACGCGTCCAGGCACGCGCCGCGGATTCGTTGCCCGCCTCGCCACACTCGTAGGCGGAACTTCGCTCGGTGCGGGGGCGCTGGCCTCGCTCGGCGCGCAGCCGCCTCGCCGCGCCAGCAAGGGGGCCTCGCCCACGCCCGCCGCTGCGCCGCAGGCCGGGTCACAGGCCGCACCGCTTGTCCACGCCGAAGATGCCTGGCTCGACACGCTGCCCCGCGGCCACCGCATGGTGTTCGACGCCTTCACGCTGCCGGGCGTCTTGAACGCGGGGCGCTACTGCAACAACTGGATCCGCTCGAATGAATCCGGCTACGGACTCACGCCAGCGCAGCTCGGGGCGGTGATCGTCCTGCGGGCGGGGGCGACGATCTTCGCCTTCGACGATGTGATCTGGAGCAAGTACCCGCTGTTCGGCCAGCAGACCCGAGCCGATCCCGCCACGGGCAAGCCTTTTGCGTTCAACCCGTTTCTGCGCACACCCGGAGGCGACGCGCTGACGCAGGGCGTCCAGTGGAAGGAGCTCGTGGAGCTTGGGGTGCACTTTGCCGTCTGCAATGGAACGACGACCGGTCTTGCGTCGGCCATCGCGAGCGCCGCGGCGGGTGGCAACGCCGACGCGGCGGCCGTCGAAGCCGTGCGGCAGGAGCTGGCCGCGCACCTCCTGCCCAACGGGCACCTCATGGCGACCGGGATCGTCGCCCTCGGGCGCGCCCAGGAGAAGGGCTACACCTTCGGCTGTGGCGGGTAGGGCGCGCGGGCGTGGCCGTCACCCGGCCGGAAACGCACAGCGCCCACCACGCGGTGGGCGCTGCCGTCATGCTCCGGGTGGCGTGGCGACTAGGGATTGCGATCCGAGCAGCCAGCGAACGCGGTGTTGTTGCGCTCCGCGAACGACGGAGTGAGCGTGACGTCGTTGCCGTAGGTGCCGCCCTTGAAGTACGCGCCCGTGGGCCACACTGCACTGGCCGCCCGCCCGTACTGGCGCTGCAGACGACGCAGGTCACCCACACGGGTTGCCGTGAGGTAGAACCAGAAGGCGCGCTCGCGGAACATCAGGGTGATGCGAGCATCGGCCGAGCCGGGATCGGTGAGCGCGGGGAGCACGTCGGGCGAGGCGCCGATCCCGCGGAGCGATCGCACGGTGGCATCGGCCCGCGCTTCGTTGAGCTTCGACAGCCAGAGGGCGACATCGTTGCGACGCAACGCGGCCTCGGCCTCGATCATGCGCGCCGTCACACCGCTCACGAGCGTCGTGGGTGCCGACCCGTTCGCGTAGCCAAGGATGGTGAACACCTGCGTCGACCCGTCCTGACCAAGGCGCGACGTCGTCGTGATGTTCACCCGCGGATCGCGGGCGGTACGGTAGTCGAGCCCGTTGCCTCCCTCGCGATCGCTCGGTCCGAAGTTGGCGGTGTTCACCATCCAGTCGAAAATGGTGTTCACGAGCGTGGTCTGCGAGTACTCCACCTGGTACTGCCAACCGGTGGGAATGGCGATGGAGCTGGCGCCGTCGCCGCCGGCGCTCACGGTGGCCGCGGCGGCATCCAGCTGGTTGAGGTTGAGCTGCGCGCGCGCCTTGGCGATGCGGGCGAGATACCGGAAGTTCTGGTCTGTCGCCGCCGTCCCGAGGGTGGCCAGTGCACTGTCGGCCTGGGCGATGGCGCGCTGATACATCTGCTGCGTGGTGACCAGGGTGGCCGCTTCCGGCGCCGCGTCGTTCACGGTGGAGAGCGGTACCCCATTGCAGAACAGCTCACCCGCGATGTTGAAGGTGATGCCCTGCAGGGCGTACAGCTGGCCGATGTCGCGATTGCGCGTGGCACCGGCCGGCGCGTACTGATTGAGCGCGCGCACGGCACGAACCGTCTGCGTGTACGCATTGGCGAACTTGTTCCACGCCGCAGCGGGGAAGGTGTTCTCGTTGAATGCGCGCTGGTCGATGTGGTCGGCACCGGGGCGGGCGTTGATGAGCTCATCGCTCAGCAGCCCCACATAGATGTTCACGCCGGTGTTGGTGGTGCCACTGAAGAACTCGGCGAAGTCACGCATGGCACCGGCGCGGACGGCTGCCGCCCCCTGCGGGCTCGCGGCATCTTCCGGGCGGATCTGGTCGGGCGTTTCCACGCCGAGGAGCCGTTCACGCGCGCAGCCGGCGAGCATGACGGTGAGGCCGAGTGCGGCCAACGCGAGAGTGTGGCGACGTGGGAGCATGGTGGTGCGCAGAAGCTCGGGGTGCATGGGCTCGCTCATCTCAGTATCCCAGGTTGACGCGCAGCATCCAGTAACGCAGGAGCGGCGCCGAGAAGAAGTCGTTGTTGCCACCACCGGTGTTGGCCACCGACCCGTTGGTTTCGGGATCGATACCGGGGAAGCGGTTGTAAAGCAGACCAAGGTTGCGGCCGACGATCGCGATGTTCGCGCTGCGCGCGCCAATCCTGGAGCCCACCTTGCCCGGCAGCGCATAGGACACGGACAGTTCGCGGAAGCGGATGAAGTCGTTCGGCGTGAAGTAGCCCCACACCGTGTTGCCCAGGCGCGCGCTGGTCGTGGCGACCGCGGCCGCCTGGTCGGCCAGGGGCGCCTTCGGGTCGTTCACCGCGCGACAGTTGCCCGAGATGCACCGCTGGTTCTCGAAGCCCCACTGGTTGTAGTGGCCACCGCGATAATCGAGCAGGGTGCTCACCTGCACCTTGTTGTTGAAGAACGCGAAGGTGTTGGACCAACCAGCCTCACGCGTCGGGAGCGTCGGGCCCTTGTACTCGGCGGTGTCGCCCACGACGATCTCACCTTCGGTGATGATGCCGTCGCCGTTCGCATCGTTGATGCTCTTGATGGGACGCGCCCAGAGCGCGAAGGTGGGATAGCCCACCACATTGCGCGCGCCCTGCGTGACGGCCAGCTGCGCCTTGCCGGCGTCCACGAGCTTGTTCCTGATCAGCGAGCCGTTGAGGCGTGTGCTCCAGTCGAACCACTTGTTGGACATCACGCGCATGTCGAGCGCGAGCTCGGCGCCCGCGTTCGAGACGGCCGCGATGTTCTGCCACTGGCTCGTTCCGGCGCCGAAGCTGGGCGGGAGTGGATTCTGAAACAGTGCGTCCTTCGAGATCTTGCGGAAGTAGGTGGCTTCCACGTTCACGCGGCCGTTGAGCAGCGCCACGTCGAGCCCGGCTTCCGTTTCCGTCGTGACCTCGGGCCGGAGATCGAAGTTGCCGATGGCCGCGAGCCGCAGCGCTCCCACTTCAGTGCCGCCAAGCGGCACCGTGTTGGCACTCAGGAACTGCAGCGCCGCGATGGTGCTTGGCTGCACGCCGGCCTGACCCCAGGCCGCCCGGAAGCGCAGGTTGTTGAAGAGCGTGCTCTGCGGGAACCAGGACTCGTCGCTCATCACGTACGAGACGGCCGCACGCGGATACAGCGTATTGCCGGCGTTCCGGCCGAACGCGCTGTTCTGGTCGGTGCGTACGCTGCCCGTGAGGAAGAGGCGATCGTTCCACGCCACGTCCTGTTGCAGGTACGCGCCGTAGGTGGCGTTCTCCGACGTGAATTCGCTGCTCGTGCGGATGGACGCCGAGTTGGGGGTCTGCGCGCCAGGTGGCAGCGTATAGCCCTGCACGACGGTCTCGTACTGCGTGTCCTTGAACCACTGCGCACCAGCACTCGTCTTGATGCTGATCGTCGGCGTGAGGGTGAAGCTCGCCGTGGAGCCAAGGTCCACCGAATACCGCGAGAAAACGCTGCGCGTGGCGTCCTTGCCCCCGGTCTGGCCTGGCGGCCCCCACCCGGTGATGGTGCCTTCGTTGGCTCGCGCGAAGCGATACGAGTAGCCACTCACCTGGTCGAGACCCACCACGGCGCGGTTCGACAACCACGAGAACGGCTTCCAGTTGACCTGTGACGAGCCGGTGAAGCGCTGGTCGCGGCGCGACTGGGTCACGGAGAGGATGTCACCGGTGAACTGCGCGGAGTTGCCGTTGAACGCCGTGCGGAAGCCCGGCGCGAAGTAGCTCTGGAACGACAGACCGGCGAAGAAGCCGCCATCGAAGGGGCTGAGCAGGCTGCGATCGATGAAGCCGGTGTTCAGCGACATGTCGGCGTTCTTGCCGAGCGGGAACGTGAAGTTGCCGCGCACCGACGTCTGCTTGAGCTGATTCGGTTCGATCTGCTCGTTGGTGGGCCGTGTCCCGCGCAGGGTGGTGAGGCGCGTGATTTCCGCGTCGGGCATGCGGTACGGACCCGTTTCCTCCTGGCGTTCCGCACTGAAGAAGTACTTCAGATTCTCGGTGCCGCCCGACGCGGTGATGCCGAGCTGCTGGCGCGGCTGCGTGGCAAACGGACGCGTCTCCGGGTTCATGAGCGGGTTGAACGTGGTGAGCGAATCCCGTACGCACCGGCCGAGCGACTGGTCGCTGATGCGGCACAGCACCGCGGCGGTGCCCGGCGTGCCGTTCACCACGTTCCGACCCCACGCGCGGTAGTTGTCGAAGAACGTGGCCGGCTGATCCACCTGGCCCTGTTCGCCGCTGATCGTCCACCGCGTGGCGCCCGTCTTGCCGCGCTTCGTCTTGATCACGAGCACGCCGTTGGCGGCCGCCGTGCCGTACAGTGCCGACGCCGATGGCCCCTTGAGGATGTCGACCGATTCGATCTCCTCGGGGTTGAGGCCGCTGAAGTTGTTGATGCGCTGCGTGGAGTAGTTGCCGGAGGCTGGCGAGTTGTCGATACGCACACCGTCCACCACGATGAGCGGCTCGTTGGACAGAGAGAGGGAGCTCGTCCCGCGAATGCGGATGGACGACGAGGTTCCGGTCTGACCGGAGCCCTGTACGATCTGCACACCGGCCACGCGGCCCTGGAGCAGCTCGTTCACGTTGGTCGCGGCGGCCTTTTCGATGAGGGAGTCAGCCCTCACCGTGGCCACGACGTTGCCGTACGACTTGCGCGACTGTTCCCCGGTGGCCGTCGTGACCACGGCGTCGAGGGTCTTCGCTGCCGCCATGAGGGCGAAGTCGGCGACGGCCTCACCACCGGCACTGAGCGTGACCGTCTTCGTGAGCGGCTGGTAGCCGAGGCGTACCACGCGCACCACCACCGAGCCGGCGGTCACGCCGCGGATGGTGTAGCGACCGTCGTTGTCCGACAGGCCGCCCAGTCGTGTCGTGCTGATCGAGATCTGGGCGGCGGCAAGCGCGCCACCGGTACCCGCATCCGTTACTCGCCCTCGCACCGTGCCGGTGGCCTGTGCCCATCCCGCAGAGGGCAGCAACAGGAATCCCAGCAGGAGCTTCGCACCATCGACTCCGCGCATCGCAAACACCTCGTGTGGGGAAAGGTTGTGCCGCTCCACGCCACGCGAAACCGGCGGGGGGCCACGGATGGGTCCGTGGCCCCTGCTCGAATCGCGGCCGCCGTGTGGTCCCGCTGCCGATGGCTGCCACGGCCGAAGGGAGCGGCGGCTCACTGGGCGGTGACATCCGGCTCATTCGGCAGGACCGAAGAGGGGCAACTCCGGGGCCGGGCGAACGTACCGCTCGCGGGGAGCATTCGCCACTCCGCGCAGCGGTGTCGACGGCGCGGAGCGTGCGGTCGGCCATCGGCGCCGGGACACGATGGAGGAGTCCGGACCACGGGACCGCGCTGGGTTGCTGTCGTGAAGCGCGCTTGCCGCGACGGTAGGAGACGCTGCCCGCTCACCTGTCTCGGGAAGCTCCCCCCGGGGCCGCAGTCGTCAGCTGGGGTGCGGTGTGGTGACGACGGGGCAGGCGACTCGGGAGTTCGCGTCGGACGCTGGGCCTGCCTGCGCGGGCCCGAGGAACGTTGGCCCCCTTCATCCCGCCGATGCCGGAAGAGCGTGCGGCACACGCCTTGCAGCCCTCTCGTACCTCTGCGGTGAGCGAGCCGAAGTCGCCCACCCGGTGTCACCCCGTCTCCCCACCGAGTACCAGTCGATTTCATGATCACGAAACGAACGTGTGCCGCCCTGGGCGCCCTACTGTGGGCGCCCACCGCGGCGTACGCGCAGGCGAACCTCATCAGAAACGGGTCGTTCGAGCAGTTCACCGTCCCCACGAACGGGGACTACCGCGACCACACGGGCTGGATCCGCATGGCCCCCGGCTCCGGGAACCTGACCGAGTGGAGCATCGGGGCGTTCGGTGGAGGCAGTGGCACCATGGGGATCGACCTGCACCTCGGCACCGGCGACCACCTGCCCCGCCCGGCCCAGCATGGCACCCGCATGGTTGACCTCAACATCGACGGCACCGGGGGGCAGGGCAACGGCCAGGGCACCATCTCCCAGACGTTCGCGACGGTCCTCAACAGCTGGTACACGCTCGACTTCTGGCTCGCCGGCCCCAGCAGCGGCACCAGCTGTCCGCAGGGGTGCACCGCCGACCCGCGCCTGGTCGTGGTGGACATCACGGGAAGCCCCACCCAGACGTTCTCCGTCATCGCGTCCCCTTCGAACGCGGTCAAGTGGTACCAGCAGACCTTCAGCTTCCAGGCCAACGCCGAGCACACCGCACTGACCTTCTCCCCGGCGGCGAACACCCTGAACGCCGGCTACTGGGGGGCGTTCATCGACCACGTGAGCGTGAGGCAGGGCACCGTGGTCCCCGAACCATCCACCGTCGCCCTCCTCGCGGCCGGGCTGGTCGGCCTCTTCGCCGCCCAGCGCCGACGTCGAGCCTGACCCGCCGGGTGTGAGCCGGCTCCCCATGGCCACCGCGCCGAGGGCCATGGCGTGGGTGGCCGGCGGTTCCGTGCCGGCCGACCGCACTCGATCGCCCGGTGGAGGAGCGCATGGGAGCCACTGACCGTGGAGGCAACGCCGCACTGTGCTGCCATTACGCATCAGCAGGGGTGTTTTCCAGCGCCTGACGGCCCCTGCACATCGCCCCGGCAGTGGCGCGGGGGAGCCGTTGTCCCGGAGGGCAGCGTTCGGTCGGCGCGCGGCGAGGTCAACCATCGCGCCGGTGTGGGCTCGTCAAGCACTGGCCAGCGATGACTCCGGGCGCGGCCGATGGTGGCACCGACCACCGCTGGCCCGTCGCCGTCGCAAGGTCGACTAACCGTCCGCCACGTCAGCCTCCGAGCGAGGAAGACCAGACGGTGTTCCTCGCTCCGCGTTTCCCTCTCGGGAACTCGTCACGCCGTGAGGCAGCGTCTCCCGTGCGCGACAGTCACGAGGCACACCCCCACGTCCGCCACCCGTGCCAGACAAGGCCGGTAACCGCGCGAGGGCGCCGCAACCGGAGCGCCCGCGCACTCACCCGCGCGTGAGACGCCGCACCCGGATGTCCGCCTGCTCGCGGTGCCCCGAAAAACGTTCGATCGCGCAGAGACGCGAGCAGTACTCCCCCATCGCGACCGACGCCTCGTCGGTCACGATGCGCTGATACGTGTGCGTCTTGATGAACTTCCCGACCCACAGCCCGCCGGTGTACCGGCTGGCCCGGCGCGTGGGCAGGGTGTGGTTGGTGCCGATCACCTTGTCGCCGTATGCGACGTTGGTCCGGTGCCCCAGAAAGAGCGCCCCGTAGTTGGTCAGGCGAGCCAGGAACCAGTCGGGGTCGGCGGTCATCACCTGCACGTGTTCGGAGCAGATCCGCTCGCTCTCCGCGAGCATCTCCTCGTCGGTGTCGCAGAGGATGATCTCGCCATGGTCCTGCCACGCCACGCGCGCAATCGGGGCCGTGTCGAGCCGCGCCAGGACGGCATCGATCGCCTCTGGCAGGCCGTCGGCGATGCGTCGTGACGTGGTGACGCAGACGGCGGGCGACGTGGGGCCGTGTTCCGCCTGCCCGAGCAGGTCGACCGCGACCAGTTCCGGATCGCAGCTGTCGTCGCAGATGACCAGGGTCTCCGTCGGGCCGGCGAGCAGATCGATCCCGACGCGCCCGAATAGCTGCCGCTTGGCCTCGGCGACATAGGCGTTCCCGGGGCCGACCAGCATGTCGACCGGCGCCATCTGCGCCGTGCCCAGCGCCATCGCGGCGACGGCCTGCACCCCGCCCAGCACGTAGATCTCGTCGGCGCCAGCCAGCGCCATCGCGGCGATGGTCGCGGCCTCCGGCTTTCCCTCGTAGGGCGGCGTCGCCGCGATCACGCGCCGGACGCCGGCCACGCGGGCCGTGAGCACGCTCATGTGCGCCGAGGCGACCATCGGATACTTCCCGCCCGGCACGTAGCAGCCGACCGAGTGCACCGGAATGTTGCGATGGCCGAGGATCACGCCCGGGAGCGTCTCCACCTCGACGTCGCGCAGCGACGCCAATTGCACCTCGGCAAACCGGCGAATCTGCGCCTGGGCGAAACGGATGTCGTCGAGGGTGCGGGCCGGCAGCGACGCGATGCAGGCGTCGATCTCCGCCTCGCTCAAGCGGAAGGACGGCGGCGACCACTGATCGAGCTGTTCGGAGTACGCCCGGACCGCCACGTCGCCGCGGCGCTCGATCTCCAGCAGCATGTGCTCGACCGTGGTCCGGATGGCCGCGTCGTCCGCGCGCTGCGCTGCCGGCGGCCGGCCGGTCTTCACCTGTCTGATCATCGAAGCCTCCTGAGACTCGTTCGACCCGCGCGGCGCCGTGCCCGGCCCGTCATGCCCGCTGAACGATGGGGCGCGTGGGCCGCGTGCGCACGATTCCGACCACCGTGCGGTGCTGGCGAGGCCGGCCATCGCGCCGTATGCTGGACGGAGCGTCATGCACCCCGAGTGAGATCGCCCTCCCGGTGAAACGCCGGTCCCGCGCCTCACCCCCTCCCACCCCCGCGATGTCCCACCGCCCACACGCCTCGCTGACACGGCGGCTGTTCACCGGCGCGGCTGCGGCCCCCGCCGTGACACTCCCCGCCCTGGCGGCCGTCCTGCTGCTGCCGCATGTCACGTACGCCCAAGGCGCCCGCCCGGCGCGCAGTGCGGCCACCCAGCGGCTCATCGCCCGCGGTGACTCGCTGCAGCGGCCGGGGGCGTGGACGCCGCCCCCTGGCGACGGGCTGGCGCACCACATTGCCGGCTTTGCCACCACCATGTGCGCCGCGGTCTTCCTGACCGGCCTCGACCCCGCCGACGCCGCCGCCAACGTGGGGTTCTTCTCCGGGCCGGTCGAATACCGCCGTCAGGTCATCGACACGGTGGTGGACCGCGCCCGCCGCGAGATCCGCCTCACGCTGCCCGGTGGCGTGGTGCGCGCCGCCAAGGTGTACGGCAGCCAGGGATGCGTCACCCGTTCCGTTGGCGAGGACTCGGTGCACTTCACCCCGCAGCTCGTCACCCCCAACCTTCCTCCGGCCGCCAGCATGCCGTGGCCCATGGGTGACCTGCTCCCCGCCACGCCGTGGCCCGCCGGCGTGGACTCGGCGCAAGTGACCCGGGCCGTGAACGAGATCTTCGGCCCCGCCGAGGCGATGACGCTGGGGGTGGTGATCACGCACAAGGGGCGCCTCATCGGCGAGCGGTATGCGCCGGGGATCGGCATTCACACGCCGCTGGAGAGCTGGTCGATGGGGAAGAGCCTCACCGGCACGCTGGTGGGGCGCCTCATCCAGCTGGGGGTGTACCGGCTGGACCAGCCGGCCCCCATCCCCGAGTGGCAGCAACCCGGCGATCCGCGACAGGCCATCCGCATCCAGGACATTCTGCGGATGTCCAGCGGGCTGCGCATCCGCGCCCCGCAGGACCCCGACTACGATGAATCACTGGGGTACCCCGACCACCTCTACTACTACACCGGCCCCAACGCCTACCAGTGGGCCGCCACGCGGCCGCCGCAGTGGGCCCCCAACACCGTGGGGCGCTACCGCAACACCGATCCCATCCTGGCCAGCTACCTGGTCAAGCTGGGGGCCGCCAGGCTGGGGCAGGACTACTTCAGCTTTCCGCAGCGTGTGCTGTTCGACAAGCTGGGAATGCGCGACGTCGTCATCTGGGCCGACCCCGCGGGGAACCTGCTGGGGAACGGCGGCGAGGTCATTGCCGCGCGCGATTGGGCGCGGCTGGGGATGCTGCACCTGCAGGATGGCGTGTGGAACGGCGAGCGGCTGCTGCCGGAGGGGTTCGTGCGCGAGCATGTGCGCACCCTGGCGCCGGCGTGGGTGGCCGACGGCCGGCCGCAGTACGGCGGCGCGTTTTTCTGGATCAACGGCGACGGCCGCGAGCCCATGCCCCGCGAGGCGTTCGCCATGCTGGGTGCCGGCGGGCAGAGCGCCTGGATGATCCCGTCGCACGATCTGGTGATCGTGCGCATCGGCAAGTACCGCGGGTCGGCGGCGGGCGAGGCGGCGCGGCGGAAGGGGACGGTGACGCTCCTGCAGGCGCTGCGCGGCGCCGAAGGAGCATCCCGATAACGAGGATGCCGCCCGCAACGCTTCCCATCGTGCTGCTGCTTCTCCCCTCGGTGATGCCCGCCCGCGCGAATCCGGATTGCCGGCAGGCGCTCACGTCGCAGGTCCCCTGGGAGCTGGAGCGGGAGACGCTTTCGAGCAAAGCGGCCGCGGCCATGAAGCCGGTGTACGGCGAGCTGACGCGGGTGTTCCCCACGTCGCCGAAGGGGCTCCAGCTGCTCTACTACATCAGTGGTGCGGGCGTCCGGCCCGCTGGGCATGACCCGATCTGGAGCTACACGAGCACGGTTGGGGTCTTTGACCTCATCTGCTCGGAGACCAGCGGCGGAGCCACGGAGATCAGGGCCGAGCACGAGACCAGCGCGTGGCTGTATTTCATGGTCAACTCGTTTCCGATCAGGGGTCTCGCGAGTTTCACCACCGAGATGAAGTTCGGCCGGTGGGAACTGCCCCTGCATCTGGTGGGTGACCTTCGGGTCATCGAGAGTCCGACGGGGCTGACCTCGATCTACGCATTCAACGCGAAAGGCGAACAGACGTTCGCCGGCTGGTATTTCTCGGCCATCAAGACACCACCGTTCCGGAAGCTGTCGTGGTCGGAGCTGGCCGATGTCTACCGTACGTACTGGAGCACGAAGATCGACAGGAGCATCAAGGACCTCGAGGAGTCGCGGGCGGCCTCGCAACGGGCGATCCAGAGGGTCAACGCCGACGGGAGCATGAGTCCGAAGGAGCGCGAGGAATTTCTCCGCATCAGCGAGACCGCCGACGCGAAGACGCGGAGCGTGATCGACACGCTCAGGGGCTACCGGGGAGACATGCTCCGCACGACCGACGCGATGAAGCGCCGGCCGGATGCGTCGTCGCCGGCGTATGTCGGGTTCATCAACGATCTGCTCTATGACCCGAAATCGCTCAGCGCCGCGCCCGGCACGGGCTATCACGTCTTCGTGGAGAACCGCGAGATCTTCGACCGCACCGTGCCGACCTGGAAGCCGCAGACCGTCCTGGTCCGACTCCGGCGGAGCAATGCGTCGGCCGCCAAGACCGCGTTCTTCGATCGGTTCGAGAAGGAATTCGACTTCAACGTCCTCCGGCAGTTGAGCGGGCTTCCGGCCGTGGCCGCTCGCGCCACGATCGCCGAAATCGGCAGCACGCCGCAAGGCCGTGCGTCGGCAGGCAACCCATCCGGCACTCTTCCCGCCGGAAGCGGTGCGGACGCGGCCGGCGCGGGTTTCACCGAGGACTTCTCAGGTTCGGTCGCTGGCCAGGCGCCCTCGGGCTGGACCGTCGACAGCCCGCAAGCGCTCGTCCGCGAATTCGGCGGAACGAAGCGGTTGGTGCTGAAGGGCTCCCGCCTCGCCTTCCCCAAACAGGTCAACGACTTCGAGATGCGGCGCGTCGCGCTCACGCTCGATCCCTACTGGAACGATTTCGGCCAGTGGACGCTGCAGGTCTTCGACTCGCGTGGCGGCTTCCTGAGCAGCAAGTCGGACAAGACCCCGATCTTCTACCGGGACCGGAACTCGGTCGGCGTCCGGATCGTCCGCGACGGCACCCTGATGACCGTGTACTTCAACGGCACCAAGGTCATCGAGCAATCCGTTCTGGGCGAGGGCATCCGCTGGAACTTCATCGGTTTCGGCCTGTCGGGTTCGGCGAGCGCGGAGGCTGCCGACGAGATCAGCATCGGCAACATCCGTCTCAAGTAGACAGGCTGCAGCGAGCGCAGTGGGTGACGGCGATGCGGGATGGGGCGCCGCGAGCGTGGCGACCGCGGCCGACGACACGGACCGCGTGGTCGCCCGGGGCGGCTCGCGCTGACGCCGGTACGGGAATACTTCCGCCGCCGATTCCCTCTACCCCCGCATGGCCACCCCAACCCGACACTCCATCGAAGACCGGCAGCGGGAGTACGAGGCTCTCGTGCTCCCGCACCTCGATCGCCTGCTGGGCTTCGCCGCGCGGCGTACGGCAACGCTGGTGGACGCCGAGGACGCCGTCCAGGACACCTGTGTGCGGGCGTGGGCAGCCTTCGACCAACTGCGGGACCCGCGACGAGTACGGGCGTGGCTCTATCGTATTCTGCGCACGGTGCTGAGTGAGTCGGTCGAGCGGCAGACCCGGCGGGCGCAGCTGTTGCCATTGTCGCGCCTCGACAACGTGCATGAAGCGCTCGTGACCACTGCCACCGATGGGGTGTTCGATGCGCTGGTGTCGCGACTCGACCGGGAGGTGCTCGAGGCAGCGCTGCAGGTGATCCCGCACGACTTCGCCACGGCCGTGGAGTTGCACGATATTGAAGGCTTCACCTACGCCGAGATTGCCGACACGGTGGGGGTACCCATCGGGACCGTGATGAGTCGCATGTCGCGCGGGCGCCGATTGCTGGCTGCGGTCATCGCTGAACGTGCGCGGGAATGGGCACTCGGTGCGCCGGCCGAAGGCCAACCCCGCCGTATTCCGAGGCCATCATGAGAGAGTTCTGGCACAACGCTGTGCCTCGGCAACTGCCGGCGCAGTGGGCACAGGAGACCGAACAGCATGAGGCGATTGCCTCGTTGCTGGGAGCGTACGTTGACGGCGAGTTGCCGGCTGAGACGATGGGGCAGCTCGACGGGCATTTCGCGGTCTGCCGCCGCTGCTCACGCGAAGTCCGCCTGCTGCGGGCCCTGGCGGCTGGGCTGGGCCAGACACGCGGACCGGTAGGGTCGGCCGCGCTGCAGACGCGCATTCGCCAGGCCGTGAGCGCGACGTCGGCCCCGCCGGCACGATCGCATCCGCTCCGTCGGGGACTGGGTGTGCTGACTCTCTGGCGGGCACTCGCGCTGCTCACAATGCTTGCCACCGGCGGGTTCATCACCACGCAGGTCACCAGCCGCCGCGCCGCCTTCCCCGCCGTGTCGACGGTGGCGATCGATCGTGATGACTTGCTCGACTCCCTGTCCACGCGTTGGCAGGCACTGGCCACGCAGGATCTTCCTGGGCGCGCTCGCGATCTCGACGCCGTACGCTCGGCGCTGGGTGTTCCAGTCACGCCGCTCGAAGGCCCCGGCCTCACCTTGGCCAGGGCGTGGACCACGAGCGTCACGGGCGAGCTGATGGGAGCGCTCGCGTATCGCCATGACGGTCGGCTCCTGATGCAGTTCATCGTGCCGGGCGCCGTGTCTGCGCCAACCGGCGCGCTGCGGGCCGCGCTGCAGGTCGCGCCACTCGTGACCGCGTCGAGTGATTCGCTGACGATCGTGGTGTGGAATGCGTCCAGCGGGATGCACGTGCTTGTGGGGCCGGACTCGCCCGACATGCTGCGTGTGCTGGCCACCACGCAACTCCGGATGAACGGTGCCAACCGGCCACGCCCCTGACGCCGACGTCCGCAGTCGCCATCGGTAATGCCCGTACATTGCCAATCCGCAGCACCATCGCCCTATTGGTGGTGTGCCTGCCGATCCCACGAGTCGTCCACCGCGCGTTGCTGGTACTGGCGCTGCCCTGCTGACGGGCGCGCTGGTGCTGCTGTCGGCACCCGTGGCCTCGGCGCAGCAGCGCGACAGCATACCACGCGATCGGGGGCAGCGCACCACCACGCTCGACTCCCTCGCTGCGCAACTCGCACGAACCGACTCCGCGCTCGCGCTGCTGCGGCAGCAAGTCGCTACGGAATCGGTGACTGCGGTGCGGATGCGCTCGCGCATTCAGCTCGACCTGTCGGCGCGTCTGGTACTGAACAGTTCCTTGACGACGGGTGCAGTGTCCGCCGCCGAGCTGCCGATCTTTGCCGCCCCGTCGCGCGCCAACGCCAATACGTTGGCCATGGCGCCCTCGGTATTCGGCATATCCATGCGTCAGGCATTGCTGGGTGGCAGTGTGAGCATGGACAGCGTTGCGGGCGCCACGCTGCTTGCCGATTTCGAGCTGGATTTTTTTGCGCGCGCGCTCGAGGCTGCCCCGCCGCTGTTTCCCGAGCCGCGGCTGCGGACGGCGCGTGTGTTTCTGCTGTGGCCGCGCACCGAGGTGATGTTCGGCATGGAGACGCCACTCATTTCGGATCTCAACCCGATCAGCACGGCCGGCGTGGCCATCCCGGTCTTTGCTGGTGCAGGCAACTTGTGGAACTGGTTGCCGCAGCTGCGCCTCACACAGACGCTCGCGACCCGCGGTCAGTGGAGCGCGGCGGTGCAGGGCGCGGTGATCTCACCAAACGCCTCCGAACGCGCGGTATCCGCCACACCGGCCACGGACATCGGGCAGGCCAGCGCACGACCGGCGGTCGAATCGCGCCTTCGCCTGCGCCACGGGGTCGCGCTCGATGACCAACCAGCGCAGGGTGTGCTCACCTCGGGGTTCGAGGTGGGTATCGGCACTCACCGCGGCTGGCTTCGTCCATCGCGTGATGGGCTCCTCACGAGTTGGGCGCTGACGGCCGATATGCGCGCGTCGCTTGGCCACGGCGTGGAAATCCGCGGGGAGGCCTACCGTGGCTCCTTGCTGCGCGGACTGGGCGGCGGCGGCATCGGCCAGAACTTCGGCACGCTGGGGCTGGCCCCGACGGACGTGGGCGCCCCACTCACGGACGTTGCCGGTTGGTTGCAGGTGAACGCGCAGTGGCACCCCATGCTGAGCCATGGCGTGGGCTGCGGTACCGCCCGCGTCGTGGGCAACCGCGCCGACCGCCGTCGCAACACGGTATGCACCGGGCACGCCACGTGGCGTCCCGCCGTGCCCCTCTTCGTGAGCCTCGAGTACCGCGGGCTCCGAACACGCTACAGCGACGGTCCCTGGAGTGCGCGGCACTGGAACCTGGCCATCGGGATCGACCTGTGAGCCGCATGGCGCGTAGGCCGAGCGTACACATCGTCGGCCTGTGCATCGTCGGCCTGTGCATCGGCGTCACGGGAATCCTCGGTGCGCAGGGTACGGTGCGCGGGCAGGTGCGGCTTATCGAGCGTGCCGGGGCCACACCAGCGGCCCTGGGCGATGTGGTCATCACGCTCGATGGTGAGTCCGGGCCGTTGCGGGCCCCGGCGTGGCTGCAGAAGGCGTCGGTGGGCATGCGCCTGCGTGAGTTCGAGCCGCGTGTCCAGATCGTCGGCGTGGGGGGGAGCGTGGCCTATCCCAATCAGGATCCCTTCAGCCACAACGTCTTCTCCAATTCGTCCCTCGGCGCATTCGATCTCGGGCTCTACCGCTCGGGGAAAACGCGCGCGGCCACGTTCAACGCGCCGGGCGTGTACGCGGTCTACTGCAACATCCACGCGCGCATGGTGAACTACGTGGTGGCCGTGCGTACGCCGTATGTCACGCGGGCGCGAGCGGACGGTTCGTTCGCCATTGAGGACGTTCCGGCCGGAACATGGACCATGCGGGTGTGGCATGAACGGGCCGCGGAGCATGTGGAAACCATCCGGGTCATTCCCGAGGGAGTCACGCTCACCCTCGCCCTCGATGCGCGCGGGTATGTGGCCAAGTCGCACCGCAACAAGTTCGGGCAGGCGTACTCGGCCACCCGCGCCGACCGGTATTGACAGTGCCCGCAACACCGGTGGCCGCGGCACCTTGGCACCGCCTGTCGTGGCGGGTGTTCAGCGGCACCGCCGCTCTGGTCGCCATACTCCTCGCCGCGGTATTGGGGTTGGCGACCGTTGGCGTTCGTCGCGCCGCCCGCGAGTTGGCACAGCAGACGTTGGAGCAATCGGCCGACCTGGCGGCCCAACTGCTCGCTGGGCGCGGACGCAGTCTCGGTGGCGGCGCCCGCGTCTTCGTGCAGGGACCGTACTTCCGCACACTCGTCGCGGAGCGACGTCGCGACGACATTCTCGATCAGACATTCGAGGCCGCCGAGCAGCTCGATGCAGCGTGGGTGTTCATTACTGATGAGGAAGGCAACCTCATCGCCAAGTCGGACGAGCCATCGGCCGTTGGAGAGCCCATGGCGCGGGTACCCCTGGTCTCGGCGGCTCTGCGCGGACAGGTCACCACCGGGTACGGCGGCTCCGGCGACTCGTTGCTGTTTCAGGCAACGGCGGTGCCGGTTGCCGCGCCGGGCGGCATGCCCTTTGGTGTCCTGGTGGCCACGCGCGTACTCGACAGCCTCACGGCCGCTGACATCGCGCTCGCGACCAATCAGGCCGTGGTGTTCTTCGTGCTCGACGAATCCGGCCACATCCGTGTGTCGGCGACGAGCCTCTCCAACGACCAGCCGCTCCGTACGGCTGTCACGCGGGCCATTGCCAGTATGCCGGTGACCGGCGGTGCTGCACACCAGGAAATGATTCACGCGGGACGTACATGGATCTTGCACCGCAGTACACTCGCCACCGCTGGTGGGATGCCGGTCGGCGGATATGTCGTACTGCGCCCGAGCGATGAAGCACTCACCACGCTGTTGCCGGTGCAGCGCTCGCTCCTGTTGGCAGCACTGCTCGGCGGGCTGTGCGCGCTTGCGGCTGGTGCCCTCACGTCGCGCGCGATCGCTACCCCGGTGGCCGTCATGGCGCAGCAGGTGCAGCAACTCGTGGAGCAAGGCGAGGTCACCGGCGCGGCCGCACGTGCCACACTCACCACCAGTCGCTTCGCCTCGGTCGAGGTGTCGGCCCTGGCCAACGCAGTCCAGGCGCTGGTCACCGAAACCACCGACCAGGACATCCTGCGGGCGCTCGTGTCATTGCAGCCGAGCCCGGACGTTGAGACGAGACGTGCCCCACGCGGACGCGCGCGCACTCTGGCGTTCCGCGCCGCAGCCGGACGCACGATCACGTGGGCGCCGGGCATGGTATTCGCCGGTCGCTATCGCCTCGACGCTGAACTTGGTCGTGACGAGGGTGGGGTGCTCTTCCGAGCGCGCGATGTGCCGCGCAGCGAGGTGGTCGCGCTGCGTCTGCTGCGCACCGACGCGTTGCCGACGGGCGAGCGTGCGTCGGGAGCGGTCGTCGACAGCATGCTCGCGGCAGCCACGCACCTCATGTCGCTCGCCCCACACCGACATCTCGTGCGGGTGTACGATGCCGGCATTGTCGACGACACAGGCTTCCTGAGCACGGAGTTCGTCGATGGGGTTGCGCTTTCCACCATCCTGCAGGGCCTGGCTCCGCTCGAGCCGGGCCAAGTGGCCGCCATTGCACGGCAGTGTCTGCAGGGATTGTCGGCGTTGCATGCGCAACGCGTGCTGCATGGCTGTCTCAACACGCACACGCTGCTCGTGTCACGCGCCGGAGTGCTGAAGCTCGCCGAGGGCGGTATGGCCACGGCGAATGCACCCCGGCGAGCGGCCATGACAGCGTACGTGGCTCCCGAAGTGCTCATAGGCGGGGCGGCATCGCCCCAGAGCGATCTGTACGCGGTCGGCGTCCTGTTGCATGAGTGTCTCACCGGCAGCACTCCATTTGCATCGCAAGACTTCATCGAAGTTCTTGGCGCCAAGCTCGCCGCGACGCCGCTGGGTGGCACGGCCGTGCCGACGCCGCGCGCGCCAGCACAGGCGACCGATGGCGCGCTGCGCTCCACTGCACTGCTGACCCTGCTCTCCACGATGACGCATGCCGATGTGACCCGTCGCCCCTCGTCGGCCAATGCGGCGCTTCAGGAATGGATTGGCGTGGGGCAACGCGTCAACGGGCGGCGCGAGCGCTGCCTGGGTGAGTGAAGACGTAGCAGTCCAGTGTCGTCGGCAGGTTGGACACCACGCGCCCCGGCGAATCAGGAGCGCTCGGAGTTGCCTGCGGATCGCGGGGCGTGTGACGCGTGGGATCGTGCTCCGGAGCCCTGCGAGCAGGAGCGACGCATTGGCCATCGCGACGAGCGTGACATGGCGATGCCAGCTTCGGCCGCGAGCACCCCTGGAAGTCATCCAGACCAAACGCGTTCGGCAGCTCGCGGTCGTCTTCACGGCCACCGGGAATATCTGGCCGGCTCATCCCCTCTTCGTACCGGGTCGACGCCTCAGGCGTCAGGTTTTCACTCAGCCGGAGAGATCGGGATGTCGTCACCAATGCAGCACCTCGCGCGGATGGGTGCGGTCCTTCTAGTCAGTTCGACGGTCGGATGCGGCGGAGGCAGTGATGGCGGCACCACGCCGGCCCCGACCGCTGCCAGCATTACCCTGTCGGGGTCGTCCAGCGGCGCGCTCGTGAGCGTCGGGGACACACGGACCATCACCGCCGCCGTGGCCGACGCAAGGGGCGCCAGCATGTCGGTGGCCTCCGTCACCTGGACGACCAGCGACGCCAGAGTGGCGACAGTCGCCGGCACCGGCACCACCGCTACCGTCACCGCCACGGGGAACGGCAGCGCGACCATCACCGCCTCGAGCGGCACGGCGCGCAACACCATCACGGTGGATGTCGCGCAGCGCTTCTCACAACTCACCGCCACGCTTGGCGTCGCGAGCATGGCCATCGGCACCACCAGTACGCTCACGGTCACCCCCCGTGACGCGCGCGGGACCGCGATGGCTGCGACGAGTGGCGCCACCTTTGCCACCAGTGATCGCACCAGGGCCCTCGTCGACGCCAACGGCCTCGTGACCGCGGTAGCCCCCGGCGCAGCCACCATCACGACCACCCTGACCCGCGACGGAACCACGGCCACCGCCACGGCGAACGTGACGGTGGCGCCGCCAGCGGCGGCGACCCCGGCTGTGACCGTGCAGGCGACCGATGCAAGCCTCTTCACACCGCCGACGGTTACGGTCGCGCAGGGAGGGACGGTCACGTGGAGCTTTGGTGGCATCGGCCACAACGTGATCTTCCAGTCGAGCAGCGCACCCTCGAACATTGGGGTCACGTCGAGCGCCACCGCGCAGCGCGTGTTCGAAACGATCGGCAGCTATCCGTACGCCTGTACCTTGCACGCCGGCATGACGGGTACGGTGAACGTGGTGGCAAGCGCCCTCTTCACGCAGATGAACGGGGCCAACGAGCGACCGAACGCCGTGAACACCGCGGCCAACGGCGCCGCCGTGTTCACGCGCAGTGGCTCGGCGATGAGCTACACCATCACGTACCAAGGTATCGCGAGCAATCCCACCGGGCTGCATATCCACGCGCCGGCCGGGCCGAACGGCACAGCCGGTATCATTGTCGATCTCATGCGTACGCCCGTGACCGGCACCAGCGGTGTGCTCACCGGATCGTTCACGGCCTCAGACATTCGCGGAATCGGCGGCCAGCCGCCCATCACCCTCGATTCGCTGGTGACGATCCTTCGGAACGGGCAAGGCTATGTGAACGTGCACTCCTCCACATTCCCCGCCGGAGAGATCCGCGGTCAGCTTGGTCCCGCCAGCTAGCAGGGTCAGGGAGAGCGGTGCGGCCATTCACCAACTTCGCCGCACCGCTTTCCGCGTACCGGCCCCCCGCCCGCGTGGGCATCCGAAATGCCCGACAGGAACGGACATGGGTGCGCCACGAGCGCGTGGGCAGCCCTCGGTACGCCGGTGGGAAGCGATCGGGCCTACCCATCCCCCATGGCCCTGATATGACGCCGGAATGGCCAACCGGCGCCGGAGGGCGCTGACGGGCCTCTCCTCGCCGGAAATGGAAACGTGTGCCTCCGCACCGATCGGCGGTGCAGGACCCATGCCGTCCGCTCCTTGCGGGCACACGTCCACGGGACGTGTGCCCGCTGACGGCAGGGCAGGGGAGTCGGTGACGCAACGGATGGAGACCGGGTACAACACTCAGAAACCGCGGCGTCCGGGTTGGTCGCCTGCTGGGTCACTCCTCACCCGATCTCATCATGACGACATTCCGGAGCATCCACGCGGCCATCGGTCGCCCCCATCACTGGCGGCGGCTGGCTGCCGTCACCATGCTGAGCGCGACGGCCGCGTGCGGCGACGGCTCGGCGGCCGGTCCGGAGCCGACCGGCACACTCGACTCGCTGACGGCCCTCCCGCGGACGCTCACGGCGACGGAGCAGCAGGGCGTGGCCGGCGTCAACGTGTTCGCCTACAACCTGCTCAGGCAGGCCGCAGCCTCCAGCCCGGCTTCCGGCCAGCAACGCAACCTCCTGCTCTCACCGCTGAGCGTGCAGGTGGCCCTCGGGATGACCATGAATGGCGCAGCCGGGACCACCTTCTCCCAGATGCAGCAGGTCCTGGGGTGGGGCGGGCGGTCGCGCGCGGAAATCAACGCCGCCTACAGGAGCCTGCTCGCACTGTTGCCCACGCTCGACTCGACCGTCACGGTGTCCGTCGGCAACGGCATCTGGACACGAACGAGCGCGGTGCCCGATACCAGCTTCGTGCGCGAGGCGCGGGAGTTCTTCTCGGCGCCGGTGCAGTCGGTGGCCACGGCCTCGCTCATGCGCGACTCGGTCAACGCGTGGGTCCAGCGCAGCACCCGCGGCCTGATCCCGACACTGCTGGAACAGGCGCCGCCCGACGATCTGCAGATGATGCTGGTCAATGCGGTCTATTTCGACGGCGCCTGGCGCGATCGGTTCGACATGAACAACACGCGCCTCGATGGCACGTTCACGCTGGCGTCCGGCGCGCCGGTCACCACGCCAATGATGCGGCGCACGGGTGGATTCAGCGTCAAGTCGACAATCGACCTGGGCGCCGGCCGCACCGGCGTGGCCGCCGAGCTGCCGTTCGGCAACAGCGCCTACAGCATGCTGCTGCTGATGCCGACGACCGGGGGGGTCGATGCCGTGATCCAGCGTCTGGATACGGCGTTCGTGGGGAGTGTCGTGCGCTCGCTGGAGCCGCAGACGCTGGCGTTCCTCGGGCTCCCACGCTTCACGCTGCGGGCGTCGCGCCAGCTGAACGGCGATCTGACGGCGCTCGGCATGTCGCAGGCCTTCAGCGATGCGGCGGAGTTCCCGCGGCTCGTGACGAACGTCCGGACGAAGATCGGCTTCGTGCAGCACGGCGTGTCGATCGCGGTAACGGAGCGTGGTGCACGGGCCGGCGGCGCGACGGCCGTCGGCATCATGCCGGTAAGCTTGCCCCCGATCTACGAGTTCGACCGTCCGTTCGTGTTCATGATCCGCGAGCGCTTCACCGGCACGGTGCTCTTCATCGGCGTCGTCCACGACCCGCGCAGCTGATTCGGCGTGTCGTGTAGGGGTTTGCGCGTCGGCCCTCCGTGATCTCGCGGAACGGCATCGGCATGTCGGCGTGAGCGGGAAACGGCTTCCGCGTACGCTCCATCGGGCGGGAAGGGGCACCCCTCCCGCCCGATGGAGCGTCAACCCCCGCGCCGAGTCACGCGTGGGCGGTCAGCCCCCACACGACGACGTCCCGGTGATCGTGGCGATGTCGGTGGACAGCTTCTGCTGCGCCGCGCGCACCCGCTCGCGTGCGGGGGTGACCGCGTCGAGAATCCCGCGAATCTGCGATTCCACAGCGCTGCTGCCCGGGCTGGCGGCGCGCAGGGCGAGGATCTTGTCGAGCGCATCGGAGATGGCCTTCAGATCGGCGGTCATCGCCAGCTCGAAGGCCCGTTCGAGATCGGCGATCTGCTGCGCCTGGGCCGCGGTGAGACTGAGCGGCGACGCGCAGCGGGCCAGCCACTCGCGCTGCGCCGGCGTGAGCACCGCGTCGATGGCCTTCTGCAGCGCGGCCTCCGCCGCCTCGAGCCGCTGGGCGATGGCCGATCCCTTGGCCATGATGGCGTCGATGCTGGCAGCCGAGGCGCCGGCCGCGCGCGCCGCGCGTGCCTCCACGAGGATGGCGTTATAGTCGGCGGCGTCCTTCGCCGTCTGCTGTTCGAAGGTCGCCCGCAGGGCGTTGATCTGCTGCTGTTGCGCCGCGCTGAGCGCCAGCGACGCGGGCAACGCGAAGGCCGAGCCGGCCGCGGGCACGCCGGACGCGGTGCCCGGGCCGGCGCTGTCGCGACGGGTGGCCGCCGATGCGCTTCGGATCAAACTGTCGTTGGTTGCCACCTGTGCCGCGAGCGATGCATCGGTGTCGCCGGCCGGTGCCAGCGGCGACGCGTCGGTGCAGGCGGTGGCCCCCACCACGAGCAGGGCGGACACCGTGCCGATCGCGGCACCCCGTCGCTGCGTCCGGAGAAAAGAGAACATGTCGTGCTCCACTGAAGGGTGATGATGTGCAGCGTACCTGGCTGCGCGATGTCGTCAGCGCTGACGGCTACCAGGAACTACACCACGAGGCCAATGTCCCCTGACAGCAAGGTGAGCCGTCGCTAATCGCGCCAGGGCCGCAGCTGCTCGCGCAGCACACGCAAGGCGCGGCTCATCTGGGTCTCCACCGTCTTCACGGACACCTCGAGGACCGTGGCGATCTCATTGTACGTGAGACCGCGCGCCCGACTGAGCAGAAAGACTTCGCGGGCCCCGGGGGCGAGGCGGGCCAGCGCCTGCTGCAAGGCGTGCTGCAACTCGGTGGCGATCACGTCGTCGTCCACTCCCTCGGTGCGACTGGCCACCTGCGCCGCCCGTTCCGGATCGCTCGTGATGGTGCCATCCTGCCGCCGTCGGTCCCGCACGTGGTTGAGGGCGCGATTGCGGCAGGCCTGGTACAGATAGGCCGGCAAGCCGTCGGGGATGTCGACCGCCGCGCGGTTGCGCCACGTAGCGAGGAGTGCGTCCTGCACGATGTCCTCGGCGGCCACCCGGTCCCGCACGATCTGGTGCACCGCCGAGGCGAGCCGCGGATAGTGCGTGCGAACAATGTGGTCGAACGCGTCGCTCGAGGCGGACTCGTCGGGCGCGGAGGACCGCGCAGGGAAGCGATCGAGCGGATGCATGCGGGCCAAGGATATCGTGTCAGGGTACAAATGAACACGCGTGTTATTCTGAATCAGGTGGCGTTCCGTGCCTCGGTGCGGTCGCGACTGCCGGCGCTTTCCGCTGCACCACCCTCCGTCTCTCCCCCGATGTCGATGTCCGACCTCCCCCCTGACGACGATCTGCGCTGGGCTCAAGCCACGCGCTTGGTCGCGGGCGGGCTCGACGCCGACGACGCGGCGCGTATGCGCAGGTGGCTGTCGTCGACCCCCGATGGCGCCGCGCTGCTCGCGGAGGCGGAGCACGTGTGGACGGCCGCGAACCAACTGGGCGGCACCGGGCCCGTGGTGTGGGACACCGACGCCGCGATGCGGCGATTTGCCGAGGCCCGCGCGCGGGAGGCGCACGCTCCGCGCCCGGCGCGGACATCACGCGGGGGTGTCCGGACCCGCCAGCGTGTCCTTGCCGCGGCGGCGCTGGTTGGCGTACTGATCGGGGTCGGGTGGTGGCGCCAATCGGCATTCGCCCCGGCGTCGCGCCCCACGGACGCGTTGCGGCTGGTCGCGAAGGGAGGAGACGCGCCCGTGTCGGTGACGCTGGCCGATGGCTCGCGGGTGACACTCGCGCCGGGGAGTACGCTTCGCGGCGCCGCCGACTTCGGGCGCGCCCATCGGCAGCTGGAGCTGACGGGCGAGGCGCTGTTCACCGTGACACCGGGCGCCATGCCTTTCCGGGTACGGGTGGGGGACGTGCTGGTGGAGGATGTCAGCACCGCGTTCGCGGTTCGGGAGCGCAGCGAGGCCACGCTGGTCGCCGTGGTCGAGGGCGCGGTAGTGGTGGGAGCGCGCCGCGACACGGTGCGCGCCGGTGCGGGGGGCCTGGCCACGGCGGCGGGACTGGTGGCCCCGATCGGGGCCGACGAGGTGCGCCGAGCGATCGCCTGGACAGGTGGCCAGCTGGTGTTCGACAACGAGCCCCTCGGCGATGTGGTCGGTCGCCTCAGCCGCTGGAGTGGGCGGACCATCGAGGTGGACGCCTCGATGGCGCATCGTCGCGTGACGGTCACGTTCGATGGGGAGTCGCCCGACGCGATGGTCGACGTGCTGGCCACCACCATCGGCGGACAGCTCCGCCCCACGGCGCTCGGGTGGAGGCTGAGCGAGCGGACCAGGTGAGGCACCCGTTGGTGCTCGCGCTGCTGGCCGGCGTGGGGAGCCCCGCCGCCGCGGTCGCGCAGGCGAGCGCCGCGGCGGTGGCGCAGCCACCGGCCGTGCGCTCCGACGTCTGTCGGCCCGGTACGGCCGCCGAATCGCGCGGGGCGTGGCGTCTCGTGCGCGTACCGCTCGCCCAGGCCGTGCGGCAGGTTGCCGAGCGCGCGGGCTGGCGCCTGTCGTACAGCCCCGAGCAGCTGCCGCAGCGCGCGGTGTCGGTGGTGTGTGACACCTTCGAGGCGCGCGCCGCACTCGCGGTCATCCTTGCGGGAACCACCGTGCGCGTGATTGTCCGCGACAACCTGCTCATCTTGGCCCCGATGTCTCCGGCTGACGACCGGGCGGCTGATGCCCAGGCGGCCCAGCCTCTGCCGGTACAGCGGGTGCAGGCGGACGCTGACGCCGCGTCGCCTTCCCTGCTGGGCGTCCTGGCCGGTGTCGGTTCCCGCGTCGTGACACTCGATGGCGACAGTCTGCTGGCAAGCGGCGCCTCGTCGCTCGGCGAGGTGCTGCGCTCAACCCTGCCGGGGCTGACGGCGTGGGATCGCGGCGGCGGCGCGCTGCGCATTGCGAGTGTGCGTGGTCGGGGAGGGGACGGCGGTCCGGGGGTGAAAGTCTTCGTCGACGGTATCGAGGTGGCCGACCCGGCGTCGGTGCTCGGGCTGGATCTGCGCGGCGTGGCGCACGTGCAGTGGCAGCCCGGCGCCGCGGGCGCCTCACGGTACGGCACGGATGCGCTGGACGGCATACTGCACTTCACGACCCGTGCCCTGCAGGGCGCGCGCGCCGCCGGCGGCGGTTCGCGCGCGTTGCCGCAGTCGCTGCGAGTCGGCGCGGCCGGTTCCCGCCTGCAACGCGGGGCCCTGCTGAGCACCGATGTCGGCGCGGGCGGTGCCTGGACCCGCACGGCGCGGCCAGCCGCCGGAGACCGCACCGACTCCACGGCGGTGCGCTACTCACTGGGCGCCACGGGGTTTGCCGTGCGTACCGGTGTGCCGGTGGGTGACCGGCCCATGACCACGGCTGGCGGGTCGTGGTCGGCGATGGCCGCCACAGCGCGCTGGCGGGTAGATCTCAACGCGCGCGCCGCGGGCGGGCGACAGATCCTGTCGATCGATCCGCGCTGGAGCGAGTCGGCGCCGGCCACCCGGCCCGGTGCCGCGAGCATCACGGCGCTCGACGAAGAGGAGGTACGGGACGCGCACGCGGGACTCGCGATGCGCTGGGACCCCGGGCACGGCGGGCACGCCCTGCAGCTCGCGGTAGCGCGGTCCGACCGTGAGGCCACCGCCGGCGCCCGACGGCTGTCTCTGCAGGACAGCATCCGCGTGGCGTGGCGTGGCCCGGTGACCCGATGGACGGCACGGTACCGCGGGGAGGTGCCGCTGCCTCGTTCGGGGCTCACCCTCCAGCTGGTCGCCGACGCCTCGCACCTGACCCGTAACGCGCCCGATACCTCGGGGCTCGCCAACTCGCTGGGCGACAGTGCCACCACGCAATCGCTGGCCGGTGGTGCGGTGAGCCTCCGGGGCGACCTCCGGCGGGTGCACTGGTCGGCGAGCCTGCGTGGGGAATGGAACGATGCGCTCGGCGTACGATCGCTGCCGCTGTGGCTCCCCTCAGCCGGCATCGAGGTGCCCATGCCGGCCATCGGCCGCATGATGTGGCGCGGTCGGGCGGCGTTCGGGGCGAGTGCCCGAGCTCCGTCGCCGGGCATGAGCGCAGCGCGGACCACGTCGCTGTACGCCCAGCGGGCCAATCCGGGGTTGCAGGGCGAACGGCAGCGGGCACTGGAGGCGGGAGTGGACGGGAGCGCGGGGGAGGCCGGACAGCTGGCGGTGACGGTGTTCCACCAGCGTACCGACGGCTTCGTTCAACTGGTGCCGACCGGACAAGCCGAAACGGGGGAGGGGTTCGTCCGCCGGGTCGTCCAGTTTCGCACGGTGGGTTCGGTCGAGGCCCGCGGGGTGGATGCGGATGGCGTGCTGACGACCCGTTGGGGGCAATGGCGGGCAACCGGCAGTCTTGCGCGGTCGCGCGTGGTGACGCTCGACTCCAGCTACCGCGGTTCGCTCGAAGTGGGCGCGGTTCCGCTGGAAGCCCCCCAGTTGTCATGGGCCCTCTCCTGGACCACGCGTCTGCACGGCGGCGACCTCACCATCGCCCAACAGACGATCGGCTCGTGGTCGTCGTTGGCCTGGGACTGCACCGGCGGCCGGACGGCGACGTGTGGCAATGACCTCCGCCTCGTGGCGCCCCTCACCCGATGGCACGCGAGCTTCGCCGGCCCACCGATCCGGGGCTGGCGCTGGCGCCTGCGCACGGAGAACCTCACCAACGAGCAGCGCGTCGACGGCAGTGCGATGCTGGTCGGGCCGGGGCGTTCGGTGACCGTCGAAATCGGCCGGTGGTGACCGTGCGGGGTCGGCACACTCTGATGCCTGGTACATCACGGTCACGATGGCGTGGGGCGCCACCCGCAGGCAGCGGCCATCAGCGCTCGGACCGAGCGCCGTGACCGTGACCGTGCTCCCCACCCCCCGGGTCACGCGCTCGAGGTCCCACCGCGGCGCCGGCGCGCGGCCCCGGCACTCCCCCAGACGTCGCGCCCGGTGTGCATCGTTCGGGCGTGAGGGGGGGGTAACGCCCCCGGCAACCTGATAGCGCGCGGGACAGCATCGCATCGCATCCGGTGCTGTCCCGCGAAACGTTCGGTACGCTGTCGGTCGAGCCGACGGTGCCGTTGCCCGCCGTTGCCCGCCGTTGCTTGCTGTTGCTTGCTGTTGCTTGCTGTTGCTTGCTGTTGCTTGCTGTTGCGGCGGTGCGCGCATCCTGGCATGCCAAGAGGCGCGATGCCAACTGCGCGGTCGTGCACAATCCGGCGGCCGCCGCGACTGCGTCCCGCGACCGCTCGGTGTGCGCGGGGTGGTGGCCCGCCCCGGTCCCTCGAGTGGGATGCGCGGCGCGACGACATGATGGACGACGACGGGCAACGCCTGATTCGCTGGGCGGGCGCCCCCCGGCGTGTCGCCAAGCCGTGTGCACGCAATCGTTGGCCGCCACATGCCGGCCATGACGCGTTCCCGATCACACCGCAGCGCCCGACACCGACGGCGCTCGCGGTTCACCACGCGCTTGTCGACCGCCGGTGCCTGCCACGAACGTTCGATGGGTCAAGGACACTGACGCCGGGCGGTGCGCACGCGTGGTGCGCACGCGTGGCACGAGCAGGGCGGGCGTAGGCAGACCCATGCCACGCGTGGTGGGGAAGCATGCGCCATGGCGGAGAGCACTCGCCGGCGCGAACGGGAGTCATCGTGTGCGTGTCACGTCAAGCCGACCGCTGGCCATTCCATCCGTGCGGATCTCGGACAGACGGTGGCGGGGCTCACGCGGATGATCCATGCACCCCGGACGGCCGAGCACGTCCTCGTGGCGACGCGGGAGGTGGTGCAGGCGGTGGGCGCACCGCGGTACGACGGGCGCTACAGGATGCCACACCCACCGGGCTTCCCCGTGCCACTACTTGAGGCGCGCCTGCATCTCGCCGATCACGTCCTTGTATGTGTTGAGCAGCCGGTCCCAGGGCACGAAGTTCTCGTCTTCCTTCACCGACACGCCGGCCATCTTGTTGCGCTCGCTGACGATCTTCATGGTGTACCGCAGCGGCGATTCGCTGGCACGCTTCACGATCACGCGCGTACGGATGACGACCTCGTTGTTGTCACCATACGACTTGATCTGCCAGGCCGTGCGAAGGTAGCCAGTCTCGCTGTCGGAGTTCTCCAGAACGTCGAAGTGCGACAGCACGATGGACGAGATGCGTTTCCACGCCATCAGGTCGGTGAGGGCGGTATTCACCTCGAACGTCACGTTGACATTGGCCTGGTCGCTCGCCACCGACGCGGAGAATGACTCGTCGGCCTTGAGCTGCACGAGCTGCTCGATCGGCGGCACGGGGGCGTTGTCCTGTGCACAGTACTCGCGTTCCCACGGCAGGAACGCGGGCTGCTCCACGCGCACCAGGACGCACTGAGCGTCCGGCACCTTCACCGGATAGCTGCCAACGCCCGCCTGCTTGTTGTTCACGAAGATCTTCGCATCAGTGGCGGCGTTCACGCTCACCACCCGTCCGGCGAGGACGAGCCGATCGGATACCGGCGGATCGGGCATCCCTTCCTTGTTGCAGTACTGGCGCTCAGCAGCAGCAAACCCGGGCTTCTGCGCCCGAACGATGACGCAGGAACCACGTGGGATGACCACGTCGGCATCGTTGTCTCCGAGCTTGGCGTCGTTCTTGAAGAACTCCGCACCGGACTGCGAGGCCGTGAGCAGCACGCGACGATCGCTCAGCTCGATGCGCTCTCGCGCCGGCGGATACTCGCTGGTGCCCTTGTCCCAGCGATACACGCGCGTGACGGGCGCCAAACCCGTTCGCCGGATCTCAACGGTTTGTGCCGTGCCTTCCTCCACCTCGAGGTCATGCGAACGCTGCCCGCGCGCCTCACCATTCACGAAGATCGTGGCGTCGTACGGCAGCACCGTGAGCTCCACCACACGGCGCGTGAGGAAGATGCTGTATGGTTCCTTCGTGTTGTATTTCTCCGCGTCTTTCGGGAAGCTCCGCCGGACATCGCGAAAGCCGTCCTGCCGTACGACAATGGTGTTGGGATCGTTCTTCTCGATCTTGAGACGGTACGGTTGCCCGGGGTCCGCCACCTTCTCCAGTGAGTTGTCCTGAATCTTGAGACGCCAGATACTGGCGGTAGCCGGCCGCGCCTGCACGGTGATGGTCTGGGCGGTGAGCACTGGAGCGGCGACGGCAAGCAGCACGCCGACGATCGGCAGGGCGCGGAGTGGAGAATTCATGGCAGAACACGAGCGCAAGGGGGACGCTGCGGGCGCGACGCGCCGTGGCAAGCGGCGAGAAGCTACGGGATGGGTGAGGTGACCACAAGCAGCGTGGGGGCTCGGCACCGTCGAGAGCGGATGGGAGGTGCCGGCGGGACCGCGGTGCACGAGGCACGACCGCGGGAGTTCCGTCATCAACGACCGAGAAGGCGTATCGCCGATGATCGCGGCGGTCTGTCCGAAAACTCGCGTACCGACGAGTCGCATCCGCACCCGGCACAACGGCCGTGGCGGCGACGGGGAACGTCATCACGTCGGGCCCGTGGGACGCATCGTGCGCACGACGACGGCTAGCGACCGCCTGCCTGGTCAAGTCCGGACGATGGCTCGCCACACGGGGTACATCCCGAGCGACTGGCAGCGATGAGGCTGAACGACCTGCCACGCGAGCAGGCCGGAGCCACATACTGACCCGGGCATTAACTAGTGCGTAGTGTTATATTGCCTCCATGGTGAAACGCGTAGACGGGCGATCGCTGGACGCGGCGACGCAAGCGCACGTGCGCCGCACGGTCGTGCAGGCGGTCCGCGGCGGACTGACCCAAA
>JAJTGR010000112.1 GCA_021299375.1 Gemmatimonadota bacterium
GGCATCAACGTGCAGCACTCGCTGGTGTCCAAGCAGTTCATGCGCCCCGGCAAGCAGTCACGCTACCTGCGGCACGACCTGCGCATCTGGGAGTCGAGCGTGGGGCGCGAACCGCGGCTGCGCGACGACACGGGCGAGGTAATGTTTGGCGACGCCCTGCTGAAGGATTGGCAGACGCGCGCCAAGGGGGCGACGGCACGCGTGCGCGGCTATTACGACGTGCTGCCGGACCGCGAGAGCAAGCTGGTGCTCGACGATACACGCAAGAACCGCTTCGGCGACCCCATGCCGCAGCTGTCGTTCAAGGACGCCCCGGAGAGCGCCGCGCTGCGCGAGTGGCAGGAAGAGTCACTGCGCGAGCTGTTCCGCCGCATGGCCAAGGCTGGCAACGGCGAGATCCTGCGTATGGAGAACAGCGCCAACGACCTCGGCCAGGAGCATCCGACCGGCGGCTGCCGCATGGGCACCGATCCCACGCAGAGCGTGGTGAATGGCGAGGGGCGCGCGCACGACCACGAGAACCTCTGGGTGGCCGGCGCCCCCACACAGCCCACGGCGAGCTGCTGCAACGGTACGCTCACCTTCACGGCGGTGGGGCTGCGGACGGCAGCGGCGATCGTGAAGGGCGGGTGAGTGCTGGGGGCCGGCGGGAGGCCGTGGGCGCGCCCCGCACCGCCCCGCGACCGTCAGCGCTCCGCCGCAATCCTCGCCAGCACGGCGTCCACCACATCCACCGGCGACTCGACCACGGCAGCCTCACGCAACTGTTGCAACACGGCCGCCACCTGCCCGCCGAATCGTGCGCACCGGTCACACGCTCCCAGGTGCGCCTGCAACTCCCGCACCCGCGCCGGCGTGAGCGCGCCGTCCAGATAGTCCGACAGGTCGGCCAGTACCTCACGACACCGCACGCCCGCCACCACGGTATCCAGTCCCTGATCAGTCATGGGTCGTCACTCCGTCGCGAGGGGCGGGGGCTTCGAGGGCGCGCAGAACCGCCGCCAGGTGTAGACGGGCGCGATGCAGTCGGCTTTTCATGGCCGGCACCGTCAGATGAAGCAACGACGCCGTCTCGTCGCCCGAGAGCCCATCGAGCTCCCGGAGCGTGAGAACCTCCCGCTCCTCTGGCGGAAGCCGGTCGAACGCCACCGCGAGCAGTTCCCGCGCGAGCCCCGCCTCCGGCCGCACCCGCTCGTCGGGGATCGATCCCCATCCGGCCCGCTCGGCCAGCTCGTCGAGCGATTCGAGCTGGGCCGGTTCGTCCACCCGGCGGCGCACCTGATGCCGCACCACGTTGCGGGCGATGGTGAACAGCCAGCCCCTCGCAGAGCCGCCCCCGTGAAACCCGGCGGCCGCGCGCCACGCGGCGATGAATGTTTCCTGTAGCGCATCGTCCACGTCATGGTGCCCCGTGAACGCCACCAGGTGGCGGTGCACGGCCCCCTGGTGGGCGCGCATGAAAGTGGCGAACGCCGCGGCATCCCCGGCCGCCGCCGCGCTCAGCAGCGCGGCGTCGGAGGTCACGATGGACGCCGCACCGGGCAGGTGGAGAAGCCCAGCACCGAATAGAGCGGGCAGGTGCCGAGGGCGGCCGTGAGCAGCGGGATGAAACCAAGGTAGCCCCACGCCGTCTGGGGACCGGTGAATGCCAGCGACAGCAGGCCGACGCCGACAAGGGCGCGCACGGCACGATCGATGGTGCCGACGTTCTTGGCGAGGAGAGCGGACATGGGGACGACTCCTGAATGGGGTGGTGGGCGCTGGGGGGCAATGGCCTCCATGGTGGAGAGCCAGATTCGGTGCCGGAGGATTCACCGGAGGGATTCGCACGGCTACCGGGCTTTCCCCGACACGCCCCCCGGGCGCAACTTGCACGGGTTCGTTCTCCCTCCCTCAACCGCCCCCGATGCGACGCTCCGTCCTTCTGACCGTGGCGAGCGTGGTGGTCGCGACCCCCGCGTTCGCGCAACCACGTGTCCTGACCGCCGCCGACTACGCTCGTGCCGAGCGCTTCCTTGGCTTCAACACCACCCCGCTCGTGTCCGGTACCGGCGTGGTGCCCACCTGGCTCCCCGACGGTCGGTTTACGTACCGGGTGCGACAGCCCGACGGCTCATCGCCGCTCATGCTGGTCGACGCGGCCAAGGGTACCAAGACCAACTGTGCCGCCACCCCCGCGGCGTGCCCGGCGGCCCCGGCCGCTGCTGCGCCCGCCCAGCGCCCCCGCGGCCGCGCGCCGGAAACGCTGTCCCCCGATGGCAGCAAGGCCGCGTTCATCCGTGACTGGAACCTGTGGGTGCGCGACGTGGCCACCAATCAGGAAACGCAGGTCACCACCGACGGCGTGAAGGACTACGGCTACGCCACCGACAACGCCGGCTGGGTGCACTCCGATCGCGCCATCCTGCTCTGGTCCCCCGACTCGAAGAAGATCGCCACCTTCCAGCAGGACCAGCGAAACGTGGGCGAGATGTATCTGGTGCGCACCAAGGTGGGGCACCCCGAGCTGAGCGCGTGGAAGTATCCGCTGCCGGGGGACAGCATCGTCTCGATGATCCAGCGGGTGGTGATCGACCTCTCGGCGCCGACGCCGAAGGTGGTGCGCTTCCGCATGCCGCCCGATGAACACCGCAGCTCGGTGTGCGACCACATCGCCTGCGGCGGCAAGCTCGCCGACACCGAGTGGTATCCCGACGGCAGCCAGGTGGCGTTCCTCTCCAACTCGCGCGATCACAAGATCGCCACGTTGCGCGTGGCCGACGCCGCCACCGGAGCCGTGCGCGATGTGCTGCGCGAAGAGGTGGCCACGCAGTTCGAAAGCGGCGACGGCGACCAGAACTGGCGTGTGCTGCCGGCCAGCAACGAAGTGATCTGGTTCTCCGAGCGCGACGACTGGGGGCAGCTGTATCTGTACGACCTGACCACCGGCGCGCTCAAGAGCCAGATCACCACGGGCGAAGGTCCGGTGCTCTCCATCGAGCGCATCGACCCCAAGTCGCGCACCATCTGGTTCGTGGCCGCCGGCAAGGAGAAGGGGCGCGACCCGTACTTCCGCCATCTCTATCGCATCGGGATGAACGGCAAGGGGCTCACGCTGCTCACGCCGGAAGACGGGGACCACAACGTGAGCCTGTCCCCCGATGGCATGCGCTTCGTGGACAGCTGGTCACGCGCCGACCTGCCGCCCACCGCCGTGCTGCGAGACGCCAAGACGGGCAAGCTGGTCGCGACGCTCGAGACGGGCGACATCTCCAAGCTTGTTGCCACGGGGTGGAAGCCGCCCACGCGTATTTCCGTGAAGGACCGCAACGGCAAGTGGGACCTGTACGGCCTCATGTGGACGCCGACCACGCTCGACTCCACGAAGCAGTACCCGATCATCAACTACATCTACCCGGGCCCGCAGGGCGGCTCGGTGGGGAGCCGGCAGTTCAGCGCGGCCACGCGTGATAACCAGGCGCTGGCCGAGTTGGGCTTCATCGTGGTGGCCATCGACGGCACCGGCAACCCGACGCGTTCCAAGTCGTTTCACGATGCGTACTACGGCCGCATGAGCGACAACACGCTCCCCGACCAGATCGCCGGCATGAAGCAGCTGGCCGAGCGCTTCCGCTTCATCGATCTCGACAAGGTCGGCATCTGGGGGCACTCGGGCGGCGGCTTTGCCACGGCCACGGCGATGTTCCGCTATCCGGATTTTTTCAAGGTGGGCATTTCGGAGTCGGGCAATCACGACAACCGCAACTATGAAGACGACTGGGGCGAGCGCTATCATGGCCTGCTGGTGAAGCAGGGCAGCTCGGACAACTACGAGGCCGAGGCCAACCAGACCATGGCCAAGAACCTCAAGGGCAAGCTGCTCCTCGCGCACGGCACGATGGACGACAACGTGCCGCCCGACAACACGCTGCTGGTGGTGGACGCGCTCATCAAGGCCGGCAAGGACTTCGACCTGCTGATGATTCCCAACGCGGCGCACGGCTTCGGCGCGGCGTCGAACTACATGATGCGGCGGCGCTGGGATTACTTCGTGCAGCACCTCATGGGCGCGGTGCCGCCGAAGGAGTATGTGATCGGGCCGAAGTGATTCTGGTTGGCGAGGCCCGTTGAGACTGAAACCCTAGGTGTCGGGGGGGAGGGTATCAGGAAGGAGGGGGGAGACTTTGGTTTCCTCCCTCTCCGCGTGAAGGGCCTATCCGGGGTGGAATGAGAGGCCGTTCGTCCCGTCCACTTTTCGGCGCGGGCCCCTTGTCTCTTGTGCTCCTCAGCACGGTTTGCAAATTGTATTTTCACCAAGGAGCGTTGTCTTCCGCTGTGGGCAGGAGCGAATCGAGCAGGCGGCACGACCTGAGCACTTCGCTATTCACGACGTTCCTTGACCAGTTGTTTTCTCGCCTGACAGCACAATGCCCCTCACATTGACTTGCGTCGCCCGCTCCAGCGTTCCTCATGGCCTATCGCGTGCGCTACTCGGCGGCGTGGCGCTCGCGCATATCCTCGGCAGCTTCGGATGCGCCCGTCCGTCCAGTCGCCCCGCGACCAAGGATGCCTTTGGCCAGCAGCACGCGACCCGCCTGAGTCACTCTTTTACGGAAACGTGGCGGGCGGCGCAAATGCGCAACCGCCAAGTCGGCGGGCCACTTGCAACGGTCCAGATTGGAGGGTCCCAGGGATACGGAAGACCGATTCGCGACTCCGCTCTCGCGTTCCTCGATTTTCGTGGCATTTGCACACATCGAATCGGTCGCGCCGATCCCAGGGAGGCATATCATCGCTTCTTCCCTGAGTCGATGGGCGAACTGTTCGACTCCGTCCGCGTGCCGCGTTCCACCGACACGGGCTGTTGTCCCCACTGGTGGAACGCACCGCAGCGCCATAGCACCCTGGTCCGCGCGCAGGAGTCGTACTTCGCCGACGTCGACCGCAGCCTGATCGGCACCGTCCGTGCGGCGATGATGGATTCTCTCGTCGCGCATCTGCAACGGCATCCCTTCGACACGGTCGGCGTCGCCCAACTCGCCCGCTTTGCGATTGATCAGGGGAGTCCGCTGCGCGCGCGCGCCGCCGCTGACGCGTGTGCGCCGACGACGACGTTCTGCGTGCGCGTGCAGGCCCTGCTCGCGTACTATGAGGGCGCGTGGCACACCGCCGACTCGTTGTTCACGATGGCCAATCACCAGGCACCGCCGAGCTGTAGCGACTCTCTCGTAGTGCTGCTGGTACCACGATACCTTCGCGACACGGGGTGTGCATCGCGCACGGCGAAAGAGTCCATACTCTGGTGGCTGGCCGATCCGCTCTGGGGATCACCCGTCAACGAGCGACGTCTCGAGCATGAGCGGCGTCTGTTGGAGATCTCGTTCCGCCGATTGGTTGGTCGCGACGAGTTCTTCGACTTCTCGGCGAAGCAGTGGGACAAGGCGCTCGGTGTGTTGGTGCGGTACGGATGGCCCAGCAACTTTCAGCCGTGTGGCCACTGCGCGCGTGCTGACCGTACTGGCTACTGGTGGGGCGCCACCGACGATATGACGTGGCGGATGGGCGCGCTCAACTACTCCGGCGACCGGTACGCGACGATCCCTCCGCTGTCTGTGCTGACCGAGCCGGCGCGCAGCACATCGTCTGACTGGGCACTACCCGTGTACGACGCACAGCGGTTCCGTAATCCGTGGCCGGTTGAGCATTTGCGCCTGCCGTACGCATTCCGTACTACCGAGCGACTCCAGTGGGCCCGCTTCTATCGCGCCACCGCCCAGCACGCCCAACTCGTGGTAGTCGCCGCCGCCAGCCCATATCCGCACGTCGAAACACCCGCTCCCCCGCGGGATGCGCAGGCACTTATTTGGATGCCTGATCCCTCCACGCGTGTCGTCGGCACCATCTCGCTCGCCACGGTGAATACGCTGGCGGCGACGATACAAATGCAGCTTCAGGATGGCGTGCTTTCACTCGAGGCCCTTCCCCCGCGCGCTCAGGTTTGGCGTGCTCGTCTCGGTGTGCCTGCGCTCACCGTGCCGAGCAGCAGCGTCTTCCTTTCAGATTTTCTCGTCACGCGTCCCGGCGTCTCCGCACCACTGACGCCGGAGCGCGGCTTGGTCGATCTGTTGCTGCCCTCACTGACGCTGGACGCGTCCCAAGCCGCCATTGGGCTTTACTGGGAGCTCTACGGGGCCCCGCCCACCGATAGCCTCACGTATTCACTGCGCCTCCGCCAGCGCGACGGTGGTACGCTCGGGGAGGCACTCACGCGCCTCGCCACGTTCGGGCGTCTGCGGCGTGACGATCCGCAGGCGATCACGTGGACCATACCGCCGGAAGTAGGCGCGTCATCGACAGTCCGCCGTTTCACGGTCGATTTGAGTGTCGCGGCACTCCCGCCGGGCGAATACACACTCGAGATCGAAGCCCAAGGCCGCGATTTCTTGGTACGTTCGGCGTCTCGCGAACTGACCAAGACGCGGGGGCCATGACCAGGTGGCTAATCCAAAGAGTCTAGGACGAACTCGAAGGTGCGCCGATCCGCTGCGCGCCAAACGGGTTCCAGTACACCTAGGGCTGTCTCCAACGACGCGTCAGCCGACGCGCACCCGCTTGATTCGATCGAGGGCCGCTGATTCCTTGCGCTGCGCGTGATAGAGGTCCCACCGCAACTGGAGATTCATCCAGACCTCGGGCGTGGTGCCAAGAAACTTCGCTAGGCGGAGCGCGGTGTGTGGCGTAACTCCACGCCGACCGTTCACCAACTCATTGATGCGCTGGTACGGCACATGGATACCGTCGGCCAGATCACGTTGCGTCAGGCCCATCGGATGCAGGAATTCTTCGAGCAGCATCTCGCCCGGGTGTGTCGGCGCGCGGTGGGTGGGAATGCGGACCATAGGGGACTTCCTGAGCGTTACGAGTGATAGTCAACGATTTCGACCTGATCGGGGCCGCCGTCTGTCCACTCAAAGCAGATCCGATACTGATCGTTGATGCGTATGCTGTGCTGGCCGCGACGATCGTCCTTGAGTGCCTCCAGCTGGTTCGCGGGGGGTGACCGCAGATCAGTGAGCGCGGCTGCCGCATCCATCCATTCCAGCTTGCGCCGCGCGACCTTCCAGATCAGGGTCGGGCACGTGCGACGCGCACGCTTCGAGTCGACTCCGTCGAAGATGTCGCGGGTGCCCGCGTCGCGAAATGAACGGATCACAGTCACATGATAGCACGGACAGCATGCTATCTCAACCCTCAAGGGCTGCGAGAGGCGGGTTCAAGCGAGCCGACCTGATCTGGCGAGCATCGATGCTCTTCTCGTGTATGCGACAAGGGGAGGAGACAACAGTCTCCTCCCCTCTGCCCCAGCCCCTTCGCGCGGCCGCAAACAGCGGCCTACTGCCGAATCCCCGCCCCCGCCACCGGCACCGTGTAGCTCCACGGCTGCTTCACCAGCGGCTTCTGGCGCGGGTACACCTCGTCGAGCGTGTTACCATCGAACAGCCGGCCGTTCACCATCACCATGTTGATGGTGTTGCTGTTGCGGATGTTCACCAGCGGGTCCTGATCGAGCACCAGCAGGTCGGCGAACTTGCCGGGCTCCAGCGAGCCCACCTCGGTACCCAACCCGATCGCTTCGGCGCCCACAATCGTGGCCGCGCGCAGCGCGTCGTGCGTACTCATGCCGCCCGACTGGATGAGCCACAGCTCCCAGTGCATGCCGAGCCCCTGCAGCTGGCCGTGACTGCCCACACCCACCAGCCCGCCCTTCTCGACGGTTTTGGCGAGGTCCTCGGCATGCTGCCACATGGCGTACTCTTCCTTCACCGCGAAGCCGGCCGGGCCAGGCGCGTTGCCGGTACCACGACGGCGCACCTTGCTGTCGAAATCCACCGGGTGCGTGAAGCGGCGCAGCTTGGTGTCGCCAAGCAGATCTTCGGACTGATAGAACCAGCCTTCGCCGAACGGACCACCGTACTCCACCACCAGCGTGGGCGAGTTCACTACCTGCGTGGCCTTGTACCACTCGAACACGTCGTCGTACTTGGGGGTGATGGGCAACGTGTGCTCGATGCCCGGGTAGCCGTCGAAGCCGTGCGTGATGTTGAGCTTCTGATCGAGCCCGCCTTCGGTGGTGGGCATGATGCCCAGCTCCCTGGCCGCCATGATGATCCACTGCCGCTGCTGCCGGTTGCCGCTCATGTACATCTTGAGCGTCTTGGTGTCGTAGTACCTGGCGTAGCGGGTCAGGATCTCCTTGGCATGCTCCAGATCACGCACCGGCTCGGCGCTGAAGACACCCGGGCCCGTGGTGTAGATGCGCGGGCCGATCATCTCGCCGTTCTCCACGCGATCGCTGTACGACAGGAAGTCGGTCGTGGCCGTCTGCGGGTCGCGCGTGGTGGTGGTGCCATACGCCAGCGTGGCGAGGTACTGCCACGTCTGCGTATTGTGGATGTTGGGCGTGAGCCACTGCGGGTGGTAGTGCGTATCGACCATGCCGGGCATGAGCACCTTGCCCGTGACATCGATGATCTTGGCGCCGTCGGGAATGGCCACGCTGCCGCGCGCGCCCACCGCCACGATGCGCTGATCACGCACCACGAGGTCGGCGTTCTCGATGATCTCCTTGCCCTTCATGGTGATGGCCTTTCCGCCGCGGAACACCACGACGCCCTTGGGCAGGTCGCGGTTGCCGGTCACCACGATGCGCATCTCGACGGCCTTGTAGCCCGGCGGCGTCTTCTTGGTGGTGTCGGCCTTGGCCATGGAGTCGGCGCGCGTGATGCTGTCCTTCACCGCCTTGGTGGTGTCGGCGCGCAGCGCGGCCTTGCGCTTGTCTTCGGACTTGAGCGAATCCTCCACCGCCTTCGCGCGGTCGAGATCGTAGGTGAAGAGCGCGTTGCCGAGCGCCCAGTGCACCTTGCGTCCATCAGCCGCCCAGGTGCCGAACTCGCCACCGATGGTGTTGAGCTTCTTCACTGGCACCGGCGCCGCTGCCGGTGCCGCCACGCTCACCGTGGGCGCCGTGGCGCCGATCTGCGGCACGGTCACCGTGTACAGATCCATACCCACCGTGGCCAGCGCCTGATCGCCCGTGGGTGACATGAGAATGAGTGAGGCCGGCGGCGCCGACGGGGTCGGTTCCATGTCGTGCCCGTCATCCAGATGCATCCCCTGGCTCACCGGGCGCGCGGCGCGGCCGCCGAAGTTGAGCTGCGCCTCCTTGGCCACCAGAGCGCCGTCGAGATTGCCGGCGCCCGGCGGCATCGGCCCGGTCACGCGCAGGTGCGTCTTGAGGTCGGTACCGTCCCAGCGGAACGACTGCAGCCCCTCGCGAGCGCTGTAGGCGAAGATACGCGCCGTGTCGCGCGTGAAGTGTGGCGCTGCCATCCCGCCAGCCGGCATGATGCGCGTGGGCAATCCGCCGGTCGCCGGCACCCACACCAGCTCGGCCGCCGCCGGCCCGAAGAACGCGCCGCCAGCTTCCTGCATCTCGCGCGCCGCGGCGCGCGAGGCCACGATGCGCGTGCCCGTCGGCGACCATGCGAGGTCGGTGTACAGTCCGGCCACCTGCGTGAGCGGGCGGGTACGCCACACGCCCTTGGCATCACGGTCAGCGCGCACGATCTGGCCGCCGCGCGCGTCTTCCCACGTCACGTAGGCCACCGACTTGCCGTCGGGCGCCCAGACGGGGTTGAACTCCCCGACATGTGCACTGGACACACGCACCGGCTTCATGTCGGCGAACGCCATGACATAGACCCGGTCAAGCGCCGTGAACGCCAGCTGCTTGCCGTCGGGTGACGGCTGCACGTCGCGGATCTGTCGCGCCGTGAACGTCGGGGTGGTGTCTACCTTGTAGGCGAACTTCACCTCGGGGCCCATCTCCATCTTCACGTCGGCCTCGAACGGGATCTTCGTCGGCGCACTGCGGTCCACCGGTACGCGCCAGAACTCGCCACCATAACTCACCACGACGGCCTTGGAGTCGGGCGTGAACGAATAGCCCGGGTAGGCGTCCATGGGCGCGCGCGACTCCATGTCGTCGCGCTGCACCGGAAACGCCAGCCACTGCTCCTGCTGGGTGGCGAGGTCGCGCAGCATGAGCCCGGTCTTCGTCTCGAAGCGAGTGGCGTACACCAGCCACTTGCCGTCGGGGGCGAGCGCCGGGCGCGCCCCCGAGCCATAGCGGGTGCTCATCTGCGAAACACGCCCATTCTCACGATCCCACACGGCCAGCTGGTACTGGGGGCCGATGCTGTTGTACTGCCAGTCACCGGTGCGGGTGGCAAACCACATGTAGCGCGGGTCGTTGCCGAAGGCGGCACCAAGCTGCTTCTGGTTGGGGGCCGGCGTGGGCGTGGCGGAGAGCGGCACGCCATTGCCGCCGTCCACGTGGTACATCCACAGCTTGGCAGTGCCACCGAGACCACCGGAGCGCGACGCCACCACGTACTTGCCGTCGGGGGTGAACTCCGGCGACACGTACAGATTGGTGTTGCCCTTGCTGAGCTGCGTGGTGTCCTTGCCGTCGAGCGACATCATCCAGACGTTGTCGCCCCCCGAGCGGTCGGAGACGAACACCACCGTCTTGCCATCGGGCGAATAGCGCGGCTGCGCATCGTACGCCATGCCGCTGGTGAGGCGCGTGGCCTTGCCGCCGGTGATCGGCAGGGTGTACAGGTCACCCAACAGGTCGAAGACCAGCTGCTGGCCATCGGGGGACACATCCACACTCATCCACGTGCCCTTGCTGGTGGTGAACGTGTGGGTGCGGGCGGCCTTGAGGGGCAGGCCGGCGCTGGCGGCGCCACCGGGCGGGGCGGCGGGCTGGGCAGCGGCGGCCGACCAGGCCATGGTGGCCAGGGCGAGGGGCGCCAGACGGGGGAGGGACATGGGGACTCCTGAGAATGGGGGAGGACCCTCAAGTCTACTGTTCGGCGCGCCCGGCCGTTTCACTAGATTCCGTCCATGGACCGCCTCTTCCTCACGATCGGTGCCCTTTCGGCCGGCCTCGGCGTGGCCGCCGGCGCCTTCGGTGCTCACGCCCTGCGCGCGCGCCTCGAGCCCCGCCTGCTCGAGGTGTTCGAGACGGCGGTGCGCTACCAGATGTACCATGCGCTGGCGCTGCTGGCGGTGGCGTGGGTGGCCAGTCGAGTACCGGGGTCGATGAGCACCGCGGCCGGTTGGCTGTTCGTGGCCGGTACCGTGATCTTTTCCGGCTCGCTGTACGCCATGGTGTTCACCGGCGTACGGGCCCTCGGTGCCATCACCCCCATCGGCGGGGTGTGCTTCATTGCCGGGTGGGTCTGCCTCGCACTGGCCGCCCGCGCGCAGTGAGCGCCCCATCGGCGGCCCAGTTGGCCGCCATCGCCGTGGTGTCGGCCGTCAGCGGCGCGGTGAACTCGATCGCCGGCGGCGGGACGCTGCTCACTTTCCCCGCCCTGCTCGGCCTCGGGGTGGCACCGGTGTCCGCCAATGCCACGAGTACCGTCGCGCTGTGGCCCGGTTCCCTCGCCAGCATGTTCGGCTACCGCCGCGAACTGGTGGGTGCGGAGCGGTGGGCACTGCGGCTGGCCATTCCGAGCATCCTGGGGGGACTCACCGGGGCGCTGCTGCTCATGGCTACCAGCGACGAGCAGTTTCGCGCCATCGTGCCTTGGCTGGTGTTCGGGGCGACGCTGCTGTTCGCGCTGCAGGGCAAGGTCATGGCGTGGCTACGCCACCATATCCTCGAGGTGCCCCACGGAGAGCCCCCCATCGAACCTACGCGCGGCATGATGGCAGTGCAGTTCTTGGTGTCCATCTATGGCGGCTACTTCGGTGCCGGCGCGGGCATCGTGATGCTGGCGGCGTTCGGCCTGATGGGGATGACCAACATCCACCGCATGAACGGCCTCAAGAACTTCAACGGCATCTGCTTCAACGGCATCGCGGCCGTGACCTTCGCCGTGAAGGGGCTGGTGAACTGGCCGATCGCCCTGGTGATGGCGATCGGGTCGAGTGCCGGCGGCTACGCCATGTCCGGGCTCGCCCAGCGGGTGCCGCAGGGGTGGGTGCGCGGGGCGGTGTCAGCCATCGGATTGGCGAGTGCGGGGTGGCTGTACTGGTCGCGGTAGACGCCGGCGCGTTCGGCGAGGGCGAAACGCGCGGTACGGCGCGCGCTGAACGGCACGAGCCGATGGAGGACGAGCCAGAAAACGCGAGCGGGTCACTGCGCTCTTGTGCGCAGTGCCGCTGTGGTCCCCCAGCTCCATCCAGTCGCCCACCGCCTGACGCTCACCCGCATGATGATCCCCTGAGCGAGGCGCGGCGCACGTGGTTTCCTCAACCATACGCCCGCAGCGTCACCGGCTGTACATCGTCCACGGTCTCCACCGTGAGGCGCACCGCTGACACCGCCAGCGGCGAGATGCGCCGCAGTTGCCGCATGCCGATCGTGGTACCGCTCGCCAGTCGCTGTCCGGTGGTCGCGTCATGAACGGTCCAGCGCTCCACCCGCTGCCCCTGCTCGACCGCCTCCCCGAGGTCGAGCACCGACACGGTCTGGGGTGAGGGGAAGCGCACCGTGAGCACCCCCGCCCGCGCGCCCGTCGCCCGCCAGCGCGACGAGACCGCCCGTGCCGGCCGCGCGAACAGCGCATCCAGCGCCGCGCGCATCCCCCCAAGCCGCGCGACGTCGACCTCATGCAGCACCCCGTCACGCGTCGGCGGCACGTTCAGCAGCAGCTTGGAGTTGCGCCCGACACTCGTGAAGTACAGTTCCACGAGATTCTCCACGCTGCGCACTCGCACATCCTCTGCCGCGTGGTAGAACCATCCCGGCCGGATCGACACGTCGGTTTCGCCGGGACGCCACACGGTGCCGTCAGCATGCCCTTCCTGAAGCGCGCTGATGACCGTCTCTCCCTCGGCACCGATGAACGGCACCGACTCGGGACGAATGGTGCTCCAATGTGTCTCGCCCGCCACGCCCCGCTCGTTGCCGATCCAGCGTACGTCCGGGCCAGCATCGGAGAAGATCACGGCCCCCGGCTGCAGGCGCCGCACCAGCGCCCACGTGCGCGGCCAGTCGTACACCTGGCGCTTGCCGTTCGGCCCTTCGCCGTTCGCCCCATCAAACCACACCTCGTTGAGCGGCCCGTATCTCGTGAGCAGCTCGGTAAGCTGGGCGAGATACACGTCGTTGTAGCGCGGCGAATCCCCGTACGTCGGGTGATGGCGGTCCCACGGCGAGCAATAGACCCCGGCCTTGAGCCCTTCGGCTCGACAAGCATCCACGAACTCACGCACCACGTCGCCCTGACCGTTCCGCCACGGGCTCGACACCACCGAATGCCGCGTGGTGGCCGTGGGCCAGAGGCAGAATCCGTCGTGGTGCTTGGCGGTGAGGATCATCGCTCGCGCCCCCGCAGCCCGTGCAGCCCGCGCCCATTGCCGGGCGTCAAGCTGTGAGGGATTGAACAACTGCGGCGACTCGGTGCCATCCCCCCACTCGCGGTCGGTGAAGGTGTTGATGCCGAAGTGCACGAACAGCGCCAACTCGTCGCGCTGCCACGCCAACTGCGCCTGCGTGGGACGCGGGCGACGTGCGAGGCTGCCCTGGCCGCCGGCACGAAGTACCCGCGGCGTGACCATCGACACCAGCATCCCGGCGCCGAGCAGGCCGACGAAATGGCGACGCGTGTAGGCCACGGGCATCATGACCTGTGCAGCGACGCGCCGCAGTGGCGGCAGAACGCCGAGTCGCTGGCGTGGTCGTCGGCCCCGCACTGCGCGCAACTCTGCGTGTTGAGGTGATGCGCCTCGAGGCGCCGACTCGTCTGTGCCAGCTCCGCCGTGACGATGCCGGTGGGCACCGCGATGATGCCATAGCCGAGGATCATCACCAGCGAGGCCAGGGTCTGTCCCAACGCCGTCTTGGGGGCGATGTCGCCGTAGCCCACCGTGGTGAGCGTAACCACCGCCCAGTACATGCTGCGCGGGATGCTCGTGAAGCCATGTTCCGCCCCCTCGATGAGATACATGAGCGACCCCACCACCACCACCACCGTGGACACCGTGAACAGGAATACCACGATCTTCCGGGCACTCGCCCGTAGCGCCTCGGTGATGACGCGCGCTTCGCTGACATACCGTGCAAGCTTGAAGATGCGAAAGAGCCGCAGGAGCCGCAGCACCCGGACCGCCAGCAGCACCTGGGCGCCGGGAAAGAGCAGGCTGATCCAGGTGGGGAGAATCGAGACCAAGTCCACGACGCCGAAGAAGCTGCCCGCATAGGCGACCGGGCGACGTACGGCGACCAGCCGGAGGATGTACTCGAGCGTGAAGACGCCGGTCAGCGTCCATTCCAGAGCCCGCAGCGCGTCGTGATCGCGGGGCGAGAGTGACGGCAGCGTCTCGAGGCTGACCACGACGATGCTCACTGCAATCAGCATGAGCACCACCACGTCGAACATCCGCCCAGCCGCCGTGTCGGCCTCGAAAATGATCGTGTGCAGGCGGGTGCGCCACGCGGCACCGACCGGAGGGGACTCGGCGCGACGGTCGGTCACCGCAACAGACTCGCGTTGCGGGCGCCCGTTCCACTCGTGTCGTTCATGACGCGCCACTCCGGTCCGACGTTGTTCGGCTTCCTCGTCTTCATCCATCTTGCGTGCGTCCCCACCTGCTCGCAGAGGTGCGCACGGTCATCGAGGATGAAGACCAGCGGCTGGTAATGGTCGATCTCGAAGTGCGGATCGACGGCCCAGGCCGGCCGCTGCACGCAGCGCTGGACCGTGGCGCTGGCGACACGGTTCGCCATCCCGCCGTTGCTGGAGCCCAACCTCGATCCGTGCACGGTGGTCGCGTCGTGACTGCCGCCGGGCTCGAGACCGCGCCCCACCGTGAACCCGAGCTTGCGCGGCAGCGCATGCTCCATGCTCGGCAGCCAATGCCGCCGCCTGGCGCGATCCGTCATGTCGGTGACCATGTCGGCGAAATAGTGTGCACCGGCACCGACGCGCACCAGCGTTTCCCCCAATGGGGGGTCGCTGCACACCGACATGTGGGCCGTCGCGGGCGCGGGAATGTCCGGCTCACGAGATGATCGAGCGACGCCCGTCGCCCATGGTGATCGCGGTCGCAAACGCGTGGCGGCGCGGGCAACGGAGGAGAGTAGACCTCGATACGGACCCACCGACGGCCGCGGCGCGGATGGCGGCACACGGCGCCACGAACGGCCTCACGTTGACGACTTTCGGAACGCGCCTGGCCTGCTCGCGCGGCCAGCCCTTCCGGAACCACCGGCTCGCCTGACCGTCCCAGCGCTGCTGTGTGCTGGTGGACGGCCGCGGCCACATATCGAGATTCGCCCTCGAGCAGGGATCGTAGGGGCGGGCGATGTCCCTCTCGCCATTCGCCTCCGCCGCCTGCTTGACCAGTGAACCGGGCCACTTCACATTCACGCACAGCGCGCCGCTGGGGCGCCTCCGGTCCGCGGCAAGGGAGCCTGCTCCCACCCAGGCAGTGTGCAGACCTTACGAGCCCTTCTTCCTGGCCATTCGTAAGCGGACAGCTGGCCGTAGCGGAAGGAGTGTGTACGATGACGCGCCAGCTCTCCCCAAGGAGCACCCTCGACGTCCTCAAGCAGGACGCCAAACGCTGGTATGCGGCGCTTCGCGCCGCCGATGCCGAGGCGACGCGGCGGCTCGAGGCCGCATGGCCCGGCGCCCCAGAGGACCTCACCCTACGCGATGTGCAGCACGCGCTGGCCCGCGAGTACGGGCAGGCCGACTGGAAGTCGTTGCGCGCCGCCCTCGAGGAGCTCGCGATTGACCGCCAGAGCCATGCCGAACGGGTCGACGCCATGCTGCGGCACGGCTGGGACGGCGACGTCGTGCGCGCCGGTCGCATTGCGGCGCGTTTCCCCGAGGTGCGCCGCGACAGCGTGTTCACGGCGGCGGCCTGCGGTGACGTCGACCACGTGCGACGTATCCTGTTGCGCGACGCCGGTGCCGCAGTGCGCACCAGCGCACCGCACGGCTGGTGCGCGCTTGCCCACGTCGCGTACGGCCGGCTCGACGCCGAGCACGCCGTCACCATCGCTCGCCTCCTGCTCGACGCTGGGGCCGACCCGCACTTTCGCTTCGACGACGGGTGGGGAAACGCCTTCACGCTGATCACCGGTGCCATCGGCCAAGGTGAGGGCGCGAAGCCCACACACCCGCAGGCCGAGGCGCTCGTGGAGCTGTTCATCGCCCGCGGCGCCGATCCGTTCGATACGCAGGCGCTCTACAATACATCTATCGTCGGTGACGATGTCGCGTGGACCGAGTGCCTCTGGACCCACTGCCAGCGCGTTGGCCGCACGGCCGAATGGTCAGAGCGCGAGGGCCGTGGCCTCGGCGGGCGCATCAAGGTCGGCACACTCAACTACCTGCTGGGCAACGCCGTCTCCAGCAATCATCTGCGGCGTGCCGAGTGGCTGCTGGCGCACGGCGCCGAAACCACCACGCGTCACGCCTATGCCCAGCAGCCGGTGCACACCATGGCGCGGCTGGCCGGCTTCACCAAAATGGCGGCGCTGCTGGCGCGTCATGGCGCCCGTGAGGAGCCACTGACGGGTGAGCGGGCGCTGCTCGCCGCGCTCATGGCAGGCGACGAGCGCGCCGTGCGTGAACAGGTAGTCGCGGATCCTGCCCTGCTGCACAGCCCACACCCGCTACACACGGCCGCCGGGCACGGCAACGCGGCGGCAGTACGGCTCCTGCTGACGCTCGGTGCGCCCATCGACGCGGAGGACCACGACGGCACGACCGCGCTGCACCGCGCGGCCCACGCCAACGCCGTCGACGTGATCGACGTACTGGTGGCCGTCGGCGCTACGGTGGACGTTCGCGAGCGCAAGTGGCAGGCGACTCCCATGGGCTGGGCGTGTCACCTCGGACGGGAACAGGCCGCCGAGCGCCTGGCGCCGCATACGCGCGACGTGCGTGCCCTCGCGCGCAGCGGGCGCGTGGCCCGGCTCGAGGCGGTGCTGGTGGCCGAACCCGCATTGGCGAGTCAACTCCTGGGGGGCGAGACAGAACCGACGCCGCTCTTCTGCCTCCCCGACGACGACGCCCCGGCGGCCGATGTGGTGCGCGTGCTGCTGGCGCACGGCGCCGACCCATCCGTGCAGGACGGGCGCGGCAGGACGGCCGAGCAGGCGGCACGGCTGCGGGGGCTGGATGAGGCGGCGGACCTGCTGGCCGAGCCATCGCGCCGCGCGCGAGGGTGACCGCGCGCATTCACGCCGTGCGTGCTGCCCTATTCGGATGTGGCAGCGAACGCGTGGATGCGCGACGCCGCCATCACCAACTCAGCAGGCTCGAGATCTGCCAGCGGAAGCGCCAACAGTGCATCCACCCGCGTGCTCAACGCCTCGTACGTTGCGGCGAACGCCTGCCGCGCCGCCTCCGGCGTGGCCGCATCGGCCGGATCGGGGAGCCCCCAGTGCACCTGCGCCGTCGCCCCCGGGAAGAATGGGCATGCGTCCCGCGCGTGGTCGCAGACGGTGATCACGAGATCGAACCGCTGCCCCGCCACCTCGTCGACGGTCTTCGGGGTACGCCCTTCCCAGGCAATACCGTGCGCGGCCAGCGTCTCCACGGCGTACGGATTCACCCGAGCCACCGGGCGCGATCCTGCGCTCTCGGCCTCAACGCACCCGGCGGCGCGCTCGGCGCCTCGCGTGGCGAGCAGCGCCTCACCGATCTGACTGCGCGCCGAGTTGCCGGTGCACAGCACGAGCACGCGGAATGGCGGGTTCGTCATGCCGATCCCACCAGCAGCCTGTGCATGACCGTGGCGCTCGCCGGACAAGCACTCGTGAATTCCACCGTGCCCGCCACCGCGTCGGGCACGTCGCTTCGGTCGATGCGCGTGAAGCCGAAGCGGAGGAAGTACGGTTCGGCCGTCGTGGTCAGCAGGTAGAGCGCCGCCACGCCGCGCGTCTCGCCCTCGGTCAGCACGTGGGCAACCAGCTGGCGTCCGACCCCGTGATGTTGCCAGTCACGGCGCACGGCCACCGAACGAAGCAGCCCGAAGGCACCACACACCTCCACCCCGGCGACTCCGATGATCTCCGGTCCGTTCAGGGCGAGTACGAACTGCGCCGCATCGACGTCGAACAGCGCGGCAACGCCGTCCGTCGGCAGCGACTGTTCACGAAGCAGCGCCTCGACCGCCATCAGATCGTCCTTCGTCGCGCGCCGAATGGATGGGATGGCACTCGTCGCGGCGCTCACGGACAGCACGCCGGCCCGCAGCACACGGCAGCAGGGGCAGCCTGCACGAGCGACCGCGCCGGGCGGTGGGTCTGCGCGTCGTGCGGCTTCGTGGCGCGCACGAACGCCGCCAGGACCTTGCCGTCGATCTGCTCCAGGTTGGCGCTCACATCCATGCCGGCGTCCTGCAGGAACACGTGGGCATCCTCGCTCCTGTAAACGCGCGTGGGCTCGCTGTCGATGTCGCGGAAGCCGTTCTCTGCCAGCAGTGTGCGGAACTCCTCCTCCTCGAGCGCGCCGGCCACACAGCCCACCCATAGCTCCATGAAACGGCGCACGTCCGCCGGCACCGCACCGCGCACCACCACGTCGCTCACCGCGAATCGTCCACCGGGCCTGAGCACGCGAAACGCCTCGGCCAGCACCCGTCGCTTGTCGCCGGACAGGTTGATCACGCAATTGGAGATGATCACATCGACACGGTTGGACGGCAGCGGGATCTCCTCGATGCGCCCGTGCAGGAACTCCACGTTCGTGACGCCCGCGTCGGCCGCATTCCGCTTCGCCAGGGCGAGCATGTCGTCGGTCATGTCGAGGCCGTACACCGTGCCTGTGGAGCCCACCCGACGCGCCGACAGCAACACGTCGATGCCGCCCCCGACCCCAGGTCGAGCACCACCTCGCCTTCGCGCAGCTCGGCGAGCGCCGTGGGATTGCCGCAGCCGAGCGATGCTAGCAGGGCCGCGGGCGGCAACGCGTCGGTCTCGCCGTTCACGTAGAGGTTCGCCGTGATCGGCTCGACGGTGCCATTGAAGGCGGTACCGCCGCCGCAGGAGATCAACGGGCCGCAGCAACTCGCCGCCGCCGGCTCGGTGACGTCGAGCACGCGCCGCGCCGCTTCACCGTACTTCTCGCGCACGAGCTGGGAGACATCCGGGCTGGTCGTCGACATCGGTATTCCAGGGTTGAGTGTCCAGCAACATGCCTTGATGGATTGGGGCGAGCGAAAGGCGCGCCCACCTCCGCCGTCTCACCCGTCTGGCAAGTGCGGCGCGCGGCCAGTCAGGCGCAGCAGCGCCCGAACACCTTGAGCGCCCGCTTCGCGCCTGTGGCTTCGGTGCCGAGGCGCCGCACCAGATCGTGCACCTGGGCGAGCGTGTCGGGGTCGATGCGGTAGTACGACCAGCGTCCTTCCTTCCGGTCGCACACGAGGCCGGCCTCGCGCAGCACCTTGAGGTGGAAGGACAGCCGCGATTGCGCCGCGTCGAGCGCGTCCTGCAGGTCGCACACGCACCATTCTCCCTCGCGCAGCATGTCGAGCACCGCGAGGCGGGTCTCGTCGGAGAGCGCGTGAAAGAGCGTGGCCGCGTGGGCGATGTCGAACGCGGAGGTCGAAGGCATTCCGTAACGTATCAACGTTCATTGATCCTTCAAGTCCCGCGCCGTTCCTGTGTTGCAGCGATCGCGGCAGACGCGGCCCGCTCCGCTGCGAGCACGGCCCCCGCGAGGTAGCCGGGTTCAAGCGGGCTGACCTCGCTCCCCCCGAGCGTGAGGTGGCGCTCCCACAGCCCCGTCACCCACCGCCTGTCGCCGCCCGCGGGATGGCCGCCCGGCACCCGGTCGGCGGGAGTGGCCGTGAACGGGTCGGCGGCCCAGTCCTTGAGCAGGGTGGCCTGTGGCCGCCGTGCCTCATCGCCGAACAGCCGGCGGAGCTGCTCCTCACAGGCGCGCGTCAGGACCATATCGCCCACCGCGGCGCGCTGTTCGGCCCCGACGCCCACGAAGCCGAGCAGCGCCGCCTGTCCAGACGCCGTCGTGGCGTCGTGGATCTCGGCCAGCGGCCCCACCATGCTCTGCGCCGTGCCCGAAAGCCCGGCCTCGCGCCAGAACGGGCGATCATAGAGCGCGAAGAACTTCGCGTGCGGCGCCATCCAGGTGGGCACGTCGTGCCATGCCGCGAGTGTATCCGCGTCGAGCGTCGGCGCGAACGTTACCGTCGCGCCCAACAGGCGAGGTGGCAGGGCCGCGATGACATGGCTCACGGTGATGCGCTCGGGACTCGAGCTGGCATCGCCCTGCGCTGCCAGCATCAGCGTCACCCCATTGTCCTCGAGCTGCATGCCGGTCACCGCCGTGCGCAGGCGGAGGCGTTCTCGCGGCAGCCCCGCCGCCAGCGCCCGCACCAGCGCCGCACTCCCGCCCGCGAGGCGAAACGACAGCGCTTGCTGCGGCCCGCCGTGGTAGCGCTGCGGCCCCTCTCGCACCATGCGCTCGAAGAGCACGTCGCCGTCGGTGAGCTGCACGAACGCCGACAACCCGAGTTCGGCCACGAGCGCGGCGAGTCGCGGTTGCGTGCGCGGCCAGAACCACGACGCCCCGAGGTCGAAGCCATTGTCGGCTGGTGCGCCGGTGGCATCGACCGTGAGCACGCGGCCGCCGAGGCGATCGCGCGCCTCGAGGAGGACAAAGGGGACGCGGGCGGCGTGCAGCAGCCGCGCGGCGCACAGGCCAGCGACGCCGCCGCCAAGAATGGCGATGGGGGATACGGGAAGTACGGAAGACATGCGGCCCAAGCTACGGGCGTGGACGCTGCACCGTGAACACAAACGCCGCCATCACGTACGTGACGGCCGCGTTTGCGATTGCCCGTCGGCAATTGCCCCTCCTGGGGTCGAACCAGGAACCTGCTGATCCAGAGTCGCTCAGAGATGCACTTTCGGCGGGCGCTCTTGCGAGAGTCGCGCGTGGATTGGGCCGGAATGGAAAATCGCCTTCGCCGTTTGCAAGCTTCCGTGGTCGCATTTGGCGTTCGCGGGCCGACCTCCGCGCCGCTTCCGAGTTCCTTGAACGTCGGGTGGCCCGAGGATGCCCCACCACGCCGAATGAACCGACCACCAACGTGGGTCACCCACAGCCTCATGCTCGACGGAACTCTGAACGTGAAGACACGACGACGGCTCATGCAGCTCGGGATGAGCGTGCTTGCGCTCCCTTTCGTAGCCGGGGGCTCGAGCTCGCAGCCCGCGCCCAGGGCCACGTTACCCCCGACGGTCGAGTCGTTGCTGGCTACCCCAGGTCTCCCACTCGAACAGCGCACCTCCGAGCATTTCAGGCTCTATTCAGAGCTTCGTGGCACGCGAAACGCCAGGCTGCTCGACAGCCTCGAGGAAGCGCTGACGCACGCGACCGAGTTGCTCGGCGTAAAGAGCGTGGCGCAGACGCCCGTCCCCGTGATCGTCACCACCTCGCGCACCCGCTTCAGTCCGTTGATCAGTCCAAGTACGAAAGGGTTCCGCGGTGTACTCGCTAACGGTTCGTCCTTCATTGTGCTCGTGGTGAACGACTCGGTCCGAGCCTATACGCGGCACGAGGTGATGCACGATGTCGCATTCAAGCATTGGGGCCTGACGTACGACGGCGGGAGCTGGCTGTCCGAATCGCTGGCGACGTTCGCGGACGGACGATGTCAGGGCGTGCCGAACATCACCGTCGCCCGCGATCTCCTGAACCAGAACCCAAAGCTCACCCTGGCCGACCTCACCCGCGACTTCTGGAACATGAACGGGGTGCACCGACATGAATCCTACGTACTCGGTGCATCCGTCATCGAGTTCCTGTGGCAGCGCGGAGGCCGAGACGCAGTACGTCGGCTGTGGCAGACGGGCGACTGGCCGAGCGACAGCGCCGCAAGCGGCCCACCGTTAGCGACGGATCTGTCATCTGCCTGGCGCTCGTTCGTGACGCAGCGCGCGGGCAATCAGGCCGGGTTGGACGTGGAACGGCTGCGACGGAACGGGTGCGGATAGCGCAGAGACCGTGGCCGTCCCAAGGTCGAGGTCGGTCTTCGGCGCGGGCAGAACGGACCCGCCAGTATATTCCCTGTCATGTCGCCAACCGTCCTGCGCGAGGGGCCCTTCCGCCGGTTCTTCTTCTCTCGCGAGGAACCCCGGATGTACGTGCATGTGTCGCATCCGGATGGCGAGGCTAATTCTGGATGACATCGGAGGTCGCCTTGGCCGACTCGGTTGGGCTTTCGGCCCGCCAACTCGCTGAGGCGCAAGACGTTGTCGAACGACACACAGGAGAGATACGCGATGCCTGGCTTCGCCACTTCGGCGCCTGAGGTCACGCACGTCTCCCGGCACGGCTTCTGGCTGTTGCTGGGCGACGAGGAGCTGCTCGTGCGCTTCGAGGACTTTCCGTGGTTCCGGCAGGCCACCATCGACGCATTGACCAACGTCGAGCGGCCGAGCGCGGACCATCTCTACTGACCACGGTTGGACGTGGATCTGTCCATCAACTCGATTCGACGGCCGGCGGACTTCCCGCTGTTATCGAGGGTGACCGCTGCCCCTGCGAGGGGTACGTAACGCGGCAGTTTCTTGCAGGCTGGAACTACGAACCCTGCCCGTCTGCACAAAAAGCACAAACGCCGCCATCAAATAAGTGACAGCGGCGCTTGTAATTGCCCCTCCTGGGGTCGAACCAGGAACCTTCTGATCCAGAGTCGATCTGCAAGGTGTCGAAGGGACGACGATGTGTGACTTCGTCCAAGTAGTTTGGCGTTTCCGCCAACTCGATCTCCGCAGGCTGCACCTCTTGGCCGTTTAGTTGGCAGCAGGATGACGGACATCGTCATCGCCTCCGAGTTGTCCGCTGCGAGTAGTCGGAGAATGCAGATCCCCGTGGCTGAAGACGAGGATCACCGTGCGCTCTTGGCCAACTCCGCCAGTTTCCCCAGCATGATCTACAGGGGAATGCCGATCATCATGGGCCCGGTGGGGATGATCAGGATGGCAGCGTCCTTCTGCATGCTCGGTGCCCCGACCAGCAAGGCCGTCATCGCGACGCCGAGCAATGCCACCGCTACACCGGCCGCAGCGCAGATCGGACTGACAACTGCTCCGATACGTGCGGGCTCGAGTTGGTCGATACCGTTGGCGTCGACGCGAGCCATCATCGGATTGTTGAACGAGCCGGGATTCATGCGCGAACGCTTACAAGCCCCGCAGGGTCGTGAGTTGAACTATTCGCAGAACCATTATGAGCCCGCCAATACCAGTCAGTTCGTCAGGCGATCAAGTCGTGCGCGGACACCTTCGAGGATCGCCGGCAGTCTCTGAGCGTCAGGAAACGTACCTTCGAGCACATCGTCAAACCACGGTGCGGCCAGCAGCATCCGGGCGGAGTCCGCGATGAATGCGCGCACGCCGGGCGAAAGCGGCAGCAATTCACTCGCCAGTTCGGGGCGTCCCGCAATGAGCATCAGCAAGTCTTCGAGATCATGACTCCCGAACGGGTCGTTGAAACCACGGTCGAGGAACGCCTCCCACTTGGTCGCGAGGAGCGCCGCCGGGTGGGCGGCACGGATCGCGACGCCAGCGGCCAGCTCCACCGAAACGGCAGTGTCCATGACCAGCGGGTACCAGTGGTTGCTGAATCCGAGAATCTCTCCGTCGAGTGGCATGGCGTCGAGCACGAGCCCATCGGTGGTGCGATAACGGCACACCGGTGCGCCCGGTGATTGGTCCACGCGAAATCCGAGCGCGTACAGCCGCTGTGCGAACTCGTGATAGGCATGTCTGGTGCGGCATTCAACAACGACATCGACATCGTCGGTGGGACGCAGCCGGTGCAGTCCACGGTCGGTGATGAAGAACGGCACCATCTGACCGCCGACGAAGACAACTTCGTTGAGCAGCCCGCCGAGCGCGATGGCAGTACGCCGTACCTGCTCAGCATTGGGATGATCGAGGCGGACGATCATGTTGCCGCGCCGAGCCGCTGCCGGAGATAGTCACGGGCGCGCTGTCGTTCGCGCGCGCGTCCGGCACGCAGTGCATCCACTAGTGCGAGGAGCTCGTAGAGCGCAGGATTCATCGTCGCCGTATGCACGGCTCCCGCGTACAAAGGCTCAAGCGATTCCCCGCGAACGCGCCCCTCTGCCGACGGCCAAACGTAGGCGTCGGCCCCGGTGAAATTGACGGCCAGCGGTGGCGCCGCGTGGGCTGTGGGCACACCACGCACCTCGGCCCCAGGCGTGGCCGCAAACACATACGGGACGCCACCGAGCAGGAACTCAAGGAGAGCCTCTGGCTTTACCGTCCGCGAGCCCGTACGCAGGAGCCGCGCGGCCTGCAGACGTCGCACGGCGTTGTGCGCTTCGCCATGCGAGATGCCCACGGCCGCCGCCA
>JAJTGR010000020.1 GCA_021299375.1 Gemmatimonadota bacterium
CAGTGGCGCACACGCGCATTGGCTGGTACCGCAGCGTGAACGCCATTCACCATGGGTTCGCGATTGGCTCGTTCGTGGATGAATTGGCGCACGTATCCGGCGAGGACCCGGCCGACTTCCTGCTCGCGCTGCTGGGGCCCGACCGGCAAGTCGATCTCTCGCAGGCGGGGCTCGTGAAACCGGCCAGTAACTACGGCGCGTCGTGGACCGACCACCCACTCGATGCGGGACGCGCGCGCCGCGTGGTGGAGCTGGCCGTGGAGCAGAGTGGCTGGCGACGTGGTGCGCTGCCGCGAGGACGCGGGCGGGGCCTCGCCGTGCACCGCAGCTTCCTGTCGTATGTGGCGATGGTGGTGGAAGTGGAGGTGCTGCCCGACGGTACCGTGCTGGTACCACGAGCCACCGTGGCCGTCGACGCGGGCTTCATCGCCAACCCCGACCGCGCCAGGGCGCAGATGGAGGGCGCGCTGGTGATGGCCATGAGCAACGTGCTGGCCAGTGAGGTGACCTTCGCCAACGGGCGCGTGGTGCAGGCCAACTACCGCGACTACACGGTCATGCGCATGCGGGCGGCGCCCCGCGTGGTGGATGTGCACCTGATGCCCAGCGACGGACTGCCCGGCGGCATCGGTGAACCGGGAGTACCGCCGGCGTGCGGCGCCATCGCCAACGCCATCTTCGCCGCGACGGGCGTGCGTGTGCGCACGCTGCCCGTGGGACGGCAGCTGGCGGGATGGCAGACGCGCGGCAGTGTGGGAGAGGGCGCCCGATGAGCGAAGCACGGTCGGCGAACCCGCTGCACGGCGTCACCCTCAAGGCCATGATCGAGCATCTGGTGGAGCGCTACGGCTGGGACGGCCTGGGCAGCCGCATCGAGATCCGCTGCTTCACGCATGACCCGAGCGTGAACTCGTCGCTCAAGTTCCTGCGCAAGACGCCGTGGGCGCGCGCCAAGGTGGAATCGCTCTACCTCCACTCGGTGGCGCATCCGCGCAAGCGGCCGGCCGCGGTGCCTCCGTCGGTGGCTCCCACGCTGCCTCCCACCGAGTCGTCGGCGTAGCCCACATTCAGCGCGGCAGCGGCGAGGGCCATGCGAGGGGCACGCCGTCGCGCGACAGCAGCGCCTGGAACGCCGCGAGCTGCGCTGGCGAATTCCGCACCGCCCGCGCTGTGGTGCGCTGCGCCTGGCAGAACGCCACGAGCGCGCCCACGCTCTCGCCGATGTTCCACTCGATGGGGTGCAGGCGGTAGCAGCCGTTGGTGAGGTGCGTGACGCCGAGGTTCTTGCAGGCAGGCAGCAGGTTTTCCATGCGGCGTGGGATGAGTGCGCCCAGCGGGATCTGGAACGGCAGCGTGTCGCCGTATTGCCCGCGGTCGCCGCGCGTGGTGAGGTGGAGGTCCATGCTGTAGTGGCCGATGCCGACGCTGTCGGCGAAGGGCGCCGCCGTCAGCTCGGCGCGAGGGCGGGCGGTCTCGCGCTGGCGCGCCTCAACGGTGACATGCTGCTCGCACACCGTGAACTCGGCGGCGATGCGCCGGCTCTCGCGGATGTACGGATACATCGCGAAGCCGTCATCGGTGCCCATGATGTCGCGGCGGAGGCGCAGCCCCGGCCATCCCGCGCCGCCGTCCGGGCGCGGGACCTCGGTCTGCAGCCAGTACAGCAGCGACAGGCTGAGTTGCTTCGCGCGCGCCACGTGCGTGGCCGCCTCCATCGGTGATACATCGATGAGGGAGCCGAAGCTGTAGTCGTTCTGCCCCCAGTTCACGATCGTGACGTCGCTGTCGTACGTGCCGGGTACGAAGTGCGTGCGATCGATGATGCGGCGGTACGACCAGAAGCCGGTGCGCCTCACGGGATCGAATCCGAGACGCCTCGAGCCCGCGTCGTCGAAGCTCAGCACGCGGGTGCGCGGCTCCCCCGAGGGCGGGTCGAGCGTCAGGTCACGCCAGTACGCGTACTCGGCCGGGCGATCGATGACGTGTGACTCACCGGGGCGATGATCCATGGCGAAGCACAGGGTGAAGCCCTGCACGTTGTCCGGCTCCGGTGAGGCCTTGGCATGCGGCTCCCCTGTCTGCGCCTGCGACTCGGCGCCGGTCACGTACTCCGTTCGCGTGAGCGGGAGCAGCTCGCCGAGTTCGGTGGCGTCGGCGAAGTGCGGGGCGCGCAGCGCGATCCGGTCACCCGACAACGCGTGCTGCACCAGGACTGCGCGCACCGTATCTCCATCGACGTCGGCGGCGACGGCACGATGCTGGCGCAGGATGCGCAACTGCCCGGTGGCCACGAACGGGGCGAGCTGCGTCTCCAGCACGGTGAGCCATACGCGCGGCTCGGCGCACAGTCGCGACACCCAGCCGTTGCCGGGATTGAGACGGGCGTTGGCGCGTGCGGCCGCGGTCAGTGGGGTGTGCTGGCGGTAGTGCGCGCGCACCGCCTCGCGCAGGGCACGATAGCTCGCCGTGCCGCCGATCGTCTCGATCCAGGCGTTTTCGTCGGGCGGCACCGCCTGCTGCGTGAGCTGCCCGCCGATCCAGTCGGTCTCCTCAGTCATGATCACGCGCAGGCCGAGACGTGCCGCGGCCAGCGCGGCCGCGCAGCCACCAAGCCCGCCGCCGATGATCACCAGGTCGGCGCTGAGCTCCGCGTCGCTGGATCGGCTGAGGCGTCGCGCCCCAACACACGCCGAGGCCGCGACCACGAGCGGTGCAGCCAGAGCGGTCTGGGTCAGGAATGCGCGCCGGGAGAGATTCATCGGGTTGGACGGGTCACGGATGCGGACACATTGTCCCTTGCGGAAGGCGTGTGATGGACAGTCGCCCGCCGATGGGCCTCTGTCACCCCGGAATTCGACGATATGTCGGGAATCTTCGACTATCGCAACTTTCCGCCGATGAACGGGGGTACCTTGCGAAAGAGAAAATACTGCTCACCTTTCGCTCCCCCTCGATATGGCCGCTCTCCGCCTTCGTCACTTCGTGACTTACCACAACCCCGGCACGACGGGGAGCGACTTCACCACGGTGAAGACCTTCGGCGCCTTGTCCACCAAGCGAGTGCGGGACATCGAGGGCGACATGGCCTGGATGATCGGTCGCAAGCAGGACACGAGCGACTTCTATCTCTTCGGCCGTTTTCGTGTGGCGGCGCAGCGTCAGGATCCGGCGAACGCCGCGTCGTTCCACGTCAGTGGCACCAACGGCTACTGGTTCAAGTCGCCGGTGCTCCTCAATGACCTGCCGTGGTTCGCCGACATGAAGCGCAAGGCGGCGGGCAGCACCGCGGGCTTTCACGCCGTGAACGACGAGGACGTACTCGATGGATTGCGTGCCGCCCACGTGGAAGCGATGCAGTCGTAGCCGCTGCCGGCGCTGCGGCTACTTTCGCCAGATGACGATGGCGCCACAGACGTCGTTGACGCCGATCAGGAACTGCGGGGGCACGAGACCGGCCCGGTAGATCTCGATGCCCATGATGTCCTCGGGGTACAGCGCGCCATCGATGTCGGCCGCGAACAGCCCGGGAATCGGGAGCCCGTTCATCACGATCGTGGGTGAGCACCGGGACGTGAACAGGCCGCGCATCTGGATGCCGACGTCGCCCACGCCCCCGATCCCGTCCACCCACAAGCCGGGCACATTGCGCAGCATGTCGGTGATGAACAGCGGATTGCTGCGCTGAATGTCGGCGGCGGTGATGTAGCGCCCCACGCCACTGCGCGCGCGCTCCATGAACTCCCGTTGCACGCTGTACACGGCGTAGCGCGCCGTGACCTTCACCGTATCAAGTACCGAACGCAGGGTGGCCAGCGACAGCTCTACCGGCGCCGCCTCGGCGACCACGTCGATGGTCTGTCGGTCGGGGTAGAAGCCCACGGCCCGCGCCTCGAGGCGCCGGGTGCCTTCGGGCGCGCCGACCAGTTCCCACTCGCCGCGGGCGTTGCTGCGCGTCTGCGGCCCGTTCACGATGCCCACCTGCACACCGGCGATCGGGCGACCGGAGCTGGCGTGGCGCACCACGCCGCGCAACCGGCCCTCGCCCACGTGCACCACCCGCGCGGGGAGCGCGAGCGAGTCTCCCACCTCGGGCACCCGTCCGTCCTGCTCCACCCGCGTCTGCGCGGTACCCAGGTACAGCTCGTGCCGCCGGAAGCCATCGGCAGCGAGCTGCGTCTCCACGAAGTCGGTGCTGTCGCGGCCGCGGCTGGCCATGAGCACCACGGTGCCGGGGCTCGGCACATGGCAGAAGGCGTACCAGCCGTTGTCACCCGAGGTGACCGTGGTGCGCGGGGTGCGGCGCTGCAGCGCGTTGTTGCCCAGCACGAACTCGGCCCACTCCACTGCCACCGTGGCGCCGGCCACGGGGTCACCGGTGCGGGCATCGCGCACGATCCCCATGAGCACCGTCCCGGCGGCGTTGGCCGCGCCGCGACCGCACAACGCGGCGCGGATGCGCGGCGCCGACGGAATGGCGAGATCGCGGCGCACGGATTCCGAGGAGACGGCCGACACCGTCAGCGGCTCGGCGATGGGCGCCAGGCCGAGTGAATCGAGCTTCGGATGGAAGAACCCGATGGTGTACTGCCCCGATGGCACGTCGTGCAGGACGTAGCGGCCGTCGGCGTCGGTGGTCACGGTCCGTGTCCGCGGGACCGCTCCCTCGGCGCTGACGAGCTGCACGCCTGCGCCGCGCACCGGTGCCCCGAAGAGGCTGTCGTAGACGATGCCCGCAATGCTGCTGGTGGGCTGCGCTGCGGCGGTACTGCGATGGGCCGCCATCGCGACAGCCGGCCGGGCCGCCACCGAGGGACGCGGCGGCTGCGCCATGGCGACCGGCACGCCGGCCGCCAACACCAGGACAAGAGACGACAGGGTCACGCGCATCGGGCATTGCCTCGCAAGGAGTGTCGATTCAAGCTATGCGTGTTTCCGACGCCCGCCAGTATCCATGGCTCCCCTCAGCCCCGTCCCGATGCCCCGCTGGTCCCTCCGGCGCCGCCCGGCCGTCCTTCGCCCGACGTGCGCGGTGGGCATGTGGGTGCGGCATGTGCTGCTGGCCCAGGTGGTGCTGCCGGCGGTGTGGCCAGTGGTCGCGGCCGCGCAGGGCGCGCCGCCGTCGTCATCCACGGCGCCACCGCCGGCCGCCCAGCACCCGTCGCCCATGCAGGAACGGACGCGGCTGCATGCGCGGCTCGCGCCCGCTTCCCTCGACGGGGTCACGCGCCGCGTGGTGGGCCCAGGCGGCCGCCCCGTGGATCTGTGGATCTCACGAAAGGCCGAGGCGGCGCTGCGGCGGCACGGCCATTTCGACGTGGTCGTGCACTTTCATGGCGCGGCATGGCTACCGCAGCAGGCTGTTGCCGACCTCGGGGTGCCGGCGGTGGCGGTCGTCGTCAACCTGGGGTCGGGCTCCGGTATCTACGATCGCACCTACCGCGACCCGGCCGCCTTCGACTCGCTGCTGGCCGTGGTGACGCGGGCGGCTGGCGAAGGCACCACACGCCCGGTGCGCATCCGCCGCCTCACCCTCACCGCCTACTCGGCCGGCCACGGGGCGGTGCGGGCCATCCTGCGCGAGCCGCGACGCGCCGCCACCGTGCAGGCCGTGCTGCTGCTGGATGGTATGCACACGTCGTACGTGCCCGAGGGGCGTGTGCTCGCCGACGGCGGCACCCTCGACACCACCAACCTCACCGCGCTGGCGGCCTATGCCCGCTCGGCCATGCGCGGCGAGGCCCGCTTCGTGGTCACGCACTCCGAGATCTTCCCGGGCACGTTTGCGAGCACCACGGAAACCGCCGACTGGCTGCTCGAATCCCTCGGTGTGCGTCGGCGCCCCGTCCTGCGATGGGGCCCGCGCGGGCTGCAGCAGCTGAGCGAGGCCCGCGCGGGGGGCTTTCGCCTGCGAGGCTACGCGGGGAACTCGGCGCCGGACCACATCGACCAGTTCCATGCGATGCCGGAACTGCTGCGAGAGCTCTGGCGGTAGTGGGCACTGGCCTCTCGTGTCTCGGAGTTGGAGAGGGCAGAGTCCAGAGGGAGAATGCAGACGACGATAGAGGATTGAGACGGTGAGCCACCTACGAGTCGATCGCCAGAGCACGTCATCCGCTGTCGATCGCCAGAGCACGTCATCCGCTGGGGCGGCACCCTGCGGGTGCGCCCCTGCCGCCAGCGAGGCCACGGCTGCGCCCGCCGGCGGATGAAGTGCTCGGCGCTCCCAGGTCTTGAGTGGCTCAGCGTCTCAATCCTCCATCGCCGTCTCGGTTCGAGATCCTGAGCACTCAGCGCTGAGATCCGAGTACTGGGATCTCAGAAACGAGAGGTCAGTTGCGGAAGGGTAGTGGCCCTTGTCCTTCTCGCAGCTCTCGCACCATCCGGTCGTCTCCGGTCAGCTCCCAGTAGATGAGCGAGACCGGGATCATCCCGGCGGCGTTCACCTCGTCGAAGAATCGGCCCATCGTGAACGCGCTGCCGAGCTGCCGGGCGCGCTCGGCGATGGCCTCTTCCATCAATCGGCCGCCGGTGACGTAGCTGGCGCCGTAGCCGGGCTGCCGCAGGTACAGGTGCTGCTCGAAGCCCAGCAGCGGATCGCGGCGCATCCAGCCACGCGGCGTCCAATTCACATGCAGGTCGCCGGCCTGCGCCATCGTCAGTTCGTTCGCGTGGGCGTATAGGTTGCCGAGCCCGCGGGCCGCGCGGGCGGTGAGCATCACCCACACGATCTCACGCGAGCGCGGGCTGTCATCGTACAGCCCGGCGTGCATCGTCCACTCCTCCATCACGGTGGCCATGCCCTCGGCGCGGCTCATCCACACGTTGTACTTGAGGGCACTGCGACGAATGGGGCTCGGATGCGGTGCCACGCGGATGCGCATGTTGTCCCACCAGTGGTAGAGGTGGGCCCACAGGGTGCGCGGATCACGGTGCGTGGCCTGGGCGAAGAAATTGCGCGTGGGCTCGGGGGAGAAGCCCATGAAGCGTTCGCGGAGCGCGCGGTCCATCCACGGCTCCATGGTGATGAGCTTCTTGTCGCGCCAGAACGCGAGGTACTTGGGCAGCATCGTGTCCTGCAGTGCCGCAAACTCGGCGGCGTTGGCGGCCACCTTCATCGGCGGCAGCGTCGCGTTGCGGGCTTCTTCGAGGCGGAGTGCCGCGTGGGCCCGCGCCAGCTCGCGGCGCGTGATGGTGACCTCGTCCTCCCACGTCAGCGGCACCAGGAGCACGTTGCGCAGGTACCACGTGTATTGTGCCTTGCCGATCCCCGAGGGGCCGGTCCGCTTGGGGGACTCGTCGCGCAGCCACTGCGCAAACTGGTCGGTGGCCGTGCGGGCCGACGTGATGGCAGCGAGCAGCGCCTTGTCACGCGCCGGGACGCGCGTGTGGAGCGTTTCGAGCGCCTCGCTCTGCTCCTCGAACGAGCGCACGCCGCCCACCCACAGGTCGCGGGCGTTGGCCTGCGCCAGGTTCACCCGGGCCTGCGCGAGCAGCGTGGGAATCGTCTGCAGGTCGGCGGTCAGGCGCCGCGTTTCGTCGGCCGACAGGAGGCGGATGGTGTCGAGTACGGTGCGCGGCCAGATGCCGTATTGCCACAGGCGGATGGCACCGTGGATGGTCGGACCCTCCTCAGCGGGCGTATCGCTTTCTTCGGTCCGCACCGAGGCATAGTAGGCCGGGTCGCGGGCGAACGGCTGCAGCACGGTCAGGTGATACAGCATGCCGTTCATCTCGGCGCGCACGAGGTGCCAGTCCACCTGCTCGGCGACGGTCCAGCCGGTCGTATCGAGGGCAGCGAGGCGAGCCTGCAACCCCCGCAGCTCGGCGAGCCGGCGCGTATTGGTGGCCGGCGTGTAGTCGGGGATGCCGTTCACGCGCGGCGGTTCCTCGAACGTGCGCCACGTGGTGAACAGCGTCAGCAGGTCGGCGTAGGTGCGGCTGGGGGCGCGCTGGGAGGCAAGTGGGGTCGCCGTCGGCGCAGCGGCGGCCAGCAGCGACAGGGCAACGCTGGCGGCGCGGAGGGAGCGAGTCGTGAGCATGGCCCAAGGTGAAGGGGTGGCCCGACGAACGCCAGCGGCGTGCACTTCCACGCGCGCGGCCCGGACTGCATCCTCCCCGCATGCCGAACCGACCTGCTCCGGCACCGGAGCCCTCCCGTACCGGATTGCGCCGCGAGCTGGGGCTGCTGGGACTCGCCGCCACCGGGATCTGCTCCATGGTGGGCGCGGGCATCAACATCGTACCGTTCGCCCTGCAGCGCACCGTGCCCGGCATCGGCGACTGGGTGCTGGCGGCCTACGGCATCGCGGCGGTGCCGGCCGTCCTGGCGGCGCTCTGCTACGCCATGCTCGGCAGCGCCATGCCGCGCGCCGGCGGATCGTACGTCTACGCCAGCCGGGCCATCGGGCCGTACACGGGGTTCCTGGCCAGCTTCTCGCAGTGGTTCGGGCTGTGCATGGCCATCGCGGTCGTGTCGTATGTCATCCCCCCGTTCCTGCGCGACATCGCGGTGGCCGCGGAGTGGCCGACGCTGGCGGCCACGCTCGAACAGCGCGGGGTGCGCCTCGCCCTCGCGCTGGGACTCCTCTGGACTTTCGTGGGGGTGAACCTCCGCGGCGTCTCAGCGGTGGCGCGCACCCTGGTGCCGCTCATGCTGCTGATGTTCGTGTGCGGCGGGCTGGTGATCGTCAGCGGCTTCGCGCACGACCCCGCCGAATATCGCGCGTTGGTGGAGGCGCGCGGCGAGGCCGCCATGCTGAACGGCACCCGCGGCGCGTTCTGGAGTGTGGTGCCGCCTGCCGCCGCGGTGCTCTTCTCCAGCTTCATCGGCTTCGACGCCATCGCCCAAGCGGGCGGCGAAGCCAAGGCGCCCACCCGCTCGCTGCCGCTCGCGATCGGCCTCGCGATTCTCGTGGTGGGCTCGTTCTACTTCCTGTTCACCGCGGCGGTCTACCACACCGTGCCGTGGCAGTATGTCGCGGCGGCCAGCCAGCTGCGCGACGTGACCGCGCCCGGTCTGCTGGCCCCGCTCACGTCGCCGACCGTGGCGGTCATCATGGTGTCGGGCGCCGCCATCTCGCTCATCAACGATCTGCCGGGCATGCTGCTGGGCGTGTCTCGGCTGTGCTTCGCCTGGGCCGAAGACGGGGTGTTCCCGCGCGGCATCACGGCGGTGCATCCGCGCACCGGCGCGCCCACGGTGGCGCTCTACGTCTCCGCCGGACTCGCCACGGCAGGCATCCTGGCCGGCCATCTCGCGGGTGACTTTTTCGCCGGCGTGGACATCCTCGTCACGGCCATGCTGGTGAACTTCCTCATCATGGCGTGGAGCGTGCTGCAGTTGCCGGCGCGCAATCCCGCACTCGCGCGCGCCATGCGCGTGCTGCCGTCGCGATCACTGCAGGTTGCGGTGGCTCTCAGTGCCATCGGGCTTCTGGCCACGCTGCTGGCGGTGCATACGTGGCGCGACCTTACGGCCGAGGTGGCCGGCTGGTATGCACACCCCACGCTCGTGTGGCTGCTGGTGATGGCCGCCGGCAGCCTGCTGTACTGGCGTGAAGCCCGCGCGCTGGCGCGCCGCGGTGGTGACCTGCAGGCCATCACGGCGGTCCTGCCGCCCGAGTGAATTCTCTCAGAACCTGACGCACCGAGCCGTTCATGATTCCACGCCGTACGCTGGCCCCGGGCCTCGAGATTTCCCGTGTGCTCACCGGTCTCTGGCAGATCGCCGACCTGGAGCGCGATGGCCGCACGCTCGACCTCGACGCGGCGGCGCGCGCCATGGCGCCGTACGCCGAGGCAGGATTCACCACGTTCGACATGGCGGACCACTACGGGTCGGCGGAGATCGTGGCCGGCCGGTTTCGGCGGGCGGTGGCGCCTGACGCGCCCGTGCAGTACCTCACCAAGTGGGTGCCCGAGCCGGGACCTGTTTGCGAAGCCGACGTATCGGCCGCGGTCGATCGTGCCTGCGCGCGCCTGCAGACCGATCGGCTCGACCTGCTGCAGTTCCACGCCTGGACGTTCGCCGACCCGCGCTGGCTCGACGCGCTGTGGCTGCTGGAAGCGCAGCGCGATGCCGGGCGCATTGGCGCCCTTGGTGTCACCAACTTCGATACGGCACACCTGCGCGTGGCCATCGCCAGTGGTATCCGGCTCGTGAGCAACCAGGTGAGCGGCTCGCTGCTCGACCGGCGCTTCACCGAGAAGCTGGGCCCCTACTGCGCCGCCCACGGGGTAGGGCTGCTCTGCTATGGCACGGTGCTCGGCGGCTTTCTCAGTGGGCGCTGGCTCGGCGCCCCCGAGCCCGACTGGGACGCGCTCGAGACGTGGTCGCAGATGAAGTATGGCCGCTTCATACGCGCCGCTGGCGGGTGGGGCCCGTTCCAGCAGCTGCTGCAGGCGGCGCAAACGGTGGCGCAGAAGCACGGCGTGTCGATCGCCACCGTGGCCAGCCGCTGGGTGCTGGATCAGCCGGGCGTAGCGGGCGTGATCGTCGGGGCACGGCTCGCGCACTCGGCGCACCGTGCCGACACGGCGCGCCTCTTTGCGTTCACACTCGATGACGACGACCGTGCGCGCATCGCCGATGCACAGGCCGCGTTGACGGCCATTCCCGGTGACTGTGGCGACGAGTACCGCACCCCGCCGTTCCTCACGGCGAGTGGCGACTTGAGTCATCACGTGTCGCAGTTCCCGGCGCCCTTCACCACCCGCCGCGGTGTCGACGGCCGCACGCTGGCGCTGAGCGGCACCGTCTGGGAACCGATGGCCGGCTACAGCCGCGCGGTACGCAAGGGCAATCAGATCAGCGTGTCGGGCACCACGGCCACGCACGGCAGTCGCGTCATCGGCGGCACCGATGCCGCCGCCCAGGCGCACTTCGTCATCGACAAGCTCACCGGCGCGCTGCAGTCACTCGGCGGGCGTCTCGAGGACGTCGTGCGCACGCGCATCTTCGTGTCGCATGTGGACCACTGGGAGCCCGTCGCCCGCGCCCACGGGGAGCGCTTCGGGCACATCCTCCCCGCCAACACGCTGGTGGAGGCGCGCCTCATCGGCGACGAGTATGTCGTGGAGATCGAGTGCGATGCGATCGTGGCGGACACCATCACAAACCACTGAACGACGGGGCCTCGGATTCAGCGGATACGGAATCACACATCATGATCCGGCCCGATTCTGACGTTTCCGCCCGGTTCTGCGAAATCCGTGGCCACCGCGGCATTCAGCGTCGTACCAGATCCGTCACCACGATGAGGTGATCCGCCGTCTTCGCGAACACGCCGCGCGTCAGCCCGAGTGACGCGAGCAACGCGTCGCTGAGGTCTTCGGTGGTGAAAATGAACCCGCCCGTCTGCCGGAAGAACGCGTCCGGATAGAGCGTGAGGTCGAGCCGCCCGGGCGCGAACTGGGCCGCGTCGGCGTTCTGCCAGGTGAAGAGCGAGTGGTCCGGCAGTCGCGCGGCATGCGACAGCGCGAGCGCCGATCCATCGGTGTCGAGACTGTCTTGCAGCAGCGCCACCGACGTGAACGATCCGACCGCGTTGAAGTCGCCGGCGATGACGACGGGCGCGACGCCACTGCGTGTGTTTACCCCTTGGGCGCGCCGCGCCGCCACGATGTGGGCGCGAATGGCGCGCGCCTGCAGCACCCGCAGCTGGTCCTGCGGATTGCCGCGATAGCCGCCGCTCTGCAGGTCGAGCGGCACGAACAGTACCTCGGTGCCGCCGACGTCCACCCAGGCGCCTGTCGCTGACACCTGCGCTGTCGCCTCGATATCGACGAGCCGATGGGCGGAGGCGGGCACCAACGCCCGCAGGCTGTCCAGCGCCCCGTGCTCGTAGCGCACGAATGCCATCGCCGCCGCCGGCCGAATGGCCCGGTTGCGCGCCGCCACCACGGTGCGCTGGCGGCCGCCGCTCGTCGCCACCACGAAGCGCCACTCACCGAGTGCGGCGAGTGCGGGGCGCGCGAAGAAGGCCGCCAGGGTCGAGTCGGTGATCTGCTCGTACACCTCGTCGAGGAGCACAATGTCCGGACGCACGGCGGCCAGCAGGGCGGCGTGGTTGGCCGGCGTACGGAACGAACCCTCCGAGACGTTCCATTGCGCGATGCGCACGCTCCCCGGTGCTCCCACCGGAAGTGACGTAGCGAGCGGCGCCCCGCCTGATGCGGCCGGGGTTCGGAACGCATAGCGCGCTGCGGGTGACGCGCGCGGCACCGAGTCGGCCCCCACGAACACCAGCTGCACCTTCACTGCAGGCCCAAGGCGTCCGAACCCGTCGGCCGCTCCGCGGCGGGCGAGGCGCAGCTCGAAACGGTCGGCGCTCCAGGTGGGGAGCGACGCCACGCCAAGTTCGTAGGGGTTGCGCACGGCCCCGAGCCCGTCCACCCCGACGGTCCGCAGAGCAAAGCCGGCGCCGTTACCGCCGGGGGGGGACTTGTCAGCGCGTGAAAGGTCGATCGCGAAATCCACGCCGGCCATGCCATATGCGGTGCCGCCCGTGCGCATGTTGTCGTCGGCGTCGACCAGTACGTGCAGGGTGCCGGGCATCGCCTGCAGGCTGACGGTGTCCCGCGTGGCCAGCGACAGGTACCACCACGCGTCGTCGCCCTGCGCCCAGGCTCCGGTGACGGGACCGGCGTCGGGGGCCCCCGTGCTGAAGAGCCGTGGTGCCGCCTGCCAGTCGTCGAAGCTGCCGTCCAACACGACGGCCTGCCGCACCGTCGCGGGCGACACGGTGGGGGCAGCGGGGCGGGACTGACAACCGGCGCCGACCACGGCAAGCGCCGCGAGCGCGGCCGCGCGCAACATCGAAAGCATGACGGGAGAGCTCTGAGCGGCTGTGGAACGCACGGACGCCGTCGGGCTGTGGAGCCGTGCGTCGTGGTGAAACGTAGCAGGCCGCAGGCGGTGCCGCCCAGGCGTTCTCGCTTCCACCTTGACCGGAGACGCCCTTCACGACGCACCGGTGCACAGGGGGCGGGTGTTCGCTCGAAGCGCCGGCCATCGGCGCCTGCGGGGCCGACTCCCCGTCGAACGGTCACGTCTGCATGGTACCACGATCGGTCGTGTCCGGGTCCCCCGCGTCCTGTGCACCCATGCGTCGGTGGGCGGGAGGGAAGGGCCAGACTGCGTGATTCATGATGCCTCGGCGCACGCAGATCGCGCCGCTGCCCGAGCCGATACACGAGGCGCATCAGGGGCAGGTCCAGTGCCAGCGACCGCACGGCCTTCTCCTCGTGGACAAGCCGCGCGAGCCGAGCGAAGATCCACGCGCCCAGCACGGCGCCGATGGTGTTGGTGGCGACGTCGCGCAGAGAGGGGTCGCGGCTGGGGGCGAACCGTTGCGGGAGCTCTACACCGGCACGTCACCTGGCCGCGGGACATCGGAGGCCGTGGCCGCCGCTCAGCCGGCGGCGAGCAGGTGCAGTCGCGTGACGGCGCGGTTGGCCCACGCGGTGGCGAAGGACAGCACGTCCCGGCCGGGCATCGGCTCGCTGACCACGAAGCCCTGCAGCACCTTGCAGCCGCGGGCCCGCAGCATCTCCGCTTCCTCGACCGATTCCACCCCCTCGGCGACGGTGGTCATGTTGAGCGCGCGGGACATCGCCAGGATCGTGTCGACGATGACAAGCGCCTCCTCATCGGCGAGGAGGTCGCGCACGAAGCTGCGGTCGATCTTGAGCACGTCGAAGGGGAAGCGCCGGAGATAGCTGAGCGCCGAGTAGCCGGTGCCGAAGTCGTCCAGTGCCACCCGGTAGCCGTGCCGACGCAGCTGGTGCAGCGTGGCCACCGCGCCGGTGATGTCGTCAAGGAGGGCCGACTCGGTGACCTCGAGCTCGATGCGCGGCGCGGCGATGGGCGCCGTGGCGAGCAGGACGCTGGCAAGGAACCGGGTGTCGCGCAGCTGTACGGCGGACACGTTGACCGACACCGAGAGATGGGACGGCCACGAGGTCGCCTCGCGGCACGCTTCTTCGAGTACCCACTGGCCAAGGCGCGGCATGATGCCAATGGACTCGGCGATCGGAACGAACTCCGTCGGGCTGATCTCCCCCAACTCGGGATGCCGCCAGCGCAGCAGCGCCTCGAAGCCGCACAGCGTCCAGGTTCCGGCGTCGATCTGCGGCTGGTACACCAGGCGGAACTCACCAAGTTCGAGGGCCAGCCGGAGTGCACTCTCGAGCAGGCCTCGGCGGCGCCCGTGCTCGGACAGGCGGGGATGATAGACGCAATACCCGCCTCCACGCTGATGCTTCGCCGTGTAGAGAGCGAGGTCCGCCTTGCGCATGAGCGTGTCGATGTCGTGCCCGTCACGTGGCGCCAGCGCCACCCCGAAGCTGGCGCGGAGCGGAACCTGCCGCTGGGCCACCGGGCAGGGCTCGGTGAGGGAGTCGAGGAAGCGCGCCAGCACGGTGTGCGCGTCGGCCTCGCTGTTGATCTGTCGCAGCAGCAGGGCGAACTCGTCGCCACCCAGTCGCGCGACCATGTCGTCGCGTCGGGCGCCTTCGAGCAGGCGATCACCGAACGTCTGGAGCAGCACGTCTCCCGACGAGTGCCCCAGTTCATCATTGATCTGCTTGAACCCATCGAGGTCGATGTAGACCACCGCAAACGGCTTCCGTACGCCATCCGCAAGCAGCTCCTGCAGTCGCTCTCGGAAGGTCGTGCGGTTCACAAGCCCGGTCAGCGGATCGTTGTGTGCCATCCATTCCAGACGCCGCCGGGCGAGATGCTGGTCGGTGTGATCGGAGGCCACACCTCGCCACCCCATCGGGGCCCCGGACGAGTCGACCAGGATGCGCGCACTCAGGGACCACCAGCGGACCCCGTTCGCGCAGCGGATCGGCAGGACGAGATCGCGGAAGGGCGTGCCGGAGGCGAGGTGCTGCCCGATGCGTCCCCAGCAGGCGCGCGCCTCGGGCGAATCCGGGATGCGCGCTTCGATGAGCTCCACGGCGGTCTGCTCGGTCAGCTCTGCCTCGTCGACGTCGAACTGCCGCAGCAGCCGGCGGGAGGCGTGGGTAAAACGCCCGTGCTGGTCGATTTCCCAGAGCAGGTCGCTGGCCTGATCCTCGAAGTCGCGCAGCAGCAGGCGGATGACTTCGTGCTGGTTGTCGGCCTTCGCCTCCGCCATGAGCCGCGCCCCGAGCATTCGCGCCGCGTTCCACACCCCGAGGATGATGAACACCATGTAGGCGACCAGCAGCGTGATGAGGGCCCGGTGCATCGGGTCCCCCGTCAGCAGGAGAGCCAGACCGGCCGGCCCGCCCATGGTGATCGTCCAGAGCGTGCCGGCCATGGGCAGGCTGGAGAGGACGAACGCGCCGGCACACATCATGCCGGACACCACCATGCCGATGAAGAACTGCTCGCCGGTGCCGACCCGGGGGAACACCTCGAGCCCCAGCAGTCCCCACAACGTGCCGAGGATCGCGGCATGGAGCACCAGCCGTCGCACCGCGCGACGGGATGCGGTGAGCTTCGGGTTGAGGCGGTTGTGCCACCACCCGCGCAGGCCCACAACGGACGCGAGCGTCACCGCCGCCATCCAGCCGAACAGGAAGGTGTCGCTGCCCTTGCCCCGCAACACCGCCGCGAGTCCGGCCACGGCGATGACGTTGATCAGGACGGCGACCGGCGTCATGCGGACGATGGCGTCGATCTGGCGCGCCCGAAACCGCGCAGCGTCCGGCTCCGTCGCCTGATAGGGCTCGAAGTACGCGCACACTCGGTCCGTGGGCGACAGCCTCGAATCGGGCTTGGGCGCCGGCGCCTGGGGGATCGCTGGATTTGTATAACGGCTGAAGCCCGCCACGTCGCGTCTCTTCGAAGTCCGGATCGCCCCGCCCCCGCCGTCGGATCCACCTCCGGCCGGGCCTAGGGAGGTATCGGCGTCGGCCCCGTCCTTCTGAAGGGGGGGGCGTGGTCCCCGGCTGTCCGGGATCGGGACGTCAGGCCCCGGCGACGCGCGCTAGCTTGTGGGGGTCTGCCGATCCCCTCCCGACCCCTCAGGAGCCCGTCCCGATGGTCCGTTGTCCATCCCCCGTTGCGGCTGTGCCCTCCGTGAAGCCTTGGCGGCGTGCACCCCTGCTCATGCTCGCCATGGCGCTTCCACTGGCGGTCCCGATCGCCCTGCACGCCCAGGGCCCCGCCAAACCGCCGGTCCGGGCGGCCGCACTTTCGACCTTCGATTCGACGGTGTTCACCGCCCTCAGCTGGCGCAACATCGGCCCCTTTCGCGGGGGGCGTTCGGTGGCGGTGGCGGGGCTCCCGTCGCAGCCGCTGACCTACTTTGCCGGGTACACCGGCGGCGGTCTCTGGCGCACCGACGACGCCGGCACCAACTGGCGCAACATCTCCGACGGCTTCTTCACGTCCAGCTCCATCGGGGCCATCGCCGTGGCGCCCAGCGACGAGAACGTGGTGTACGTGGGCACCGGCGAACACGCCATCCGCGGCCAGTCGTCCACCTACGGCGACGGCATGTACCGCAGCACCGACCAGGGGCGCACGTGGACCCGCATCGGTCTCACCGCCTCCCGGCAGATCTCGGCGGTGCGGGTGCACCCGCAGAACCCGGACGTGGTGTACGTGGCCGTGCAGGGCGACCGCTGGCAGGGCACGAGCGAGCGCGGCATCTACCGCAGCACCGACGGCGGCAAGACGTGGACGCAGCTGCTCAAGGGGATGAACGCCACCAGCGGTGCGTCCGACCTCAGCATGGATGCCACCAATCCGCGCATCCTGTACGCGGCCTTCTGGGACCACCAGCGCACCCCGTGGATGGTGCGTTCCGGCGGCACCGGCAGTGGCATCTGGAAGAGCACGGACGGCGGCGACACCTGGACGCGGCTCAGCGAGGGACTGCCCAAGCTCATGGGCAAGATCGGCGTGGCGGTGTCGCCGGCCAACCCCGACCGTGTCTACGCCATCGTCGAGGCGGAGAATGGGGGGCTGTACCGCAGTGATGACGCCGGGAAGAGCTGGCGCCTCATGACCGGCGACCGCCTCATCCAGACACGGTCGTGGTACTACATGCACATCTCGGCCGACCCGAAGAATGCCGACGTGGTGTGGATCAGCAACGCACCGCTGCTCAAAAGCATCGATGGCGGGCGGACGTTCGCCACAGTGCCGGCCACCCATGGCGACAACCACGGGGTGTGGATCAATCCGCACGATCCCCGCTACCTCATCAACGCCAACGATGGCGGGGCGTCCATCTCGCTGGATGGCGGCAAGAGCTGGAGCACCCAGGACAACCAGCCCACGGCGCAGTTCTATCATGTGGCCGTGGATGATGATTTCCCGTACAAGCTCTACGGCGGCCAGCAGGACAACACCAGCGTGATCATCGCCTCGCGCAGTGACGGTGGCGCCATCGGGCTGCGCGACTGGAAGGAGGGCCCCGGGTGCGAGAGTGCCAACATGGGGGTGAGCGCGAAGAATCCACGTTTCGTGTACGGCGGTTGCTATCAGGGCCTCATCGACGAGATGGACGCCACCACCGGCCTCACACGCACCATCATGCCGTGGCCGGAGATGAATCTCACCGAGCCCACCGACAAGACGAAGTATCGCTTCAACTGGACGGCGCCGATCGAGGTATCGCTGCACGACGACAAGGTCGTGTACCATGGCGGCAACGTGCTCTTCCGCACGACGACACGCGGCCAGCAGTGGACGCCCATTTCCGGCGACCTCACGCGCAACGACAAGGCACGGCAGGGGTGGGGCGGTGGGCCCATCACCAACGAGGGCGCCGGCGGGGAAGTGTACGGAACGATCGTGGTGATCGAGGAGTCGCCACACGACCCGAAGACCCTGTACGTCGGGACCGACGACGGGCTCATTCAGCGCACGCGCGATGGCGGCGCCACGTGGACGAATGTCACGCCGGCCGCGTGGGGTGACGGCCTGGTGAACGAGATCGCCATTTCGCCGCACGATCCGGCCACGGTGTATGTCGCGTTCCGCAAGGATCGCGTGGGCGATCCCACGCCGCACGTGTTCGTGTCGAAGGACCATGGCGCCACGTTCACGCGCATCGTGAGCGGTCTGCGTGATGGCGAGCCGGTGCGCGTCGTGCGGGAGGACCCGGTGCGCAAGGGGTTGCTGTACGCAGGGACGGAGACGGGCGTGTATGTCTCGTATGACGCCGGGGCGCAGTGGCTGCCGTTCCGCGGCAACTTCCCGGTGGTGCCGGTCACCGACCTGCAGGTGAAGCACGGCGACCTGATTGCCGCCACCGAAGGGCGGGCGTTCTGGATCCTCGACGATCTGTCGGTGCTGCGCCAGCGCGCCGATGCCATCGAGAAGGCTGCCGCGCACCTGTACACGCCGCGTGAGGCCATCCTGTTTGCCGGCAGCGGCGGCTTCGGCGCGCCGCGCAACGCGGGGGCCAATCCACGGAATGGGGCGACGGTGTTCTTCCGCCTCGCCGCCACCCCCGATTCCGCCACCACGGTCTCGCTCGAGTTTCTCGATGCGAAGAACGCGGTCGTGCGTGCGTTCGCCTCGAAGGGCGACGACGGGAACCGCCTGCCGCTCAAGGCGGGGCTCAACACGTTCACCTGGAACCTGCGCCGCGCGGCGCCGGCGCGTCTCGCCAATGTGCTGCTCTTCGGTGCGCCGGGTGATGGCGGGGCCAAGGTCTCGCCGGGCAACTATACGGTGCGCCTCACGGTGGGGAGCACGGTGCTGACGCAGCCGCTCGTGGTGAGGCAGGACCCGCGCCTCGACGCCCCGGCCAGTGTGATCGCCGAGCGGGACTCGGTGGCGAACCTCCTGTCGAATCGCATCAACGAGATCCACGAATCGGTACTGCGCCTGCGTGACATCAAGGCACAGGTGCAGGGCTACGTGACGCGGGCCAAGGAGACGAGTGCGCCGGACACCATCGCCAAGGCCGGCCGCGTACTCGATGGCAAGCTGGCGACACTCGATCCCAAGCTCACGACGAAGGCCGCCAACGGGCAGGACATCATCAACTTCGCCAATGGGATCAACGGCCAGTACGGCTTCCTCCTGGGCCAAGTTGAAGGCAACACCGCGCTGACACAGCCAGTGAAGGACCGGCTCGCGGAGCTGGAGAAGGTCTGGCAGGCCATTCGCGCCGAAGTGGAGCAGGTGGAAACGGTGGACGTCCCGGCATTCAACGCGCTGCTCAAGGCCAGCAATGTGCCGGGAGTGATCGGCGCGGCCAAGAAGAAGGGGCCGATCGCATGAAGTGGACGGGGAGAAGGTGTCAGGGAGGAGTGAGCAGCGTTGTGGTGGCAGGGTTCGTTGCCACCGGCCTTCCGGCGGCGCTTTCGGCCCAGGCGAAGAAGGCGGCCATGCCATACGTTCCCCCCGCCGGCGCGTGGGAGCAGAAGTCGCCGAGCGCTGTCGGGCTCGACTCGGCGAAGCTGGCCGAGGCGATCGCGTTCGCCATTGCCAAGGAGAGCCGCACGCCGCGTGATCTCGAACTGAATCACTACAACACCTTCGGTCGCGAGCCGCTCGGCGATCCCATCGGGCCGCTGCCGCCACGGGGGGGCGCCACGGGGGTCATCGTGCGGCGCGGGTACGTGGTGGCCACCTGGGGCAACCCCGATGCCAACGAGACCACCAACAGCGTCACCAAGAGCTTCCTGAGCACCGTGGTGGGGCTCGCGGTGGACGACGGGCGGATCAGGAGCGTGCACGATACCGTCGCGAAGTACGTGCCACCCATCTGGCGTGCGCGCCCGAATGGCACCGGGTACGCGCGCGACTGGCCGTCGCAGGGGCAGCTGCTCATGCCCTTCGATTCGCCGCACAACAAGCGACTCACCTGGGATCATCTGCTGCGGCAGGTGAGCGACTGGGAGGGCACGCTCTGGGGCAAGCCCGAGTGGGCCGACCGCCCGACTGGTACGCCCACCGAGTGGACCACGCGTCCGCGCAAGGAGCCCGGCAGCACGTATGAGTACAACGACACGCGGGTGAACGTGCTGGCGCTCGCGGCGCTGCAGGTATGGCGCCGCCCGCTCCCGGACGTGCTCAAGGAGCGCATCATGGACCCGATCGGCGCCTCGAATATGTGGCGCTGGTACGGGTACGAGAACTCGTGGATCGTGCTCGATGGCCATGAGGTGCAGAGCGTGAGCGGCGGCGGGCACTGGGGCGGTGGCCTGGTGCTCAATGCGTGGGACATGGCCCGGTACGGCCTGCTCACGCTGCGCCGCGGCAACTGGGGTGGCCAGCAGCTGCTCAGCGACGCCTGGATCACGCAGGCGCTCACGCCGACGCCGGCCCAGCAGACGTACGGCTTCATGAACTGGTTCGTGAACACCGACCGCGCGTACGTGCCTGCGGCGCCACCGCAGGCGTTCGTGCATGTCGGAGCCGGGAACAACATCATCTACGTCGATCCGGTGAACGACCTGGTGGCGGTGGTGCGGTGGATCGACACCAACCAGAGCGTGAACGGCTTCGTGGAGAAGCTGCTGGCGGCTGTCCGGCAGTAGATTTCCCGCATGTCTGCACACCGCGTCGCGAGCCCCCGTGAAGAGCTGGCCAACGCCCTGACGCATGGCGTCGGCTTCGTGGCCAGCCTGGTCGGGCTACCCATCCTCGTGCTGGCAGCGGCCAGCCATGGGGAGCGCGCCGCGCTCGTGGGGCTGAGCGTCTTCGGCGCCGCGCTGGTGGCGCTCTACGCCGCGAGCACACTCTACCACGCCGTCTCGCACCCCACGCTCAAGCAGCGCTTGCGGGTGCTCGATCACGCCGCCATCTACCTGCTCATTGCGGGCACGTACACACCGTTCACGTTGGGGGTACTGCGTGGGCGGTGGGGGTGGACGCTCTTCGGCATCGTCTGGACGCTGGCCGCGCTGGGCGTGCTGTTCAAGGTGCTCTTCGGCAGCGGGGCCATGGCGCGGCTCTCCACCGCGGTCTACGTGGCCATGGGATGGGTGGTCATCATCGCCATCAAGCCGCTCATGGCCGCCATGGACTCGGCAGGGCTCATCCTGCTCGTGGCCGGGGGCGTGCTATACACGGGCGGTGTGGTCTTCTACGTGGACAAGCGCCGCGCCTGGTCGCACCCGGTGTGGCACTTGTTCGTAATGGGCGGCAGCGTCTGTCACTACTTCGCCGTGCTCTTTTACGCCTTCCCGAATCCCTGATGGCTTCCAGTCTGCTGGTCCTGCTCGACGACATTTCCTCGATGATGGACGATGTCGCCACGCTCACCAAGGTGGCGGCGACCAAGACGAGTGGCGTGATGGGTGATGACCTCGCCCTCAACGCCGAGCAGGCCTCGGGAGTGCGGGTCGAACGGGAACTGCCGGTGGTGTGGGCGGTGGCCAAGGGCTCACTGCTCAACAAGGTCATTCTCGTGCCGGTGGCGCTGGTGATCAGCGCCTTCGCACCGTGGGGTGTCATCCCGCTCATGATGATCGGCGGCCTGTTCCTCTGCTACGAAGGCGTCGAGAAGATGGCGCACAAGATGCTGCACCGGGAGGATGCCGAGCAGGCGCCGACAGTGCTCGCGCACCCCGAGTTGAGCGCCGACGCGCTCGTCGGTGTGGAGAAGGACAAGATCACGGGCGCCATCCGCACCGACTTCGTGCTGTCGGCGGAGATCATCGTGATCTCGCTCGGCACCATGGCCACGGCGCCCATCTCGCAGCAGATCCTGGCGCTCACCCTGGTCAGCCTGGCGGCGACGGTGTTCGTATACGGCCTGGTCGCCGGCATCGTGAAGCTCGACGACCTCGGGTTGATGCTGCATCGCCAGGGGCGTGCGCTTGGTGGGGTCATCCTCAAGGCGGCGCCGCTGCTCATGAAGAGCCTGTCCATCCTCGGCACGGCCGCGATGTTCACTGTCGGTGGCGGTATTCTCGTGCATGGGGTTCACGCCGTGGACGTCGTGATCGAGGGCTGGGCGCACACCGCCGGTCCGCTGGCCGTGGTGGCCAAGCCGGCACTCGATGCGCTGCTCGGCGTCGTGGCGGGTGGCGTGACGCTGCTGGTGGTGACGTTGGGGCAGCGGGTGCTGCGCAACGGGCCGGCGTCATCCTGAGGTACCTCGAGGCTCCGCCTCTGCGTTGAGATCGTTCGGTCGCGGATCACGCAGAAACCGATGGCGACATCAGGATCAACTTCCCGGGTGTGGTGCGGCGCTTTCCTGATGTTTCCGCCCTTTCCGGCTCTTCCGGGTTCGGTGTGGGTTGGTCCGGCCACATCGCGGTCCCCTCGATAACTGGCCCGGCGGGCGCCGCGATGCGGGCGCTGCGATGCGGGCGCCGCCTTCGGCGTCGCGATCCATAACGGGAGCACGGCAGGATCGCCCTGCGCAGCAGGCCACCCATGCGCGCTCCGCGGGTGGCGCACCCGGGTGAATCCGGTGGGGCCTCCCGTCGTGGATCGCCCCCCGCAGAGGGGCCAGGACGCCATCGCGCCGGGCCCGCACGACCGGGCGCGCTTCGCTCGGCGCGTGATGCCGGGGTGGCGCCCGACGCCCCCGACCGCCGGCGGGCGCGCCATTCCGGCCGCCGCCCAACTGTACGCCACCCCACGCGAAACCCCGAGGAGCCCCTTGCCCTTTGCCTCCGTGGCGAAGCGCGACGCCTCGGTCCCAACGAGCCGTAGCCGCGTCAGCCGAGCGCCAGCACGTCGCTTCCCGCAACGGCATACAGCCGGTCGCCCGCGGCCCGCTCGTACATACCGCCACCAGTGAAGCTCGAGAAGGCCGGAAGCACACCACGCGACGGGCCGAACACGAACGCCGGCAGCCGTAGCGCCTGGCGGCCGCGTCCTCGCACCGTCACGTTGGGATGCAGGTGTCCGGCCAGCACATAGCCGTCATGGTCAGGCGCCGGTTCGTGCAGGCCAACGAACGGCCCGAAACGGTACGGCTCATCGAAACACGCAATGCCGAGTGAGGCCGGCGGATCGCCGGCATGCTGGTCATGATTGCCACGCACCAGGGTGATGTGCACCCCTTCGTGCCGCGCACGCCACTCGGCGATCGTGCGCAACGTTTCCTCGTGACGCCCGGCGCGGGCGTGCAGCAGGTCGCCCAGCACCACAAGGCGTGTCGCGGCTGTCGCGGACAGCGCACTGGAGAGCCGCGCCAGGTCGCTGGAGGTGGTCCCCATGGGCACCGGCACGTGTGCGGCGCGAAACGCGGCAGCCTTGCCCCAATGCAGGTCGGCCACGCAGAGCAGGTCGAGCGAGGGAACCCACAGCGCGCGCTCGGGGAGCAGCACGACGGGCGTGTCGGCCACCGTCACATGGAGCGCCCCTGCCGGCAGAGAAAAACCGGCATCAGTCATGACATCACCCAAAACGGAACACCGACATGACCCCCGACTTGGCGGGCTTCTCGGCCGCTACCGTCATGCGCTTGACCCGGTCGGCGAGCTTCTCGGTGCTCAGTTTCGCGCGCGTCATATCAACCAGCAGCGGGAAGGCCAGCGGCGTGGGACGCTCGACGTCGACCACGCGCACCGCGCTGCGTGACAGCCGCTCCAGTACGCGCCCCAGCCGGCTGGCCTCGAGCTGCCGCTCCAGGACTTCGCGCCGCGCCTGCTGCACCAGGAGATTGCCGGGGTCGTGGTTCACGAACACATCGTACAATAGGCTGCTGGATGCCTGCAATTGCTTGACGGACTTGGACTGACCCGGATAGCCGGAGAAGATCAGCCCGGCCACGCGGGCAATCTCCCGGAACTGGCGCCGCGCCAGTTCGGCGGCGTTGAGGCTCTGCATGACGTCGTGCAGCAGATGGCTGGTAGACAAGAGCCCGGCCTCCAGCGCCTCAGCCAGCGGCGCCGGTTCGGGGCTCAACAGCTCGAAGCCATAGTCGTTGCAGCTGAACGAAAACGAGGCTGGCGCCAGCTGCGCGATGCGATAGGCCCAGAGCGCGGCGAGCCCTTCGTGCACGAGCCGCCCCTCGAAGGGATACACGAACAGATGATGCCCATCGCGTGTCTCGCACCGCTCGATGAGCAGCTCGTCGGGTCGGGGAATGGCGCTGCGCTCGGCCTGCAGCGTGAGCACCGGCCGTACCGCCTGCATTTCGGCGCTGGCGTAGTCGCCGAGCCGCGCCTCCTCGAGCTTCACGCGTACTGCCGCCGCCAGCTCGGTGGAGAGCGGCATGCGCGCCCCCTGCCAGCGCGGGATGGCGCCGGTCATGCCCTTGGCCTTGCGCACCCACGCCGTGAGGTCGCGCAAGCGCACGAACTCCAGCGGTGTACCCGCGAAGATGAACTTGTCTCCTGGTGAGAGGCGCGACACGAACGACTCCTCCACCGTACCCAGCCGCCCGCCCTTGAGGTAGCGCACGGCGATGGCCGCATCGCTTACGATGGTCCCGATGTTGAGCACATGCCGCAGCGCCACGCGGCGGTCGGTCACCACGTAGACGCCATCCTCGCACACCACGCGGGCATACTCCGGATACGCGCGCAGCGCCGCGCCGCCGCGCGTCACGAAGTCGATGACCCAGTCCAGCTCCTGTTCGGTGAGCTGGTGATAGGCGCGTGTGGTGCGCAGTTCGGCGAGCACGGCCTCGCGCGTGAAACCGCCGCCCAGCGCCAGGGTGACCAGGTGCTGCGCCAGCAGATCGAGTGGCCGGTCGAGCGGGTCGCGGCTCTCGATGGCGCCGGCGCGCATGGCATCGCGCGCCGCCGCCACCTCCACCAGCTCGAACGCATGCGTGGGCACACAGAGAATGCGCGACACCCGCCCGGGTGAATGGCCCGAGCGCCCGGCCCGCTGCAGCAGCCGCGCGACCCCCTTGGGGCTGCCGATCTGCATGACGAGGTCGACTGGTGTGAAGTCCACGCCGAGGTCGAGCGAGCTGGTGGCCACCACGACGCGGTAGCGCCCCGTCTTGAGGCCGTCCTCGACATCCTCGCGTTGCGTGCGCGACAGCGAACCGTGATGGATGGCTGTGAACTCGAACCACGCCGGATTGGCGGCGATGATGCTCTGGAACCAGATCTCGCACTGTGACCGCGTGTTGGTGAACACGATCGCGCTCTGCGCGCCCTCGAGGCGGCGCATCACGTCCGGCAGCAGCTTGGTGTTGAGGTGCCCGGCCCACGGGAAGCGATCCATGGTCTCGGGCACCAGTGCCTCCACCTCGATGTCCTTGGGCACCACGCCGCGCACCAGCCGCCGCGCGCGCGGCTGGCCGTGCGCGTCGTAGCCGAGCAGCGTGTCGGCGGCCACGTCCAGATTGCCGAGCGTGGCGGAGACGCCCCACGTGCGCAGCGCGGGGCACAGTGCACGCAGTCGCGCCAGGGCGAGTTCCACCTGGGCACCTCGCTTGGTGGAGAGCAGCTCGTGCCATTCGTCCACCACGACGCAGCGCAGGTGGGCGAAGAGCGATGCGTGATCCTTGCGGCAGAGCAGCAGTGACAGCGACTCCGGCGTCGTCACCAGTGCCGTCGGCAACTGGTCGCGCTGGCGAGCGCGCTGTGCCTGCGACGTATCGCCGGTGCGTGCTTCCACGGTCCACGGCAGGCCGAGCTCCTCGATGGGGTCGCGCAGCGCCTGCACCGTGTCAGCCGCCAGCGCGCGCAGCGGCGTGATCCACAACACGCGCAGCGGCGCTGCATCGGCGCGCCGGCGGGCCTTCTTTGGCGAGGGATGCGCGGCCATGGCCTCGAGCACGGGCCCCATCCATGCGGCGTAGGTCTTGCCGGTGCCGGTGGCAGCGTGAATGAGCCCGGACTCACCGTTGGCGTAGGCGTGCCACACGTCGCGCTGGAAGGGGAACGGAGCCCAGTCTCGGAGGCTGAACCACTCGTCGAGTCGGGAGATTGCCCGGTCGGCAGCTGCCGACGGAACAGCCCGCACGGAGGGCACGGCGGATCGTGAGGGCACCGAGGACATCGCGCTCATCTCCGTGCGCTCACCGTCCTCGGTGCCCTCGGTGTGGGCGGTTCCTCGGCGCTTACCCATCCAGCAACGCCCGCACGGTCTCGATGGTATCGGCCTCACGCGCTGGCTTGTCCTCGCGCCACCGCGCAATCCGCGGGAAGCGCACCGCGAGGCCGCTCTTGTGCCGCGCGCTGCGCTGGATGCCCTCGAAGGCCAGCTCGAACACCAGCTCGGGCTTCACCGTCCGCACCGGGCCGAACTTCTCCATCGTGTTGGCGCGCACGAACCGGTCCACCTGCCGGATCTCGGCGTCGGTGAGGCCGCTGTAGGCCTTGGCGAACGGCACCAGCGTGTCGCCATCCCAAATGGCAAAGGTGTAGTCGGTATAGAGCCCGGCGCGCCGCCCGTGGCCGGCCTGCGCGTATACCAGCACCGCGTCCACCGTGAGCGCATTGACCTTCCACTTCCACCAGTCGCCCACCTTGCGCCCGGCGCCGTACGCCGACGTGCGGCGCTTGAGCATGAGCCCTTCACTCGCCTGCGTGCGCGCATCGGCGCGCGCGGCGGTCACGGCGTCCCACGACGGCGCCTCGATCACGGGCGACAGACCGATGGTCGCGCCACTGGGCAACGCCGCCACCAGCGCCTCGGCACACGCCCGCCGCGACGCCAACGAGTCACCACGCACATCCACCCCCGCTGCCTCGAGGCAGTCGTACACCAGCAGGTGACAAGGCACATCGGCCAGCAGCTTCTTCCCCACCGTCTTGCGATTGATGCGCCGCTGCAACTCCGTGAACGGCAAGGGGCGCCCGTCGCGCCACGCCAGGAGCTCGCCGTCGAGCACTGTGCCGTCGGGCAGCCATTCGGCGCTGGCCTCCACTTCGGGAAAGCGCCCCGCGAGGAGTTCTTCGCCCCGGCTCCACAGCAGCGTGCGCCCGTGGCGCCGCACCAGCTGACAGCGAATGCCGTCCCACTTCCACTCCACCTGCCAATCGGATACGGGCCCGAGCGTCGCCAACGCGGCGTCCAGCGGATACGCCAGGTAGAACGGATACGGCCGGCTCCAGTCACTGTCGGTCGTCTCGGTGCTCACCAGCTGCGCGTACCACGTCGCCGTCGGCTCCCACTGGCCCATGAGGCGGTGCGCGATCGTGTCAGCGGGCACACCGCTCACCTGAGCCAGCGCCCGCACCACGAGTCCGTCGGACACCCCCACGCGAAAGGCGCCGGTGAGCAGCTTGGTGAAGACGAAGCGCGACGTCCCGCCGAGCGTTGCCCATGCCGCGAGCAACGCGGCCCGCTGCTGCGACGGTTCGAGCTGCGCCAACGGGAGCAGGAGCGACTCCACCCACCAGGCGAGGCCCCGGTCGGAGGCCCCGCCACCACCCTCCGGAACCAGGAGCGCGATCGTCTCCGCCAGGTCCCCCGCCTGTGCGTAGCTCTCTTCGAACAGCCACTCCGGGACTTCCGCGGCGCTGGCCGCCCACGCGCGCAGGTCCGGCGCTTTCACCAGCCGTTTGGGGCGTCGCCCGACGAGGAACGCCACCGCCCACGCCGCATCCGCGGGCGGCGCCTCGCGGAAGTACGCCACCAGCGCCGCCACCTTGCTGCCGGTGGCGGTGCTGGCATCGATGGTGTCGTACAGGGCGGCGAAGTGCTGCATGGCAGCGGACCAACGCCCGAAGGGACGGGCCGGTGTCAGGGCGCGCGGCCTCCGCCGCGGGCTGCACTACTGCAAGAGGGCAATCACCAGCGAAGCGATCAGTCCGACCACGATTGCCGGCCACCATCGGGAGCCGATCAATCGGCGCCGCGGGCGCGGCGGCGAGTCGGTACCCGAGGCGACAGCCCGCGCCGTTCCGTCGTTGAAGGCGGCGACCCCCGCCGAGGTTTCCCCGCTGCTTCCGGCATGCATTGCGTTGTCGAGCAACCGAACCCGCTCACCCGGTTCGAACGGGGGCGAGAAGGTGCGGCGGGAGAGCGTGGGACCAAGCCCCACATCCCCGCCCGGGCGTTGCTGCGGGGGTTCCTGCGGTGCCCCATCCGTCCGCCGCCACTCATCATTGAGCATCGAAGTGCCCTCCTTCGTCAGGATTCGACCACGTTCGCCCGCGTACACACGTCCGCACCCCGTAAAGGCTTGCCCGCCCCGTCAGTGCCATGTCATTTCGGCGCCTGCTGAGCGGGTTGCCCTACAATACCACGGGAACACGCGGTCGCAGGAGAGTGACCATTGAGGCACCGTTCACAGTGCCCCGCCCGGCGCAAACGACTGCCCAGTGCCGAGCTCGTCCGCATCCACCGCCACATCGTCGCGCTCCCCCTCCCACCGCGTGGCGAGCACGCTGGCGTCGAGCCCGTGGTCGCGCAGCCACCGGACCACGGGCCCCGTGAATCCGTGCGTGACCCACACCCGCTCGGCGCCCGTCGCCTCGACGGCGTGCAGCAGCTGCGGCCAGTCCACGTGGTCACTGAGCGTGAAGCCGGTGTCCACGCCACGGCGGCGCCGGGCGCCGCGCACGCGCATCCAGCCGCTCGCGAACGCGGTGCGCGTCTCGCCGAACCGCCGGAGCCACGTCGACCCCGTCACGCTCGGCGGCGCGATCACGATGGCGCCGGCCGTCGACTTTTCACGGAACGCGTCGGCCGCGTAGCGCGTGGCTGGCAGCGTCACACCGCTCTGCCGGTACATCGCCGTCATACGTTCCACCGCCCCGTGCGTGAGGATGGGCCCGATGGAGGGGTCGAGCCCACCAATCAGCCGCTGCGCCTTGCCCAGCGCGTAGCCGCACAGCACCGACACCACGCCGTCGCCGACATTGCGCGCCCACCACGCATTGATCTGCGCAAACACCTCAGCCTGCACCGGCCACCGATAGATCGGCAGCCCGAACGTGCTCTCGGTGATGAAGGTATGGCAGCGCACCGGCTCCCACGCCGCGCACGTGGGGTCGGGGTCGGTCTTGTAGTCGCCCGACACCACCCACACCTCACCGCCGTGCTCGAGGCGCACCTGCGCCGAGCCGAGGATATGGCCGGCGGGGTGCAGCGAGACGCGGACACCGTTGATGGTGCGGGGCTCGCCGTAGGTAACCGCCTCCACACCCGAGGCCCATCGCCCGAGACGCTCGCGGGACACAGCGGCCCCGTCGTTGCTCACGAGATACGCGTCACACCCCCACGTGAGATGGTCGCTGTGGGCATGCGTGACCACGGCGCGGGACACCGGCGCCCACGGATCGACGAAGAAGTCGCCGGCCTCGCAGTAGAGGCCGCGGTCCGTGGCCCGGAGCACTCAGTACGAGAAGGTGATCCCGCTCGAGAAGAACGTGTCCGTGTTCTTGAGCGTCACGCCGTTGCGCACCGGCGGCGCGCTGTTGTAGCGGATCACGTAGCCGAACTTGAGGCCGAGCTGCTTGGACAGCGGCGCCACCAGCGACGTCTCGGTGTTCACGAGATACACGCCGCTTTCGGCCAGGTTGGGCAGGTACTCGGCCGTCTGCTGCACGAACGCCAGCGTGGAGAAGAGGTGCTTGTAGTCGAGCCCCACCCGCGCCGCCGGGAAGTTGCCCTTCACCGACACCGTGGAGCCGGGCGTCAGCGTCTGCTGGAACGCCGAGGCGCCCAGCTGCACGGTGAAGAGGTCCTTGGGCTCGGTGACGAGTTTGAGGTCCACACCCACGCCCTCCTCGAAGCGGCTGGCGATGCCTTGCAGCACGTTGCGGTCGAAGCGCGTGGCCACGAAGAGGCCGACACGCGTACCGATGGTCCGCTCGCCGCGCAGCCCACCATTCCAGAAGTTCGCGTTGACCTGGTCGTTGGCCTCGCCATAGAAGAACGTCAGGTCCTCCCCCACACTCCAGCCGCGCACCGTGTACTTGAGCTTGTTGCCGAAGTTCATGGTGAGGGCGTTCGCGTTGCCGTTGGTCTGCGCGAAGCCGGCCGTGCCCGACACCTCGAGGTTCTTCTTGGGGGCGTCCTGCGCGATGAGCGGCGACGCGGCGACAGCCAGCAGGGCGAAGGAGCGGACCACTGGGCGCATGCGATTCAGAAGGTGAGGGTCAGGCCTGAGGAGAAGAATGTGTCCGTCGTCCGTAATTGCACGTTGTTGCGGATCGGCGGCTCGGAGTTGTAGCGAATGACGTAGCCGACCTTGAGGCCGACGTTGCGCGAGATCGGCGCCACCACGGCGCTTTCGGTGTTCACGAAGTACGACGACGCCGTGTCACCGATGGCCGGCAGGTACTCCGCCGACTGCTGCACGTAGGCCACCTCGGTCACGCGCAGGCGATAGTCCATGGCCGCCCGCGCCGCGGGAAACGCGCGCGACACCTTGGCCACCGAGCCCGGTGTGAGCTGCTGCGAGAAGAACGAGCCGCCGAGCGCCACGTTGAGCCGGTTCCGCTTGTCGTCGACCGCGCGCACCGTCACGCCGAACCCCTGCTGGAAGCGGTTGCTCACGCCCTGCAGCACGTTGCGGTCATAGCGCGACGCCATGAACAGCGCGACGCGCTCGGCCACCGTGCGCTCGCCGCGCAGGCCGCCGTTCCAGAAGTTCGTGTTGACCTTCTCGTTGGCTTCACCGTAGTAGAACGCGAGATCCTGCTGGACATTCCAGCCGGCCATGGTGTACGTGAGCCGGTTGGTCATGTTGGTGGTGAGCGCATTGGCATTGCCGCTCGCCTGTGAGAAGCCCAGCGACCCGTTGAAATCGAAGCGCTTCGGCTGCTTCTGCGCCGGCTTGGCGGGCGCGGAGGACGCCGCTGGTGTCCCTGCGGCGCCGGCCGAGGGTTGCGCGTGAGCGGCGGGCACTGCGAGACCCATCGCGAACAGGCTGGCAACAAGGCGGGAAATGCGAGTAGTCATGACGTGCGGGGAGTGAAGCCGTCAGTGCTTGATGAACGTGCCCGCGCGCAGCTCGCGTACGGCCTCCTGCAGCTCGGCCTGGGTGTTCATCACGATGGGACCGTACCACGCCACCGGTTCCTTGATGGGCGTGCCGCCCACGAGCAGGAAGCGTATGCCCTCCTCGCCAGCGTGCACGACCACTTCGTCGCCAGTGTCGAACAGGATAAGCGAGCGATTGCCCGACCGGTCGCGCACGAGGTCGTCGTCGTTGCCGGCCGTGCGCTCGGTGAGCACGCCCATCGGGTCCGAGGCGTGGCGAAACGAACCGCGGCCCTGAAATATGTATGCGAACGTGCTGCGATAGGCGTCCACCGGCAGCGACTTGCGCACATGCGCCGGGACGAACACGTCGAGGTAGCAGGGGTCGGCGGCGATGCCGTCCACCGGTCCGCGTCGTCCCCAGAATTCGCCACAGATCACGCGCACGATCGTCCCGTCATCGTCGACGATCTCGGCGATGTCCTTCGCCTGCACGTCCTGATAGCGCGGCGCAGTCATCTTGAGCGCCGAGGGCAGGTTGGCCCACAGCTGGAAGCCGTGCATGCGCCCCTGCGGATCGCCCTTGGGCATCTCGTGGTGCACGATGCCGCTGCCGGCCGTCATCCACTGCACGTCGCCAGCACCCAGCAGCCCGCGGTTCCCGAGCGAGTCGGCGTGCTCCACGTTGCCGGCCAGCACGTAGGTGATGGTCTCGATGCCGCGGTGCGGGTGCCAGGGAAATCCGTTCTGGTACTGCTGCGGCACCTCGTTCCGGAAATCGTCGAACAGCAGGAACGGATCGGTTTCCGACGTCTCACCGAAGCCGAAGGCGCGATGCAGGTGCACGCCGGCGCCCTCCATGGTGGGCTGGGCGGAGACGATGCGCTTGACGGGGCGAATGGACATGGGACGTGGCTCGGGACGAGTCAGCCGACGAAGGTCAGCCGAGGGTATTCGGCCGAGGGCCTTCAGCCGATGATGAGCGGGAACGCGTTGGGGTCGCCGCCGGACGTGACGGCCGGCGGGGGCGGCGTCTCCCCAAAGATATCGACGGCGCGCAGCGACACGTCGATCGCGGCGAGGGCGGCGGCGAGTTCATCGGCCGCCTTGCGCACTTCCCAGCGATACACCGGGCCGGAGCAGGCCAGCGCGACGGCGCCCATCACGGCACCGGCGGCCACGGCCGGCGCGGCCAGGGCGACCCCGGAGAGTGCCAGCGCTTTGGCGCCGAGCGCCAATCCACCCAAAGCGCCACCGCCCACCCCGGCGGCTGACAGGAATCCGTATCCCCAGAGGTTGGCGGTGAGCCCTTTGCGCAGGTCGGCGGCGATGGTGATCTCGCAGGCCCGTGAATCGCCGGGGACGGCGGCCAGGTTCACGCGCACCTCGGGGACGTACACCCCGTACCGCGTCCACGTCCACCGGTAGTTGCCATCGGTCATTGCCGGCAGGTCGAACACCAGGACGCCGCCGTCCAGCGGATGGCCACCGAGGGTGTCGCGCAACGACAGCGACCATGGCGCCGCTTGCAGGGCGCGCCCCAGCGTCTGCAAGGCTGCGCGCGGCGCCACCCGATACACCCGCGACACCGCCAGTGACCGCTGGGCCGTGCCCAGCAGCCGCGTGATGAGCCGCTCCTTGAACGGGGACACCGTCGGCGTGAGCGCGGTACCGGCCGGGTTGGCGCGCATCTCGTCGAGCGCCAGCGCGACGTAGCGCTGCGAGATGCCGGCCTCGACGGCCGCGGCCTCCACGTCACGCAAGCGGTAGGCGTCGGTTGGGACGGTTACACCGGCACCATGGTGCGATACGTCGGGTGATGCGGCGCCAGGCAGCGATGCGGCTGCCGCGGTCCCGTCGCCGACCGCCGGGAGCGCCCGCGTCTGCTGCTCGCGCATGCGGGCCTCGAGTCGAGCCGCCGCCTCGGCCTGCAGTTCCGCGGCTCGTCGCCACACGGCCATCGCGTCGTCGCTCGAGAGCACCACCGCACCGCCCGCCTCGCGCGTGTCCTGCTCCACGGCCTGCAGCGCCCTGCCGAGCGCGTCGGCCAGCTCCTCGCCGGTGGTGTAGCGCTCGGACGCCCGCTTCCGGAGACACCGGTCGATCACCGCCGCCAGTGCCGCCGGCACCGACGGCGCCACGCTGCGCAGCGTGGGGGGCTCCTTGGTGGCGTGGGCCAGCAGAATCGCCTGCGGGGACGCACCGTCGAACGGGAGCCGTCCGCTGAGCGCGAGAAAGCCGATGCACCCCAGGGCATAGAGATCGCTGCGTCCGTCGAGTGGCTCGCCGCTGGCCTGCTCGGGGCTCATGAAGTGCACGCTGCCGAGCACCAGCCCATCCTGTGTGAGCGCGGGATTGAACTCGGCGCGGGCGATGCCGAAGTCGCTCACGAAGGCGCGGCCGCCGGCCCGCTCGAGCAGGATGTTGTCCGGCTTCACATCGCGATGCACGATGCCGCGGGCGTGGGCGTAGGCGAGGGCCCAGGCGGTCTCGCGCAGGATGCGCACCACCTCGGCGGCCGGGAGGATCCCGCGGTCGCGGATGCGCTCACCCATCGTCTCGCCGTCCACGTAGCCCATGGCAAAGAAGGCAAATCCGCCCAGCTCGTCGGCGCGAAACACCGGCACGATGTTGGGGTGCGAGAGCTGCGCCGCCATGCGGGCCTCGCGGAGAAACCGCTCCCGAGTCTCGCCGTCGGCCGCGAGGTGCGGGGGCAGGACCTTGATGGCGACCGGCCGGTCGAGCCGCTCGTCTCGGCCCAAGAGCACGATTCCCATGCCGCCCCGCCCGAGTTCACGCTGAATGGCATACTGGCCACGCAAGGCGGCCCGGAAGGCGGCCAGGTCGTCGAGGGCGCTGGATTCGGGCAGACTCATTTGCCGAAACCTACGCGGGAGGGGCTGGTGAGTTGCAGGGACGGGACAGGACGCCTCTCCTCTTCTTCAAGGAGTGGACAAGAACGCCGGCTATCGATAAGATGCGCGCGTTATCATTTATCACCTTCTTTATCCCCCTGTGTATCCGCCATCGCGCTTGCTCCGTGCCCTCTGCGCGGTCGTCGTCGCTGCCGCTGCTGCCCCCGCGTACGCCCAAACCGCTCCTTCCCCGTCCGCGGGGATTTCGGTGCTGACGATTCGCGGACAGGTGGTCGACCCGGACGGGAAGCCGATTGCCGGGGCCGAGCTTCGCCTGACCGATCCGAACGGACGCCTCGTGCTGGGGCGCTCTGCCTCGGAGGGGCGCTTTGCCATCGAGGCGCCGGGGCTGGGGCGGTTCACGCTGCAGGTGCGCGCCATCGGGTTTGTGGCCACGGTCCTCGATGTCACGGTGCCGACGGGCGACCCGCCGGTCCAGCTGCGACTGGTGCGGCAGCAGCAGCTGAGCACGGTGCAGGTCATTGGCGGCACCACCGGTTCGCGTGACTTGCATCCCGGCGCCGATGCGCTGCTGGGAGCGGTCTCGGTGCTGGGCGGCGATCAGATTGCCCGCGAAAACGTGGCGTTTGCGCAGGAACTGCTGCGTAAGGTTCCCGGCGTGTATCGCGCCGAGTTCAACCAGGGCATCGTGTCGGGTGACATCGGCATTCGCGGCTTCAATACCGAAAGCGAGATCGCCAGTACCAAGCTGCTCATCGATGGCATCCCGTCGAACCTGAACAGCGGGGTCAGTGAGATGAATGCCCTGTTCCCGCTGGAAATCGGCCGCATGGACGTGGTGCGCGGGACGAACGACCCGCGCTTCGGCATGTTCAATCTCGCGGGGAACGTTTCGGTGGAGACGGCGCAGGCGAAGGGCACCTACGTGACCTCGCGTCTGCAGGGCGGTTCGTTCGGCACGCAGGAGGCGCAGGTGCTGGGCGGGGTGACGGCCGGCGGCTTCAGTCAGACGCTCTTCGCGGGCGCCCGCCGGTCGGACGGCTATCGCGCCAACTCCGCCTCCGACAAGTGGACCGCGTCGGGCAAGTGGTTCTACACGTCCGACAGTGCGCGAGTACGCGTGGGGCTCATTGCCCGCACCCATCGGCTGGACACCGACGCGCCTGGCTACCTGACGCGCGACGAGTCGCGCCGCACCCCGCAGTTCTCCCCGGCATTCTCGTCGACCGACGGTGGCACCGTCGACAGCGATCATGGCAGCCTGCATCTCGACGTGCGCCAGACGGCGACGCTGGTCTGGTCGTTCAAGGCCTACACGCAGCGGTTCGATCGCATTCGCTACGTGCGTTTCACGGCGGCCGGTGCCCAGCAGGAGCGAATCGAAGACGAGCGCCAGACGGGTGCCATTGCCACGGCCACGTGGCGTCCGGCCCGACTGGCGGCCAAGCAGTTCGTGCTGACCGGCGGTGCGGACGTGCAGCAGCAGCGCAACGAGCAGTTCCGCTTTCGCACGCTCGAG
>JAJTGR010000108.1 GCA_021299375.1 Gemmatimonadota bacterium
CGCCCCGATTGAAATTCCGGCTCTTCGGGGTTTCGCGTGGGGTGGCGTTCGGTTGGGCGGCGGCCGGAATCGCGCGCCCGCCGGCGGTCGGGGGCGTCCGGCGCCACCCCGGCATCACGCGCCGTGCGAAGCGCGCCCGGTCGTGCGGGCCCGGCGGGATGGCGTCGTGCCCCCCCTGCGAGGGGCGATCCACGACGGGAGGCCCCACCGGATCACCCTGGGTACGCCACCCGCGGCGCGCGCGTGGGTGGAATGATGAGCAGGTCGATCCTGCCGTGCTCCCGTTGTTGATCGCGACGCCGAAGGCGGCGCCCGCAGCACGGCGCCCGCAGCACGGCGGCCGCAGCACGGCGCCCGCAGCACGGCGCCCGCCTGGCCAGATATCCAGGGGACCGCGATGTGGCCCGACCAACCTACGCCGAACCCGGAAGAGCCGAAGTTCCTATCCAATCGGCGACCGGGGGGAGCCCCGGGCGCTCGAGGAGCAGTAGCTGCTCACGGTCGGGCGACAGCTGCACGAGCGGTGTCGCCGGCTGGTCGAGGATCTGCGCGATCGGCTGCGGCGGCGGCCGGGACTGCGCGCCGCCGGCGAGGGGGAGGGCCGCGAACCAGAGACCGGCGAGGAGCGCGGAGCGGAGTGCGGCGCGGTACGCGAGACGGGACATGGGACGGACCGGGATGGAGGCGCCGGCCCGGTGGCACGACCGCTCATGGAGTCTAGCGCCACGCCCGTCGCCCGCGGCGGCCCCGCCAGGTCGAACCGCGCCGCGCGAACGCGCCGCGACCCCTACGCGCTCGCCACCGTTCCGAGCTGCGACTCGCGCATCGCCGCGAGCAGCCGTTCCTTGGTGAAGGGCTTCCGCACGAAGGCCCCCGCGGGGGCGTCCGGCTCGTCGGTGAAGGTGTCGGCCTCGTAGCCCGACATGTACACGATCGCCAGCGCATGATCACGCTCGCGCACGAGCCGCGCGAGCGTGCGGCCGTTGGCACCGGGCATCACGAGGTCGGTGAGCAGCACCTGTACCGCTTCGCCGGCCGGCTGGGCGGCGTGCAGCGCCAGCGCTTCCTCCGCGTCGCCCGCCTCGAGGACGCGCATGCCCTGCTTCTCGAGCATGCGCGCCGCGACCCGCCGCACCAGCGGATCATCGTCCACGACGAGCACGCGTACGCCAGCCAGGCTGTCCGCGCGATGCTGGTCGGACACGGATGGCACGGCGACCGGGTCCACGCGCGGCAGGATCAGGCCGATCGTCGTGCCCGCGCCGGGCGCGCTCTCGACCTCGATGCGCCCGCCCGCCTGCGTCACGGCGCCGTGGACGATGGACAAGCCAAGGCCGGTGCCGTTCGCCGCCGACTTGGTGGTGAAGAACGGCTCGAACAGATGCGCGCGGACGGTGTCGTCCATGCCGGACCCGGTGTCCGAGACGGAGATCCGGACGGCATCGCGGCCCTCGAGCGCGCCGGCCACGACGTCCACCCGCAGCGTGATCTCGCCCTCCCGGCCCGCCAGCGCGTCGTGGGCGTTCTGCAGCAGGTTGATGACGGCCTGCTCGATGCGGTCGGGATCGCCGCGCACCTGCAGGTCGCCGGGCGCGTACGTCACGGAGAAGCGCACCGGCGGGGCGAGCAGGGGCGTCACGTACTGGCGCACGCGCTGGAGGCGGGCGATCACGTCGAAGGGCACGGGGGCGATGCGATCGCGCCGGGCGAACGCCAGCAACTGCTTCGTCAGGGCCGAGGCGCGCGTGGCGGTGGACTCGATGCTCGCCAGTTCCTCGGACACGTCCTCCGCCGGGCCGCCGGCCGCTGCCTCGTCGAGCCGCGCGCGGGCGATCTGCGCGTTGCCGAGGATCGCGGTGAGCATGTTGTTGAAGTCGTGCGCCACGCCCCCCGCCAGACGGCCAAGACTGTCCAGCCGGTCGCGGGCGGCGAGCTCGCCCTCGAGCCGGCGCTGTTCGCGCTCGGCCTGCACCGACCGCTGGCGCTCGCGCTCGAGGAGCAACGCCACGGTACCCATCGCCACCAGCATGTGGAAGCTGGCCTCGGTGTACGGCGAGGGCGGGGCGGACGGCGCCCCCGTGAGCAGATACGCCACCAGGTTGTACACCTGCTTCCCGGCGAAGAGGGCGTAGGCCATGCCCGCCAACTGGCGCCCGGTCGTCAGGTCGTCACGGGCGGCGCGCAGCAGGTGCCAGGCCATGTTCCCGAACAGCACGACCGGCACCACCGTGGAAAAGAACAGCACCAGCACCTGCCGCCACCACATCGGAATCCCCTCGAACGTGGTGAGCGCCGCGAGCAGGGAGACGCCGATCGTGGTCGCGACCGCCCACCGCCGCAGCGGGTTCTTCCGTGCGACGCCGGCCACGCCGAGCGTCCCCGCCTGCATGTAGGCGGCGGTCCCCAGCGCCAGGAACATCGCCGTCGCGGTGATGACACGCCGCCATGGGGTGTGCGGGGGCATCGCCGCGTTCATGGAGACGACCCCGACGATCGCCATGCCGATGCGCAGCGCCCAAAGGCCCCAGCCGATCGTCAGGTGTCGCAGTGCCTCGCCACCGTACACGCGATGCAGCCGCCAGATCAACAACGCCGTCGCCGCGACGAAGGTGACCTGCAGCCGCAGCGTAAGACTGATGCTCTCGAATGACGGCATGTGCTGGCGAATCTACGGTCCGGCGCACGAGGTGGCCACAAGTCCCCCGCCGCAACAATCGGGTACAGGATCGGCGTCCGGCGAGATCGCACCTTCGTCGCGTGGCCCGCCCACGACACGGCGCGCTTGACCGAGGCGTTCCGCCGCGCCGTCCTCCGGCGCTTCGTGCGCGTCGACCTGTTTGATGAGGCGCAGGCCGCCGGCATGCTCACCTGGCCGCACGCGGGGTTCCATGTCCACACCGCCGTGGGGGAGGGCCCCTTCGGGTGCCCGAGGACGAGCGCGCGTTCGCCACCCGAGTCGCCCGGTACTGGGCGCGGAATCCGGTTGCGCTGGCGCGCGTAACGTACGACCGAGCCGCGACGGCGGTGACGGACCGGTCGGACAAGGCCGACGGACCCACGGCGGGCACCGAGACCGTGGACCCGCTGGAGTTCCTGGCCGGGGGGCTCGTGCACCTCCCCGACCAGGGCCACGTCACCACGCGGTACTGCGGTGATCGCGTCGTCTACTCGACCGACCCAGATCGAGATTCCTATCCCGTCAGCTACGACGTGTCGCCCGATGGCCAGCGGTTGCTCTTCTTGCGTGTGCCGCCGAACGCCGTGGCGGAGCGCCGTGCGGCACTGGTGCAGATCACGAACTGGGGAGCCGAGGTGCGGGCGAAGCTGTCGGGGAAGGTGCCGTGACCGACCTCACCACACGACGGTAGATTCCACGCATGTCCGACGCCCGCCGCCAGATGACCGTCCGTGTCGTTTCGCTTCGCAGTGCCGAGGCGGGGGACAGCCGTGTGGCTGGCACACCGTCCGAGCGCGTGGCACTGGTCGGTGTGCTCAGTGCCAGGCTCTGGGCACTCACCCAGCAGCCCTTGCCGGTCTACCATCGCGCGGAGATGCCAGTACGGGTGGTCGCGCGTCAGGCGAACCGCCGGTAGCCACGTGAACGAGGACTTCCGGGATCTGCTCGCCGAGTTGCGGCGTGCGGAGGCGCGCTTCCTGGTCGTGGGCGCGCACGCGCTGGCGGCCCATGGCGTACCTCGCGCGACGGTCGACCTGGACGTGTGGATCGATCCCTCGCCGGAGAACGCCGCGCGCGTCTGGGCGGCACTCGCAGCCTTTGGCGCCCCCCTCGAATCACTCGCGATCACGCCGGCCGATCTCACACGCCCCGACACCGTGGCGCAGTTCGGACTCCCGCCATGGCGCATCGACATCCTCACGGGAATCAGCGGCGTGACGTTCGACGAAGCGTGGCCTGATCGCATCGAGGCCTGGTTCGATGACGTGCTCGTCCCGTTCATCGGTCAGGCCGCATTCATCCGCAACAAGCGGGCAAGTGGCCGCCTCAAGGATCTCGCCGACATCGAGGCCCTCGGCGGCGAGTGATACCAGCCAGACGTTGCGACGCCTCACCACCGCCCTGGCCGACCGCTATCGCGTGATCCGCGAGCTCGGCGCCGGCGGCATGGCCACCGTGTACCTCGCGCACGACCTCAAGCACGCGCGACGTCGCCATCAAGGTGCTGCACCCTGATCTCGGCGCGACGTTGGGCGGCGAGCGGTTCCTGAGCGAGATCCGCACCACGGCGCGGGTGCAGCATCCGCACATCCTGCCGCTGCTCGACAGCGGCGACGCGGACGGGTTGCTGTACTACGTGATGCCGCTGGTGACGGGTGAGACGCTGCGCGCGCGCCTGGAGCGCGAACGTCAACTGCCGATTGCCGACGCGGTGCGCATCGCCCGCGAAGTGGTCAGCGCGCTCGACTACGCGCACCGCCAGCATGTGATCCACCGCGACATCAAGCCGGAGCACATCCTCCTGCACGACGGCTCGGCGCTCGTGGCGGATTTCGGGATTGCGCTCGCCGTGCAGGCGGCCGGCGGGCAGCGCATGACGCAGACCGGCCTGAGCCTCGGCACACCGCAGTACATGAGTCCCGAGCAGGCGATGGGGCAACGCACCATCGATGCGCGCAGTGACGTCTACGCGCTGGGTGCGGTGACGTAGGAGATGCTCGTGGGCGAGGCGCCGTTCATGGGTCCCGGCGTACAGGCGATCGTGGCCCGGGTGTTCACCGAGGAGCCGCGCGCCATGTCCGTGCACCGCCTTGCGGTGCCGCTCGAGGTGGAGCAGGCCGTGCTGCGCGCGCATCGTCACGGGCTGGTCCGGCCTCGACATCTCGTCGGCGGCTCACCGCGTGGCCTTCGTGGCGCAGGACAGCGCGGGCGTGTCCCGCGTCTATGTCCGTGCCCTCAACGACGTGCGGGCGTTGCGGCTCGACGGTACCGACGGGTCGCAACAGCTGTTCTTCTCGCCCGATGGCGCGTGGGTCGCCTTCGTGGCCAACGGGAAGCTGAAGAAGGTCCCGGCCACCGGTGGCAACGTCGAGATGCTGGCCGATGTGCGCATTCCGCGTGGTGGCCATTGGGCGGCGAACAGATCCATCTATGTCGGTGATGCTGGACGCATTCTGGTGGTCCCCGAGAACGGTGGGGCCACCAAGACGCTGCGGCCGCTGGTCGCAGCGGGGCGTGCGGCGCAGTCGCCACGGCTGCTCGAGGATGGTGAGACCCTGCTCCTCACGGACTGGGCAGGCACCGCCGGGACCTCTACGCTCAGGGCCTCCTCCCTCACGCGCGATTCTGTGTCCGCGATTGGGGTGGGTGGTTCCCAGGTGCTGGGCGTGGTCCATAGGCTGCTGGTGTACGGCGATGAACGCGGGGTCGTGTCCGGGGCACCGTACGATGCCGCGGGGCGCGCGGTGGTGGGCGATCCTCGACTGCTGAGTCAGACCGTGGCGAGTGATCAGTCGCTGGGCGTGGTCGCGATGGCCGCCGATGGATCGGTGGTCTACCGGTTCGGAGCCGCTCGCAATGCACTCGCGCTGGTCCGGCCAGATGGTGCGGCAGAGCTCCTGCAGGACGGCATCGACGACGGGGTCGAGCCTCGGCTCTCGCCCGACGCCAGCCGCCTCGCGTTCAACACCTCCGGGGCGAAGAACAATCCGCTCATCTACGATCTCACGGCGCGCGCCGTGATCCGTCTCGCCGGGGCGCCGTCCACCACGCTGCGTTTCGGTCGTGCCGAGTGGACTCCGGCGGGCGATCGCGTCCTCTTCCGCATTCAAACGGGAACCGAGCGCTCCTTCCTCGCGTGGCTCTCGGCGAGCGGGAGCGGGGTGTTGGATACGCTGTACGCGGACGTGCGGAGCTCGGTGTGGGAAGGCGTGGTCTCTCCAGACGGAGCGTGGCTGCTGTTCCGGCTCGGCCGCGGCGCCGCGGCGGACCTCCACTACCGGCGTCTGTCGGGCGATACCACCTCGCAGCCATTCGTCATCGCGCTGTCGGCAGCAGCGTTTCGTTCGATGTCGGCCGGTTCGAGGTACCGATCCACGAACGGTCGCGCCTTCACGATTTCGATACCCCGCCAGCCAGACACCCGCAGCAGATGCTTGTCGCCCGATACGATGAGCCGGGCGTTGGCTGCGACCGCCGCCGCGAAGCACATCGCATCATCGGGATCCTCGCTCACGCGCTCATCGAGTGGTGGGGCATCCACCAGCAGGGCGTGCACGGTCAACATCGCGAGCAACGCCTCGAGTGTGCCCACGAGCGGTTCACGCCCTCTGCTGAGTGCGAGCCCGACCCGTCGGTGTTCCTCAAGGATTGGCGGTGAGATGACGAGGCGGAGAGTGCCCGTACTCCATGCCGTCAGCATACAGCCAGGCACGCCCCGAAAGAGCAGCCCTGACACCAAGACGTTGGTGTCCAGCACCACCTTCACTTGGCGCGGCGCACCTTGGTGATCGCACGCGGCACGTCGGCCGCCTTCAGCCCCGCGGCTTTCGCCGCGCGCCGCGCTTGCGCCGTCAGTGCCGCGAACTCGGACCGAGCGGGCGGCTCCAGCACCTTGAGAATGACGACGTCGCGATCCGCCACGACGACGAACTGCGCCCCGGGCTTGAGCCCGAGGCGATCGCGAATGGCTTCGGGGATGACGACCTGTCCCTTCGAGGATAAGGTCGTGGTTGCGGCATCGAACATACAGGCTCCGTGGCGGGTCTTACCAGTAAGACTGGTGCCTGCCGATCCCGCGGTCAAGTCGGCGCTCGCTACGAACAGCCAACGCGGGCTTCTGCTGCGGGTGCTCCAACAGAATGCGCGCGCAGCGCGCTTCCGAAGGCGCCCGCCTGCAGCAAGCATTGTCAGGTGTCGGTGGTCATGCGCGCGCCACTTCGCAGCGCTTGGTCAACGCCTGCGCTCCCAACCTGTACGAAGCCCGCTCTCGTTATCGGTCCGGAGGCGTGCCAACCCGATCGCGGAGCAATCGTTCGGTGAACTGCTGTCCCTCAGTCACCCGACGAAGCTCCTCGCCCTGGGCCTCTAGCTGTTGCTCGAGCAGCTCAAGCCGCTCACGCAATGCTTCTACCTCGGGAGCCGCCCTGCCGCGGCGCTCAAGCGCCCGAACAGCTCGCAATCCCAAGTACGCGGCACCTCCAAGTCCTGCCAGAAGGAATAGCGGCCATGTCAGTACGAAGGCGAATGGGAGAATCTCAGACATGTTCTGAAGGGAATCGATACGGTGGGTCAAGATGCAGGAACGAAGCGGCTGCGCCCAACGCGCCACCCATCGAAGCCGGAGGCGCTGCGCGGGTCTGTCCCCCGTCACGTTGAAAGTTGGGTGGTGCCTCCATACTGCAGCGTTGATCCCTGCCAGGATTCGCGCCGCAACAGGAGACACCCCCCATGCCAAGAGTACGAACGCAGTCGCCGGTTCACCAGTCGCCGCCCCCCACCCCCAGCGCGGCGCCGGCGCCCGTGGAGGCGAACAGCCTGGCGGTGGCCATGATCCAAGCGCGGATCCCGCTGGGCCTGCAGGCGGTGGAAGACGCCCAGCAGCAGGAGGTGCTCGCCCTCGCGGGGCCGCGCTATACGCATGCCGATGGCCGCCCCGCCATCGCGCGCTGGGGCGCGCAAGCCGGCTCCGTGTTTCTCGCCGATCAGAAAGTGCCGATCCAGGTGCCGCGGGTGCGCCACCGGGCCACGAACACGGAGGTGCCGTTGGCCACCCATGCGCACTTGCAGACGCCGCGCGGCCAGGATGTCGGCCTGTTCCGGCGGCTGCTCGGGGGGCTGTCCTGTCGCGACGACGAAGCCGCCGCGGAAGCCGTTCCCGAGGCGTTCGGCCTGACCACGTCGAGCGTGTCGCGCCGCTTCGTGCGCGCCAGCGCGAAGGCCCTGCAGACGCTCCACGAGCGACGCCATGATGATGAGGAGTGGCTGGTGCTCCTGCTCGACGGGAAATCGTTTGCCGACGATCAGGGGGTCATCGCGCTCGGCGTCACCACGACGGGAGAAAAGCGCATTGTGGGCCTCGTGCAGACCGCCACGGAGAACACGCGCGTGTGCGCCGCCTTCCTGCGGGAGCTGGTCGCGCGCGGCTTCCAAGCACCTGCCGGGCTGCTGGTGGTGCTGGACGGGGCCAAGGGCCTGAGCGCCGCCGTGCGCGACGTGTTCGGCGAGCAGGTGCCGATCCAGCGCAGCCAGTGGCACCAGCGCGAGAATGTGCTGAGCGACCTGCCCAAGACCCAACACGCGCTCTGGCGTTGCAAGTTGCAGGCGGCGTATGCCAAGGCGACCCATGGCGACGCGCAACGCGCGCTGCGCCAGCTGGTGAAGGAGCTCGAGCGCCACAACGCCTCTGCGGCGCGAAGCCTGCAAGAAGGCCTCGACGAAACGGTCACCCTGCATCGCCTCGAGGTGTTCACTCAATTGGGTGTCAGCTTCAAGACCACGAACCTGATCGAGCGTGTCATGGCCCGCGTCGAAGCGAAGACCCATCGTATCACGCGCTGGCGGACGAGTGATCAGAAACAGCGCTGGTGTGCGGCGACGCTGCTGGAGATCGAGAAGCAGGTCCGCACCAGGTCTTCCTGCCGTTCGTGCGATACCAGGTGTACGATGGCGGCAAGAAGCACGAGCGCGATGCACGCAGCCACACGGTGAACGACGTGGAGTTCGGCGTGGAGTGGCAGCCGAATCCGAAGTTCGAGCTGGTGACCGAGTGGTACCCGGGCAACCGCCGCTTCGAAGACAAGCTGCCCCTGCGCTGGCAGCAGCGCGGCCGCTTGCTCCGCGTCCAGGCGCAGTACAACTACTGAAGGTGGCCTCCGCTCCCCCAGGCGGGTAGCTTGCGGCGAGCCTGCGGGTTCGCTCACGCCAAGGGAGGCACGATGAACAGTGGGGCGGTCATCTTCGCGGCCAACGTTGACCGCGTGGCGCGGTTCTACGAGGTGCTGCTTCTCATGTCGCCGGTGCATGTCGAGACGGGGCTGCGCGTCATCGCCTCGGATCGTACGGAACTCGTCATCCACCAGGTTCCGCCGCACGTTCTGCCGCCGGTCCCCGAGGGAACGGCGCCCGCCCCGCGGGAAGACACGGCCATCAAGCCGTTCTTCGTGGTGCCCAGCCTGGCCGCCGCGCGCGAGATGGCGCCGCCGCTGGGCGGGTACGTGTTCCCCCGAGAGCGCGAGTTCGGCGCGCGGCGCTTCCGTGCCTGCAACGCCTGCGACCCCGAAGGCAACGTGGTGCAGTTTCGTGAACTCCTCCTCCCGCCTCCCTGACCCCTGCTCCGTTCCGCTCAAGGACGACGCCGACCATCACGACGCCGACCTGGCGCTCACGCTGTACGACCTCCGCCGCGAAGCGGTCATGCGCGAGTCGCGCGCCGCGCTGGTGAGCAAGTTCCTCCCCGCAAGTTGGGACGATGTGCTGGCGGTGACGAAGCCCGATCATCCGCTCAATGCGGCCTTCCGTCAGTGTGCCACCTACTGGGAAAAGGCCTAGCCATGGCCCGCCACGGCGTCATGCACGGCGAGCTTCTCATGGAAAGCAGTGGTGAGGGGCTGCTGCTCTTCACGCGAATCGAGCCGTGGCTCGAGCAGTACCGCCAGCACGTGGGCAACCCGCTGGCCTTCCGCAACGCGGAGTGGGTGGCCCGAGAAACCGATCTTGGTCGGCAGATCGCCGAGCGATACCGGAAGCGCGTCCGGGCGCACCTCGACGCCGCCAAGGCCGCCACACCGTGACCGACCCTCGCGGAGTCGTGCTCGAGACAGCTCGATTGCGGCTCCGCGAGTTCACCTACGACGACGCGGACTTCCTCGTCGCGCTGCTCAACGACGACGACGTCCCGCGTAACATCGGCGACCGTGGAGTGCGCACTGCCGCCGACGCGCGATGGTATCTCGACGAGGGGCCATTCACTCTGTACGTGGCGTTCGGGTACGGACTGTGGTGTGTGGAAGAGCGTGACGGTGGCCGCGCGATCGGTATCTTCCGAGTACGCTGGTCGTGGCCGCCCCCGGCGCCGACGCCGTGTGGCTGTACGTTCCCCGCAGCTGATCCTTCCCGTTTCTCGCGCACTCATGGCGAACATCTTTTCCCCGCCCGGGTCATCCCTCCGGCCGTGTGGCCTCGGCTGGTTGCCGGTGCTTGCCGTGACAGCCTTCCTCACGTCACCCGCGGTGGCCGGTGCCCAGCAGGAACCAGTGGTCCCGCCCACGCCCAACTGCAGCAGCTGCGCCGAGTGGAACCGCCCGCACGCGCCACTGCGGCTCTTCGGCAATACGTACTATGTCGGTACGCACGGGCTGTCGGCGGTACTCGTGACGTCGCCCGAGGGCCACGTGCTGGTGGACGGTGCACTTCCCGAGTCGGCGCCCCTCATTCGCCGCAACATCGAAGCGCTGGGTTTCTCGCTACGTGACATCAAGCTCATCGTCAACTCGCACGCGCACTTCGATCATGCCGGCGGCATCGCCAGACTGGCCCGGCTGAGCGGAGCCACGGTGGCGGCGAGTGCGGCGAGCGCACGATGGCTGCAGGCGGGGAGCAGCTTCGCCGACGATCCGCAGTATGGCATTCACCTGCTCATGCCGCCGGTACCGCGGGTGCGCGTCCTGCGCGATGGTGAGGTGGTGCGGGTGGGTGCGCTCGCGCTCACCGCGCACTTCACCGGCGGGCACACCCCCGGTGGCACTACGTGGAGCTGGCGCTCGTGTGAGGGCGACGTCTGTCGCGACCTGGTGTATGCCGACAGCCAGACGCCCATCTCCGCTGATGGCTTCCGCTTCACGGCCAACCGCACCTTTCCGGGCGCCGTGGCCGCGTTTCGGCAGGGCCATGCGCTGCTCGACCGCCTCGCCTGCGACATCCTCATTACGCCGCATCCGTCGGCGTCCGATCTCTTCGGCCGCGCCGAACGTGGCGCGCTGGTCGATGGCGCCGCCTGCCGTCGTCTCGCTGCCACGGCGCGCGAGGCGCTCGAGGCCCGCGTGGCGCGCGAACGAGGCAACGGACATCGATGACCGACCGGAACCCGTGGCCACTCTCATGAGGAACGCCTCCATCCGCCCGCTTCACCACTCCCGTCACATCGTGGCCACCCTGCTGGTGCGTGCCGCGGTGCTCGCTCCCTCGCCGGTGGCGTCACAGGCGGCACCCGCTCAGCCTCCCCAGGCACCGCCGGCCCGCTCCGCGGCCGAGGCGTGGTGGCGACACGTGCAGGTGCTGGCGCACGACTCGCTCAAGGGGCGTGACGCCGGCTCCCCGGTCACGAGAGCGCGGTGCGCTACATCGCGCGCCAGTTCGAAGTCGCCGGACGCAAGCCCGGTGGTACCGACGGCTGGTTGCAGCGCGTGGAGTTCGTGGAGGTGACGCTCGACGCCGAGCGGATCACCCTCGCGGGGATACGACAGGAGGATGCCGTGCTCACCGAATCGCATCGGCGGACCGAAGTGCAGGGTGAGCGGGCCGCTGGCGTGGCGGAGCCGCTGCTGCAGGACGTCGAGGCCGATCGCGCCAAGTTCGTCCTCTCGGCACAGCGTCACGTGCGCCGGGATGAGCCGACGCTGCACGGGATCCACGATCTCCCGTATCGCCTCAAGGGCGGCCCCACCGTGCGGCGGGGCGAAGAGGCTGACTTGCACACGAACCGGAACGAGGGTGAAGTCGCGGGTGGCTGACAGGCGGTGACCGTTGGCCACACGCCGGAGGGTCAGCGGTCATGCCGCCTGGGCAACGCTATGGCGCCCGGGGAGGGTCGGCTACGTCAGTGGTGGTGATTCGTCGGACGTGTTTGCGCCACGCGTTCACGCCACGCGCCGGCCACGTCGGCCCACGGTTTGGCCAGCAGGCGTGCCAGCGTGCTCCGCATCGCAGCCGCCGGCGTCCGCAGGTATTCCCGAAGCGCGGCAACACCGCCCGCCTCGTGCACCATGTCGGCGAGCACCGCGCCCGCCGCATTGCGGATGTCCGACGACACGCGCCGGTCGTCCACGATCCGGTCGTCCACGATCCGGTCGAGTGTGACGCCGGGGTGCGCCACGAGCAGCGAGTCCAGGTACCGCACAGCACTCGGGTAGTCGCGCCCCGCCGTGCCCCCCAGCCAGGTCGGGACCCCTTCCGATGCCAGCAGCGACGTGCTGCTGCCGCGGATGATCGGCAGGAGGACCACGTGGGCGATCTCGTGGCGATACTCCTCGCCCAGCGACGGGATGCCGGAGAACACCTGCCGGTTGACCGGCTTGGCGAAGCCACCCGCGGCACCGAACGTGCGCGGAAAGCGCGCTCCCAGGAGCTCGAGCGCCTGATCGACACTCTCCGTGACGTAGTAGTCGAGCCGCGGCGGCGGGGCGACACCGAAGGCCAGGGCCAGCGAGTCCACGAACGCGGCGGCCCGCTCGGCGCGGCGCGCGTTGAACGTGAGCGACGGCGCAATGCGGTAGGTGACGCGTCCGCGTGTTTCACGCCTCCAGGCGGCGGTGTGATAGGGCAGCGCATTGGCCAGCACCCAGCGACCTTCCTGGCGGCGTGCGAACACCGTCATGGTGAGCTCGGGCACCGCCGAGGAGTCGCGCACGGTGGTGCCGGCGGGCCAGAAGCGGGTGATGATCCGGTAGGCCGTGTCGGCGACCGGAGAGAGCGGCGTCACGCTCAGCACCTCGGGGAGGGCGCCGTCCGACAGGTAGAAGCCAGCCAGGTCGTACATCGGCCACTGCGCCTGTTCGGCAGCGTCCCAGTGCATGGACGGCTGACCGGCGTTGCCGGCGTACTGCCCCTGCTTCGCCGCGAGGTAGTCGCTCCACAGCGCGCGCACGGCCGTTTCGGATTGTGCGGTGGGCGCTGACGCACACGCGGCCACGGCGAAGGCCGCGAGCAGCGGCATCAGCAGAGGGAAGCGGTGGCTCACGGAACCGGATCTTTCCAGTTCCACCACTTCAGCCGTTCGGGATCCGGCTGCGCCGTCTCGGCGAAGTACACGGCGCACCGGAACACGTAGAGCACGCACCGGTCCTGATGCACGCCGCGCTGCGCGATGAGGCGCGTGTAGAGACGTTCCGGATCCTGGCCCCTGAGCTCGGCCACCTTCCCGATCCCCAGCTCGCGTAGATCCTGCGCCAGGCTCGGCCCCACGCCGGGAATGGACTGGAGATCATCGCGTTGGCGGCGCGTACGCCTGGTGGTCATTGGGAAGTCGCGTTCGGGGAACCATCATCTCGTTCTGCCCGGGTGCGCCCCGTACGCTCCGCCTTCTGGACATGCATGGGGTACACCGTGGTGAAGGGCATGGCAAAGATCTCGTGGCCCGACAACGGCGTGGCTCCGAGGTGCGGTTTGCGGACGATTCAGCCAAGCTGCGCGCAAATGCAGCGGAACACGAGCGCCGCGAGCTACCGAATCGCCCGCCTGCGGCACGCCTCGGTCCCGGAGCGCGCCGAAGCCCACCCGCAGGTACTCTTGACGCCGTTGGTCGCGGGCCTATACTCGACCTACGCTGGTCGGTTGAATACCCATGACCGGTTGACCGGGTGCGGCACAGGCCTCATAAAGGGGAGGCGAAAATGAGCATGCGACGTGCGCTCATGGTGGCATTGTGTGCAGTCATGGCCGCGCCTCTGGGCGCCCAGACGCCGGCGGCGACGTCGCTGTTCATTGCGCGCATCGTGGACGCGCGCACCGAGCGACCAATCGCCGAGGCAAGCATTCTCCTGGTCGGCCTCGAACGCACCGCCCGGAGCGATGCGCGCGGCGAGCTCCGTCTCACGCAACTGCCGGCCGGCAAGCACATCGCGCTCGTGCGCGCCATCGGCTACGACTCGCTGCTGTTTGCCATCGATATTGCGCGATCCGATACCGCCGAAGCGGACCTGATGCTCATGCCGATCACGCAGCGACTCGCCGCGGTGAAGGTCGAAGCCACCGGCGGGTTGAGAGCCGCGCTCATGGCGGAGTATGAGGAACGCCGGAAGCTCGGACTCGGGCGTTTCATGGACTCGACGGTGTTCGAGGCATTTCCTGGGACACCGTTGGACGATGTGCTGCGCCTGCGGCTCCCCGGCCCGAGATTTCGCGGCGCTCGGTGCCTCATTATCGATGGCATGCCGATGGTCGGGTACAATCCCAACCTCGTCATGCCCGGAGAGATCGCAGCCGTGGAGGTCCACACGCGTGCGAGCGTGCCTTTCCAGTACGGCGGGACGACGGAGCGCTGTGGTGTATTCGTCATCGTGTGGAGGAAGCCGCGATGAGCATGTGACGGGCATGCCTGCTGGCACGGTGTCCATGCGCGACCGCGCCGCCGTGCGCGCAGCACTCCCGCTTGCACTCTTCGTCGTGCACAGCTCCGTGCCGGCGAGCACGTCGCGCGGGTGCGCGCGGCTGGCTCCCACGTGATGCGGATCGCCATCGGCGTTGCGCAGGCCGATGCTGCGGAGGAGGACCTGCTGATTTCGCCTGCTTCGCAACGATTGAAGAAGGGTAAATCAGTCTCCGAAGGCCACGTCACGCGGAGTCGAGTCGGGCGAGGTGCTCGTCGCACTCCTGAACGACACCGACAGCGTCGTACAACGGCTTGGCCTCTCGCCATGATATCTCAGCCTCCGGTAACTTCCCCAGTGACTCCTGGGCGAGCGCCCGCACGCGCAGTGCGTTTGCCAAGTCGAGCGAGGCGCCCCCGCCATGCTGCCGATAGAGCGCGACTGCCTCTGCAGCTGCAGAGGCTGCCGAACGCCTCAGCGCTCTGTTGCAGCGCGTGAAGGAGAGTGCGACCGCCTGCCGCGCACTCCCTCGCGCTGCCCGCATCAACGCTTGCTTCTTCGGTGAATGCCCCGACAAGAGGGTTGGGCGGGGCGGCCGCAACCGACCTACGGCATCACGGCGGCCTCGCCAAACGCAAGCCGCACCGCGTTCAGCAGCAGCAAGCTTCGTTGTGCGTTGGCTCGGCTGGGTGCAACCCGGTCGACAGTACCTTGGTCGTGGAATCGCCATGATCGCCGATACCGGCGTGGTTTACGGCGCTCGCATTCGCATAGCGTCACAGTGCAGCTGCCAGGCAATTCCTGTGGAGGCATGCGTCGGGTGCCACGTGAGGGACGCCGCGCCAGATGCAACGCAACGCTCGGCCGCGGGCGCACCGGACCCCGGCCGGGCCGATCAGGCGGCGCCACGCATCCGCCAGTACGCGACCGCACCAAGCGCGAGGGCGGCCAGAGCGACCCAGTCCGCGGTGACTACCCGGCCCACCTGGGCGTTGTATCCACCGACGGCGCGCGCGAGCAGCAAGAAGCTGATTACACTTGTCGCTGCGGCCACTAGCGCGACGCCCTGCAGTGCTGGACGCAACGCCGCGGCGATGCACAGGCCGCCGATCACGCCGAAGAGCACAGCGCGGTGGCGAAGCAGCAACTCGAGGTTCGGCTCGGCCACCGCAATCCCGTAGAGGGCGGACAGGCGCGATGCACCAGCTACTCCGGCAAGCGGCAGCAGGTGAACGATCCCGACAACGAGCAGGCAGACTGACAGTACACGGCCCATACGTTGGTACCAATGCGGGAGATGAGAAGCGGATTGCATCCGCATGACGTTCGCTGCCGCAGCGGGCGGGAATGTCCCGAGGCTAGTTGAAACTCGGGTAAGTGCCTCAAGGATGCTGCTCAGGCGGCAACGGGGGGTGAGGAGAGTTTGCCACGCCGCGCGGCCTGGAGCAAGCCGAGGTGTTGGTGGCCATTCACTTTGCGGAACTGCTTCTCGATCTCCAGCAGCGTCGCCGCACACCAGCGCTGCTTCTGGTCACTCGTCCGCCAGCGCGTGACGCGATGGGTCTTCGCTTCCACGCGGGCCATGACACGCTCGATCAGGTTGGTCGTCTTGAAACTGATACCGAGTTTCGTGAACACCGCCAAGCGATGCAGGGTCAAGGTTTCGTCGAGTCCTTCTTCAAGACTCCACGCGGCGGACGCGTTGTGCTGCTGGAGTTCCTTGACGAGCTGCCGGAGGGCGTACTGCGCTTCACCATAGGTGGCCTTCGCGTAGGCCGCCTGCAGCTTGCGACGCCAGAGCGCGTGCTGGCTCCTCGGCAGGTAGCTCAGGACGTTCTCGCGCTTGTGCCACTGGCAGCGCTGGATCGGCACCTGCTCCCCGAATACCTCCCGCACGGCGGCGCTCAGGCCCTTGGCCCCGTCCAGCACCACCAGCAGCCCGGCGGGCGTCTGGAAGCCGCGCGCGACCAGTTCGCGCAGGAAGGCGGCGCACACGCGCGTGTTCTCCGTGGCGGTCTGCACGAGGCCCAGGATGCGCTTTTCTCCCGTCGTGGTGATGCCGAGCGCGATGACCCCCTGATCGTCGGCGAAGGATTTGCCGTCGAGCAGGAGCACCAGCCAGTCGTGATCATCATGCCGCCGCTCGTGCAGCGTCTGCAACGCCTTCGCGCTCGCGCGCACGAAGCGGCGCGACACGCTCGACGTGGCCAGGCCGAACGCCTCGGGGACGGCTTCCGCGGCGGCTTCGTCGTCGCGACACGACAGCCCCCCGAGCACCCGCCGGAACAGCCCCACATCCTGTGCCCGCGGCGTTTGCAACTGGGCGTACGTGGCCAACGGTACCTCCGTGTTCGTGGCCCGGTTGCGCACGCGCGGGACCCGGATCGGCACCTTCTGATCGGCGAGAAACACGGAGCCGGCTTGCGCGCCCCAGCGCGCGAGAGCCGGGCGCCCATCGGCGTGCGCGTAGCGCGGCCCCGCGGGACGGTCCTCCCGCGGAAGCGCCAGCGGCGCCCATCGGCGTGCGCGTAGCGCGGCCCCGCGAGCGCCAGGACTTCCTGCTGCAAGGCGTCTTCCACCGCCTGCAGGCCCAGCGGGATCAGCGCTTGGATCATGGCCACCGCCAGGCTGTTCGCCTCCACGGGCGCCGGCGCCGCGCTGGGGGTGGGGGTCGGCGACTGGGGACGGGCGACTGCGTTCGGACTCTTGGCATGGGGGGTGTCTCCTGTTGCGGCGCGAATCCTGGCAGGGATCAACGCTGCAGTATGGAGGCACCACCCAACGTTCAACGTGACGGGGGACAGACTCCGTTACCGCGCCCTTCCGCCGCCCCGCCTCGCGCGGCATGGGCTCGCGGCCGTCGCAGTGGATCCAGAAAACACGCCCCCGTCTTGTGGACGCCCGCCTCTCAGCACCTCGAGGCCTTCAGGGCAGACGACTGGCGATCAGCAGGTCCCTGATGGGGGTCGGCAGCTTCTCGAGCAAGTAGTAGAACCAGACGCGTTCGCCAACGTATGAGCGGGCGGGCGGGCGCTTGGCGGCGAGTAAACTGGCTACCTTACGGGCAACGACAAGTGGACTTGATCCGCCAACCCCCTTCACTTGCTGCTTCATGAACGCTGGAATCGCCGGATAAAGCCTCTTCTGGTCTTCACTCCATGCGGCGGTATCCCGATCGATCTCCCGCAGGGCCTTCTCCCAGATCGCGGTCTTGATGTCGCCGGGCAAGACGTTCGACACGTGAATCCGCCAGGGGCGCAGTTCCAGTCGAAGCGCGTCCGCGAACGCCTCCAAGGCGAACTTGGAAGCGCAGTAGGATCCATTGAACGGCATGGAGCTCTTGCCGGAGATCGAGCTGATATTGATGATGCGCCCGTGCGTTCGCCGCAGCAGGGGCAGGAAGCAGCGAACAACCTGAACGACGCCGAAATAGTTGACCTCCATCTGCAGCCGCATCTTCTCCAATCGCTCGATTTCCAGCGGAGCTCCGAACGCGACGCCGGCATTGTTGACGAGGGCAAAGGACCAGCCGTCTGGCAA
>JAJTGR010000031.1 GCA_021299375.1 Gemmatimonadota bacterium
CGTCCTCCGCGCCCTCCGTGTGGGCGGTTCCTCCGTGCCCTCACCGTCCTCCGCGCCCTCCGTGTGGGCGGTTCCTCCGCGCCCTCACCGTCCTCCGCGCCCTCCGTGTGGGCGGTTCCTCCGTGCCCTCACCGTCCTCCGCGCCCTCCGTGTGGGCGGTTCGCCGCCCGCACCCGCATCATGATCTCCACCGCCGGTCGCGTGGTAAGCCGCGCATAGGGACGCACCGTTTCCGGCTGTAGCGTCTCGAAGTCGAACCGCCGCACCAGCCGCGCCAGGATGAGCGCCGTCTCGATGGTGGCAAAGGCCGCGCCGACACAGATGCGCGGCCCCGCGCCGAACGGCAGATACGAGCCGGCCACCTGCTGCCGCTCGCGCTCCGGCAGGAACCGGTCGGGATCGAAGCGGTCGGGATGCTCCCAGAGCTTCACATGCCGGTGCATGCTCCAGGGCGCGATCATGAGCATCGTGCCGCGCTTCACGCGGCGGCCGGCAATCTCGGTGTCCTTGCCCGCCACCCGCGGCAGGAAGGTGATGGGCGGATACAGCCGCAACACCTCACGGAAAACGTTGCGGACGTACGGCAACCGCTTGGTGTGCTCGAGCAGCACCGGACCATCGCCCACCACCGCATCGACCTCCTCGCGAATGCGCGCCACGACCTCCGGGCGCTGCGACAGAATGAAGAACGCCCAGGTGAGCGAACTGGCGGTGGTCTCGTGGCCGGCGAGGAAGAATACGCCAAGCTGGTCGATCAGCCCGTCGCGCGAGAACGGCTCCCCGGTTTCGCTGTCGCGCGCCTCCAGAATGGCGCCCGCAATGTCGTCGTACTCGGGGTGCTGCAGGCGCGCGTCGAGCATCTCGCCCAGGTGCAACCGGATGCGCGCACAAGCACGCCGTACCGGTTCCGGCTGCGTCGTCGGTGACCACGGCTTGTCCCAGAGCAGCCGCTTGATGTCGATGCTTCCCACCTGGCGCTCGAAGCGCATGAAGTCCTCGAACACCTCATGCGACGTCTGGCCCTCGAGGGGAACCGAGAAGATCGTGCGCGTGATCACGTCGGCGGTGAGATGGCTCATGGCCGCGTCAAGCGAGAAGGTCTCGCCCGCCGTCGCCAGGGCGTCGAGGCGCCGCTGGTAGTCGTCCACGGCCGCGGCCATGAAGTCGAAGGCGCGATTGATGCGCATGTGCGAAAACGCCGGGTCGACCATCCGGCGCTGGCGGCGCCAGGTCTCACCGCTGGTGACGAACATGGAATTGCCGACCAGGTCCTCGAGCGCCTCCACGAACAGGTCGTTCTTGGGGAACGTGTCGTGGTCGGTCAGGATGCGGTTCACCAGGACCGGGTCGTTCACCAGTAGGATGCCGCGCCGCGACGAGCCCAGGGGCGTGACCATCTCGCGGTAGGCAAGGTCGGGGAGAAGACTCAGGAGGTCCTTCTCACGGCGCCAGAGCAGGCGCAGCAGCGAGGTAACCGGCGGGCGCGGATGCGGAGCCGGCGGGCGCCAGAGGGCTGCGCCGCCCGATGCCGGAGCCAGGGCGGCCGTCACGCGGGACCGGGCTTGGCGGTGGCCAGTGCCGCCCGCGAGCGCCAGTAGGTGAGGCGGATACGCATCTGGTGGTAGATGATGATCACCAGCCCCACAGCCAGCGGGATGGCCCACATCTTCGGGTTGAGCGCATGCCCGGGGTTGAGACGCACGAAGCCGAAGGCCATGAAGGCGGTGTACACGGAGATGCCGGAGCCCACGATCGCCTTCACATGCTCGAGCTGGTACATGATGCGGCTGGGTTCCGCGCGGTAGATGAACCACAGGTTGGTGAGCCCCGAGGCCACCCCCACGAGGGAGAAGGCTTCCATCAGCCCCTCATCGATCAGCCAGCCGCGATACGCACAATACAGCGCGGCGACAATGGTGAGCACGTTCAGGGCCACGTTGGCCCAGTGCCGGTTGGCCGGGTGATTCTTCTTGTTGCGAATGGCGACCACCCCGTGCCACACCAGATGGATGGTGAGAATGGCGAGGTAGAGCATCATCCAGCCGAAGATCCCCTCGATCCGATACGACGGCCAGGCCAGCGCCACCTGACGCGGATGCGTCTCGATCGGGAAGAAGAGCGTCGTGATCGCCATGCCGATCGCCATGCTTGCCGTGACCAGCATGAGGCGAGCATACCAGTGGCCGACCCTTCGATGGGTCTGGCTGCCTTTTCGTCCCAAGGTTGGAATCCAGAACAGGACGAGGCCCACTGCCCCACAGGCGATATGGACGAACAGGAAGGCTTCGAAGGGCCACATGGGGAGTGGATGGTTCGCGGACCAGGGAGTGGGGGAGGTCAACGTCGGGCAACCTGACACCAACCGGGCGGAACCGCCACGGTGATCTCCCCGACAGGAGCGTCACACCACGGGACCCGCCGGCCTCCGCCGACCGCTGCAATCTGCGGCGGGCTGGGGTTTCGGGGGGAGGGTGCCGACACTCCGAGGTGATCGCGGGAGCTCCCGCCGATCCGTTGTTCGCTTGACCCTGTGCCTCGTACGGGGTTAACTCTACCCATCGGGTGGCGTCCCGTTGCCGCCCGCACGACCGCAGATCGGGGGAGCGTCCTCCCCCTGCTGCCCACCGTACCGGAACGACATGTCCCACGACAAGCACCTCCGCTGCTCCTTCTGCGGCAAGTCCAAGGACGCCGTCCGGAAGTTTATTTCGGGGCCCTCGGTCTACATCTGCAACGAGTGCATCGCCCTCTGCAATGAGATTCTTGCCGAGGACGAGGAGCGCGAGGTTTCCGAGTCCATCACGCAGGTCCCAACGCCCCGACAGATCAAGGGGATCCTCGACCAGTACGTGATCGGGCAGGAGCAGGCCAAGAAGGCCCTGTCGGTCGCTGTCTACAACCACTACAAGCGCATCAACGCGGCGAGCACGGCACGCGACGACGATGTCGAACTCGACAAGTCCAACATCCTGCTCATCGGCCCGACGGGTACCGGCAAGACGCTGCTGGCGCAGACGCTGGCGCGCATCCTCGAGGTGCCATTCACCATCGCCGACGCCACCACGCTGACCGAGGCGGGCTACGTCGGCGAGGACGTGGAGAACATTCTGGTGCGGCTGCTGCAGGCCGGCGACTTCAACGTCGCCGAGTGTGAGCGCGGCATCGTGTACATCGACGAAATCGACAAGATCGCCCGCAAGTCGGAGAATCCGAGCATCACGCGCGACGTGTCCGGCGAGGGGGTACAGCAGGCGCTGCTCAAGATTCTCGAAGGAACCGTTGCCAGTGTCCCGCCGCAGGGGGGCCGCAAGCATCCGCAGCAGGAATACATCCAGATCAACACCAAGGACATTCTGTTCATCTGCGGTGGTGCCTTCGACGGGCTGGAAAAGATCATCGAAACCCGCACCGGACGCCGCCAGCTGGGTTTCGACGCCAAGAAGGGCGATAGCAAGGTCGTCTCCATCAAGCAGACCACGCCCAAGACCCCGTTCGCCGAGGTCGAGCCCGACGACCTGCTGCGGTTCGGTATCATCCCCGAGCTCGTCGGACGCCTCCCCGTGTGCGTCCCTCTCGAGGCGCTCGACGAGGACGCGCTTGTTTCGATCCTCAAGGAACCCAAGAATGCGCTGACCAAGCAGTACCAGCGTCTCTTCGACCTCGAGGAGGTCAAGATCACCTTTGAGGAATCGGCGCTGCGCGCGGTGGCCGCCAAGGCCCTCAAGCGCGGCACCGGCGCTCGCGGTCTCCGCGCCATTCTTGAGGAGACGCTGCTCGACACCATGTTCGAACTGCCCACGCGCGACGATGTCGTCGAGGTGAAGGTGACCGAGGCTGCGGTGCAGCACGGTGGCCCGCCCCTCCTCGAGATCGCCCCATCACGGAAGAAGAAGGAAGCCTGACCACCTCTCGCACTCCAAGGACCGGCAGCCGCAGGCTGCCGGTCCTTCCGCTTCGCGACGTCGTGCTGTTCCCCCACGTCGCCATGCCCTTGCTCATCGGGCGGGATGCCTCCCTGGCGGCAGTGGCCGCCGCCCTCGATGGCTCGCGTGACCTGTTGCTCGTCACCCAGCGCCACGCCGACGTGAACTCCCCGACGCCGGCCGACCTGTACCGCATCGGCGTACGCGCCCGCCTCCAGCAGGCATCCCGGATTTCCACCGGCACGACCAAGATCCTCGTCGATGCCGTCGAGCGCGTGAAGGTCACGCGCTTCACGGGTGGCAAGGCGCCAGGCCGCAGCAGCGCCCTCATCGAGGCCCGCGTCGAGCCGTTCCCGTTCAAGCGGGGGCGCAGTGGCGGCGCCGGGCCCCATGGGCACGAGGCGACGCACGCCCGCATCCGCCATGCCCTGACACTCTTCGAGGAGTACACGGGCATGCAGCGACGCCTGCCCCCCGAGGTGGTCGGGCTGCTGCAGGGCCTCGACGACGAAGAGCGCATCGCGTTCGGCATCGCGGCGCACCTGCAGGTGCCCATCGAACAGCGGCAGGCGCTGCTGGCTGCGCCCTCACTGAGCGACCTCGCCTCCCAGCTCGTCAACCTGCTTGGCGCCGAACTCGAACTGCTCAAGCTCGAGCGCAAGATCGACGAGCAGGTTCGCGGGTCGCTCTTCCAGAACCAGCGCGACTTCTTCCTGCAGGAGCAGCTACGGGCCATCCACAAGGAACTCGGCCAGGACGACGGCGATGAGTTCGAGGAGCTGAGCCGGCAGATCGCCGCCCGCGGCCTGCCGGAGCCGGTGGCCGCGCGTGCCCAGCGCGAGTTGCGCCGTCTGCGGCGCAGTGCGCCCACCTCACCCGACGCTGCCGTGTCGCGAGGCTGGCTCGACTGGGTGCTGGCCCTGCCATGGACGGCACGCACCGACGACACCATCGACCTGGCCCAGGCGCGCGCCTCACTCGAAGCGGATCACTACGGCCTCGAGGAGGTCAAGGAGCGCATCCTGGATCACATCGCAGTCCTCGGACGCGTCGGCAAGCTGCCCGGCCCCATCCTGTGTCTCGTGGGGCCGCCCGGCGTGGGCAAGACCTCGCTCGGGCGCTCGATCGCGCACGCGCTCGGCCGCAAGTTCGTGCGCATGGCGCTCGGGGGCGTCCGCGACGAGGCCGAAATCCGCGGCCATCGCCGCACGTACATCGGGGCCCTGCCCGGCCGCATCCTGCAAGCCATGCGTCGCGCCGAATCGATCAACCCCGTCATCCTGCTCGACGAGGTCGACAAGCTGGGAAGCGACTGGCGTGGCGATCCGTCGGCGGCGTTGCTGGAGGTGCTCGACCCCGAGCAGAACCACGCCTTCAACGATCACTTTCTGGAGGTCGACTACGACCTCTCTCAGGTGTTGTTCGTCACCACGGCCAACTCGCTCGGTGGCATTCCGGAGGCGTTGCGCGACCGCATGGAGATCATCCGCCTGCCCGGCTATCTCGAGCAGGAGAAGCTGGCCATCGCCCGCCGGTTCCTCGTCCCGAAGCAGCTCGAGCTGAATGGCGTGCCCGGCGATCGGCTGCAGTGGGGCGACGACGTGCTCCCGGCGATCATCCGCGGCTACACGCGCGAGGCGGGTGTGCGCGACCTCGAACGGCGCCTGGCGCGGGTGTCACGCAAGCTGGCCCGTCGCGAGTGGACAGGCGACGGGACCGTCACGGTGGCGCGAGAGGACCTGGTGGCTCTGCTCGGGCCAGCGTCGCACGAAGACGCGAACCTCGACCTTGGCGATCAGGTGGGCGTCGCCTCGGGCTTGGCCTACACGAACAGCGGTGGCGAACTGCTGGAGATCGAGATCAGCGTGCTGCCGGGACGCGGCCGCCTGCAGCTCACCGGCACGTTGGGCGACGTCATCAAGGAATCCGGCGCAGCCGCCCTCAGCTACGTCCGCGCCCGTGCCTCGGCGCTCGGGCTGTCGCCGGATTTTCATCGCACACGCGACATCCACGTGCACCTGCCCGCAGGCGCGACGCCCAAGGATGGGCCTTCCGCGGGCATTGCCCTCGCCACGGCGCTCGTCAGTGCGCTCACCGGCATTCCGGTGCGCGGCGACGTGGCGATGACGGGCGAGGTGACGCTGCGCGGACGCGTACTCCCCATCGGCGGGCTGCGCGAGAAGGGCGTGGCGGCGCATCGCCACCGCATCGCGCATGTCATCATCCCGTACGCCAACGCCAAGGACCTGAGCGAACTCCCCGACGACGTGCGCAACGGCGTGACGTGGCACACCGTGAAGACGATGGACGACGTGCTCGCCCTCGCGCTGCGCGGGACGCTGCCAGCGGTCGACGAGGCCCGAGTGGTCATGGAAATGCGGGCGGAGCGACTTGCGTGAGCGAAACGCGATCGCAGCCGACACCGGCCGCCGACCCGCTCATCATTCGGCACCTCGAGTACCTCGGGCCGATGGCCACGCGTGGCGGCTGGCGTCCCGAACCCACGTTCCCGGAAATCGCGTTCGTCGGCCGGTCGAACGTCGGCAAGTCGTCGCTGCTCAACACGCTGATGAAGCGGAAGGCGTTCGCCCGCGTGAGCAACACCCCTGGGCGTACACGCGAAATCCACTTCTTCGACGTGAACCGGCAGTTCGTGCTCGCCGACCTGCCTGGCTACGGCTATGCCCGCATCAGCAAGGCGCGCCAGGCCGAGTGGCGTCCGCTGATCGAGGGATATCTCACCGACAGCCCCATGCTTCACGGCGTGGTGCAGCTGCTCGACGTGCGGCACGACCCCACCGCCGATGACTACGTCATGCTCGACTTCCTGGCGGAGCTGGGCGTGCCGACCATCATGGCCGTAACCAAGGTCGACAAACTGAAGCGGTCGCAGGTCGCGGAGCGAATCACGCAGCTCGCGCAGCAACTCGGCCTAGACCGGGACCAGATCGTGGCGTTCAGCGCGCAGACTGGCGAAGGGCGCGACGAGCTGGCCACGGCACTCATGGACCTGCTGGCCCACCCTGCATGGAGGACGAGATGAGGCGCCCCATCGTGACCGTCGCCTTGCCCCTGCTGCTCATGGCCTGCGCCACGGCCATACCGGTACCGGCCCAAGGGACGCCTCCAGCGGGTCAGGGGGGCATCGCCAGCGATACGCTCGACGCCAACTGGGTACCGGCAGGGTTCGGCACGTTGCGACAGGACGACATCGCGCTCAAGACCTCGCCGGCGAACGGCCTGCAGGTGCGTGCCATCCCGCTCGACGAGCGCATCATCCGCCTGCTTTCCCCGGACTCCTATCGCGCCCTGCGTGATCTGTCCACGAGCAAGGCAGACCAGCTGCTTGCCATCAAGGAGCGCAATCGGCTGCCGTCGTACTCGCTCTGGTACGTGAGCTTCTTCGCCCTCGAGCAGGGCGAGACGCGCTTCTCGCCGCAGGAGTTCATCATCAGCAACACCGGGAGGGATTTCCGGCCGCTGGATATCGTGCCGCTCACCCCCGGCTTCGGCGCCTATCGGCTGAAGCAGCGCGAGGTACAGTCGGCGCTGCTGGTGTTCGATGGGCAGATCGACGTGAACCAGCCCGTGACCGCGCAGCTGGAGGGTATCCCCAGCGTCACCGATTGGAGCGCCGTCATCCAGCGCATCGAGCGGGAGCGGGCGCTGGTCCGCTCGCGCGCGGCGGCCAAGAAGGTGCAGCAGTAGGAACGCCCGGACCGCGCGAGCGAACGGCGCGAACGAACGGCGCAAGCTCGGCGGCGCCAATGGCTCGCGGTCGTGGGCGCGCGGGTGTGGCTCGCGCCCTTTGCTTGCGCCGGTGGTCTCAACGCTCCGGCACGAGCAAGACATCCTCCACTGGGCCCGCGTCTCCCCTCCGCAGCAGGTGCATGGCGTACTGCACCGCCTCGTGCTCGCGTGGCCACGCCAGATGGACGAGGGCATCGGCCGGCCGGCGCCACTCGGCCGCGTCGTGCTCGAGGCCCAGCGTAACCGGCTGCGTGCCGTCCACCACGGCCGCGAATACGATCGCCAGCTGCACCGTGTCACGGGCGTGCAGGTAGAACGGGTTCACCGTCAGACTGTACAGCCGCTGCGCTCGCAACCCGGTCTCCTCGAAGACCTCGCGCCGCGCCGCCACGGCAGGATGCTCCCCCGGTTCGATGGAGCCGTGCACGAGCTCCCACGCCCCGGTGCAACGCACGCCGGCGGCCCGCCGCATGGTGAGCACCTGCCAGACGTCATCCCCGCCGGCCGGTGCCGGCGCGAGGACCACCACATCGATCACTCCTGCCTCGACACGGGTGCCGGCAGGCACACCGCCGTGGTCATCGACAGGAAAGGACATGCGGTCAATGCTAGGGCATCGCTTGCCCCGCGGCGAGCGGGGCGGCGAACTTTGACGGGATGACGTCTCTCGCTGCTTTCCGCGCCCGGGCCGCTGTGTGCCGGACCAGCGGCGGCCTCGTGCCCGTATGGCGCGACTGCCTGCTCGATCTCTGTACGCCGGTGTCGGCGTTCGCCAAGCTGCGCCGCGGGCCGTTCGCCTTCCTGCTCGAGTCGGCCATCACCCGTGGGGAGGCGTGGTCGCGCTATACCTACCTCGGTACGGAACCGCGCGGCGCGTGGCGACTCACGGACGGTGTCGTCGAGGACTGGACCAGGACGGATGGCTGGCACGGCGCGCGAACGCCCGACGACCCCATTGCCGACCTCCGGGACCTCCTGCGCGCCATGAAGCCCGTGGAGGCCCCCGAGCTCGGCGCGCTGTGGAGCGGCGCCTTCGGGTTCTTCGGGTACGATGTGGTGCGGCACATCGAGCGGTTGCCGCACGCCCCGCCGCGCGCACTCGCCTACCCCGATGCGTGTTTCGTCTTCACCGACGCGCTGGTGGTCATCGACAACTGGCGCGGACAGGCGCGCGTGATCGTCTCGGTGCCGGTGCCCGCCAACACCACCGACGCCGAGCTCGACGCGCTGCATGAAAGGGCGTCGCACACGCTGGAGCACACCATCGCCCGCCTCCAGGGCCCCGATGTGCTGCCGCCCCTCGACCTCGCCGAGGACGCGCCGCCCGCCATGGCCCGGAGCACCTATCCCCGGGAGGCGTTCCTGCGCGACGTCCAGCGCATCAAGGACTACATCCTGTCAGGTGATGTCTTCCAGACCTTGCTGGCACGCCGCATGGCGGTGCCGCATGACTTCGACAGCACCACGCTGTATCGCGCCCTGCGGGCGCTGAATCCGTCACCGTACATGTTTCACCTGCAACTCGACGGCCTGGAGCTCGTGGGCAGCTCACCGGAGCTGATGGTGCGCGTCGCCGATGGGCGCGTGACCGTGCGCCCGATCGCCGGCACGCGCCCGCGTGGCAGGACACCGGAGCAGGACGCCGCGCTCGCCGCCGAACTCGTGGCCGACGAAAAGGAGCGCGCCGAGCACGTGATGCTGGTGGACCTCGGCCGCAACGATGTGGGGCGCCTCGCGAAGTATGGTACCGTCGCGGTGACCGACCTGATGGTCGTCGAGCAATACTCGCACGTGTTCCACCTCGTCAGTCAGGTGGAGGGCGAACTGGCGGATGGTTCGAGTGCGCTCGATGCATTCCGCGCCGTCTTTCCCGCCGGCACCATGACCGGCGCCCCCAAGGTGCGCGCCATGGAGATCATCGACGAACTCGAACCCGAGCGGCGCGGTGCCTACGCCGGCGCCCTCGGCGTCATCGGCGCCGGCGACACGCGCATGGACCTCGCCATCACCATCCGCACGTGTGTCATCGCCGATGGCGTGGCGTCCGTCCAGGCTGGTGCCGGCATCGTGCACGACTCGGTCGCCGAGAAGGAGTGGGACGAGACCGACAACAAGGCGCGGGCGATGCTCACGGCCATCGGCCGCGCCCGCGCAGCCTCGCCGCGGCCTGTTGGCAGCACCACACCCTGAGCGGACGACCGTGCCCCTGGTGCTGGCCTCCGCGGCGGGGGATCGCCGCTTCGCCTTGGCGGGGCGCCTCCCCCTCGTACTGGGGCGTGATCCCGTGAGCGATCTCCCCGTCCTCGACCCCGCCGTGTCGCGGCGGCATGCCGAGCTTTCGCTCGATGAGGCCGACGCGTTGCTGCGGGTCACCGACCTCGGCTCGCGCAACGGCACGTGGATCAACGGCGCCCGCATACGCCGTGGGACCGCACGTGCCGGCGATACGATCGCCTTCGGTACCGTGTCGTTCACCGTGCACCCGCCAGACTCGGCGCCGACGTGTGACACACCCTCGCCATCGGCCACCGATCCCGGCAGGACACGGATCCGCGAACGGCCGGTGCCGTCGACCGCCCAGGCGGTGGCCGATGTCGCCGCCAGTCACGAGCGGGCCGCCGCGCGGCTCGCGCAACTGGTCGGGATCGCCCAACACCTCGGAAGGTTCGGGGATCTCGACAGCCTGCTGCAGGCGATCACGTCGGATCTCTTTCAGACGTTCGCTGCGGATCGCGTGGCCATCCTGCTGGCGTCACCCGATGGCACGCTCGAGACCCGCGTAGCGCAGGATCGCCACGGGACGATTCCCCGACCCATCCCGCGCGCCATTGCGCATGGGGTGGCCGCACGACAGGTCGCCCTCCTCACCAACGATGCCGGACGCGACTCGCGCACGATGGGCGAATCGGTGCGGCAGCAGGCGGTGAAGTCGGCCATGGCGGCCCCGCTGCTCGGTGAAGGCCGGGCCACCATCGGGGTGCTCTATGTCGACCACGTGCAGGACCTGGCCGTCTTCGATGACGACGACCTGGCGCTGCTGGTCGCCTTCGCCGGGATTGCCGCCTCGGCCGTTGAGCGCGAGACCGCCGGCCAGCAGTTGCAGCAGGCCACCCGGGTGCGGGAGAACTTCGAGCGGTACTTCACGCCCCGCGTTGCCGCGCGGATCGCCGCCGCGACGTCGCGTGTGGTGCCGGGCGGCGTACGTCAGCCCGTGGTCGTGCTCTTCAGCGACATTCGTGGCTTCACCGCCATTGCGGAGTCCCTACCGCCGGCCCAGATGGCCAACCAGCTGAACGAGTACTTCGCCGCGATGGTGGACTGCGTGTTCCGCCACGATGGCGCACTCGACAAGTTCATCGGCGACGCGATCATGGCGTATTGGGGGGCCCCCGAGGCCGGCGACGATGACGCCGCCCGGGCCGTCGCGGCGGCCTTCGACATGCGGCGCCGTCTCGACGCGCTCAATGCGCGCTGGCGCACCGACGACCGCCCCGAACTGCACGCCGGCATCGGCATCCATGCCGGCGATGCCTTCGTGGGCAATATCGGGTCACCGCAGCGCCTGGAGTTCACGCTGATCGGTGACACGGTCAACGTGGCCAACCGCCTGTGTCGGCTGGCGCAGGCCCGTGAGATACTGGTCAGCGAGCCGATCCAGGACCTCCTCGGGGAGGCCGTCGTGTGTCACCGGCGCACAGATCTCCATGTGGCTCGTCGGAGCGGCCCTGACGGCCGGGTGTGGCAGGTGGAGCGTCCGACATGAGCCTCCCCGCCGACATCGGGCTGCAGCCTGTCCACCCGACGCTCCCCGTTGCCATTCAGGTGGGGAACGCCGATGTCACCGCCCACCCCGCGGTCCGCGATGACCTGCTGGCGATCGTGCGCGCGTACGGCTCGATGTACGACTGGGCTGCCGAGCAACCGCAGCCCCGTGCGCTACGGGGGCGGGCGCCTGTGTACGTCGCCACGCTGCCCTTGTCAGGGGTGCAGGTGGTGGTGCGGCATGCGTGGCACGGCGGGCTGCTCGCCCCGCTTACCGGCGACCGGTTCCGCCGCCCCACGCGTGCCCCGCGCGAGATGCAGCGTTCGGCCGCGCTGCGCACCGCCGGGATCCCCACCACCGAAGTCCTTGGCTTTGTCCGCTACGACGCCGGCCTCGGACTGGCCCGTGTGGATGTCGTCACACGGTTCGTGGACGACACGGCGGACCTGGGCATGGTGCTGGCGGGGCTGACGCCCGAGCTGGATGGCGAACCGGCGCTGGATGCGACGATCGACCTGCTGCGGGCACTCGCCCAGCGCGGCATCGTCCACCCCGACCTGAACGTGAAGAACATCCTGCTAGGCCGACGCGAGACGGGCTCGACCTATGCCCTCGTGATCGATATCGACGTGGTGGACTGGGACCCGCGCCGGTCGGCCACGGAGGCCATGACGCGCAACATCGCGCGCCTGCTGCGTTCGATGCGCAAGTGGCGGCGCCAGTTCGGGTGCGAGTTGACCGACCAGCGACTGACCGCGCTGCAGCAGGCGGCGCTCGACGCGGTCGCCGAGACCTGACGGTATGCCTTCCCCTACCACACCACCACTACCGCCGCTGCGCCTCGACCGCATCGGTATCGTGATGATGAGCGCCGTCGGCGATGCGGTGCACGTCATGCCCATCATCCACGCGCTCAAGGCCCATGCACCCACCAGTCACATCACCTGGGTGTTGCAGCCCGGCCCGGCCACGCTGGTAGAGGGCCATCCGCTCGTGGACGACATCGTGCGCTTCGATCGCGCCAGAGGCTGGCGGGCGTTTCTCGAGACGCGACAGGCGCTCGCCGCGCGCTGCTTCGACATCGTGCTCGCCCTGCAGGTGTACTTCAAGGCTGGTCTCATTACCGGCTTCACGCGGGCACCCGTCAAGCTTGGCTTCGACCGGGCCCGGGCCCGCGATGCCAACTGGCTGTTCACGACGCACCGCATCGCGCCGCACGCCGGGCAGCATGTCCAGGACCAGTACTTCGAGTTCCTCGATGCGCTCGGTGTGCCGCATGGCGCACCGTCATGGACGCTGGGGCCGTGGAACGAGGAGGAGCGCGCCTGGCAGCGCACCTTTCTCGGGCAGTTCGACCGACCGATTGCACCAATCGTGGTGGCCACCAGCAAGGCCGCCAAGGACTGGCTCCCCGAGCGGTGGGCGGCCGTCTGCCACCTGCTCTGGCATGAGCACGGGCTGCAGCCGGTACTCGTGGGTGGGCGCTCGGCGCGCGAACTGGCCGCCGAGCAGGTCATCCTGCGCGCGGCCCCGATGGCCCACTCCGCCCTCGGGAGCGGTTTGCGCAAACTGGCGGCCATCCTCGATGGTGCCGCGGTCGCCCTTTCACCGGACACCGGGCCGCTGCACCTCGCGATCGCCCTGCGCACGCCCGTGATCTCGCTCCTGGGGTACACCAACCCCAAGCGCGTCGGCCCGTACGATTTCGCGCACGACCTCATGATCGATGCGTACGGTGACCCAGGTGAGGACTACCCGCTCGACATGGTCTATCGGGAGGGGCGCATGCCCCGCATCACGGTGGACGACGTCGCGGCCCGCTTGGCCCACTGGCGTATGCAGTATCGCGACGCGCGCCTGGCACAGATCGCCCCGCTGACCGCACCCTGATCAGCGGCGGCCCGCGTGGTGTTCAGCGCGTGATGGGGCCGAACTCGTATCGGTATCCCAGTGCGCGCACGACGTGCACGAGGCGCCCGAGCGGCAGCCCCATCACCGCGTAATAGTCGCCGTCGATGCGTTCGACGAGCGTGGCGCCATAGCCCTGAATGCCGTACGCCCCAGCCTTGTCCATGGGTTCGCCGGTGTCCGCGTAGGCCGCGATCTGCGCGGCCGTGAGGGACCGGAAGTGCACCGTGACTGCCTCGACGCTGGAACGGGTCTCCCCCTCGTGGGCCACCGCGACGGCCGTGTACACCAGGTGCGCACGACCGGAGAGCGTCGTGAGCATGCGCATGGCATCGGCGCGATCGGCCGGCTTGCCGAGGATGGCGCCGTCCACCACCACGATGGTGTCCGAGCCAATGATGAGCGCGTCGGGGTGCTGCAGCGCCAGTGTGTGGGCCTTCTCGCGAGCCAGCCGCTCGCAGTGTGGCACCGGCTCCTCTCCCGGCCGCACCGTTTCGTCGATGTCGGCAGGTCGCACCTCGTGGGCGATGCCGATGAGCGACAGCAACTCGCGCCGGCGCGGTGACTGCGAGGCAAGGATCACACGGACCGGCGTCTTGTCGGTGGCGGACATGGCGTAAGTTTACGCAGCCTCCGCTGCAGGGGGCACCCGGCCCGCTCCCTTCGCCGCCCGACGCATGTCCGACGACCGCACGCCCGAGCCCTCGCCGCCGCACTTCGAGACGATCGCCATCCGCACCCAGGCGCCCACCACGCCGGAGCGCGAGCACTCCGTGCCGCTGTATCTCACGTCGAGTTTCCAGTTCGACGACGCCGAGCATGCGCGCGCCCTCTTTGCGGACGAGATCCCGGGCAACATCTACAGCCGGTACGCCAATCCCAACACCGACGAGTTCATTCGCAAGCTGTGCCTGCTCGAGGGTGGCGAGGACGGTATCGCCACCGCGTCCGGCATGTCCGCGGTCTTCACCGCCATCGCCGCCCGGGTGTCGGCCGGCGATCATGTCCTCGCTTCCCGCGCGCTGTTCGGCTCGACGCACCAGCTCTTCACGCGGATCCTGCCCAGGTGGGGCGTGGTCTCGGACTACGCCGACGTATCCGACCCGGGGTCGTGGGAACGTCTGCTGCGGCCGACCACGCGCCTGATCTTCGTCGAAACACCGAGCAATCCCGGGCTCGAACTCATCGACCTCGAATGGCTCGGTGCGCTGGCACGTTCGCGCGGCATTCCGCTCGTGGTCGACAACTGCTTTGCCACCCCGTATCTGCAGCGCCCGCTGGCGCTCGGGGCTTCGGTCGTCATCCACTCGGCGACCAAGTTCATCGACGGTCAGGGGCGTACCCTTGGTGGCGCCATCGTCGGCGATCGCGCGTACCTCGCCGACTGCCGGTTCTTCGCCCGCCACACGGGCCCGGCCATGAGCGCCTTCAATGCGTGGGTCTTGTCGAAGTCGCTGGAAACGCTCGCCGTACGGATGGACCGGCACTGTCAGAATGCGCTCACCCTCGCGCGGCATCTTGAGGGGCACCCCGCCCTCGAGGCGGTACGCTACCCGTTCCTCCCCTCACACCCGCAGTACGCCCTGGCTCGACGGCAGATGGCGCAAGGCGGCGGCATCGTCGCGCTCGTGCTGAAGGGAGGCCTCGAGGCCGGACGGCGGGTGCTCGATCGCGTGCAACTCGTGAGCCACTCCGCCAATCTGGGAGACACGCGCACAATCGTGACGCACCCGGCCTCCACCACGCACAGCAAGCTGACCCCGGCGGAGCGGCGCGCCGTCGGCATCTCCGACGGGCTCATTCGGGTCAGCGTCGGCCTCGAACATGTCGGCGACATCATCTCCGACCTCGAGCAGGCGATGGCCTGACCGCAGGCCCTGACTCACGCTGAAACGCTACGTCGAGGGCGATGGGGCCTCGCGCTCGAGCCAAATTGTGACGGGACCATCATTCACAAGTTCGACGTCCATCCGGGCGCCGAACTCACCCGTCTCGACGATCATGCCCCGCTCGCGCAGACTGCGCACAAATTGATTATATAAGGGGACAGCGAGGTCCGGTTTGGCGGCGTCCACGAAGCTGGGACGCCGGCCTTTCCTGACATCGGCATACAGCGTGAACTGAGAGACGACCAGCAGGGCACCGCCGTTCGCTCCCAGATCATGGTTAAGTTTCTGGTCTTCGTCAGGAAAGAGACGGAGTCCGAGCACCTTGTCGGTCATCCACTCGAGTTCGGCGCTGGTGTCCGTGTGCGTGAAGCCTACGAGCAGCACGTACCCGTCCCCGATGCGCCCGCTGACTCGAACCGGATCGTCGGGCAACTCCCCGCGAATGCGGACTTCGGCACGCGTCACCCGCTGAAGCAGTATTCGCATCGCATCTCAGGTTGGCTTTGCACGTGAAACTCCGGGACGACCGCTGAAAGGATCTTCCACGTGCAGGGACAATGTCAATCATCACGACCGTGCAACCACGCCTTGCCCTCCATTTCGATCTGACGCCGCGCACTGCGGCGACAGACGCCGACTCCGCCTTCCTCGCTGCCTGCGTGGCGTGGCTTGGCCTTGACCAGGGTCAGCAACTCAGCTGGGATACGCCTTCGAATCACACACTCGACGGTGGTCGGATTCTGCGCTGGGCTCCGTTCCGGCACGAGGGGGCGGCGCTGGCGGACATCGTCGTGCATGCGCCCGATCCGCTCGATCGCTCGTTGCAGTGGTCCACGCAGGTCACGTACGTGGCGACGACCACGACATCGGGTGCCGTGCACCGGCAGGTCAACATCCGCGTGGGAACCGAGGGCGGAACCAGCAATGGGGCGCCGCCGCCGGTTCGTCCGCCCCGCCTCCTGGCCGAGTTGGACGCCGCGTTCACCTTGGTGTCCAACGATGGCCCCCTGCAGCGTGTCCCCACGCAGCTTGAGGCCGGTACGCTGGATGCATTCGTGCGCTTCGTGCTCTGCGATCCGGCGCGCACCATGCCGGTGCTGCTGCTCACCGAGCTTCCCGACGGTGGTTTCGTGCTGCCGCCCGAGCAGTTCGCGGGCGAGATGTTCGGGCTTGGCCTCTGCTTCCAGTTGCGCCACTCGGACACGTTCGCCCTGTCCGATGCCGTGGGCGGCCATGCCCGCTCGGTCTTCCTCGGGTCGGCACGCGCGTACCTGCCTGGCTTCACCCTCGAGTCCGACCCGTTCCAGCACCCCCTCGTTCTGGCGCGTGCGCTTGCGCTGCCTGGTGAGCGGCGACGCCTCGTGCAGCGCCTTGCCGAGGTGTCGGTCCAGCGCCCATTCTCCGATCCGGCCATCGCCGATACGCTGCGCGACCTGCGGGCGGCGGCGTACGGCGCGCGCCCCGATGCGGCCGAGGCCTTGGCCGCCGCGGAATCCGGCGTCGAGATGGACAAGGGGCAGATGGTTGCCCTGGTCCGCCAACTCGAAGAGGCGCTCCGCGCCGCTGAGGGGGAACTCGCCCGCACCCGCGAGCGGCTGAACGACTCGCGACAGGCACTTGAGGCGGAGAAGGCCGCCGCGCGCGCCCTGCGCACGACACTGGCGGCATACAAGGAGCGGCAGCCGATCGCCAAGGCCGCCAGTGATGCGCCGCAGTCCGTGCTCGAGGCCGTCGAGCGGGCACAGGCGCTCTACAGCGACGCGCTGCGTATCCTGCCGTCGGCATTCACCGCCTCCAGGGAGTCGGAGTTCCCCGATCCGGATACCGCCTGGTCGTATCTCAAGGCCCTCGGCGAGGTTGGTCGTCGCCGTCAGGACCGCGCGCTGGGACGACCACTCGGCGAGGTCTTCGCCGATCTGGGCGTCGACTATTCACCGGGCCCCTCCGATCCCACCCGCAAGACGCCGTATGTGTTCCGAGACGGGGACCGCGAGGTCGAGTGCGCCGACCAGCTTCGCAAGGGCAGCAACCCTGTCACCTGCCTGCGCATCTACTTTGCCAGCACCGAGGACGGCGGGTTCGTGATTGGCCACGTCGGCCGTCAGATCGACGTCATTGCCAAGGCGGCCGCGGCCGAGTAGTCGCGCACCGCAGGCCGGTCAAACCACGACGCCCCACCTCGCCGATTGCGGCTGGGTGGGGCGTGTGCGTTGTACACCGGGGCGCCGGGCGGCCCGCTACGGCGCCGTCTCGTGGAACTGCACGCTGGTCTCGTGCTGCAGTGCCCGCCGCAGCGCCCACTGATCCTGAAAGAGCACCACCACGTTGTCCTTGTGGTCGTACACCTTCATGCGACCGAGGCCCGTCGCCACGCGCTCCACATCGGCCTTGGGCCCCGTCAGCCATCGCGGCCAGCGGTACGACATCTTCTCGAACTTGCAGGGCGCCGAGTACTCGTACTCGAGGCGGAACGCCATCACGTCGAACTGCAATTGACCAACCGCGCCCACGATCGGCTGCGAGCCGGCGCTCGTCTCGGCATAGAACACCTGCGCCGCCCCCTCCTCGGTGAGCTGGCGCAGCCCCTGGTCGAACTGCTTGCGCTTCATCGGGTCGGCGGGCATCGCACGCGCGAAGTGCTCGGGAGCGAAGCGCGGGATTCCCTGAAACTCGAGCGCGCCGTCGCCGCCAAGGGTGTCCCCGATCCGCAAGTTGCCGCGGTCCATGACGCCGATCACGTCACCCGGCCACGCCTCCTCGATGGCCACACGGTCGCGCGCCATGAACTGTTGCGGCGCCGCGAGGCGAATGGGCTTGCCCGTGCGCTGGTGTACCACCTGCATGCCCGCCTCGAAGTGACCGGACACAATACGGAGGAACGCCACCCGGTCACGATGCTTGGGGTCCATGTTCGCCTGGATCTTGAACACGAATCCCGTGAAGGCATCGCGGACCGGCTCCACCGGTCCGACGTTGGAATCGCGGGGCCCCGGCGGCGGTGCCAGCTCGAGGAACTCCCGCAGAAACGGCTCGATGCCGAAGTTCGTGAGCGCTGAACCGAAGAACACCGGGGTGAGCGCCCCGTCGATCACTCGCTGGTGCACGTATTCGTGGCCCGCGGCGTCGAGGAGCTCGATGTCCCCCATGAGCCGGTCGAACGCGCTCTCTCCCATCGCATCGATCAGCGACGGATCGTCGATGCCCACGATGGTGTCATCGGCGCGCGTGGCCCCGCGGTCACCGCTGCGCTCGAACAGGTGCACCTCACGCTTGAGCCGGTCGTACACCCCCACGAACATGTCGTTCTCGAACACGGGCCACGTCGCCGCGTAGCAGTCGATGCCGAGATCGGCCTCGACATCCTGAATGAGCTTGAGCGGATCCTCGCCGTGGCGATCGCACTTGTTCACGAGGGTGAAGATCGGCGTCCGACGCATCTTGCAGACGTCGAACAGCTGTCGGGTGCGCTCCTCGACGCCCTTGCGGTTGTCGAGCAGCATGATGGCGCTGTCGGCCGCCACGAGTGTGCGGTAGGTGTCTTCGGAGAAGTCTTCGTGTCCCGGGGTGTCCAGCAGGTTGAGCTGGTAGCCGAGAAACTCGAACTGCAGGACCGAGCTGGTGACCGAGATGCCGCGTTCCTGCTCCAGCTTCATCCAGTCGGACGTGGCGTGCCGCGAGGCGCGGCGGGCCTTGACCGAGCCGGCCAGATGAATGGCCCCGCCGTACAGGAGCAGCTTCTCCGTGAGCGTGGTCTTGCCCGCATCGGGGTGCGAGATGATGGCGAACGTGCGGCGTCGGGCGACCTCGCGCACGAGGCGGCCATGGTCGACGGGTGCGGCGGTCGGCTGGAGGTCGAGACTGCTGTTGGACATCTCCGCAAGCTAACAGGGGGAGGAAGTCAGGGAGGAACACGCCACAACGACACCACGCCGTCGCTGCGCCCGACTCCTCCACACCCTTCACCCGGTGGCCCGCGGATGCACGTTCCCACGCCCCCCGGCGGAGGACGGCTTATTCCACCGTCACCGACTTCGCGAGGTTCCGCGGCTGGTCCACGTTGCACCCGCGCTTCACCGCGATGTAGTAGGCCAGCAGCTGCAACGGCACACTCGCGAGGATTGGCGTGAGCAGGTCCACCGTCTCCGGAATGCGGAACTCGTAGTCGAGCTTGCCCACCAGCGACGGCTCCGCGCGCGTGGTGATGGCGATGACCTTGCCTTTGCGCGCCTTCACCTCCTGGATGTTCGACGTGATCTTGTCGAACACCGCGTCGTGCGGGGCGATGCACACCACCGGCATCATCTCGTCGATGAGCGCGATGGGCCCGTGCTTCATCTCGGCCGCCGGGTAGCCCTCAGCGTGGATGTACGAGATCTCCTTGAGCTTGAGTGCCCCTTCGAGTGCCGCCGGAAAGTTGTAGCCGCGCCCGAGGTACAGGAAATTCGATGCCCGCTTGAACTCCTCGGCCAGTGCCTCGATTTCCTCCGCTCGATCGAGAATGCTCTGGATCTGCTCAGGCAGCTTGGCAAGGGCCTGGGCAATGGCCCGCCCGCGTTCCACGCTGAGATCACGCAGACGCGCCAGCTTGAGCGTGAACAGGGCCAGCGCCACCACCTGACTGGTGAACGCCTTGGTGGACGCCACCCCGATCTCGGGGCCGGCATGCAGGTAGATGCCGCCGTCGTCCTCGCGGGCAATCGTCGACCCGACCACGTTCACCAGCCCGAGCGTGCGGGCCCCGCGCCGCTTGGCCTCACGCATCGCGGCCAGCGTGTCGGCCGTCTCCCCGGACTGCGAGATCACGATGCACAGCGTGCGCGGGGTGACGATGGGATTCCGGTACCGGAACTCCGAGGCGTATTCCACCTCCACGGGAATGCGGCACAGCTCTTCGATCATCAGCTCGCCGATCAGCGCCGAGTGCCAACTCGTGCCACAGGCCGTGATGATGATGTTGTCGATCGCGAGCAGGTCGTCCTTGGAGATGTTCAGGCCGCCCAGCTTGGAGAAGCCTTCCTCGAGCAGGAGGCGCCCACGCATGGTGTTCTCCACCGTCGTGGGCTGCTCGAAGATCTCCTTGAGCATGAAGTGCGGGTAACCGCCGCGCTCGATCTGCGCGAGGTCCCACTCGATGCGGGTGACCGGCTTCTCGCGCACGGCCGCATCGAGGTCGACCACCTTGTACCCATCCTTCGTCACCACCGCCACGTCGCCGTCATCGAGGTACACCACCTGGCGCGTGTGCGACAGAATGGCCGACGCGTCCGACGCGACGTAGTACTCGCCTTCGCCAATGCCGACCAGCAGTGGGCTGCCCTTGCGGGCGGCCACGATCTTGTCCTTCTCGTCACTCGAGATGACGGCGATGCCGTACGTACCATCGACCTGCCGCAGCGCCTCGATCACGGCCGCCTCGAGGTTGCCGGCGTACGCCGTCTCGATGAGATGGGCCAGTACCTCGGTGTCCGTATCCGACTTGAACACGTAGCCGCGCGCCTCCAGCCCCATCTTGAGCACCGTGGCGTTCTCGATGATGCCGTTGTGCACCACGGCGATCCGGCCGTTCTGGCTCACATGCGGGTGGGCGTTCTGTTCGTTCGGTGGCCCGTGCGTCGCCCAGCGCGTGTGCGCGATACCCATGGTGCCGTGCGGCGGGTCGTTCGCGATCGCCGACTCGAGGCGGGCAATCTTGCCAGCGGCCCGGCGCGTCTCCACGCCCTTGCCGTTCATGATCGCCACGCCCGCCGAGTCATAACCGCGATACTCGAGGCGCTTGAGCCCCTCGATCAGCATTGGGGTGGCGATCCGGTCACCGACGTAGCCAACGATTCCGCACATGGTCTGGTCTGATCAAAGGGAAACGAACGTGTCCAGCGGCTCGCGTGCCTGCGCGATCAGCGTGCGCGCGTCGGCGTCCGTTGGCGCCTCGGCGATCACGCGTACGATCGGCTCGGTACCGGACGGGCGCAGGTGCACCCAGCGGTCCGCCCAGTCGAGCCGGAGGCCGTCCTGGGTGTCGGCCGCGGCGTGGGGGAACGCGTTGCGCAGCGAGCGGTACACCGCATCGAGCGGCGCATCCGGGCGATCCAGCTTGTCCTTGACGATCACATAGCGGGGCTTCTCCGCCACCAGTTGCGACAGCGGACGCCCCTCCTCCAGCATGAGCTGCAGCATGAGCGCCGCGCCCAGCGGGGCATCGCGGCCCAGATGCAGCTCGGGCAGGATCACGCCACCATTCCCCTCGCCCCCGATCGTGGCCCCCACCTCGCGCATGGTGAGCGCGACGTTCACCTCGCCAACCTTCGCGAACCGAAAGGGCACCCCCATCTCGGCGGCCACGTCCGACACGACTTTGCTGGTGGAGAGATTGGTCACCACGGGGCCCGGGCGATGCCTGAGCACCGTGCGCGCCGCAAAGGCGAGCGTGTAGTCTTCCCCCGGCGCCTTGGCATCGTCCAGCACGAGGGCCAGCCGATCGACATCGGGATCGGTCGCAAAACCGATGTCGGCCTGCGTGGCGCGCACCAGCGCCTCCAGCTCGCCGAGATTCTCCGCGACCGGCTCCGGCGGACGATGGAAGCGCCCATCGGCTTCCATGTTGATGGCGTACACGTCGCAGCCCAGCTCCGTGAGGAGTTGCGGCATGATCACGCTCCCGGCGCCATGACAGCAATCCAGCGCCACCCGGAAACGGCGGGCGCGGATCCCGTCGACGTCGAGCCACGGCAACGCCAGTACCTGCGCGAGGTGACGGCGTACCGCCTCGTCGTCGACCACGATGGCGCCCAACCGGTCCCACGTGGCGCGAGGGATGCCGGTGTCCAGCAACGCCCGCATGTCGGCGCCCTCCGCTGCCGACAGGAACAGCCCCGACGGTCCGATGAACTTCAGGGCGTTCCACTCGATGGGATTATGACTGGCAGTGATGCCCAACCCGCCGGCAGCGTGATGATGCTCGACGGCGAGCTGGATGGTGGGCGTCGGAGCCATGCCGATGTCGATCACGGTGCAGCCGACCGACTCGAGCGCACCATGCACGATACGCGTGAACATGGGCCCGCTCACGCGACTGTCGCGTCCCACCACGACGCGCCGGTTGCCGGACCGCGAGGCCCACGCCCCGAACGCCGCCGCAAATGTGGCCACCACCTCGGGCGTCAACGCCTCGCCAACCCGGCCGCGCACCCCGGACACACTCACCATCAACCCATCAAACACCATGTCGGTCCTCATCGTCGGGGACGGCAGTGCCTTCGGACCCGCCGCAGGCGAACCGCATCGGGGAAAGCTAGGCGGGCACCTCCCGCCTCACCATCACTGTCACGCCGTGGGCGTTACCCCCCGGCATCCCTCGTCCGAGAATGGACGAGCCGGCACGCCGACCGTTTCGCCGCTGGCCTTCGGTGACAGAGGCTGCGGACTCGTGCCCAGGGTCGATTATCGTGCAGGGGTCATGCCCGACCCCCTTTCCCTGCTCCCCCTCGCCGTCGCGGCGGCGGGCGGCCGTCTCGATGGCTGCGAGGCTGCCGCGCTCGTGGCCGCCGGACACACCCTGCTGCAGCGAACGGCGCCGCTCGTACGCGCACTCACTGGTCGCCGCTCGGCGATTCTGCTGCCACCCGGCCCTGCCTTTCTGGTCGCGCTGGCCGCCAGCGATGGGCGCGGTGCCCTGTGGCTCGACCCGGCGAGCAGCCGGGTGGACCTCGAGCGGCAGGTGCGGGACGCCGGCGTGGGGGCCGTATTCTCCGTGTCGACGCTGTTATCGAGACGGCCGACCGACCTGCCCATCGTGTGGCTGGACGACGTGCCGCGCGCTGCACACCTCGACGTCGGCGACGTCAGCCGCCCCGTCGATCTCGGCAACCATTTCGGCCTTTCCCTTGAAGGCGAGCGCGGCGCTGTCGGACGAAACGAGGAGTGCCTGCTGGAATGGCCTCCGGGGGCGCCAGCTCCCACCGGCCATACGCACCGAACCCTGCTCGATGCGGCGCGGCAGATCGTCGCCGACCGGAAGCTCACCCCCCTGCACGTCACGGCGTGGACCGGCAGCACACCGAGCCTCGACTCGCTTGTTGGCAGGTGCCTCGCGCCATTGCTGGCCGGCGGGACTGTGGTGACCGCTTGAGTACACCCGTCCGTCTCACGCGGCCGGCGTCCTGAACTCCGGCGCTCTTACGCAACCGCCGCCGCCACCGGCACAGCGTCGCCGAGGAGCGACCGCGCGTCATGGCATCGCCGGCATCCGCCACAGCGGGGATCCGGGGCTCGCGCGGGATGGCATGCCAGGCGAGGCGGTTGGTGTTTCGCCTCAATTGACGCACTCGTGATACGACCGCACCACGGCCAGCGCAGTGGGCCGGGCGTGCAGGCGCGGCGCCAGCAGCCGCCAGCCGATCACCGGATGCGCCATGACGCGCGCGAACTCGGCCTCGCTCAACGAGTCCGGCGTGTGCAGCGCGGAGTCGGGCGATCAATCGTGCCGATGCCGTGCAGACGGCTCCCAAGGTCGTGCTGGTCGAACCTGGTGCCCGCGATGCCCCCGGCGTACGTGCGACAGCCTACGCGATACGAGGGTCAGGCGGCACACACGCCCGCAGCGCGGTGGTCGAGAAGGGCCGTGAGGGGGCGCCCGGCGCCCCGGCCTCGAGGCAACACGCGGTGACGGCGCGTGCCATCCGAATCACGCGGCCGGTTTCGGATCGCGGGGGAGGGTGGGCCACTCGACCACCGGTGGCACACCCGGCGGACCTGCCGGCCGGACGGCGCGCCGACGACCAAGCAGGGGGCGATGCACCCGACTGCAGACGCCTCGCCCGGCTCCCGCCGGAGCGCTACCTTCCCGCTGCCCCTCTCCCCGGATGACACGTAGCCCATGACGCGCATTTTCGACGAAGACCTCGCGGGTGGCCTGGCCACACGCGCCATCCATGCCGGCCAGCGCCCCGACCCCGTGTCGGGCGCCATCATGACGCCGCTGTACCTCACCTCGACCTACGTCCAGGACAGCATCGGCGTCAACAAGGGTTACGAGTATGCCCGGGGAAAGAACCCCACCCGCCAGGCGCTCGAACGCAACGTGGCCACGCTCGAAGGCGGCCGCCATGGCTTCGCCTTCGGCAGCGGCATGGGCTGCCTGGATTCGATCATGAAGCTGTTCCGGGCCGGCGATCACATCGTGTGCGCCGAGAATGTCTACGGCGGCACCTTCCGGCTGTTCGATCGAATTCTGAAGCATATGGGGCTGTCGTTCACCTACGTGGATACCAGCGATCCGCAGCGCGTCGACGAGGTGATGACCCCGGCCACCCGGGCGCTGCTCGTCGAGACGCCGACCAACCCGCTCATGCGGCTCACGGACCTGCGGGCCATGAGCGAGATCGCGAAGCGGCATCAGGCGCTGCTCATCGTGGACAACACCTTCGCGACGCCGATCTTCCAGCGTCCGTTGGAGCTGGGGGCCGACATCGTCTGGCACTCGACCACCAAGTACATCAACGGTCACTCAGATATGATCGGCGGCCTCGCGGTCGTTCTTGAGGACGATCTGGCCGACCGGCTCCAGTTCATTCTCAACGCCGCCGGCGCCGTGCCGGGCCCGTTCGATGCCTGGCTCGCGCTGCGCGGCACCAAGACCCTGCCGCTGCGGATGAAGCAGCACGACTTCAATGGCCGGGCCATCGCCAACTTTCTGGTGAACCGGCTCGGTGAGGAGCGCGTCATCTACCCCGGGCTCCCCCATCACCCGCACCACGAGCTGGCGAAGCGGCAGATGTCCGCTTTCGGCGGCATGATGACACTCGACCTGGGCACGCAGGACAACGCCCGGCGCTTCCTGGAGCGGGTGCAGGTGTTCTCGCTGGCCGAGTCGCTGGGCGGAGTGGAAAGCCTCACCAACCACCCGTACACGATGACGCACGGCTCCGTGCCCGCCGACGTGAAGAATGCCATGGGGCTGACCGACGGCATGGTCCGGTTGAGCTGCGGGATCGAGGACGCCGAGGACCTGATCGAGGATCTGGAGCGGGCGCTGGTCGGGATCTAGCGGCGGATACGGGTGACCTCCGGCGTTCGGAGGCCGGACGGATAGTGAGGAGGGAGGAGGACAGCCGGCGCGGTCCTGCTCCCTCCTCTCTTTGGTCTGTCCGGCGTCCCGCCTCCCCAGGGCCATTGACACCATTCCGCCCCGCTCGGCGTACAAGGAATCATGGCTACCCCCCTGACTCAGATCAGCGCGGTCTCCTGGGAGCACCCAGCCGACCGTGCCGCCCTGCGCGCGTTGCGCGCCATCCCCGGGTTCGACGACGTCGTGCGCAAGATCGCCGGCGCCTTCGGCGAGCGCGGTGTGCGGAACCTGTTCCTTGGTGATGCCGTGCTGGTAGGCCCCACCCAGCGGCCGCGCCTGCACGCGCTCTATCAGGAGGTGCTACAGGCGCTCGACTGGCCCGGCCACGGCCAGCCTGCCCCGCAGCTGTACGTGGCGCAGAATCCCATTGCCAACGCCGGCGCGGTGGGCTTCGACCAGCCGTTCATCGTCATCAACTCGGGCACCCTCGAGCTGCTCGACCCCGAGGAGCAACGCTTCGTGCTGGCGCAGCAGCTCGGGCACATCATGACGGGGCGGACCACCTACCGCACCATTGCGCTCATCGTGCTCTTCTTTGGCATGGGCGCGCTGCCGCTGCTCGCCTCCATCGCCCTCCTGCCCTTCCAGCTCGCCCTGCTCGAGTGGTATCGCACGTCCGAGCTCTCCGCCGACCGGGCCGGCATGCTGGGCACCCAAGACCCGCGCGCGAGCCTGATGGCGTTCCTCAAGCTCGCCGGCGGCAAGGCAGACGGCGACCAGATCGACCTCGATGCCTACCTCGCGCAGGCAGCCGAGTACGAGATGGGCGGCTCGGCGTGGGACAGTGTGCTCAAGGCCCTCAACACGGCGCTGCGCGAGCACCCGTTCCACACGGTCCGGGTGGCCGAACTGCGTCGCTGGGAGCAGAGCGGTGCCTACGCCACCATCGTGGGCGGCGACTACATCCGGCGTGGAAGCGAAGCCGAGCGTCCGTTCCGCGACGACCTGCGCGATGCCACGGACTATTACAAGGAGAAGGCCAAGGAGGCGGCCGACGCCGTCGGCGGGGTCATCAACCGGGCGGCCGATGCCTTCCGCGAAGCCTTCAAGGCGGCGGCGAGCATGGGCGATGCGCCTGGGGGGCCGAGTGCTCCGCCGCCGCCACCGCCGCCCCCGAGTGAGCAGCCGCCCGCGCCCGAACCGCCGCGTCCTCCTGAGGCGCCGCCGGGGCTGTGATCCATCAGTACCGTTGCACCTGAAGGGCGGAGCGTCGGAGCTCAGGAGGTGGGGACGCGATGGAGTGCTCCCAAGCTCCTGACCTCCGATGCTCCATCGCTCAGGCCCGCCGGGCGGTCTGCCACGCCGGTGCTGGGGTAAGGCGGCCGACAGGCACCGCGTCTCGCTAGATTGGGCGCCATGAAGATCCTGCTCCTCGGCTCCGGTGGCCGTGAACATGCCCTCGCCGACGCCTTGTCGCGCGAAAACACGCCCGTCGAGATTGTCGCTGCACCTGGCAACCCCGGTATCGCCGACCTGGGCCGCCTGGTGTCGATCGACGCCAGCGATCCGCGCACCGTGGCCGCGCTGGCGGAGCAGGAGCAGGTGGACCTCGTGGTGGTGGGTCCCGAGGCCCCGCTGGCCAACGGCGTGGTCGATTACCTGCAGCAGCGGCGTATCCCGGCCTTTGGCCCCACCATGGGGGCAGCGACCGTTGAGACCTCCAAGGCCGACACCAAGGCGCTCATGCTGGCGGCCGGCATTCCCACAGCGCACGCCGAAACTCACCGCGTGGCCAGCGAGGCCAAGGCGGCGGTGCGGGCCCGCTTTGGCGCGCCGGTGGTGATCAAGGCCAGCGGTCTCGCGGCGGGCAAGGGCGTGATCGTCTGCCAGACGGAGGGCGAGGCGTTCGACGCCATCGACCGCATCCTGGATGATCGCGTCTTCGGCGAGGCCGGGGCCGAGTGTCTCGTGGAGTCGTTCATGACCGGCGAGGAGCTGTCGCTGTTCGCCATCACCGACGGCCACGATGTCATGCCGATGATCGGCGCCCAGGATCACAAGCGCCTGCTCGACGGCGACGACGGGCCCAATACGGGTGGCATGGGCGCCTACACGCCCGTGTCGCTCTCCACGCCGGCGCTGGTCGACGACGTGACCGAGCGCGTGTTCCTCCCCACGCTGCACGCGCTGCGCAAGCGCGGCACGCCCTTCACGGGCCTCCTCTACGCGGGGCTGATGCTGACGCCAGACGGGCCGAAGGTCGTGGAGTTCAACTGCCGCTTCGGCGACCCCGAAACGCAGGCCATTCTTCCGATGCTCACGAGTAGCCTGCTCGAGCCCATGCTCGCGGTGGCGCGTGGGGCACGCATCGGCAGCATGCCCCCGTTCACGTGGCGGGCGGGGGCCAGCGTCACCACGGTGGTGGCGTCGAGTGGCTATCCCGATGCCCCGCAGACCGGGTTCGGCATCGAGCTGCCGAGCTTCGGTGATGACATTCGTGTGTACCACGCTGGCACGAGGCGCGATGCGTCGGGCACCCTGCGTACGAGCGGCGGGCGGGTCTTCGCGGTGACGGCCCTGGCGGACACCTTCGGGGCGGCGCAGCAGGCGTCGCGCGAGGCGGCGTCACGCATCGGCTTCGACGGGGCGATTCATCGTCGGGACATCGGGTGGCGGGAAGCGGCGCGGGTGGGGTGAGGGCACGGAGCACGTCGTCTGTTCACTTTCTTTGCGCATGCAGTTCTCCATGCCTTCGCCAACCTCCGAGCGCACTGTGCGTCCGCGTTTCCCTTTCTCCCGGTTCACGCGCCACTCACCGCCGCATGCCCGAACTCCCTGAAACCGAAACGATCGCCCGCGACCTGCACGAGATGGTGGTGGGCGCGGTCATTTCGGGCGTCGCGGTGCCCCGGCCCGATGTGCTGCGCGAGGCAAACGTCGAAGGGTTCGAGCGGGCACTGCTCGGCCAGCCCATCCGGCGCGTATGGCGCCGCGCCAAGCTCATCGTGCTGGATATGGACGCGCACCTCGAAATGGCCGCGCTTGATCCAGCGTGGCGCATCGTGGTGCAGCCGCGCTTCACGGGCGGACTGGTGGTGGACGACGGCACGCTCACTGAGACCGAGCGTGCCTATGTGTGCGTAACGTTCACGCTGGCGGACGGCCGCGCCCTGCACTATCGCGACGTGCGCCGTTTGGGCACGGTGGCGCTCATGAACCGGGCGCGGTTCACGGCGTATTCGGGCGCCCTTGGTGCGGAGCCTCTTGACCCGACCCTCGACGATGCTGCATTTTCGGGTTGTGTTCGGGAGTCACGCCAAGCCATCAAGATTGCCCTGATGGATCAGAAGCGACTCGCCGGCGTTGGCAACATCTACGCGAACGAGGCCCTGTGGCGCGCCGGCATCGACCCTTCCCGCGAAGCGAGTTCCCTCTCTCTGGGCGAGTGCGCCACGCTGCGGCACGAACTGCGGGCGGTGCTGGCGGCCAGCATCGAGGCCCGCGGCACCAGTTTCCGCGACTACCGGGATGCGCGCGGTGAGCGGGGTACCTTCGTCGGGCAGCTGGCTGCCTACGGGCGTGCCGGCGAACCCTGCCGTCGCTGCGGCCGTCGACTGGTCGGGACGCACGCCGTGGACGGGCGTAGCACGGTCTTTTGCGCGGGGTGCCAGCGCTGAGCTGAACGAGGGCGATGTCGCTCCCGCCGCCGGTGCGGCAGGTATCGATGTGCCGAACGCCGGGGCGCCCGTGGCGTTGCCCCCGGTGCCAACGCGCCGGCGCCGCGGTCGTGCACCGCTGGCCGAGCAGTTGGATCTGGCGGTCGGGACGCCGGAGGCCGATGTCGCCCGCCTCCGCGCCCACGTGCGCGAGAGCGCCCGCAATGTGCCCGGCGTGTACCTCATGCGCGGCGCCCACGGCGAGGTGCTGTACGTGGGCAAGAGCACGCAGGTGCGTACCCGGCTGCTGTCGTACTTCCGCCTGCCTTGGCCCGAACACCGGCACGCACGCCTGCTGCGCGAAACGGCGCGCCTCGAATGGGAGCCACTCCCCAGCGAATTCGCAGCCCTGCTGCGCGAAGTGCGCCTCATTCGCGCCCATCTGCCGCGCTACAACGTGCGGTCGGCCCGCCCGCTGGATAAATGGTGGGTCATCACCATTGCCAAGGGGCCCGCGCCACGCCTGCGCATCCAGAAGGCCAGCGCCGCCGCCCGGTCGCGCGATGTGGCGCAGCTCATCGGCCCCTTCGCCTCACGGCGCCCGCTGCAGGATGCGCTGCGTGTGCTCAACGATGCGCTGGGGCTGCGCGATTGCGCCGACCGCGTGCCGATGCACATGCGCGAGGTGGCCGAGCTGTTCGAGGAGACGCACCCGGCGCTGCAGCGGACCCCCGGGTGTCACCGGTACGAGACGAGGCGGTGCCTGGGGCCCTGTGTCGGCGCGGCCAGCGAATACCAGTACCGGACCCAGCTCTCGCGCGCCAAGGCGGTACTCGAAGGGCGCGACGATACGCCGCACCAGCAGCTCGTCCGTGAAATGGCGGCCGCCAGCGCCGCACTGAGCTACGAACGCGCCGGCTGGCTGCGCGACCGCCTCACCGCGCTGCAGGAGCTCGACACCCAACTCGCGCGCGTCCGAGAGGCGCTCACGCGGCCGAGCTTCGTGTACGCGGTGCCGGGGCGCGATGGCGACGATCGGCTGTACCTCGTGCGGCACGGTCGCGTGGTGGGGGAGGCGCGGTGCGCCGAACCGGACTCGGTGCGTGCTCTCCAGTCGCTCGAAGGCCAGGCCGTACAGTCACCCACGGGCGCCATGGTCGACCAGCTCGACGAGCTGCTGCTGATCGAATCGTGGTTTCGCGGGCGGAGTGGCGAGCATGCACTCATGGCCGACACAGTGGTCGGTGCACTGGAGCGACTTGCGGCGCAGCTGCAAGAGCGTACGCCGCGCGCAATCGGCGACTTGCCGGGTTGAACACCTTGGCCGGCCGCTCCTCAGATGCCCAGTCGCCCGGCTGGACACGGCGGATGCCGCGATCGACGCCGGTGAAGCGCGGATCGGTACCGATCGCGCCCACGGCGCGAACCAGGCGCACTGGCCAAGCGCACTAGCCAAGCGCACCGGCCAAGCGCACTGGCCAAGCGCAACATCCGCCCGATCTGCGCGATCCGCCATTGGCGCTGCGGCAGTGGCGGGGATCCGCACAATCGGCGCCTTCCGCGCTCGTCGGCCTCGCGGCGCGCGATCCGCTCACTCCCCGGCAATCCCCAGCGGAATCAGCTCCACATCCGCCTGCCCCTGCCAGAGGTAGAGTTTGGCCACGCACGGCTGCAGCTTGAAGCGTCGTGGCCCCGCCGCCCCCGGATTCACGACGACCCGCCGAGCGGCCTTGGTGACCAGTTGCTGATGCGTGTGCCCGTACACGATCACGTCGGCCGAGGGATACGCGCCCACGAGCTTGGGCGGCGTGGGGCTGCCCAGTTCGTGCCCGTGCGTCACCACGATGCGCACCCCGTCGATCACGTCCTCGATGCGTTCGACGAGATCCGGCCGTCCAGGGGCGTCCGTGTTGCCGTACACGGCGCGGATGGGGGCGATCGTGCCCAGCTCCGCGAGCACATCCGCGGGGCCGACGTCGCCGGCGTGGAGAATCTGCGATACGCCCGCGAGTGCCTCGAAGACCTCCGGGCGAACAAGGCCGTGGGTGTCCGAGATCAACCCGATGATCGTGGCTTTGGCGTTCATGACCGTTCGTGCTCGTCTTTGAGGAGTGCACGGAGGCGCTCGAGCTCCGTCAGCGCACCGGCAGCGTCCGGCGTACCGGGATAGCGATCAGCGAGACGACGCAGTTCCACCATGGCGCGTCCGCGGTCGGCAAGTGGTCCAAGATACAGGTCGATAAGCCGGTGCGTGGCGTAGAGTTCGTCGGCGCGCGTGGCATCGGGCGCCCGACGGAGGCGCAGCAGCAACTCCCGTGCTCGCTCGGCATGCCCATCAGCCCGCACGGCTAGATCCGCCTCGGCCCGCAGAAGTATGGCCTGCACCCCGTGCTCCGCCCGCGCCGCCTCGAAGGCGCGCGCGGCCGCCTGCTGGTTGCCCTGCGACGCCAGCGCCTCGGCGTGTGAGTACACTGCACGCTCCCGTCCAGTACCGCCGGGCTCCAGCAGTGAGCGCATACCGCTCTGGGCAACGCGCTGAACGACCCGGACGCCACCAATGGTGAAGCCGCCGCCGATCACGCCACCAAGCAGCGCCACCCAGTACCGCCGCGGGACCGGTACACGCCCCACGGTTGCCAACACGAAGGCCAGCACCGTGAAGACGAGACAGGCACCAACCCACGTGACCACGGCGTCGCCTCGCCGGCGCTGCTGCTGCCGCTCCACCGCCTGTTGCAGCAAGTGCTCGTCGATCATTGGCTCCCCCGCATGGTGTACCATACGCTGACGTGTCCGAGCGCCGTGCCGGAGACGCTCGCTGCTATTCGACCGGCGCTTCACCCCACCGTTTGCCGACGGAATGCTCGACATCGAGGTGGTCGAGTATGCGCGCCACCATGAAGTCGACCAGATCGGCGATCTGCTGCGGCTGATGGTAGAAGCCCGGCGCCGCCGGAATGACGGTGGCCCCGGCGCGCGTGACCGCCGTGAGATTCTCGAGATGCACCAGCGACAGCGGCGTCTCCCGCGGCACCAGCAGCAGCCGACGCCGTTCCTTGAGCGCCACGTCGGCGGCCCGCTCCACCAGCGAACGCGACGTGCCGTGGGCGATGGCACTCACCGTGCCCATGCTGCACGGACACACCACCATGCCGCTGGTGCGCGCCGAGCCGCTCGCCGGCGCGGCGCCGCGATCGTTGTCGTCGTAGACGGTCACGCAGGAGTCGAACGCGGGGCCGCCCACATGCGCACGTAAGGCAGCGAGATCCGCGATGTCGCTTTCGGTGTGCAGCAGTCGCCAGCCATGACTGGACACGATGAGCCACGTGGGCACCTGCAGCTCCACCAGCGCCCGCAACAGCCGCACCGCGTACGGTGCGCCCGAGGCCCCGGTGATCGCGAACACCACGGGATGTCGCGTCGCTGCGCCACTCACGCGCCACGCTCCAGCAGCAACCGCGCCGCGAACACCGCCGCCAGGAAACCCATCGAGATGAGCCCGTTCATCGTGAAGAACGCCGCGTCCACCGTGCTCAGGTCATCGGCCTTCACCAGGCGATGCTCCCAGAGCAGCATGAGCGCCACGCCCAGCACCGCCGCCCACAGAATCCCCGTCACCACCGGCGGCACATTACCCAGCGGCTGCGCCGCCATGACCGCGGCAAAGCTCAGCACCGCCAGCACATGCAGCGACCGGGCAATGGCAATCGCCGTCGGCACGCCGAACTTGCTCGGCACGCTGTGCAACCCGTGCTTGGCATCGAACTCGGCGTCCTGCAGCGCATAGATCATGTCGAAGCCGCCGCTCCAGCACACCACCGCCAGCGCCAGCACGATGAGCAGCCACCACGGATCGCTCCACGCGCCGGTGACCGCGAGGTAGCCGCCCACCGGCGCAATGGACAGACCGAGCCCCAGCCACAGGTGCGACCACCGGGTGAAGCGTTTGGTGTAGCTGTAGCCCAACACCCACAGCAGGGCGACCGGCGACAGCGCGAAGCAGAGCGGGTTGAGCATCCAGCTCGCGAACACGAACAACATACTCGTGAGCACGATGCTTGCACGCGCCTGCCCCACCGTGAGCGTGCCCGCCGGCAGTTCGCGCATCGCGGTGCGCGGGTTGAGCGCATCCACGTCGCGGTCCACCAGCCGGTTGAACGCCATGGCCGCAAAGCGTGCACTGGTGAATGCCACCAGCACCCACCCCACGATCGCCGGCGTCACCGGCGCCACCACACTGGCGAACAGCACACCCACCAGCGAGAAGGGCATGGCAAAGACCGTGTGCGGCAGCTTCACGAAGTTTGCGAGCCGCACCGGCAACGACTGGCCACGCAGCAGTTGCCCGTCGCGCGCCCCCGTGGGCGGAACGATGTTCGACGTGGTCACGACCGGCTCACAGCCCGAGGCTCGCCCACTTGGCGTCCACGGCTTGCTTCGTGGCCGCATCCATCTCGATCACCTTGGGCCACGCTCGCGTGAATCCCTCCTCGGGCCACTTGCGCGTGGCATCGATGCCCATCTTGCTGCCGTACGTGAACGCGCGGCTGGCATGATCGAGCACGTCCACCGGCCCCATAGTGAAGCGCACGTCGCGCTGCGGGTCCATGTTGTTGAGCGCCACCCACCAGGCCTCGACCGGGTTGCGGACGTTGATCTCCTTGTCCACGACCACCAGTACCTTGGCCAGCGACATGAGCCCCTGCCCCCACAAGGCGTGCATCACCTTGTCGGCGTGCCCGGGGTACTTCTTGTCGATGCTCACGAACACGAGGTTGTGAAACCCGCCCTCGGCCGGCATGTGGTAGTCCACGATCTCCGGCGTGGTGAGCTTGAGCAGCGGCAGGAAGATGCGCTCGGTGGCGTGACCGAGATAGAAGTCTTCCATGGGCGGGCGCCCCACGATCGTGGTGGAATACACCGGGTTGCGGCGCATCGTCACGGCGGTGACGTGCACCTTCGGGTACAGATCCGCCTCGCTGTAGAATCCGGTGTGGTCGCCGAACGGCCCCTCCACGATCAGCTCTTCGGCGGGATCGATGTACCCTTCGATCACGAACTCCGCATCGGCGGGCACTTCGAGATCGTTGGTGACGGCCTTCGTGAGCTTCACCGGGTCCTTGCGCAGGAAGCCCGCGAACAGGAACTCATCGATGTTGGGCGGCAGCGGGGCACTGGCGCTGAACATGCTCGCCGGATCGCTCCCCACCACGATGCACACGGGCATCTTCTCGCCTCGTTCGGCCATCTGCCGCATGTGCTCGGCGCCCGTCTTGTGACGCTGCCAGTGCATGGCCACGTGTTGCTTGCCCAACTGCTGCACGCGGTACATGCCCACGTTGCGGATACCGCGGGCCGGGTCCTTGCTGATCACCGCCGTCATGGTGATGTATGGGCCGCCGTCCTCCGGCCAGCACTGCAGCACGGGGATCTTGTCGAGATCGATCTCGTCCCCCTGCCACACGATCTCCTGACACGACGGCGCGCCGCCCTTCACGCGCGGCGGGAACTTGCTCACCTCGAGCAGACGCGGCAGCAGCGACAGCTTGCCAAGGAAGCCATCGGGCACCTTGAGGTCCATGAGCTTCGTGATGCGGTGGCCGATGTCATCGAGGTTGTCGACGCCGAGGGCCAGGGACATGCGGCGCATGGAGCCGAACAGATTGATCGCCACCGGATACCGCGAGATCGTGCCATCGCGCAGCACCGGCTTCTCGAAGAGCAGCGCCTTGCCGCCACCCGGCATCTTGGAGACACGATCGGCGATCTCGGTGAGTTCGAGGTGCACCTTCACCGGCTGCGTGATGCGGTGCAGCTCGCCGATGCGGTCGATCGCGTCGATGAATTCGGAAAGAGTATCGAGAGCCATGCTATTGAGGCGGCGCGGTCAGGCCGTGCCGGTATGGATTGCGGCGATGCCCAGCGTGAGGCGTTCCCACGTGACCGTGGAGAACCCGGCGGCGCGCATGCGGTCGGCGAGCGTTTCTTCCGTGGGGAAGTTGGCGACCGACATGGGAAGGTACGTGTACGCCGACCGGTGTCCGCTCACGAGGCGGCCGATGAACGGCAGCACATGGTGGAAGTAGGCGAGATAGGCCTGCCGCACGAGTGCGAAGCGCGGCGTGGAGAATTCGAGGATCACGAAGCGGGCCCCCGGCGACAGCACCCGGCGCACTTCGCGCAGCCCGGCGTCGAGGTCGGCCACGTTGCGGATGCCGAAGGCCACGATGGCCCCGTCGAGCGACCGGTCGGCGAAGGGGAGCGACAGGGCATCCGCCCCCACCGGCGCCAGCACCGTACGCGGCGCCTTGCCGGTGCCATGCTGCAGCATGGGCACCGCGAAGTCGGCGCCGGCCACGAAGCCCCTGAAGCCCTGCTGGCCGACCAGCATGGCGCCCACATCGAGCGTGCCGGCGCACAGATCGAGGTACGTACCGGTGGGGCGCGCCCTCCAGCCGAGCGCGGCCAGCGCGCGGCGGCGCCATCCCTTGTCGATATTGAGCGACAGGACGTGGTTCAGCAGGTCGTAGCGGGGCGCGATGTCCGAGAACATCTGCTGGACGTACTCGCGCTTCCCCTGCCCTTCGGCCGCCCGGGCGGCGACCGCGACGTCGTTGGCGGGCGCGTCGGGCGTCGCAGGCGCGTCGATGGTGCGTGGCATCCCGAAACATCGAGGGGCAGGCAAGGGCGAGCAAGCGGGTCGTCTCACCCGATTGTGCGGTCCCCCGGTCCGGAACGTGTGGCATTTCGGGCCGTCCCTGCTGGTCACATTCGTGACGCTGGGCTAGCTTTGCCCTGCGCATGTCCACGCCCGACGAGCTGGGAACACTCCCCGACGCCGATGTCGTCCGTCTCGCCCAGCTGGGGCGCGAGCTTGCCTTCCGGGAGCTCGTGCGCCGCTACGAGCGGCCGGTGTTTTCGCTCGTCTTCCGTATGGTACGCGACCGGGAGACCGCCGAGGATCTGGCGCAGGACGCCTTCGTGAAGGTCCTCAATCACATCGACCGGTACAGCCCCGAGTTCAAGTTCTCGAGCTGGCTGTTCAAGATCGCCAACAACGTCGCCATCGATCACTTGCGACGGCGGAAGCTGGACACCATCAGCATTGACGGCAGCCCGCATGCCACGACCGCCGCTGAGGTGGAAGCGTCGACGCTCGAGCTGGCCGCCGAGCAGGAGAACGCCCTCGACGAGATGGAGGCCAAGGAGCTCGGGTCGGCCATCGAACAGGCCATCGCCCGGCTGCGCCCGGAGTATCGGGCCTGCATCATGCTGCGTCATGTGGAGGGGCGGTCGTACGAGGAGATCGCCGCCACGCTCGACCTGCCCCTGGGGACCGTGAAGACCTACATCCACCGGGCCCGCCACGAGCTCCGGAAGGCGCTGGAGCCGCTCCGCGAATGAACGAAACTTCAGCCGCTCGACTCCGAAACTCTCTGAAACCCGCCGCCCCCCCTGTGCGTACTCCGCTCATGGAGACCCGCCAATGATCGACCGACATCTCAGACCCGACGAAATCGAGCTCCTTCTGGACGGTGAAGAAGGCTTCGGCGTGGCCCCGTTGCGGGCACACGCCCGTTCGTGTGTGGAGTGCCAGGGGGAACTGGAAAGTGCCCGGGCGTTGATGATGGCCCTCGATTCGCTCCCCGATTTCGCTCCGTCCCCGGCATTTGCTGACCGGGTGATGAGTCAGGTGCAGGTCTTCGAGCCGTGGCACGCCGCGGCCACCCGCACGGTGGGCCAGCTTATCCCCGCCACGCGGCCGGCGCGGATCGCCGCCTCATTCGGGGCCGCGGTCACGGCCGGCCTGGCGACCGCCAGCGTCACTTGGGCAGTAGCCCGCGCCGACCTCGCGGTGTTTACCGCGTCGCTGGGGCTCGAGCGGTTCCGTGAGCAGCTGGTGGCGGCCGGCAGCGACGTGGTCTCCACCGTGATCGGTCAGCCAGGGCTCGACGCGCTGCGCGGTAGCTCCCCCGAGGTCATGGCGCTGGCGCTGGGCGGCTTCGTGGCCGCGGCCGGGATGGGAGTGGTGGGCATTCGCGCCCTGGCCACCTCCGCGCGCGGTAGCCGGTAAGCAGCCATGCTCGCCTCCACGCTCTTCGCCGTCGCGGGGGTTTTCGGCATCGGCCTGATCATCGGGCTGGTGGTGCTGACCACTGCCGAGGAGGCACTGACGGCCGTCGCCCGAACGGCGGCGCGGGATGTGTCGGGGAGCTTCTGGGCGGGCGTACTCACGCAACTCCTGGCGGTTCCGGCACTGGTCGTGCTGGTCATCGCCTGCGCCATCACCGTCATCGGTATTCTGGCCATTCCCATCGCCGTGCTGGCGTGGGCCTTGGCACTCTCCGGGGCCGTCACACTCGGCACACAGGCAGTGGTGTTGGTGATCGGCCGGGCGCTGGCCGGGCGCGGGAGCAGCAGCAGCGAGCGCGGCGCCGCGCTGCGTGGACTCACGGTGGGGCTCATCGCCCTGAGCTTGCTGTGGTTCGGGGCGGCCCTGGCCGCGGGTGTGCCCGTTGCCGGCGCGCTGGCGCGGCTGGTGGCGGTGGCCTTCACCTGGGCAATGGCCACGGTGGGGCTGGGCGCGGTGGTGAAGTCGCGCATCGGTGTGGCGCGCGTGAGCATGCAGGTCGGGCGCTTCAGCGGCAGCCGCTGGGCCTCGGCGCGCACCACCATGACCAGCGAAGTCCCGGTGCAGCCTGTGAGCTGGCAGACGCCAACACCGGTGCAGGGCGTGGTGGCCGCCCGGCGGCCGGTGGACAACACGTCGGGGACGGGGCCGGGCGCGGCATTGTAGACGCCCGCTGGTGGTCAGGACAGCAGTGGGTTCTCGTAGCGCAGCCCACGGAACCGCTGGAAGTCGCCATCCGCACTGTGCAGGGTGGCACCGCGTTCCACGCAGAGCGCGGCGAGGTGGGCATCGGTCACGAGGTTCGCGCCCCGCCCCGCATCCCCAAGCAGGCGTGACAGGATGGCCCGGTGGTCCGCCCCAGGCTCGATCAGCGTGACCACCGGTTGCCTGCACCACTCGTCGACATTCGCCATCGCTTCTTCGATGGAGAGCGGCGCACTGAGGATGCGACGATTGGTGACGAGCCGCAGAACCCCGAGGATGGTGACCCACGGCAAGCCGACTGGCTCGTGGCCGTTCAAGAGGTCGCGCCACCAGGCCAATGCACGAGGGTGATGCGGGCTGTCGGCATTCAACACGTATACCAGCAGGTTGACGTCGGGGACGATCATTACCTGCCCTCGTTCATCTTCCGCAGGATCTCCTCATCCTCGAGATCGTCCGCAATCCACCGGGCCTTGACCAGGTCGTAGCCCTCGCGGACGGCACCCATACGGTAGGTACGAGGCTCGTAGCGATGCTCGCGGGCGGGCTCCGGCTCGCGGAGCCCGCGAAGGATGACGCGATGCAGCATGGCCTTGAAGGACACGCCCTCCAGGTGCGCGGCGGTCCGCAGGCGCTCAAGCAGCGCCTCGTCGAGATCGATGGTGGTGCGCATGAGTGATGCTACCGCATCATCCGATTGATGTCAACGCATCACGCAGTCGGTGTCGGAGGCCGACGCCACAGGTCTAGCCCCGCCAGGTTCGCCGTCAGGCCGGCACCAGCACTACCCCCTGCCCCCGCACCAGTCGCAGCCGCGCCGCCGCATGCCCGTCGCGCACCGCGATCTCCAACAGGCCGCTGGAGCCGACCAGCGCGATCAGCTCTCCGGGAATTGCCTCCCCGTACGTGCGCACGATACGCACACGCTGCCCCGCCACCTCGACGGTGCCGGTGTCGCGGGCGGCGAGGTTGGTGATGGCATTGCCGAAGCGGTCGATAGTGAGCAGTTCGCCGTGCAGCGACCCGTCGGCGGCGCGCCTGGGCTGCGGGGTGCGCAGCCGCACCGGGTCGTGCGGGGCGCCGAGCTGGTCGAGGGGAACACCGGCGGCCAGCTGCGCAGCGGCGGGAGCGAAGACGTCGCGGCCATGAAAGGTGGGCGACGCGCTGGCGTCGACACGCAGCGACACCACGTGAGCGTCGAGCGCGAAGAGCGACGGCGACAGCACACCGTTGTCGGGGCCCACGAGAAAACGCCCCTCACTCTCCACCGCCAGCGCCGCGCGCGAGGTGCCGACGCCCGGGTCCACCACGATCATGTGCACCGTGCCCACGGGAAACCGCCGCCAGTAGCGCGCCACGGTGAGCCGCGCGAACGCCACATCCTGCGGCGGTACTTCGTGCGACAGGTCGAGCAGCGGCACCCATGGCGCCTGCGTGGTGAGCACGCCTTTCATTTCGGCGACGTACCCATCCGCGGTGCCGAAGTCGGTGAGCAGCGTGATGGCGGGAGCGGGCATCGGGATATTGTGCGCTACACGCGCACACTCCGCCACCGCCCCCATCCCCACAACACCATCATCACCACCCCGCGCGCCGACGCCGTCAGCGCCAGTGTCCACCACAGCCCCGTAGTGCCCCACTGCTGCGCGGCCCACGCGCCGACCGGCAAGCGCAACAGCGTGATGGCCGAGCTGCACAGCATCGGCACCAGCGTCCACCCGGCCCCGCCCATCGCGCTCTCCAGCACTACCTCGGCGCCCAGGAACAGCTGCGAGAACGCGGCAATGCGCAGATAGCGCGCCGCCTCGGCCACCACCGCGGGATCGGTACTGAAAATGCCGGCCAGCTCCTCGGCGAAGAGCAGACTGGCCAGCGCCATGAGCGCGCCCACGGCACTCACCACGCCGGTGGCCACCCACCCGGCGCGCGCGGCGCGTGGCGTGTCGCCAGCGCCGATGCTCTGCCCCACGATGGCCGCGGTGGCGGCCCCCATGCCCACGCTCACCACGTAGACCACGCTTTCGATGCGAAACCCGAGCCCCAGCGCCGCAAGCGCGGGCGTGCCGAACTGCGTGGTGATGCGCGTGAGCAGCACGTAGATGGCACTGAACGCCACACCCGTGAGCGCCGCCGGGGCGCCCACGCGCGCGATGCGCCCCACAATGTTCCAGCGCGGCATGGCCCAGGTGAGCATGCCGCGACGGCGCAGCAGCACGATGCCCGCCACACATCCGAGCCCGCGCGGAACGAGTGTGGCGAGCGCGGCGCCACGCACGCCGAGCGCCGGCACGGGCCCGACGCCGCGAATGAGCAGCGGGTCGAGGACGAGGCCAAGCACCGTGGTGACGGCCAGAATCTGCAGCGGCGTACGCGTGTCGCCCTTGCCGCGGAAGGTGGCATCGACGGCGAAGAAGCCGAAGATGAGCGGCATGCCGAGCAGATAGGTGCCCAGATACGCGCGCCCGATGTCGCTCACGGCCGCATCGGTGCCGAGCATGCGGAACAGCCAGCCGAAGGCAAACGGCGTGAGGACGACGACGCCGAGCCCCAGCAGCAGCGCGAGGATGAAGCCGTCGTTGCCCGTCAATGCGGCATCGGCGGGGCGACGTTCCCCATGGCGGCGGGCGACGACGGCATCGAGCCCGATGCTGACCATCTCGCCAATGGAAATGACGAGCCACACCCAGAAGATCGCGCCGGTGACGGCGGCGAGCGATTGCGCGCCGAGTGTGCGGCCGATCCAGAACGTGTCGACGTTGTGAAAGGCCGTCATCAGCAGGTTTGCGATGACGGCCGGGAGCGCCACGCGGCGAATCGTGACGGCGAGCGGTTCGCCGACGAGTTCGCCGCGTGGGGCCTGGTCCTGCGATGTCAGATCAGCCGTAGCGTTCGACAAGCCGTTCCATCACGCGCTGCGCTACCGCCTCGATGGCCTTGGCGGCCTTCGACTCCGGCTCGGCAGCCACGATGGGGCGCCCGGTGTCTCCGCCTTCCTGGATGCGCGGATCGATGGGCACCTGCCCCAGCAACGGCAGATCGCATTCCTGGGCCAGGCGCTCACCGCCGCCGCTGCCGAAGAGTGCAATGGGCTTGCCCGTTTCCGGGTTCTCGAAGTACGACATGTTCTCCACGATGCCCAGCACCGGCACGGCGGTGCGCTCGAACATCTTCACGCCCCGCAGCGCATCGCCTACCGCCACCTGCTGCGGCGTGGTGACGATGACCGCGCCGTGCACCTGCGTGGCCTGCACGAGCGACAGCTGCGCGTCGCCGGTGCCCGGCGGCATGTCGACGAGGAAGTAGTCGAGCTGGCCCCAGTTCACGTCACGCAGGAACTGCGTGATGATCTTCATGACGATGGGGCCGCGCCAGATCGCCGGCTGGTCCTTCTCGATGAGGAAGCCGATCGAGATGACCTTGATGCCGTAGGCCTCGAGCGGGATGATCTTTTCGTCGCGCACGGCGGGGGCCGCGTCGACGCCGAGCATGAGCGGCAGGTTGGGGCCGTAGATGTCGGCGTCCATGATGCCCACGCGCTTGCCGGCCTTGGCGAGGGCGAGGGCGAGGTTCACGGCCACGGTGCTCTTGCCCACGCCGCCCTTGCCCGACGAGATGGCGAGGATGCGGCCGAGGTTGGGATACTGGACCGGATCGGGGACCTTGGGCGGCGCCTTGGCGGGGGCGGCGTCCATGACGGGGAGCGCGCGACCGGCGCCGGGGGCCTTGGGCTGGTTCATGGCAGGGGTGGGCGAGGGTCGTGCCGGAGTGGGCTCGGATTGCGCGGGGTCGCGCACATCGACGCGGACGTCGGTGACGCCGGCGAGCGCCTCGACGGCCTGGCGGACGTCGCGCACGAGGGTGGCGTCGTCCTCGGGGGCGAGGAGGAGCGTGAGGCGGACCTTGCCGTCGACGGTGGTGGCGATGTCTCGGACCTGGTCGGCGGCCACGACATCGGCGCCGGTGCGCGGGTTGCGGACCGCGGCGAGGGCGCCGGTGATCCGTTCCATGAGAGGCTGCATAGGGAAGTAATCGGTTCGGGAATACGCGTCGGAAAGTTAGGCGGGCATGGAATGCGTTGGAATGGCCCTGCCGGCATGATTGTGATGACAGCCCGCTGACCGGCCGGTGCTATGGTAGCCCTGTCGCGCGGCGCCCTGGGGGAGTGTGTCCCGGTGGCACCGCCGGCCGGCGGCGCAGCACCGAGGCTGCGCCCCACTTCACGGATAGATGCAGAAGCAGGAGGCAATCATGTCGACGAAGATCTCGCGCCTGGCGACGGGCGTATTCGCGGTGCTGATGGGGGTGGCGGTGATGAGCGTGTCGACGGCGTGGGCAGCGGACTTCTCGGAGGACTTCGAGGATCCGATCTCGACCACGTGTGGCGCGGGCACCGTCGAGCCGTGTGCACAGAAGCCCATCACGGAGTGCAGCTGGGAATTCTCGTTCTCGCTCAACCCCAAGGACAAGAACTTCGGCATCACCATCAAGAAGACCAACTGCGTCGTGGTCGGTCACGTACCGATCTACAAGAATCAGACCCACAACTCGGCGCTGAGTCGCTCGTGCGATTACCTGGCGCCGTTCATGGGGATGCCGGCTGGCTCCGGTTGCTCTGACTGAGCCCCAGCGTGCGCCGACTTCTCAGCTTGTTCGGCGCCGCCCTCGCCTTGCTGCTCGCGGGAGCCTTTCTGGACTCGGCGCGAGCAGCAACGCGCGGTGCACGGCGCGGTGACCTCCGCGAGGCGCTGCAGGCGCACACCCTCCCCTTTCTGCCGGGTACGCCGGTGCAGGCGGCCGTGATTCTGCAACGGCACGATTGCACGGGCAATCTCCGCCTCTTCGACCTGCTGAACCGCGAGGATATCCGCCCCCGCCTGCGGACGGCAGTGATCTGGTACGCCGGCGATCACGGAGACAGCACCCGCATTCGCCCCCTGCTGCCGCCCTGGACGACACGCGTGACGTTGCGGCCCGTGCCTCGGCCGGTCCTCGCCGAACTGCGGCGCCTCGGGCACACGCAAACGCCAATACTCGTGGTGCTCGACCAGGACGGTCGCATCCGTTTCACCACCCAGAGTGCGCGCACCCCACGCGAGTTCGCCGGACTGCGTCGCATCGTCGAAGGGCTCACCTGGATCGAGGAGTTGTGAACATGCGCCTGCCACCGCCTGGCCTCCTGTTGCTCACCCTGCTGCTTGCCCCCTGCGCCGCCAGTGCGCAGCCGCTGCGCACGTTCGCACCAGACTCCCTCTGGCGCCGGCTGTGGGTCGTGGGAGTCGATTCCACGGCCGACACCTTCGTCGAACCACGGCGCGTGGTGGCCAATCGCGAGGTTGTCACCGTGCTCGACCTCGGTTCGCGCGAAGTGCGCGCGTTCGATCCGAACACCGGCGCGGCGCGATTCACCCTCCTGCCCAAGGGCGTAGGGCCAGGGGAGTTCCGGAAGCCATCCCTCATCGCGGCCACCCAGACCGGCGTGGCGGTGCTCGATCAGGCGGCGTCGCGCCTTACGGCCTACACCAGCCGTGGCGTACCGGCCTGGGACGCGCCGGTGCCGAACGCGTTCGACATCGGCGGACTGTGCATTCCCGACCCACGCCGCTTCATGCTGCAGTACCGCCGACGCGATTCGAGCCTGGTTGAGTTCGACACGAGCGGCCGTCACCTCCGGGTGCACCGTATTCCCTGGACAGCACCACGTCCCGCCGAGGTGGGCTTCGCTCATGAGGCGCATGTCAGCGGACCGTCTGCCAGCGGCCGGTGCCTCGTCGCCCCGATCTTCGGGCGCGAATGGGCCAGTGTCGCGACGGCCGCCGGACAGCGCGACTTCGTGCACGCCTACCGCGAGGCCGGGAGCGAGCCAGTCATGAAGACCTCGGAGAAGATCCTCGACCGATCGTGGGACAAGGTCATCGTCGAGACTACGAACACCACCGACAAGCCCCCAATCGCCCAAGGCGCCCTGGTCCATCGGGACACGGCCATCGTGTATGCGTGGCGAACGCAGCAGTTCCCCTATCGCACCCTCGACTACTACGAGATCACGACTGGGCGGTACCTCTTCAGCCGCAAGTTGCCGTTTCTCGTGCAGTCACTGGCCATCGGCGACGACGGAACGTTTTTCGCTACTATCATCACCGAAAAAGAACAGGCACTCATTGCCATGCGGCCCGAGCGCCTGCCTGCCACCACACGGCCTGCCAAAGGCGGCACTACCCCAGCACTGCCGCGCCGCGCAGGAACTCCCGGGCGTCCGCCAGCACCTGTGCCTGCACCTCCTCCAGCCCACCCGTAAGCATGGCGCCCGACGCCTTGGCGTGGCCACCGCCGCCATACCGGCTCGCCAACTGCTGAACGTTCACGTCACCCGTACTGCGAAAGCTTACCTTGACCTTGCCGTACCCGAGGTCGCGAAAAAAGACCGCCAAGCGAGTGCCGGCGATGCTGCGGGGGTGTTCGACAATCCCGTCGAGTTCCTCGGAGGTGACATCAAATCGGTCCATGACATCGGCCGCCACAGAAATGTGCGAGAGCCCGAGCTCGGGCTCCGTCTGCAGACTGCCCAAGGCCTCCCGCAGCAACCGCAGGCGCCCCACGCTCACTTGGGCGTAGATGCGGCGGTACATCTCCTCCGGGTTCACCCCCGCGGCCAGCAAGGCCGCCGCAATGGCGTGTGCCCGCGGCGACGTGTTGCTGAAGCGGAAGCTGCCGGTATCGGTGAGGATCGCCGCGTACAGCGACTGCGCGATGGCCGGGGTAATCTCCAATCCCAGTGTCACGGCGATGTCATACACCAGCTCACCCGTGGCGCACGCGCGCGTACTGGCGATGGTGAGCCCCCCCACCGGTTCGTCGCCCGGCAGGTGGTGATCGATGACCGAGACCGGCACCTCGAGCGCCCGCACCGCCTCTGCGAGCTGGCCGAGGCGCCGGCGGTCGTTGATGTCGAGCACCACCAGCGCATCGATGCCCGCGAGCCCGGCGGCCCCCTTGGCACTCAGGTCCACCACGTCGTTGCCCAGCAGGAACGCGAACATCGTCGGCCACGGCGTGGGGTTGACGATGCGGCACCGAATGCCGCACTGGGCCAGCAGCCGCGCGAGCGCGCTCTCGGAGCCGCACCCGTCGCCGTCAGCATTGATGTGCGTGGACAGCGCCACCGTCATGCCTGGCCGCAGGGACGCGAACCAGGCACGGATGGCCGCCTGGCGATCGGCCGACGCGCTCACCAAGCCGTCGACGACGAGTGCCGTCATCGCCCCTGCTGTTCCTGCTGGCCGATCGTGGAGTTCCGCATGCCGTACACGAAGTAGATGGTCATGCCGATCGCCGTCCAGGCGGCCAGCAATTGCCACGTGAGCTTCGGAAGCAGGTACATCATGTACAGGGTCGCGCCGGCCCCGAGGATGGGCACGAGCGGGACAAGGGGAGTCCGGAACGGCCGCGTGAGTTCCGGCGAGCGCAAGCGCAGCACCCACACACCGATGCACACCGTGGCGAACGCCGCCAGAGTGCCGCCCGACACCAGCTCGCCGAGCAGGCCGAGCGGGAAGAAGCCGGCAATCACGACGGCGATGATCCCCACGATCCACGTGGACGCGGCGGGCGTCTGATACGTGGGGTGCACCCTGCTGAAGATCTTCGGCAGCAGCCCGTCACGCGACATGGTGTAGAAAATGCGCGGCTGGCCCATGAGCATGACCAGCACCACCGACGACAGACCGGCGACGGCACCGATGTTCACGAGGTACTCGAGCCACTTGAGCTGCGGCACCGCCTCGAGCGCGGCCGACACCGGATGCGCCACGCCCAGCGCCGTGTAGGGCGCGAGACCAGTCATGACCAGCGACATGAGGATGTACAGCACCGTGCAGATGAGCAGCGACGCGATCATCCCGATGGGCAGGTCGCGCTGCGGGTTCTTGGCCTCCTGCGCGGCGGTGGAGACGGCGTCGAATCCGATATAGGAGAAGAACACCACCGGCGCCGCGCGCAGCACACCAGCCACGCCGTACTTCGTGCTGCCATCCGGGTTGGTGACCATCTCCGGGATGAACGGCGTCCAGTTGTCGGTGTTGACATACATGAAGCCGAAGCCGATCACCAGCAGCACGATGATCATCTTGATGGCCACCACGATGTTGTTGAAGGTGGCCGACTCCTGCACCCCACGCACCAGCAGGAACGTGAGGGCGAGGATGAGCAGCACCGCCGGCAGGTTGATCAGGCCATTAACCACCTCACCGCCGCCGGCGAGACACGCCTCGCGGGTGGCATAGGCGGCCGAGGTCGCGGCATCGACGAGCGCGACCCCGGAGGTGGGGTCCACGCAGGTGAACGCGCGCACGACTTCATGCCCGTTCACCACAGTCAACGGCGCCGACGCGAACGCCGCCGGGATATGCACCCCGACCGACGCCAGCATGGCGCTGAAGTAGCCCGACCAGCCCACCGACACCGTGGCCGCGGCGAACAGGTACTCGAGCACGAGGTTCCAGCCGATGAACCACGCCACGCCCTCACCCATGGTCGCGTAGCTGTACGTGTATGCCGAACCCGCGATGGGAATCATCGAGGCGAATTCGGCGTAGCACAGCCCGGCGAACAGGCAGGCGAGGCCGGCCAGCACGAACGACAGGGAGACGCCGGGACCGGCAAAGTTGGCAGCGGCCGTGCCCGTGAGCACGAAGATGCCGGCGCCGATGATGGCGCCGATGCCGAGCATCGTCAGGTTGAGGGCGCCGAGGGAGCGCTTGAGACCGCCCTCCGCACTGTCCGCCTGCGCGCGAAGCTCAACGATCGATTTCTTGGACCAGAGACCCATGTGTCAGCGAGTGGTCAGAGCGAGTAGTTCGGGGCCTCGCGCGTGATGGTCACATCGTGCGGATGCGACTCACGAAGGCCGGCGGTCGTGATGCGCACGAACTCTGCGTCGGTGCGCAGCTTCTCGATAGTGGCGCAGCCAACATAGCCCATGCCGCTGCGCAGGCCACCGATCATCTGGAAGAGCACGTCGCCCACCGGCCCCTTGTAGGGCACGCGGCCCTCGATCCCCTCAGGGACGAGTTTCTTCGGGGACATTTCGCCCTCCTGGAAATAGCGGTCGGCCGAGCCGTCCTGCATGGCCGACAGGGAGCCCATGCCGCGGATCATCTTGAATCGGCGCCCCTCGAGCAGGAATGACTCGCCGGGGCTCTCCTCGGTACCTGCCAGCATCGACCCCATCATGACGCTGGAGGCGCCGGCGGCCAGTGCCTTCACGATGTCGCCGGAGTACTTGATGCCCCCGTCGGCAATGACCGGTACGTCGCCGGCCCCCTCCACCGCATCCATGACCGCCGCGATCTGCGGGACCCCCACACCGGTCACGACGCGCGTGGTGCAGATCGACCCCGGCCCGACGCCCACCTTCACGGCATCGACACCGCGCTCGACCAGCGCCGCGGCGCCGGCCCGCGTGGCCACGTTGCCGGCCACGAGCTGCAGGTCAGGGAACGCTTCGCGCACCTTGGCCGTGGCCTGCAGCACCCCCTCGCTGTGGCCATGGGCCGTATCGATGATCAGCACATCCACACCCGCCTGAATGAGGGCCCGGGCGCGTTCGAGATAGTCCCCACCGGCGCCGATCGCCGCGGCGACGCGCAGGCGGCCGTGCTGGTCCTTGTTGGCATCGGGATACTGCCGCCGCTTGTGGATGTCCTTGACGGTGATCAGCCCCTTCAGCACCCCCTGGTCGTCCACCACCGGCAGCTTCTCGATGCGGTGCTTGCCCAGGATGCGTTCGGCTTCATCGAGCGTCGTCCCGATGGGCGCCGTCACGAGGTCGATGCTCGTCATGACCTCCTGCAGCGGGCGATCGAGATCCCGCTCGAACTGCAGGTCGCGGTTGGTGAGGATGCCCACCAGGCGCCCGGTGCCGTCGACGATCGGCACCCCGGAGATCTTGAAGCGCACCATGAGGGCTACGGCCTCGCGCAGGGAGGCCGACGGGGAGAGCGTGATCGGATTGAGGATCATTCCGCTCTCGCTCCGCTTGACCCGATCCACCTCGGCGGCTTGCCGATCGATGGACATGTTCTTGTGCAGCACCCCGATGGCCCCGTAGCGCGCCATGGCGATGGCCATCTCACTTTCGGTGACCGTGTCCATGGCCGCCGAGACGAGCGGGACGTTGAGTGGGATCCCCCGCGTGAAGCGGGAGGTCAGACTCACCTCACGCGGATGGGTGAGGGAATGTCGAGGGGCGAGGAGGACGTCGTCGAAGGTCAGCGCGACGTCGCTGCGAATGCGCGAGGAGCCAGTTGAGGGTGCCATCTCCAAAAGTACCGTCGAGCCGGACCGGTTTCCAGCGGGCGGCCGACGGGTGGGCGCGGGAGAACATCGCGCGGCACGACACCCGGCGGGGTGGCCTCGGACTCAGCCCCGCCCGCGCATCCCCGCCATGCGTCGCAGCCGCCGTCGCATGCGCAGCGGCAGGAAGAAACCGGCGGCCGAGACCACGCTCGCCACATTGAGGCCATCGAGTTCACGCGGGTCGCCCCGCCAGTGGTCGAGGAGCACACGCTGCCCGGCATTCTCGACGAGACGCTGGAGCGCCAGCATCAGCAGGAACACGTCATCGACCTCACCCAGAAACGGAATGAGGTCGGGAATGAAGTCGAGCGGCGAGACGATGTACGCGATGGCCGCCAGGACGAGGACCCGGTCAAGTCGCGAGACGCGGCCGTCGGTGATTAGCCCGCCCAGCAACCGCAGGTAGGCGGGGATCTGACGGATCGTCCGCATGAGGGAACGCTTGAGCCCGGTGCGTGGCCCGGACTCGGGGTCGCCGCGATGGCGCGTGGTCGTGCCCATGTGTCGTTTACGGGGTGACGGATCCAGCGGCCGCCGGCGTCGGCGGCGTTGACGGCGCCGTCGAAGGCGACGAGGGCGGCACGGGCGCGGAGGGCGTCGCCGCCGGCGGGCCGGCAGTCGCCCCAGCGCCAGCGGGCGGCGGGGCGCCGATCTGGTCGGCGACCGTACGGGCCGTGCTCACCACATCGGTGGCGACCGTCCTGGTGGTCTGGGCGACATCGTTCAGCACGCCCATGGCTTTGCTGAGGAACCCCATGGCCTCCGACACCGTCCCCACAGCCAGCCCGCCGGCGCGCAGCGTGTCTTCAACGCCGTCGGTGAACCGTTGGAAGACGTTGATGACCGGGGCCGGCTTCTCGGCGTACCTGGCCTCGAGGAACTCGACAAAATCGAGCACTTGATAGAGACGCTCATCGGAGAGCGTCTCGAGCTTGCGGTTGATGCGATCGCGGACGTACGGATTCATCGGCTGCCTCCTGGCACGCCCTACGCGGTCAGCCGCGCCAGCGTTTCCGTTCGCCGCGCGCGTCGATATGGCAATATGGCGTGGCGTACCGCGGACTGCTGTACACGCCGAGCCCCCCGGACAGTTCGGGGTGCAGCCGCTCGACCCAGTCGACCGCCTGCTCGACGCGATAGGCATCGAAGAGGGTCAGGCGGCCGTCGCCGTCGGCGTCGATGGCCACGTCAGCCGCGTCCCCATAGAGATGCCGCGAGTCGCGCGCCGAACCCTCGACGTTCGCGTTGTGCAGCGGGGTGCGGAATCCGCTGTGGACCTCGAGGTCGAAATCCATCCGCTCCTCGCCGCGACGGCGTGCCAGTTCGCGCAACACCAGCTCGATCTTGTCGAGCACCCGCGCATCCACGGCCACATAGCGCGGCCACATGGTCTGCCGGTCGTGCGTGACGAAATCGCGCACCTTGAGATGTCGGGTCAGCGGCAGATCGAGGTGCTCCTCACGGACCTCGGCAAACCCGGCAGGCGTTTCCGCATCGCCGCTGCGGTTCCACTCGGCCGGATACCGGCCGATCTGATAGCCGTTGAGGGTGCTGCCCAGCTTGAGCTCGAATGGCACCAGCACGGCGAGCCGCGGTTCGGTGAGGCGCTGGGCGATTCCGCCGCGCGTCACTACGAGCTCGTAGAACCCGGGCTGCAACGGGGCCAGCAGCGTGTCGCCATCGAGGGGACGCATGACATCCGCCGACTCGCTGCTCCCCACAGCGACCCACTGGTACGAGAAACCCAGCAGGTCCCCTCGCGACCGCAGCGGGAAAGCCATACGCTCGCCCGCGCGCACGAACTGCATGCGCACGTCGCCGCTCACGCCCCGCACCTCAGGGCCGGCATCCACCCTCGGGACCGCCCGCTTGGCACTCTCAGCCGACGAGTCGGCCATCAGCGCCCCGGGCGGCTGATACGCGATGGCGGTGACGATGGCGGCGGCCCCGCTGAGGACCAACGCCGTCCGGCGACGGATCACAAGCTCCCCCACCGCGCCCGCGTCCCGCGCACATCGATGTGCACGAACGGCCCGTGGACGGCATTGGCCCTGTAGATCCCGATCCCGCCCACCAGATCGGGGTGCGCCCGCTCGACGCGCTCCGCGGCCTCGGCGAGCACCTTGGCATCGTGCGTGTCCACCCGTCCGTCGCCGTTCAGGTCACTCATCCAATCACGGTCGCCGTTCACCACGTACACATCGGCGGCGTCCCCATACTGGTGGCGACTGTCGGAGGCGCGACCGCCGGCTCCGACCCCCTGGGCATTGTATTGCGGGGTGCGGAAGCCCGACATCACGCGCAGCCGGCTGACCGGCACACCCGTGGCGCGCAGTTCGTCGAGCACCAGTTCGAGCTTGTCGATCAGCGGCTCACGCAACACGAGGTACTTGGGCCACACGGAGCCCTGGTCCTTGGTGAGAAAGTCGCCGAGCCGAAAGTGCTCGGATATCGGGGTCTCCTGGTTGGCCGCGGTGACCTCCAGGAACCCCTCCGGGTTCCGGTAGGCCGGCGATCGGGCGGCCCGCGTCTCCGATGGGAAGAAGCCGATGCGATAGCGACCGATGCGCCCTCGCACCTTGTCGGAGAACGGGCGCATGGTGATGAAGTGGAAGGGGCCGGCCGGATCGGTGGCCACATAGACACCGGCCCGCCGGACCGCACTGTCGCCGAACAATTCGCGGAGCACGGGCAGCGCCATGGCCCGCGATGGACTGAGGAAGCGCGCCCGCAACTTCTGGCTGCGTCCCTTGAGCGAGTCGAGGAGCGACGAAGGCCGCGCCGCGGCCGTTGTCGCCACCGCGGCGTGGGGGGCAACCAGCGCACCGATCTCGGTGGCGCGACCGGGCCGGGCGAGCGTCAACAGCCCGGCACACACCACGAGTCCGGCGGTCAGAAACACTGACCGGCGAACTCGGCTCGTGCGACGGGGCTGCGGGAAGCGATCGGAAGACGCCGCACCGGCGTCGGACGTGTGCTGGGTCACGATGTGGGGTAAGGCATTCGACCCGATGTCGTCGCCCCGGAGGGCGCCGCTCCTGCCACATCGACGATCGAAGGCACGTAGTGGAAATATAGCCGGCCCAGCCCGCCCGATCACCCGGCGATGGCGATCGTCCTGCACTCGACCTCGGAGCGCCGACCCTCCGTGCAATACCGCCGGTGCGGTGATTGGTTCCGCCGGACGGATGCCGGCCAGCCCTCGTGGTCGGCCACGATTTCGCCGCCCCAACACACCAAGCCGAACTTCCCGGACCCCATGGGGGTTAGATTGCCCGTGCTGCGTCCCCCAAGCACAGTCCCGGAGACCGATGTCTGCTCGATCGTCGCGCGCGGTGGCCCTGATCATCCTCGACGGATGGGGGTACCGCGAGGAATGTGAGGCCAACGCCATCTGCCAGGCGCGTACCCCGAACTGGGACCGGATCTGGGCCCATCCCTCGCGGACGCTGCTGAGCGCCTCCGGCCGGGCGGTGGGACTCCCCGACGGACAGATGGGGAACAGCGAGGTCGGGCACCTGAATCTCGGCGCGGGCCGGGTGGTGATGCAGGATCTGGTGCGCATCGGTGCCGCCATCGAGGACGGCTCGTTCTTCAGCAACCCGGCGCTGGTGGCGGCCTGTGCGCAGGCGCGTGATACCGGCGGGACGCTGCATCTGATCGGACTGCTCGGAGACGGCGGGGTGCACGCCCACGACGCGCACCTGCTGGCGCTCGTAGACCTGGCCGCCCGGCAACGGGTGCCCCGCGTGGCGCTGCACGCCATGCTCGACGGCCGCGACACGCCGCCCAGCAGCGGCCTGGCCTTCCTCGCCAACGTCCTGAGCCGCATCGAGGGACGGGCCCAGTTGGCGTCGGTGAGCGGCCGCTACTACGGGATGGACCGCGACCACCGCTGGGAGCGTACGGGGCTCTGGTACCGCGCGGCGGTCTGCGGCGATGCCCCCATGGAGACTGACGCGCTCGCTGCGCTGCAGCGCGCCTACGACGCGGGCACGACCGACGAGTTCGTGAAGCCGTGGGTCATGACCGGCCCCGGAGGGAAGGCGCTGGCTCCCATGCGCGATGGCGACGCCCTCATCTGCTTCAACTTCCGGAGCGACCGCATGCGGCAGTCGCTGCGGGCGCTGGCGATGCCCGACTTCACCGGCTTCGACACCGGGGTGCGGCCAGCGGTGCACGTCACCACGATGACGAGCTACGACGATGCGTTTCCGTTCCCGGTGGCATTTGCGCCGCAATCGATGCGCCACCTCGTGGGCGAGGTGATCGCCGATGCCGGGCTGACGCAGCTGCGGACCGCCGAGACCGAGAAGTACCCGCACGTGACGTTCTTCTTCAACGGCGGGCGCGACGAGCCGTTCCGCGGCGAAGACCGTCGCATGGTGGCGAGCCCCAAGGTGGCCACCTACGACCTGCAGCCGGAGATGAGCGCACGAGGGGTGTGTGACATCCTGTGCGACGCGTTGGCCAACCGGACGCACGATTTCCTGCTCTGCAACTTCGCCAACACCGACATGGTGGGGCACACCGGCTCGCTGCCGGCGGCGATTGCGGCCGCGGAGGCGGTCGACGGCTGCCTCGGGCGCATTCTCGAGGCAGCGACCAAGGGCGGCGCCCGGCTCATCATCACGGCGGACCACGGCAACGCCGACCTCATGGTCGACCCGGTTACGCACCAGCCGCACACCGCGCACACCACCAATCCCGTCCCGCTCGTGGTGCTTGACCCCGACGAGGTGGCCCCTCTCCGCTCCGGTGGCGCGCTGTGCGACGTCGGCCCGACGGCGCTGGCGTTGTTGGGGCTGCCCCTGCCCCTCGAGATGACCGGGCGCGACCTGCGCGCCCGGTGACCGATGCTCGTTCTCCTCTCCGTTTCGTGATGCGTGTGTCTTCGTTTCTCCGGACTGCCGGCCTCGCCGGCACACTCGCCCTTGGCTTGCTGGGCCCCTCCAACGCACTGGCCCAGGTGGGGCACCGGCCGGACAAGAGCCCCTATGAGGATTTCAAGATCGGGCAGACGCTGACGATCATGGGGGGCTGGCTCGCCATGCAGCGCGACCCGGCCAAGGTGGCGCCCGACGCCTCGTGGCTGGCCGCGCTGCGCTACGACATTGGTGTGGGGGGGCCGGCGTCGCTGTTCGTGCGCTATACCGGATCGCCGTCGCAGCGTCAGGTGCTGGTGCCGACCAACCCGAGACCATCGCGCGTGCTCGAGGCGCCGTCGGTGACCACGCACCTGCTCGACGGTGGTCTCGACATCGCGCTCACGGGGAAGAAGACTTGGCGGCGCCTGCTCCCGTCGGTGAACGGCGGCGTCGGCATCGTGAGCGACTTCGCCTCAGCCGACACCGGCGGATACCGATTCGGCACCAAGTTTTCGTTCTCGTACGGCTTCAGCATGCGCTATATCACCCGCGGCGGACCGCAGCTCCGCGTGGACCTCACGAACTTCATCTGGCAGTACCAGTATCCGGACCGCTATTTCGTCCTCGCGTCCGACACCACCGCGATTCTCTCCGACACCCGCAACCGCTCGGCGTGGCGCGGCAACTGGGGGCTGAGCGCGGGCGTGTCGATCCCCATCTTCCGCTGACCTCCCGCCCGCGCCGCGCGCCATGCCACGCTCCTCGCTCACCCGCCGCGTGATCTTCGCCGCCGCGCACCGCTATCGCCGCCCCGACTGGAGCGATCAGGAGAACGCCGACGTCTTCGGTGCCTGCGCGCACCCCAACTACCACGGCCACACCTACGTGTGCGACGTGACGGTGGCCGGCCCGGTGGACGAGGAAACGGGCTTCGTGGTGGACCTCGGCTTCTTCGACCGCGTGCTGCAGCGTGAGGTGCGCGACCGCTTCGACCATCGGAACATCAATCTCGACGTGCCGGAGTTCGGCGATGGACGGCTCATTCCTACCGGTGAGAACCTGTCGCGCTTCATCGGCGAGCGCGTCCAGGCGGCGCTGGCGCACACCACGGCGCGGGTGGTGCGTGTACACCTCGCCGAGGACACGACGCTGAGCAGCACGTACGAGGTGGACGCGTGAGCCGCGGTTTCGGGCGACGCGTGCGCCGCATCGGGGTGGCCGGGCCCGGCCTTGGGTTGCGCGTGGCGCATGGCGGGTGGTCTGCCGTGGTGGGGGGCGCGTTGGCGTTGGGCGCATGCGCCCGGGGCACCTCCCAGGCACCGGTAGGTCCGCATCGTCCCGAGCCAGTCGCGCCGATGATGATGCCCGTGGCCGACGTGCCGCCGCCCACGACGCGGGCGATCGTCCAGGGAATCGTGGACTCGGTGCTCGCGGCGCCGATGTGGCGCAATGCGCGGTGGGGCATGCTGATCGTCGATGCCGAGCGCGGTGACACCCTCGTGTCGCACGATGCGGACCGGTTGTTCATGCCGGCCTCCAACCAGAAGCTGCTCACGGGCGCCATCGCCCTGCAGCGCCTGGGTCCGGACTTCCGCTGGCGGACACCGGTGCTGCTGCATGGGGTGCAGCGCGGGACGACGTTCCACGGCGACCTGCTCGTGCAGGGGAGCGGCGATCCGAGCATCAGCGATGCCCTGCGCGGCGGCCGCGCGGCGAGTGCCTTCGACGGCGTGGCCGATGCCCTCGCGGCGCGCGGCATCACGCGCCTCCGCGGGCGCATCGTCCCGGTGGGTGATGCCCTGCCTGGCCTCACCACGGGCTACGGCTGGGCGTACGACGACTTCGACTACGGCTACAGCGCGGCCGTCGACGAACTGGTGTTGAACGAGGGGGAACTGTCCCTGCGCGTGCGAGCGGGTACGAAGCCGGGTGCGCGGGTGCAGGTGGAACGCGCACCCACCCGCCGCTATCCGCCGCTTGCCGTCGAGGCCATCACGCGCGACTCCGTGGTCACTCCGGGGGCACCGCGCCCACCACGCCTCGAGGCTGTGTACGACAGCATCGGGCACACGCTGGTGCTGCGCGGGACCCTCGCCGTTGGCGACAGCGCGCGCCTGACGGTGGCGTATCGTCACCCGTCGGACGCATTCGTGGCGGCGCTTGGCGAGGCGCTCGCCGGCCGCGCGATCGCGGTGCAGGCACGGGCGCTGGTTCGTCGCGACACCGCCGGCCGCGCGCCTGACACGCTGACCGTGATCGAGTCCGCGCCGTTCGCCGACGTGCTGCGGCGTATGCAGAAGCCGTCGCAGAACCAGATCGCGGAACTGCTCTTCCGCACGGCCGCGCTCGTGACCACGGGCAGCGGGTCCGCCGACAGCGCACAGGCCGTGGGCGCCCGCACCCTGGCCGAGTGGGGCATCACCAGCGCCGATGCGGCCTACCGGGATGGCAGCGGCCTCTCACGCCACGACTATCTGACGCCGCGCGCCGTCGTGCGGGTGCTCGACGCCATGCGGCGCTCCCCGTGGGCCGCCCTCTACCGCGAGTCGCTGCCCGTCGCCGGTGTCGACGGAACCATCGGCAACCGCATGCGCGGCACCCCGGCGCAAGGCAACGCGCAGGCCAAGACGGGCACACTCGACAAGACACGGGCGCTCTCGGGGTACGTCACCACCGCCGATGGGCGGCTCGTACTGTTCTCGCTGCTCGCCAACAACTTCACCGTGCCCACGAGAGAGGTGGAGCGGGTGCAGGACCTGCTCGTGAGTACGCTCGCTGGCCGGTCGCTCGCTGCACCCGCGGCGGTGACACCCCGATGACACGCCGGTGACCGACCGGCTGCCAGGCGACACGAGCGCCGTCCCGCGGGGACTCGGCTACGACGATGCGTTGGCAGCCGTGCTGCAGTTCGGCGCGCGGGCCACGCCAGTCGAGACGGTCGCGCTCGAAGCCGCGCTCGGCCACGCGCTGGCCGAAGCGGTCGTGAGCCGCCTCGCCCTCCCGCCCTGGGACAACGCCGGCATGGACGGCTACGCGGTGCAGCGCGCCGATGTCCAGGGGGCGACCCCGGGCGCGCCGCGCGTGTTGCCGGTGCTGGGCACGAGCATGGCGGGCGCCGATGTGCATCGGCTGCCGGCGGTGCGCTCCGGCACGGCGCTCCGCATCATGACCGGAGCCCCCATGCCGCCCGGTGCCGACGCGGTGATTCGCGTGGAGGACACTGACGGCGGCGAGAAGACGGTGTCCATTACGGGCGACCGCGACGCCACGGGGCGCGGCAACGTGCGCCCTCGCGGAGAAGACGTGTCAGCCGATCAGGTGCTCTTCGGCCCGGGCACCACGCTGCGGGCGGCGCACCTTGGTGTTCTGGCCTCGGTCGGCGCAGCCACGGTGCGCGTACATCGCCCCCCGCGGGTGACGATCGTGTCCAGCGGTGACGAACTGGTGCTCCTCGACCGGTTCGCCGAGGTGGAAGCGGGGCGCCGGATCGTGTCGTCGAGCCACTACGCACTGCCGGCGCTGCTGCGCGGTGCCGGCGCCGACGTGACCGTCGCCCCGCTCGTTCCTGATACCCTGGAGGAGCTCACCGCGGCACTGGCAGCCGCGGTCGACGGCGGCTGCGACCTGCTGCTCACCACCGGTGGCGTCTCGGTGGGTGCGCACGACTTCACCCGTGAGGCCTTGGCGCTGCTGGGAGGGACCCAGCGCTTCTGGCGCGCTCGCATCCGCCCTGGGGGGCCGATCGGAACGGGCGAGGTCCGTGGGGTCCCTTGGATCGGACTCCCGGGCAACCCGGTGTCCACCCTGGTTACCGCGTCGCTGTTCGCCTGGCCGCTCATCCGGCGGCTTGGCGGGCACACCGGGGTGTGTCACGTGAAACTGCCTGTGCGTGTGCGAGACGGCGCCGACACGCCGGCGCCGCTCACCTACTTCCTGCGGGTCGCCCTGACCGAGGGGGCTGATGGGCAACTCGAAGCGCGGCTGGCTGGCGCCCAAGGGTCCAATCTGCTGCGCACGATGGCCCTGGCTGACGCCCTGCTCGAGGTGCCCGAACAGGTGGTCCGGGTGGAGCCCGGCATGATCCTGCCCGCCATCCTGCTTCCGGATGCGCCACCGCTCCTGCCGGCACCGCGTGGCGCGGGGAGTCTGCCATGACCGGTACGGGTCCCGAGTCGCTCGCGGACCTGCACGGCACGGCGCTCGACGAGGCCCTCGCCCGGCGTTTCACCGTCGCCGAGGAGCGGGTGACGGTGGGACTCGGCGACATACAGCGAAGGTTCACCCTGCGAAAGCCGGCCAACGCCGATCACCTGATCAGCGAAGCCGACTACGTGATGGACGAGCGCCTCCCGTACTGGGCCGATCTCTGGCCGTCGGCGCGAGTACTGGCCGGGGCGCTGATTGCCGAGGAGGGGAGCGGCCGCCGGCTGCTGGAGATGGGATGCGGGCTGGGGCTCGACACCACCGCAGCCATGAGCGCCAACTTCGAGGTTACCGCGACCGACTACTACGAAGACGCCATCCATGTGGCGCGGAGCAATGCCTCGCGCAACCTGGGGCGTGAGCCGGCGGTGCGCATGGTGAACTGGCGCCAGTGGCCCCACGATCTTGGCACGTTCGACATGGTGATCGCCGCCGACGTGCTCTACGAGCAGGAGTACGCCACGCTGGTGGCCGAGTGCCTCGCCCGCGCCCTCGCGCCGAACGGGGTCGCGATCATCGCCGATCCGGGACGGCTGGCGCTCCCGGCGTTCCGCGAGCACCTCCCCTGCGTTGGGCTCGAGCTCCTGTCCACCGACCTCGTGCCATTCGAGGACGGCGCGGTGAAGCAGGAGATCCAGCTGATGCGGATACGACACCGTCAGAACCCGGTGCCGATCGCCTGACGAACCTGGGGGTCCGGTGTGCGTTCCCCGGCGAGGGCCCCACGCCTTTCCGTCCGGGCAACCGAGGTGCGGGAGTGACCACGACGCGGGCGACCGCGAGCCGGCAGTGTGGGACGGCCGCAGCGGGAGGTGGCCGGATCCTGTGGCGCCCCTCCCACAACGTCGCAGTGCCGGACGCGGGTTGCCCTCGGAGGAGCGCTGGCACCTTCCTTCCAGTAGCGGTTGGCATGCTGATGCCACCTCGTACCTCCCTGCTTCGCGGCCCGCTGCTCGTGGTCGTGATATTCGTGCTGGCGCTCCTTGCCCTGTATCCGGGGGCCTCGCTGCGCGCCCAGTGCGCATGGGCGGCCGCTGCGCCCTTTCCGCGCGACGGTCAGGCAGACGGCGATGCCACCGACGTGTTCGTCGAGCCGATGCCACGCGAGGCGGAAGCGCGACCCTCCGGCACTCCGGCACTCCGGCACTCCGGCACGGCAGCCTGCAGACGACGACCAGGTACGCGCGCCGAGGGCGCGCCCGTAGGCCAGTTACGCGAATGGCGGCCGAATCGGCCCCGGCGATGCGGCGGTGGCCGTTGCTGGGCCCGGGAGCGGATCTTGAAGCCCGAGGCGTCCGGGGAACGGCGTCAGGAAGAAGGAAGCCGTTGCGGCCCACGGCCTCCTGTTACCATCCCGCTGGTGCCTTCCGGATGCCGCCCCAAAGGCAAGACACCGCCACGTCAGGTTGCCACGACACCCGCCCCGCTCAGCCTCGCCGCCACCATCTCCGAGATGTCCAGTACCGGCACCTCCTTGCCCGCACCCGTCACCCCGTCGTTGATCATGGTCATGCAGAACGGACAGGCCACGGCGATTTGATCGGCGCCGGTGGCGAGCAGGTCTTCCGTTCGCTCCACGTTGACGCGCTTGCCGACGTTCTCTTCCATCCACATGCGGCCGCCACCGGCGCCGCAGCAGAGGCCGCGGCTCTTGGTGCGCGCAGGCTCCACCAGCTCCACCACCGGCAGCGCCTTGCGCAGCGTGTTGCGCGGCGCGTCGTAAACGTCGTTGTAGCGCCCGAGATAGCAGGAATCGTGGTACGCGACCTTGAGCCGCTGCCCATGCTCCGTGTCGAGCGGCACACGCCCGGCCGCGAGCAGCCGTTCGATGTACTCGGTGTGGTGAATGACCTCGTAGTGCCCGCCCAGATCGGGGAACTCCTTGCCCATCTGGTGGAAGCAGTGCGGACAGAAGGTCACGATGGTCTTGAGCTCGTAGCCGTTGAGCGTTTCGATCACGCCCTTGGCGAGCATCTGGTACAGATATTCGTTGCCCATGCGGCGTGCCGGATCTCCGTGGCACGTCTCTTCCTGCCCCAGGATCGCGAACTTCACGTCGGCGGCCTGCAAAATGCGCGCGAACGCCACCGTGATCTTCTTGGCGCGGTCGTCGAACGAGCCCATGCACCCCACCCAGAACAGGATGTCGGGCTTCTCCCCCGCCGCGGCCATCTCGGCCATGGTGGGGATGTTCATGCCTTCGGCCCACTGCTCACGGTCGGACGCGCTGAACGCCCACGGGCTGCCGTTCCGCTCGAGACTCGTGAGCGCCGGCTGCAGCTCCTCGGGGAAGCGTGACTCCATGAGCACGAGATCGCGCCGCAGCTCGTTGATGATGTCCAGCTGGTCGATGCTCACCGGGCACTCCTGCACGCAGGCGCGGCAGCTCGTGCACGCCCACAGCTCCTCCTCGGTGATCCAATCGTCGAGCAGCTTCTTGTCGAGCACGGCCTGCTGCTCCGCGGTGGCCGTACCTCCACCGGCGGCAATGGCGTCGAGCGTCGTGGCCTTCTCGGTGAGGCGGGCGCGCGTCTTCACCACGATCATGCGCGGCGAGAGCAGCTTGCCGGTGGTGTTGGCGGGGCACACGGCCGTGCAGCGGCCGCACTCGGTGCACGAGTAGCCGTCGAGCAGGTTCTTCCACGACAGGTGCTCGATGTCGGACGCGCCGAACTGCTCGGCATCCTCCGCCTCAAGGTCCATGGGGCGCATGGCCCCCACGCGCCCCGGACCGCTGGTGTTGGAGAACCACACGTTGATGAGCGACGTGAGCACGTGCAGGTGCTTCGAGCCCGGCAGGTGGTTCAGGAAGTACAGGATGAGCACGGCGTGAATCCACCAGGACACGCGGGCCATGGTGTGCGCGGCCTCACCGGACAGGCCGCTGAAGAGCGGGAGGAGCATAGCCGTAATCACCCGCCCGGTGGTATCGGCGCCCGGCTGCATGGCGTCCCCCACGAACAGCAGCAGCAGCGTAACCATGAGCGTGGCGATCATGCTCAGGATGAACACCGCGTCGGCCCCGCTCACTTCGTCGAACCGCTTCGGCTTGATGACGAGGCGGCGATACAGCAGGTACGCCACCGGGATCAGCACGAACACCGCAAAGACTTCCTGCGAGAACACGTACGGCACGTACAGGAACCGCGGCAGGAGCACATCCCAGGTGAAGGGCGTGTACAGCCCCTGGATCATGATCTCGACGGTGCCGAGTCCGAGCACGCAGAAGCCCCAGAATACGAGGGCGTGCATCATGCCGCCGAGCGGTTCCCGGAGGATCTTGGACTGCCCGAGGCCGATGAGCAGGAAGTTGCGGGTGCGGACGTCAGGACGGTCCGTGCGCACTTCCGGCTTCGCCAGCTTGAGCCACCGGACGAGCCGCTGGGCGCTGCGGGCAAAGAACCCGAGCGCGACGGCGAGGATCGCCGCGAAGACGAAGTTCGACAGGGTCATGACGCGAAGCTAGGGAACGGGGGGGAGACCGACAAGGATTGATGCCGGCGGTGAGCGGAGGCAGCCGATACGGAACAGCACCCGAGAAAACGAGGGCTCTTCCGGGTTCGGCGTGGGTGGGTCTGGCCACATCGCGGTCCCCTGGATATCTGACCAGGCGGGCGCCGTGAGGCGGGCGCCGTGAGGCGGGCGGCGTGAGGCGGGCGGCGTGAGGCGTCGCGATCCACAACGGGAGAACGGCAGGA
>JAJTGR010000109.1 GCA_021299375.1 Gemmatimonadota bacterium
CCGCGCATGGGGAGCTGGTTGCGGTTGAGGTCACGCGTGAGGTCGGGGCTGATGGTCTTCCACGAGTCGCCGCGATCGGCGCTCTTGAACAGATGGTTGGCGGCGAAGTACACGGTGCCGGCGACATGCCGTGACGGCACGATGGGCGCGCTCCAGTTGTAGCGGTGCCGCTCTCCCTCCCGCTGTGGTGGCTTGATGCCCTTGGTCTGCCCGGTGCGGGCGTTGTAGCGTACGATGCCGCCGTTCTGCGACTCGGCGTACACCACGTCGGGGTCGAACCGGTCGGCGATGTTGAAGAAGCCGTCGCCGCCAGCCATGCGGTACCAGTCGGCATTGGTGGGGCCGAAGGTGTTGCGTGTGCGGTTGGGGCCGCCCCAGGTCTGATTGTCCTGCAGACCACCATACACGTGGTAGAACGGCCAGCGGTCGTCCAGCGAGATGGCGTAGAACTGCGCCCCCACGATGTTCTCCACGTTGTACCAGCTGCGGCCGCGATCATGCGAGATGTCCAACCCGCCGTCGTTGCCAAGCACGAGGTGTTCGGCATCCTCGGGATTGATCCAGAGCGCATGGTGGTCGCTGTGTACGCCGCCGCCAGCGGCAAAGGGACGCCAGGTCTTGCCCCCGTCATACGACTCCGTCGAGCCGACGTTGAGCTTGATCACGTGCTCGGCGTCGGTGGGGTCGCAGCGCACCTGGCCGTAGAACCACGCCGTGCCGTTCTGGTTGTTCACCTGGCGCCAGCTGGTGCCGGCATCATCCGACCGATAGAGCCCATTGGCCGCACCCTTGGCGTGCACGAGGGCGTACACGGTGTTCGGGCGCGAGCGGCACGTGGCGAGGCCAATGCGTCCCAGGTCGCCCGTGGGCAGGCCACCGGCGAGCTTGGTCCAGGATTTGGCACCGTCGCTGGTCTTCCAGACGGCCGCTTCCGGGCCCGCCGGCAGGAAGCCGTAGGCGCGCCGCTCGCGCTGCTGCGACGCCGCGTAGAGTACGTCGGGGTTGGCGGGGTCCATGACGATCTCCGTGAAGCCCGCCGTCTCCGACAGCGACTTGGTGTTGGTCCAGGTCGCCCCGCCGTCGGTGGTCTTGTAGAGACCACGATCGCCGCCCGGCCCCCACAACGGCCCATTGGCCGCCACATACACCACATCCGGGTCGCGTGGGTCGATCACGATGCGCCCGATGTGCTGGGTCGCGGGCAGCATGGGCTTGGACCAGGTCTTGCCGCCGTCGGTGGACTTGAACACGCCGATGCCCCAGGAGGAGCTGCGCATGTTGTTGGATTCGCCGCTGCCCACCCACACGACGTCACCATTGGAGGGCGCGACGGCCACGGCGCCGATGGAGCCCACCCCGATGGCGTCCGAAACCGGGGCCCAGGTGAGGCCGGCGTTGGTGGTCTTCCAGATGCCACCGGTAGCGACAGCCACGTACATGGTGGTGCCGAGTCGGCCGCCCCGCACGACACGCGGCGCTTCGGCGACCGCCAGGTCGACGATGCGCCCGCTCATCGAGGCAGGGCCGATGTTGCGAAAGGCCAGCGGCTGCACGAGCGCCGAGTCGGCCAGCGTGGACTGGGCCACGACGGCGGCCGGACACAGCAGCACGACCGACGAGCCGGTCACCGTGAGGGTGCGCCAGCGGCGAGCGCAAGAAGCGAAGCGAGACATGACCAGACGGAACGGGGTACGCCCGGGACCCTCATGGTCCCGAACCAGCTCAAGTCTACGTCCCGTTCACGACCGGCGTTGCCGGCGCGCCCCGTGGCGGCGGCTCTGCCTCAGTGACCGTGGTTCGCCATGGCGTCGCCGCGCGCCAGCATGAGGTGGTGGGTGGTGTGGTGATCGCCGCTGGCCATCAGGCCGATGAAGCTCAGGCCGCGGATCTTGGCGACCGCCGCCGTGTCGGCGCTGTCGCGCGCGGTCACCACCAGCGACACGCCGTCGGGCAGCTCGGTCCGCACGAGGCGCGGCCCGGCCGGGTCCATGGCCACCATGCCCGCATGCGCGGCGGTCATGCGCTTGATGGCCCCGATGGCGTCCCCCGTGCCACGTACGACGAACCGCGCGCCGCCGGTGACGGGCATGGCGGTCACCCGGGCGCGCAGCGTCACGAGGTCCATATCCACCAGGTGCCGGCGCAGTCGTTCGAGGTCCACCTTCGTCCAGTCGGTGTGCGGGTCAGCCTCCAGCAGCCTCACGATCTCGCCGATGGCGGCAAAGGCGGCCTGCCCGCCTTCGGTGGCGAGGGCGCTCGAGGGAGCGGTGGCCCCGGGATGCGTCATGCCCGGGGTGTGCTGGTGGCCCTGAGCCTGGAGCGACACCACGGGGACGACGAGCGCCATGGTGAGCGCCAGGGAGCGGATCGGAATCATGGGTGGTCTCTCGAGGCGTGAGCGTGCCGACGGCCAGCACGCAGGACACGGGGACTTCAGCAAAGCGGGCGATGATGCGTTGTGTACAATGGTACACGCGCGAGCCTGTCAGGTCCGCGGTGCCTCGCCCGCCCACCGCCCTCCGTCCCGCCCGATGATTCGAATTGCCTCCTTCCTGACCGCCGTCCTCCTGCTCCCCGTGCTTGCCAGCGCCGTCCAGGCACAGGAGGACGGACCGCCGAACCGTCATCGCGTGGTCATGGACACCGCCCGCGCCGCCCGTCTGTATGTGAGCAACCGCCCCGAGGACCATCCGGCCGCCGACTACGAGCGGGCCATCCGCGGCAAGGCCGTCACCGACAGCATCTTCGCGGCCCGCAGCGCCGGGGTCATGAAGTTCTCGAAGGTCACCTACAAGAGCAGCGCCGACGGCCTGGTCATTCCCGCCTACCTGTTCGAGCCGCTCACCCCCAAGGGTCCGCGCGCCCACGCCGCCATGGTGTGGGTGCACGGAGGGGTGCACGGCAACATGGACCAGAATTACCTGCCGTTCATCAAGGAAGCGGTCCAGCGCGGCTACGCGATCATCACCCCCGATTACCGCGGCAGCACCGGCTTCGGCAAGGCGCACCACAACGCGATCGACTACGGCGGCATGGAAGTCGACGACGTCGCATCGGCCGTGAGCGTGCTGAAGGCGCTGCCGTATGTGAACCCGGAGCGCATCGGCGTGATGGGGTGGAGCCACGGCGGGTATATCACCTCGCTGCTCCTCACGCGCGAGGCGCAGGGCTCGCCCTTCAAGGCCGGGGCCGCGATCGTGCCGGTCACGAACCTGCTCTTCCGCCTCTCGTTCAAGGGACCGTCGTACCAGCGCTCGTTCGCCACCCAGGCCGGCATCGGTGGGCTGCCCTTCGAGAAGCGCGAGGAATACATCCGCCGGTCGCCGTAC